>NZ_RBXL01000001.1:542500-1142500 GCF_003634315.1 Thiocapsa rosea
GTAGCGAAAGCGAGTCTGAACAGGGCGAATCAGTCGCTGGGAGTAGACCCGAAACCGGGCGATCTACCCATGGCCAGGGTGAAGGCGCGGTAACACGCGCTGGAGGCCCGAACCGGGATCTGTTGAAAAAGATTCGGATGAGCTGTGGGTCGGAGTGAAAGGCTAATCAAGCCCGGAGATAGCTGGTTCTCCCCGAAAGCTATTTAGGTAGCGCCTCGTGTATCACTGCCGGGGGTAGAGCACTGTTTCGGCTAGGGGGCCATCCCGGCTTACCAAACCGATGCAAACTCCGAATACCGGCAAGTGCAATCACGGGAGACAGACGGCGGGTGCTAACGTCCGTCGTCAAAAGGGAAACAACCCAGACCGCCAGCTAAGGTCCCTAAATCATGGCTCAGTGGGAAACGATGTGGGAAGGCCCAGACAGCCAGGAGGTTGGCTTAGAAGCAGCCATCCTTTAAAGAAAGCGTAATAGCTCACTGGTCGAGTCGGCCTGCGCGGAAGATGTAACGGGGCTTAAGCCATGTACCGAAGCTGCGGATGCGCATTTATGCGCATGGTAGGGGAGCGTTCCGTAGGCCGTTGAAGGTGTGCTGCAAGGCATGCTGGAGGTATCGGAAGTGCGAATGCTGACATGAGTAACGACCAAGGGGGTGAAAATCCCCCTCGCCGAAAGCCCAAGGTTTCCTGCGCAACGTTCATCGGCGCAGGGTGAGTCGGCCCCTAAGGCGAGGCCGAGAGGCGTAGTCGATGGGAAGCAGGTTAATATTCCTGCACCAGACCGAACTGCGATGGGGGGACGGAGAAGGCTAGGCCAGCCGGCAGTTGGTGTCCGGTTTAAGCGTGTAGGCAGGACCCTTAGGCAAATCCGGGGGTTCAATGTCGAGACGTGACGACGAGTTCCTACGGGGACGAAGTGGTTGATGCCATGCTTCCAGGAAAAGCCTCTAAGCTTCAGGTTCGGTGTGACCGTACCCCAAACCGACACAGGTGGGCAGGGTGAGAATCCCAAGGCGCTTGAGAGAACTCTGGTGAAGGAACTAGGCAAAATAGTACCGTAACTTCGGGAGAAGGTACGCCCCTGTCAGGTGAAGGTCCTTGCGGCCGGAGCCGAGAGGGGTTGCAGTGACCAGGCCGCTGCGACTGTTTATTAAAAACACAGCACTCTGCAAACGCGTAAGCGGACGTATAGGGTGTGACGCCTGCCCGGTGCCGGAAGGTTAAGTGATGGGGTCATCTTCGGAGAAGCTCTTGATCGAAGCCCCGGTAAACGGCGGCCGTAACTATAACGGTCCTAAGGTAGCGAAATTCCTTGTCGGGTAAGTTCCGACCTGCACGAATGGCGTAACGATGGCGGCGCTGTCTCCACCAGAGACTCAGTGAAATTGAAATCTCGGTTAAGATGCCGAGTACCCGCGGCTAGACGGAAAGACCCCGTGAACCTTTACTACAGCTTTGCACTGGACGTTGAACCGACTTGTGTAGGATAGGTGGGAGGCTTTGAAGCGGTGACGCCAGTTGCCGTGGAGCCGACCTTGAAATACCACCCTGGTCTGTTTGACGTTCTAACCTCGACCCGTGATCCGGGTCAGGGACAGTGCATGGTGGGTAGTTTGACTGGGGCGGTCTCCTCCCAAAGCGTAACGGAGGAGCACGAAGGTACCCTAATCCCGGTCGGAAATCGGGAGTTTAGTGCAAAGGCATAAGGGTGCTTGACTGCGAGACGCACACGTCGAGCAGGTACGAAAGTAGGTCTTAGTGATCCGGTGGTTCTGTATGGAAGGGCCATCGCTCAACGGATAAAAGGTACTCCGGGGATAACAGGCTGATACCGCCCAAGAGTTCATATCGACGGCGGTGTTTGGCACCTCGATGTCGGCTCATCACATCCTGGGGCTGAAGTCGGTCCCAAGGGTATGGCTGTTCGCCATTTAAAGTGGTACGCGAGCTGGGTTTAGAACGTCGTGAGACAGTTCGGTCCCTATCTGCCGTGGGCGTTGGAGACTTGAGGGAAGCTGCTCCTAGTACGAGAGGACCGGAGTGGACGAACCCCTGGTGTTCCGGTTGTCACGCCAGTGGCACTGCCGGGTAGCTATGTTCGGACGGGATAACCGCTGAAAGCATCTAAGCGGGAAGCCCCTCCCGAGATGAGGTCTCCCTAGGCACTTGATGCCTCTGAAGGTCCGTTGAAGACGACGACGTTGATAGGCAGGATGTGGACGTCCAGTAATGGGTGAAGCTAACCTGTACTAATTGACCGTGTGGCTTGACCATATAACACCCAAGCGCGTTGCGCCGGGTGTCGACACCTCGCACAGCAACGATCTCACCGAACAGGACGCGTCCCCGAGCGGGGCGCGACCGCCCGTTTTCCTGGCGGCCATAGAACACTGGAACCACCTGATCCCATCCCGAACTCAGACGTGAAACGGTGTCTCGCCGATGATAGTGTGGGGCCTCCCCATGCGAACGTAGGTCACCGCCAGGGCCTTACCCCGAAACCCCCGTCCCACGACGGGGGTTTTTTTTATGCGCGCGGAAAAGACGGCTCGACAGAAACCCGGTATCCTGATCTTAAACCGCGCCGACTCCAGCAGTCGTCAAGTCTGCCGGGGCCGATCCCATCCAAAAACATCGCATGCCGTGCTGAGCGCGGTTTAAGGCGGAACGAATGCAATTCATCGACTTGAAGTCACAGTATCGACTGATCGAAGACGACGTGAAGGCCCGTATTCATGCTGTCCTGGAGCACGGACAGTACATCATGGGACCTGAAATCGAAGCGCTGGAAATCGCGCTCGCGGCCTTCGTCGGCACGCGCCACTGCATCGGTCTTTCGAGCGGAACAGACGCGTTGCTCGCGGCCATGATGGCGTTGGAGATCGGTCGGGGCGACGAGGTTATCACGACCCCGTTCACCTTCATCGCGACCGGCGAGATGATCGCGCTGCTCGGCGTGCGCCCGGTCTTCGTCGACATCGACCCCGTGACCTACAACATCGACCCTGCCCGGATCGAAGAGGCCATCACCGGACGGACCCGCGCCATCATGCCGGTTTCTCTCTACGGCCAATGCGCAGACATGGACGCCATCAACGAGATCGCCGCACGGCATCGCCTGCCCGTAATCGAAGACGCCGCTCAGAGCTTCGGAGCCACGTACAAAGGAAAGCGGTCCTGTGCTCTGTCCTCGATCGGCTGCACGTCCTTCTTCCCGTCCAAGCCGCTGGGGGCATACGGCGACGCGGGGGCCTGCTTCACGAACGACGATGAAACGGCGAAAAGGCTGAAGGAGATCCGAAATCACGGTCAAGATCGCCGTTATCACCATCCGCGTGTCGGCTTGAATGCCCGCATCGACACGCTTCAGGCGGCCATTCTGCTGGCGAAGCTACCGCTGTTCGTGAACGAGATCGATGCACGAGCCCGAATCGGAGCGCGCTATTCCGAGTTGCTTCAGGCTCATGGGGCGGTGTCGAGTGAGGCTGTTGCCGGAGGCGGCGTCTTGACGCCATTCATCGCACCGGGCAACGAGTCGGTCTATGCGCAGTACACCATTCAGATCGACGAGCGCGATCGCGTCGCCGAGGCATTGGCGGCCGAAGGGATTCCGACGGCGGTACACTACCCCGTCCCCTTGAACGACCAACCCGTGTTTCAACCAAGCCTGGAGCGATTCGGCACCCCTGTCAGCGCACGCGTAGCACAGCGGGTCATCAGTCTCCCGATGCACCCGTATCTGTCGGACGAGGATCAAATCCGGATCGCCGATGCGGTCGCCAAGGCAACCGGACTCGGCACCAGGTAAGGTCGGGCGACGAGGGGGGATTGAAGGAAAGCAATCGAAGACCTAAACCGCGGCCGGTGCGGTAAGCGTAATTTGTTGGATTCGCTTGCCGCTCAGGCTCCGACGACCGTCGGACGCTGAGCGGTTTAAAGTTTTGAAAAATATAAATTTTTAAACCGCGTCCCCGCTAAGGGCCGTGGATGCACCAAACGTCGAACTCACTCGAAAGTCAGCATCTCGCTCTGGACGCGGTTTAAAGCAACACCAGATTGTCGCGATGGATCAACTCCTCCTCGTCGAGATAGCCGAGGATCACCTCGAATCGGCTCGACGGCTGACCTTTGACTCGCGCAACTTCCTGCACATCGTAGTTGACCAAACCGCGCGCCACTTCGCGGCCCGATTCATCGACACAGGCAACAACCTCGCCACGGTTAAAGGCGCCTTGCACCTCTTTCACACCCACGGCGAGTAGACTTTTCCCCTTCTCGCGTAATGCATTGACCGCGCCGACGTCGAGCGTGAGACGACCACGGACTTGTAGGTGGCCGGCCAACCACTGCTTGCGCGCCGCCTGAGGGCCCTGGAAGGGCACCAACAGGGTGCCGACGCCCTCCCCTTCTCCGATCCGTCTCAGGACGTCTTCTCCACGCCCGGGCGCGATCACCGTCGGCGTACCCGAGCGCGCGGCAAGACGAGCCGCACGGACCTTCGTGATCATTCCGCCCGTACCCAAACCCGTGACGCTACCTCCGGCGACCTGATCGAGTTGCGGATCGTCGACCCGAGTCTCGGGAATCAAGCAAGCATCGGCGTGAGCGCGCGGATCCCGGTCGAATAGGCCATCTTGATCGGTCAGGAGAATCAGAAGGTCGGCCTGGATCAGGTTAGCGACCAGAGCCGCCAAGGTATCGTTGTCGCCGAAGCGCAACTCGTCGGTTGCAACCGTATCGTTCTCGTTGATGACGGGAATCACACCGAGCTTGAGCAGGGTCCGAAGGGTACTGCGGGCATTGAGATACCGGGCGCGATCAGCCAGATCGTCATGTGTCAGGAGCACTTGGGCGGTGTGCAGTCCGCGCGCTTGAAAACAGTCTTCATACGCGCGCACGAGTCCCATCTGCCCGATCGCAGCGGCCGCCTGCAGCGCATGGAGCGCCTTGGGACGCGCCTGCCAGCCCATCCGTGCCATCCCCTCGGCGACAGCACCGGAAGACACCAGAACCACCTCGTTGCCCGCCATTCGGCGCGCGCTGATCTGCTCGACCCAGGGGGCCAGCATACTGCGCTCGAGTCCTGCGCCGTCGCGGGTCAACAATGCACTTCCGATCTTCACGACCCATCGACGCGTGAAGGGGATCATGGCGCGTGAAATCATAGGAAAGGTCCAACCGGTTCAGTCGAGCGGATGCCAATCGGTCTCGAGTGGTGCGGGATCGGCATCGGCGCCCCTCGCGCGATCTCCGCCTGCCTGCTCTGCGGCAGCTCTTTCCGCAGCCAACGCCTCCAATCGACTCATCAGATCACCCATCAGCGCCGCCGTACCCTCCCCCGTCATTGCGGAGATCCCGTAGACGGGCAATGTCCACTCGAGTCGCGAGATGATCTTCTCGCGCTGCGCCGCGTACTCTTCGGGGAGGAGGCGGTCGATCTTGTTGAGCACCAACCAACGCTCCTTGAGCGCGAGTCCTTCACCGAACGCGGAGAGTTCCGCCTCGATCTTGCGAACCTGCTCGACGGGGTCTACCGCGTCGTCCAACGGGGCGACATCCACCAGGTGCAACAGAAAGCGTGTGCGGGAGAGATGTTTGAGAAAGTGGCTCCCCAGCCCCGCACCGTCCGCCGCACCCTCGATCACGCCGGGAATGTCGGCAATCACGAAGCTGCGGTCGCGACCGAGCCGCACCACACCGAGGTTGGGATAAAGCGTCGTAAAGGGATAGTCCGCGACTTTGGGGCGCGCACTGGAGACCTGGCGAATCAGCGAGGATTTGCCTGCATTCGGGAAACCGAGCAAGCCGACATCCGCGAGCAGAATCAGCTCGAGCTGGAGGTCTCTGCGCTCGCCCGGTGTCCCCGGGGTGAACTGTCTCGGGGTTCGATTGGTGCTGGATTTGAAGCGCGCGTTCCCGATGCCGTGAAAGCCGCCTTGGGCAACCAACATCTGTTGGCCGGACTCCAAGAGCTCGCCGATCAACTCCCCGGTCTCGCGCTCGAAGACGCGCGTCCCGACCGGGACCCGGATAACGAGATCAGCGCCCGCACGCCCGGTCATGTCCCGGCTCCTGCCGTTCTGCCCCCGCTCCGCGCGATGCACGCGTTGGTAACGCAGATCGACCAGGGTATTCAGGTTGACGTCGGCGACGAGGTGGACGCTGCCGCCGTTGCCCCCGTCGCCGCCGTTGGGTCCGCCCTTCGGGATGTATTTCTCGCGACGAAAACTGACGCAGCCGCTGCCGCCGTCTCCTGCCTCGACCCGAATGAACGCCTCGTCGACGAATTTCATAACTCAAACAACCTCATCGCTGAAACGAAAAGAGCCCCGCCGAAACGGCGAGGCTCGCGTGCCCGTTGCGATGGGTAGCGCCCGAACCGATCAGACCGAGCCGACGCTCGCAGGCTTTTCGACCACCGTCACGAACTTCCGATTCTTCGGCCCCTGCTCGACAAAGGTCACAACCCCGTCGCGAAGAGCGAAGAGCGTATGGTCACGTCCGCAGCCGACGTTGACCCCGCTGTGGAATCGGGTACCGCGTTGGCGCACGATGATGGCTCCGGCCTTGACGACCTGCCCACCGAAGACCTTGACGCCGAGTCGCTTGGATTCCGAATCACGCCCGTTGCGCGAGCTGCCGCCAGCTTTCTTATGTGCCATGGGAGTCTCCTCTTCAGCCGGCGCTGATCGCCGTAATCTTCAGGGCGGTAAACGATTGACGATGGCCCTGGCGTTTCAGATGGTGCTTGCGCCGCCGAAACTTCACGATCATGACCTTCTTCGCACGCCCGTGGCTTTCGACCGTTGCGCTGACCTTGACGCCTTCGACATAGGGCTTGCCGACCTTGACATCGTCCCCGTCGGCCACCAGAAGGACCTGATCGAAGTCGACGACAGCGCCCTGCTCCGCCAAAATCTTTTCTACTTTGACGGTGTCGCCTTCTGAAACCCGGTATTGTTTGCCACCGGTTTGAATGACCGCGTACATGTCTGAAGATCCCCAAAACCATTCGGCGAGATCGGCGACTGGCGCCGAAACAAAAGAAGCGGAATACTACTCGATGGTTAACACCCGGTCAAGACCGTTTGCGGAGCCGCATCGGCAAGCGACACCGCGCCGCGACCGTTGTGCCGGCCAAACCGCAGGGGAATCCAAAGTACGGGGCCTCGCAACCCGCCTCCGACTTGACAGACCCCCATCCCACACCTAGCATCCGCCGCCACGATCAGTCAGTCCATAGACACCTCATGGATATCACCGCGCTCCGACAACCCGTCGCCGAAGACGTCAAGGCCGTTGACGCCTTGATCCTGCGTCGACTCCGGTCAGACGTGGTGCTGATCAATCAAATCGGCAGCTACATCGTCAACAGCGGCGGCAAGCGATTGCGCCCGCTGTCTGTCCTGCTCGCATCGCGCGCTTGCGGATATTCCGGCGAGCGGCACATCGACCTGGCGGCCGTCGTGGAGTTTATCCACACCGCGACGCTCCTGCATGACGATGTGGTGGATGCCTCCGAGCTCAGACGCAACCGCGAGACGGCCAATGTCGTCTGGGGCAACGACGCCAGCGTACTGGTCGGGGACTTCCTCTACTCCCGCGCCTTCGAGATGATGGTCGATGTCGGGAATATGCGGGTCATGGACATCCTCTCGCATGCGACCAACCGGATCGCCGAAGGCGAGGTGCTTCAACTCCTGAATACGCACGACCCCGACACGGATCAGACCCGCTATATGGAAGTCATCACCCGCAAGACGGCGACGCTGTTCGAAGCGGGCGTGCGACTCGGCGCCGTACTCGCCGGATCGAGCCCCGGCGTCGAAGAAGCCGCGGCGAGCTACGGCCTGAACCTCGGGATCGCCTTCCAGCTCATCGACGACGCGCTGGATTACAGTCCGGCAAACGCCGAGCTGGGCAAGAATGTCGGCGATGACCTCGATGAAGGCAAACCGACCCTCCCGGTCATTCGCGCGATGGAAGTCGGAACACCCGAGCAGAAGGCATTGCTGCGCAAGGCCATCGAAGAAGGCGGCCGCAAGCACATGGAATCCGTCGTGGAGGCGATTGCGTCGACCGATGCCATTACCTATACTACGCGGCTTGCGGAAGACTTCGCGGATCGAGCAAAGCGATCGTTAAATGCGTTGCCGCCCTGTCCCGCCAGGGATGCCATGGCAACACTGGCCGATTTCTCGGTCGACCGTAAACATTGAGGAACCATTTCGGGGTGTAGCTCAGCTTGGTAGAGCGCTGTCTTCGGGAGGCAGAAGTCGCTGGTTCGAATCCAGTCACCCCGACCAAAATACAGGTTACAAAAAAGCCGGCTCAAGCCGGCTTTTTTGTGCGACCTTATTTTATGCCCCGCCGGTAGATCGGTACCCGCGGGGACTTAAACCGCGCCAGCTCCGACAAACTACGCATACCGCAACCGGCGCGCTTTAGGCTCGCTCCGAAGCGCTTGCGTGTTGCGATTCGGGTGAGTGCCTCATCCGAACATAGATGCTCGCAAAGACCAGCAGGACATTGATCACGCCGACCACGATGAAGGGTGCACGCGGATCGACCCGATCGAACAGATATCCGCCAACCGGCGTAATCAAGAGAATACCGATCGCGCCGGCGACGTTGAAGGCGCCGAGCACCGAGCCCCGCTGCCCGGCCGGGGCTTCCTGGCCGATCAAGGATTGACCGCCGAGATAGACACTGATCTGGCCGATCCCGAGCAGGATAAAGAAGATCGGACCATAGGAGGAGAGCGGATCCTCGAGCGCCAACAGACTGAGATTGCCCAAGGCCGCCAGCGCCATGCAGATCGCGAGGCCGGTGACCCTGTCGATCCGGTCGAGCAGCGGGCCGAGAACGGGCGCCCAGACGAGTGCCGAGACCTGCGCCATCACGAAGATCAGGGTTCCGCTCATCACCGCCGAGGCGGACTCCATGCCGGTCGCCTTGGCCGCCAAGGTGCCCCAAAGGACGAGGAAGATCGCGTTGACCGATTGGTCGCCGCGTGCGATGAATGCAGACGAATAGGCCAGGAGGATGCGTGGATTGCGCCCGTGCGCAAAACCGCCGACCAAGAGCTCGCGCACGCTCGGGCGGTCCTGGAGACGCACAGGCACACCTGGCTTAAGGCCCCAGAGGAGCAACAGGGCAACCGCGACTGCAAGACCCGCAACGATGAAATGGGTCAACCTGCCCGCGGTGACGCCGTCGAAGCCCGCGCCGGTGAAGACCTTCGGCATGGCACCGAGACCCTGACTGATGAGCACGACACCCAAGCCGCTCATGACACCGACGATGGCCACCAACTTGCCGCGGGAACGTTCTGCCGGATAATCGGCAAGGACGGTCGACAACCCGCCCGCGACCGCGACCACGCCGATCGCATAGAGAACCCGATAGACATAAAGCGCCTCGACCGACTCCGCCAACGGATAGAGGACATAGGTCAAGGCCAGGACCAGAAATCCCGCCGCGTAGACCCCTCGACGCCCGATCCGGTCCATGAGGATGCCGGCCGGCAAAAACAGCAACAGGGTGACGATCTCGGTCAGGAAGACAAGCTGGCCGCTGATCGCGCCCTGCGTCGACTCCGGAACACCGAGATGCTCGTTGAGGATGTAGGTCTGACCGATGGAGATGAAGATCATCAGTCCGATCGAGAAAAACGCCGCAACCAAAAAGGTCCAGCCGTTCCGAGGCAGGACGGACGGCGCCAGGTGGATCGGGCCGATCCGGTAGGTCCGGTCGAGGTCGGGCATCTGCGGATCTCCGGCGATGAGCCATTGCGGTTTGGACGGTCGGGCCGGCATTATCCCATCAGGCGATGGATGCGGATACTCCGGTTGCAGGTCGGCCCTGCGAAGATTCACGAACACAGTGCCGGTGCCGAGCCGGTTCGCGAGAACGGCACGACCCGGTTCGGGAAACACGCCCGATTCACAACACTCAACCTTATTTGATGCCCGAATGGACAAGAGGCCAGAGTTACCGATCGCTTCGCCCCCTTCGGCTCGATGGATGTGGTTGTCGGCGCTATGGCTGCCGACACTGGCCTCGGCAGCCGAGCCGTCTGTGTCCTCGTCCGCCTCTATCGGGGCAGGCACGGGCGGAGCACTGGCCCTTCTGGCTGCAGTGGCCGTCGTTGCAGCGTGGCGTGAACGCCGCCTCCGAGGCGACATCGCCGCACGGATCGCACAGACGCAAGCGGCGCACGCCGGGCTCGAAGGGCGCTTGGCCCGGAGCGAGCGTCTGGTCGAAGAGACACAACGGCTCGGGCATCTCGGAACCTGGGAGTGGGATGCCGAGAACGACCGACTCGAATGGTCCGCCGAGGTTTATCGCATCTTCGCCGTACCGCCCGATGGCTTCCCCGGGAATTACAGAAGCTTCCTCGACTGCGTTCACCCGGAAGACCGCGCGCGGGTCGAGGATAGGGTTCGAGCCGCCATCCTCGGAACCGGGGATTACGACTGCGAGCATAGGATCCTGCTACCCGACGGCGAGGTACGCTACCTCCACGGGCGCGCAACGCTGACCCGCGAGCAAGGTCGTCCCGTCTATATGACGGGAACCGTGCGCGATGTCACCGAGAACCGACGCGCCTGGATGCTCCAGGAAAGCCGTATTCACATCATGCAGTTGATCGCCGAAGGCGCTCCCGTGCAAGAGGCGCTCGACGCGATCGCCGCATCGATCGAGGCGCTCGACCAGAGCCTCATGTGCTCGATCATGCTGATGGACAGCGCCACCCACCGCCTGCGTGTCGGCACGGCCCCGAGTCTTCCGGATCGGCTTGTCGAGGCGATCGACCGCCTGACGGACGACCCGGCCAAGGGGGCGACTCCGCACCCGATCGGCGAGCCCCTCGTGATCGCCGACGTCCTCTATCATCCCTATTGGCAGTCGCTGGCAGGCATCACGGAGGAGACCGGTGTCCGCGGTTTCTGGTCCGAGCCGATTCGCGATGCCGGCGGGGACATCTTGGGGACCTTCGATATCTATTCGCGAGCCCCCGGCAAACCCGACGCGGAGCAGCTGATTTATATCGCGCAAGGCGCGGCGCTGGTGGCCGTCGCCTTGCAGCAAGCGCGCGATCGCGCGGCACGCATCGCCGCCGAGGAGCGCGCGCGGCTCCTGTTGGAGTCGACCAGCGAGGGGGTGTTCGGACTCGACCCGGACGGTGTCACCACCTTCATCAATCCCACGGGCGCACGCCTGTTGGGATACGACCCGGCCGATCTGGTCGGCAAACCCTGCCCGGCCGTCACCCATGACGACCCCGACGAAGGCGACCGCGACGCCACCCGGTGCCGAATGCTCTCGGTCATGCATACCGGCAAAGACATCGTGGTCAGCGACGAAGTCCTGCAGCGACACGACGGCTCGGCGTTTCCCGTCGAGTATCGCGCAACACCGATCCGCGTCGGCGACTCCGCGATGGGTGTTGTCGTCACCTTCCACGACATCACCGAACGCAAACGCAACGAGGAGCAGATCCTGCGCCTCGCCTACTACGACAGCCTCACCGGCCTACCCAATCGCGCCCTGTTCAAGAGTCAGCTCGCCAAGCGACTGACCTCGGTGCGGCGCGCCGATCGCGGCTTTGCTCTGCACTTTCTCGATCTCGACCGCTTCAAAGAGGTCAACGACACCCTGGGTCATCCCGTGGGCGATTTGCTCTTGAAGGAGGTTGCCCAGCGCCTGTCGGCCCTCGTGCGCGGGATGGACACGGTCGCGCGATTCGGCGGCGACGAGTTCGCCGTGATCCAACCCGATGCTCAGAGCATCGCCGATGCAGCCACCTTGGCGGCAAAGATCGTCGAGCAACTGTCTCGACCCTATTCGATCGACGGCCATGCCATCAACTGCGGGGCGAGCGTCGGTGTCGTCTTCGTCCCCAAGCCGGATATCGACCTGGAAACCCTCCTCGGCCGTGCCGATGTCGCCCTCTACAAGGCCAAGAACAACGGACGCGGCGGCTACGCATTCCATACCGACGCCATGACACGGCAGGTCCGCCGCGATGCCGCCCTCACGGATCGGATCGACGAGGCCGTACGCAGCGGCGAGCTCTTTTTGCACTATCAGCCGCAGGTCGAGCTCGCGAGCGGACGGATCACGGCGGTCGAGGCCCTGGTGCGCTGGCGCCATCCGGTGGAGGGGGTTCTGCCGCCGGGGGATTTCGTGCATCTCGCCGAGCGCCGCGGGCTGTTTCATGTCCTCGGCAGCTGGGTGCTGAGCACGGCCGCACGCGAGGCGCGCGGCTGGCATGACCGAGGACTCGCCTTCGGTCGGGTCAGCATCAATGTCTCGCCCCAGCAGGTCCGCGCCGGCTGTCTCGCCGATGACGTGCTCGCGACGGCCCAGGAGACGGGGCTGGACCCCGCCCGACTCGAGCTCGAGCTCACCGAGACCGCGATGATGGAGTACGGCGAGCATTACCGGACCCAGATCGCCATGCTCCGGGATCTCGGCGTTCGGCTCGTTCTCGACGACTTCGGCACCGGCTTCTCGTCATTGACCTATCTGCGTCGGTCCGCGGTGAGCACACTCAAGATCGATCGCCAATTCGTCCGCGAGCTCGACGACAACCCCGATGCCGTCGAAACCATTCAGGCGTTGCTCGCCGTCGCGCATGCACTCAAGCTCGATACGGTGGCAGAGGGTGTCGAGACCCGCAAGCAGGCCGAGCGCCTGGCGGCGATGGGCTGCAAATGCGGACAAGGGATGTGGTTCGCGCCTCCGATGGAGGCCGAGGCAATCGAGCGACACCTGGTCGCCGGGTTCATTCGGCCCGACGCCGATGCGTTCATAAGACCGATCGGCCGGGGTTGAGCAGCGCCCCTCTGGCGAGCCGCTCGAGGTCGCGGTCGCGCATCCCGAGCAGATAGAGGATCCCGTCGAGCCCGACGTTCGCGATGGCGTGACGCGCCTGCTTGGTGACGATCGGCTTGGCATGAAAGGCGATTCCGAGCCCGGCGATCGCCAGCATCGGCAGATCGTTGGCACCATCGCCCACGGCGATGACCTGCTCCAGGCGAATCCCCTCGCGGGCCGCGATCTCGCGGAGAAGCTCGGCCTTGCGCGCCCCGTCGATGATCTCGCTCGAGACCGTGCCGGTCAGTTTGCCGTCGCGAAACTCCAGTGTGTTGGCATAAACGTCGTCGATCCCGAATCGACGTTGCAGGTGCTCGGCGAAATAGGTAAAGCCGCCCGAGAGGATGGCGATACGGTAGCCGAGCTGCTTGAGGCTTGCGATCAGTCGATCGGCGCCCTCGGTAATGGGCAGGCGTGCGGCGATCTCGCCGAGCACGGACTCGTCGAGGCCTTCGAGCAGCGCGATACGACGCCGGAAACTCTCCTTGAAGTCGAGCTCGCCGCGCATCGCGGCCTCCGTGATGGCGGCGACCTCTGGACCGACTCCGGCCGCCTTCGCCAACTCGTCGATCACCTCGGTCTGGATCAGGGTCGAGTCCATATCGAAACAGACCAGACGACGGTTGCGTCGAAAGATGTCGTCCTCCTGCACGGCCACGTCCACGTCGAGAATCTGCCCCAGCGCGAGCAAACCCGCGTGCAGCTCGGAGAGATCCGCAACCGCACCGCGGACCGACAGCTCCACGCAAGCGAGCGGATGGCGCTCCGGCACACGCCGTGAGAGACGCCCCGTCAGCCGAGAGATCCGATCGACGTTCAGACCGAATTCGGCAACGACGGCGGAAACCCGCGCAATGTGCTCCGAATCGATCTCACGACCCAGCAGGGTGAGGATATGGCGCGGCTGCCCCTGCTCGGCCACCCAGTCTTCGTAGGCGTCCGGATCGACCGGCGTAAACCGGAGATCCAGCCCCATGCCGTGAGCGGTGAACAGCAGATCGCGAAACACCGGGCAGGATGCGCTGTCTGCCGGCAGCTCGACCAGAAGACCCAGCGCCAAGGCGTTGTGGATGGTCGACTGGCCGATATCCAGTATCGGCACCCGATACCGGGCCAGGATGGCGGTGAGGGCTGCGGTGATCCCCGGACGATCCTCGCCCGAGACGTTGATGAGGACGATCTCGCTCATGCCGTTTCCATTGCGCGTCGATTCTGCGGAAGGTTCAGCTGCGCTCCGGGACCTCGAGGATGGTTTGGGTCAGATCGATGCAGCCCGTCTTGAAGCCGGTCTCGCAGTAAGCGAGATAGTAGTCCCACATCCGTCGAAAACGCGCATCGTATCCGAGACGAGCCACCTCCTGATCCACCGCATGGAAGGCGAGACGCCAACGGCGCAGGGTTTCGGCATAGTCGAGCCCGAACCACGCCGTCTCGCGAATCAGCAGATCCGCATCCTGCGCCTCGCGCGTCATGCGCTCGGGCGTGGGCAGCATCCCGCCCGGGAAGATGTAGAGCTGAACGAAGTCCGGCTGCTTGCGGTAGACGGGGAAATCGTCCTCGTTGATGGTGATGACCTGCAAGGCGATACGACCGCCCGGCCGCACCAGCCGCCGCAACGCCTGGTAGTAGGTCGGCCAGAAGGCTTCGCCCACCGCCTCCATCATCTCGATCGAGACCGCGTGGTCGAAGCGCCCCTCGATGTCGCGATAATCCTGAAGCATCAGGTCGACGCGATCGGAGAGACCGGCGGCCTCGAGGCGTTCGCGCGCATAAGCGAGCTGCTCGCGCGAGAGGGTCACGCCGGTGACGTGCAGACCTCGCCGTGCCGCCAGCTCCGCGAAACCGCCCCAGCCGCAGCCGATCTCCAGGATACGCTCGCCGGGTTTGGCGTCCAGCGCGTCGAGCAAGCGCTGATATTTACGCTCCTGGGCCGATTCCAGACTGTCCCGCGCCGGGTCGGCAAAGAGCGCGGAGGAGTAGGTCATACTCGGATCGAGCCAGCGTGTGTAGAAGTCGTTGCCTAGGTCGTAGTGGTGGGCAATGTTGCGGCGACTGTTGATGGGGTGATTCTCACGCAGCCGATGGCTCAATCGATCCCAGAGGCGCGACCAACGCATCCCGCGCGGCCCCACGCCCAGATGTTCCATATTGTCGTAGAGCACCTCGAGCAGTGCGGCGAGATCGGGCGTCGTCCAATGCCCTTCCACGTAGGATTCGCCGAATCCCACCTCGCCTCGAGTGAGCAGCCGCCCGGCCATCTTGAGCGGCGACTGCACCTCCATGACACCGCTCGCGCCCGGGAACCGGCCGCGGTGCAGCGTGGCGCTTCCGTCGGGAAAACGCACCAAGAGCTGGCCGAACGCCAGGTGCCGACAAAACCCGCCGATCAGACGGCTCGACCAGCTCCATCGGCGGGTGAGAGGTTCTTCGATCAACTCCTCTGCGGACATCAGGACACCTCTTCTAGGGGTGGAGTCGGCTTGGAATGGTAGCGCCCTCCCTTGAGCCAGATCTTCAAAGCCTGCCAATGGATCATAAGGACAACCTTCAGCGTCAGAAATGGATAGGCGAAGGCGGCGCGCAGCAGCTTGGCGTCCGTGATCGTCTCCGCGATCCCCTGCTGGACGGCCACCAGCATCAAGGACTCGTCCTGATATTCGCGGATCACGATCGCATGACGATCGCCTTGCCGTGTAAACCGGAAGTGATAGTCGGCGTTCATGTCGACAAAAGGCGAGACGTGGAAATCCTTGCGATGCGCGTGACGGATCGGCCAGTCCATCGGAGCGCCCTTCTCGTGCAACAGATAGCTGTGGGCCTCGCCGAAGGTGTTGTTGACCTCGCACAGCACCGCGACCGGCCTGTCGCAGCGATCGAAGCAGGTCCAGACACTCAGCGGATTGAAGACGAATCCGAGCACGCGCGGAAAACACTGCAGCTCGATGCGGGCGATCTCCATCTCTTGCCCGCGCGCGCGCAGTCGCTCGAGCAACCAGGGCTTGAGTCCACCTCCGTCGCGCCCGCCGTGATCGCGATCGTAAAAGGAGAAGAGGTTGAAGCGGTTATGAGAGAACCAGCGGCAATCACGCGCGATCTCGCCGACCCGCTCGACATCCAGCACCATGCTGAAGACCCGGTAGACGAAGCGATAACGCACCGGAAAGAGCCGACGATGCATGACATCGCCGAAGATGATTCGACCGGCAACCGTGCTCACGAGGGCAACACCGTCATGCTGCTCGGCCCGGCCCCTGCCGCGTAGCCGGCCCCTGCGCCGTCGCCCGCTGCAGCGGATGGCGCCGCCGTCTCCCAGGGCGGACGGACATCGAGCCCGCGCGCCACATCGACCGCGGCACGCAGGCCGTCCTCGTGGAATCCGTATCCCAGATAAGCCCCGCTGAACCAGATCCGGTCGCGGCCTTGGATCTCGCCGATGCGGCGCTGGGCCTCGGTGGCACTCGCGTCGAACATCGGGTGCTCGTAGGTCATCTCGGCGAGAATCAAATCGCTGCGCGGCGCCACACGCGGATTGAGACTGACGAAGACATCGCGGTCGGACGGCAGATCCTGAAGGCTGTTCATCCAGTAGGTCACCGTCACCGGACGATCGGCGCCCTCCCCCGGCTGTTGGATATAGTTCCACGACGACCAGACCCGGCGGCGTTTCGGCATCAGTCCGGAATCGGTGTGCAGAAAGACCTGATTGGTCTGATACCGGAAATCGCCGAGGATGTCGCGCTCGAGCGGTGTTGGGGACTCGATCAAAGACAGTGCCTCGTCGGCGTGGCAACCCATCACGACTGCGTCGAAGTGCAAACGCTCCCCCGCCGCGGTCTCGACCTCGACGCCCTGCTCACGACGCCGCACCCGCTGCACCGGTGTGTCGGCCAGACAACGCCCCCGCAACCGCGCCAGGATCGCCTGAACGTAGGCGCGACTGCCGCCGCGCACCGTCTCCCAGTCCGGACGATCGACCAGATCAAGCAGACCGTGGTTGGCGAAGAATCGCGCAAAGCTCAGGAAGGGAAAGTCGCGCATGTCTTGCGTGGGACAGGACCAAATGGCCGCTGCCATGGGGAGCAGATAGTGGCTGGCGAACCGATCCGAGTAACGACCGCGCTGCAGGAAATCCCCGACCGTCAGGGTGTCGCCGGGGTTGGAGTTGATGAAGTTCTTGGCCGCTGCGTTGAATCGAAGAATCTCTTTGACCATCCACAGAAATCGCCAGTCCAGTAGATTGGTACGCGCGCCGAACAGCGTATTGAGACTGTCGCCGCCGTACTCGATACGCCCGCCCTCCAGACTGGCCGCGAAGGACATGCTGGTCGGATAGGTCGCGACATCGAGATGCTTGAACATGGCGGTCAACAGCGGATAGTTGCGCCGATTGAAGACCATGAACCCGGTGTCCACCGGAAAGGCCCCGCGCGGGTCCGCGACCTCGAGCGTATTGCTGTGACCACCGACATACGCATTGCGCTCGAGCAGGGTCACCTCGTAACGCGAATCCAGCAGCCAAGCGGCACCGAGTCCACCGATACCGCCACCAACGATCCCGATTGTTTTGACTGACATCCGAATTGATCCTTCCGATTGATCCCGAGTAGAGAGCCGACAACAGCACCTGAGGCTGTCCATGTTTCGTTCAATATTGACGCGCTGCGCGATCAGCTCAAGAGCACGACCGACGAAGAGACAAAAACGTTTGAACCTAAACCGCGCACAGCGGGGTGTGCGATGTTTTTTGGATGGGATTGGCCTCGCCGGACTTGACGTTCGCTGGAGCCGGCGCGGTTTAACTTATTAAAAAATAAATCATTTCAAACCGCGCCTCCGCTAAGGGCCGTGGATGCACCAAACGTCGAACTCGCGCGAAAGTGAGCATCTCGCTCTGGACGCGGTTTAGATCCGGCAGTTGAACGGCGCGAACCGCCCAGTTCATCACGGTTCATCACGCGCGCCGGGGCGCTCCGCGGATCAGGTCGTCCATCCGCGCCTTCGCGGCAATCCAGCGCTCCGTACCCACCTCGCCGCTGGCCAGAAGCTCCATCAGGCCGTAGGCGAGCGGTCGGTGATCGGCAGGCAGATCCAATAGCTTGGTCAGCTTGAACAAACAGCCGGCCTGTTGATACTCCAGCGTGCAAGCAAGGGCATAGAGCGTGAGGGCCGAGGCGGACTCGGGTGCCGATGCGATCAGCACCAAGGTTTCCGTAAGTGGGTCGGTTGTATCCATTGTGCGAGTCTATCGGTGGGAGCGACGGTCGCCGTAACGTCGGTCGGTGTCCTGACTCGGCCGCACCGATCGCGGCGCACGGGGGCACCGGCCGTGCTCAAAACGCCGGCGACGTCGATCACGTCGTGCCATAGGTTGGACAGGCGTAGCGCAGTCCAGCGACGCCGGCGCGGGGTTCGGTGGACTTCGCTTTCGCTCGTCCACCCTACCGGCCGGTCAAACAATCAAGGCCGGCGCGCCGAGCCCGTGCAACGACCGTCCCTATTCGCCTGCAATCGTCATCTTCTCGATCAGCCAAGAGCCGGTGCGCGTGCTGCCTGAATAATCGCAATCGTTGCCGACCGCCACCAGGCCCGCGTACATGCGCTTGAGGTTGCCCGCGATGGTGATCTCTTCGACCGGATGACGGATCTCGCCGCCCTCCACCCAGAAGCCCGCAGCGCCGCGCGAGTAGTCACCCGTGACCGGATTCACCCCGTGCCCCATCAGCTCGGTCACCATCAGCCCCGTACCCATCTCGCGCAGCAGGGCGTCGCGATCGAACTCGCCCATGCCGATGCGCAGGTTGCGCACGCCGCCCGCGTTGCCGGTCGTCTGCATGCCGAGCCGACACCCGGAATAGGCATCCAGAAGATAGGTCTGAAGTACCCCGTCGGTGATCAGGTCCTTGGCGCGCGTCGCGACACCGTCCCCGTCGAACGGCGCACTCGAGAGCCCCCGCGGAAGGTGCGGCTCTTCGTGGATCCGCACGAAGTCCGGGAAGATACGCTCGCCGAGATGGTCAAGCAGAAAGCTGGTGCGCCGGTAGATGCTGCCGCCCTGGATCGCCGAGACCAGGCTGCGGATCAAACCCGTCGCGACCTCCGAGCGAAACAGGACCGGAACCTGGCAGGTCGGAATACGGCGCGACCCGAGCCGGGCGACCGTTCGCTCCGCCGCACGTTCGCCGACCATGCGTGCCGAATCCAGGTCGGCTGCTGCCCGAGCGCTGGTCCACCAGTGATCGCGTTGCAAGCTCTCGCCCTCCTGGCCGATCACCGCACAGCTGAGCCCGTGGCGACTGGTCGGGTAGCCGGCGACGAATCCGTGGCTATTGCCGTAGACCTGGATCCCGGTGTGCGTGGAGAGGCTCGCGCCCTCGGAGTTGACGATCCGCGGATCAAACCCGCGGGCCGAGTCCTCGCAGGCCGCCGCGATCTCGATCGCGTCCTCGACCCCCAGATGCCAGGGATGATACAGATCCAAATCCGGGATCTCGGCGGCCATCAGGGCCGCGTCGGCGAGATGGGCGCAGGGATCTTCCTGAGTGTGCTCGGCGATGGCACAAGCCGCCTTCACCGCGTCGCGCAGTGCGCCGGTGCTCAGATCGGACGTGCTCGCCGAACCCTTGCGGTTTCCGAAATACACGGTGATCCCGAGGCCGTTGTCGCGTGTGTGCTCGACCGTTTCGACCTCGCCGAGCCGGACCGAGACCTCGAGACCGGCGCTGCTGCCCACCGATGCCTCGGCGGCCGTCGCACCGCGTCGTTTCGCCTCCTTGAGGAGATCCTCGATCGTCTGTTTCAAGCGCGCGAGACGTTCCGCGGTGTCTTCGGTGGCGGCAATCGACATGGCAAGTCCTTGGGTGAGAGAGGTTCCGGGCACGGCTGAGGTGGTCTGGTCG
This sequence comes from Thiocapsa rosea, assembly GCF_003634315.1. NCBI lineage: Bacteria > Pseudomonadati > Pseudomonadota > Gammaproteobacteria > Chromatiales > Chromatiaceae > Thiocapsa > Thiocapsa rosea. The sequence goes on from NZ_RBXL01000001.1 coordinate 562,282, forward strand.
TGTCGAGAGAGCGGACCTCCCCCGTCAGGCGCTCGTCCCGCCGACGGTCAGGCCGTCGACCCGCAAGGTCGGTTGGCCGACCCCGACCGGGACGCTCTGGCCCTCCTTTCCGCAGGTCCCGACACCTTGATCGAGTCGTAAATCGTTGCCGATCATGCTCACTCGGGTCAGGACATCCGGCCCGTTGCCGATGAGGGTCGCGCCCTTCACGGGGCGCCCGATCTTCCCGTTCTCGATCAGGTAGGCCTCGCTTGCGGAGAAGACAAACTTGCCCGAGGTGATGTCCACCTGTCCACCGCCGAAATTGACCGCGTACAAGCCTTTGTCCACCGAGGCGATGATCTCCTCGGGATCGCGCTCGCCCGCAAGCATGTAAGTGTTGGTCATGCGCGGCATCGGCAAGTGCGCGTAGGATTCCCGACGACCGTTGCCCGTGGAGTGCGTCCCGGTCAGGCGCGCATTGAGCTTGTCCTGCATGTAGGCACAGAGGATGCCGTCTTCGATCAGGACCGTATTCTGGGTCATGGTCCCTTCGTCGTCGATATTCAGAGACCCGCGCCGACCCGGCAAGGTACCGTCGTCCACGACCGTCACGCCGGGCGCGGCCACCCGCTCGCCGATCCGTCCGGCAAAGGCCGAGCTGCCCTTGCGGTTGAAGTCGCCCTCGAGCCCGTGCCCGATCGCCTCGTGCAGCAGCACGCCCGGCCAGCCGGATCCGAGCACGACCGTCATGGTCCCGGCAGGCGCATCGCCGGCTTCGAGATTGGTAACGGCCAGACGCACGGCTTCGCGCGCGAAGGACAGGGCGCGGTCCTCGAGGAGAAAATAATCGAGATCGGCACGGGCACCGCCCCCGCTCGATCCCTGCTCGCGACGCCCGCCGTCTTCGGCCACAACGCTCACGTTCAGCCGCACGAGGGGGCGCACATCGGCCGACAAGGCACCGTCGTCGCCCAAAACCAGGACGGTATCCTGTACGGCAACAACACTGGCGACCACCTCGCGCACGCGGGGATCGGCACGCCGTGCCTCGGCATCGACCCGTTGCAGCAGCGCGATCTTGTCCGGGTCGGGCAGGCTGGCGATTGGATTGGTGGGGTCGTAGAGGCTGCGCTTGTTCGCAACCTCGCCGATGCGCACCTGCTCGCCTTGGCCGATCCGCGCGATGGCTCGGGCGGCCTCGGCCGCCTGTGCCAAGGCCGGGAAGCGCAGCTCGTCGGAGTAGGCGAAGCCGGTTTTCTCTCCGCTGATCGCCCGTAGCCCGGCGCCTTGCTCGATGCTGAAGTTGCCGTCCTTGATGATGCCGTCTTCGAGAACCCAGGACTCAAGCCGGCTGGACTGGAAATAGATATCCGCGGCATCCACCGCGGAGCCGGCCAAAAGACCGAGCAGACGGTCGAGGTCCTGCTCGGTCAATCCTGCAGGCTCAAGGATACTCGTGCGTGCAATCGCAATCGGGTCGGTCATCATCGGGTGTTGTCGGGCTCCGTCGGGGAGAGAGGGTCGTACGCGGATGCAAACGCCGTTCTGCTCGTATACGCTAAAATTTGCGGTCTCAAGCGCGGCATTTCAAACGACGATGATCGATCGTCGGGAAGTTGCGTCTGACCGAGTCCTGATAGTCGTCGTCCAGGGCGCAGCAGATGAAGCCTGATCCTCTGGGCACCTGCGCGAGCACCGTGCCCCAAGGGTCGACGATCATACTGTGACCGTGCGTCTCGCGGCCGTTGATGTGGAAGCCGCCTTGCGCCGCCGCGATCACGTAGGCGAGATTCTCGATGGCCCGGGCGCGCACCAGGGTTTCCCAATGGGCCTTCCCCGTGATGGCTGTGAAGGACGAGGGGATCGCCAGGATCTCCATACCGCCGTCGAGCATGCGACGAAACATCTCCGGGAAGCGCAGGTCGTAGCAGACCGCGACACCCATACGTCCGAACGGCGTGTCCAGGACGACGGTCTCCTCTCCCGGCTCAATCGTTGTCGACTCCTGGTAACGCTCCCCGCCCTCGGGCAGACAGACATCGAACAGATGCACCTTATCGTAACGGGCCACCCGCTCGCCGCGATCGTCGAACACCAGACAGGCCGCCCGAATCTTGCCGGCATCATGGGCGGCCAACGGAATGGTGCCGCCGACGAGCCAGACGCCCTGCTGCTTGGCCACCCGCGCCAGAAACGCCTGCAAGGGTCCGTCGCCGTCCTCTTCGCGCAGCGCCAGTTGATCCTGATCGCGTTTGCCCATGAAGGCGAAGTTCTCGGGAAGCACGACAAGACTCGCACCCTTCTCCTTCGCCGCCTTGATCAGGCGTTCCGCCTCGAAGAGGTTGGCGTTTACGTTTGGACCGGTCGCCATCTGGACCGCTCCGACCTTCGGTTTTGTCTTCATCGTCTCTACCGCAATCACTGCTGCCCCGGCAGGCGAAGGGGCGGGCCAATCCGATTCGGCCTGCGACGCGATCCGATCGGCAACTTGAGGGAAAGGGTCGTGGACGCGGCATCCGCTCGTGCATGCCCGAGCGACCCAATGCGCCGCGCCTTCACCCGATCGATTCGGAACGATACCACCCCTGCTGTTCGGCCGAAACAATCCCGCTCGATCGGGCTTAAACCGCGTCCAGCGCGACATGCGTCGTGCTCATTGTGCGTTTGGCTTCGGAGATATCCTTAGATCCCGGTGAAACGCGGTTTAATCCAGGAAGTGGTTGGGCGGCGGGGGCGGGGGCGCATCGCCGGGCGCGGGCGTGGGCGTGGGCGAGATCTCGGCACCGACCGCCGGATCCCAGCCAACCCGGCTGACATCCGGATTGCTCCAGGCCCCGGTCACCCGGTAGCGGTAACGCCCGAGACGATCGATAGCGTTGCCCGCAATCCGATCCACCAGATAGACGGCGGCCCCCACGACCGGCCCGCCCGCAACCGCGCTGGCCAGCGCAACGCTCGAGCCGATCCTCGGCTCCACGACGACGCTCTGCTCGAAACGCTGATTCACCAGATCGCTCGAGCCGCCGACGATCACCTTGCTCGCCGGACCATCGATGGTAAAGGCGTCGAGGGTCGCCTTGCCCTCGGCGACCTGGATCCGGCCGCGCATCTCCTCGAAGGCAAAACCCTGACCATAGAGATCGGTGAAGTCCATCGTCAGGCGCCGCTTCAAGGCGCTCAGATTCAGAAACCCCAGCACCCGCCCGACACCGGGCTCCACGTCCAACAGCCGGCCCGAGCCTACCTCGACATCCACGAAACCGCGTGCGCGCGCCAGATTGAAATCCCCGAATCCGCCCGGCCAGTCGAGCATCACCTGTGCCTGCATCGGTGCGCCTTCGAGCCGGTTCTGTGAATCCAGCGCCTTGAGCAGGACACCCGAATCGAGCGACTCAACCCGCATCGAGACCTCGCTGCGACCGCCGCTCGCGGATCTGATCCACGATGCCTCGCCCTCGGCCGAGACCAGGCCCTCGCCGAGCAGCCGGATACTCGGCAGGCGAAGACCCAGCACATCCGGGCGCAGGTCGAGCTGCAACGTTCCCAGCAGGGCATCGCCCCGGGTCAACCGCGCGATGCGCAGGTCGATCGGGGGAAGCGTGCGGAACGGATCCTCGACGGCCAAGGCCGAACGTTCGGCGTCACCCCGCTGCGGCGCATCCTGAAAGGCGAGCAGATCCAGACGCTCCAGCGCAACCCGCACGGACGCCGTGTCCGTCGCCGGGATCGCGATCTCGCCTGCGAGCTCGTTCGCCCGCACCGCAACCGCCCAGCCCTTGCCCGACGGCCCGCTGTCGATCGGGGTGAGACGCAAATCGACCTCGGTCAACTGCGGTCCGCCCAACGCGAGCCGATCGATCCGCAGATCGGCACCGCGCAACCAGGCGTCGGCGCCGAGCGCGCGAGGCGACTCGCCAGCCTGCTTGGCGCTTGAGAGCGCGTTCAGGCGCCCCAGCCAGGCGACCAGGTCGAGATCGTCCAAACGCCCGTCCAAAAACACCCCTTCGCCCTCGGGAGACGGCGCGGCCTCGCCCCCGAGACGCACATGTGCGCGCATCGCGGGCGGGGGTGAGGCCCCGAGATCGAGTATCAGATCGCCGGCCACCTCGCCGAGACGCCCTGAGACACGCAGGGAGCTGCCCGGCACCAGCGCGCCGACGAGCGCGAGCTCACGCGTCGCTTCGGCACCCTTGCCCAAGGGCGCCGGTAGATCGATCGCAAGCCCGTTCAGCCGCGAGGCCAGACGATAGTCGAGCGGCAGCGCCGCAGCACGGACGTCGCGATTGCGGATGGTCACGTCGAGATTCCAATCGATCTCGCCGCTCAGCAGCCCCCAGGCCGGGCTCGGAAAGCGCCGACCGAGCTCAGTGACCGGTGTGCGTGCCCGGGCCTTGATCAGCGTCGCCGACGCGTCCGCAACACCCGGATTCAGGGTGGCGATCGAAAGGCTCAGCGGGCGCTCCCAGAGCGTTGCCTCCACTGCCTGCGCCGCGATGGTCTTCTCGGTGAAGGTCACCTCGCCGCCGAGGCGTGAAAGCGCGACCGGGGTACCTCGAATCGCCAAGGTCGCCGGCTTCGGCCAAGACAGACGACCCGCGACCCCCAGCTGCCTGCGTTTGGTGAAGGGCAGATCGATCTCAAGCCGCAGCCGCGTGTCCCCGGTCACCTCCAGGCTCCCGGCAAGCCGTCCCAGGTCCTTCGCCAAGGGGGTCTCGGTCAGCGTGCGCAGACCGTCGGAGAAGGGACCCTCGGTCTCGCCGACGATGGTCATGCCCTGCGCACCCCAAAGCTCCGGGATCTCGCCGCGCGCCTGCACGAGTCGACTGTCGAGGATACGGCCGCTGTCGAGTTCGATGGTCAGGGACTGGTCGAGAAAGCGCAGCCGACCGGCCGCCTCGCGGATCTCGGGCCAGTCGGGGAGATAATCGAGGACCGTGTCTTCGAGCTCGAGCAGCAGCTCGAAACGCCCCTCATGCCCGCGGAAAGGATAGGCTGCGAGCGGACCGCGGAAGATCAGATCGGCCTGCGGGATCCGACCGGAGACGATGGCGCGCTCCAGCCAGCCCACCAGATCCCGGTGCATGATGCCGACCGGGAGATAGGGGCGCACGCGCGAGCCGTCGCCGTCGTAGAAGCTCGCGCGCAGATCCATCAGAGGGCTGGAACCGTCCGCCGGAAGATCCAGCGCGAGCCTCGCCCGACCGGCCAGATCCGCATTCTCGAACGTCAGATTGCGCGCCGAGATCCGAGCCGCGCCGGACGGGTCGATCCGCCAGTCGAGCCGCGTCGACAGCCCGTCGAGCGCGAGCGGCTCGCTGAAAAGCGGCCGCAGATCCAACGCCAGCCCGGCCGAGCCAACGCGGGCCTCGCCCCCCTCGCGATCGGCCCGCAACCGCACGGCGAGTCCATCGACCCCGGGAAGCGATCCGGCGCGATCCCAGCCGAGGCCGGATACCGTCGCACTCGCCTCCCAGCGCGGCGGTTGCCCGGGATCCCAGTCGACGTGCAGCAGCGGATCCTCGACGCGCCCGCGCGGCTCGAAGGCGATCAGATCGGACAGGGACTGCGGCAGCGCCCACGGGGAGACCTCAAGCATGGACACCACAGCGGCCAGATCCAGCGGAGCGCTCGCCAGACGCAGGCGTTCGGGCGCGAGCTGCGCGGTCAAGAGAAGATCCAGATCGATCCGCGGCAGATCGCCGCTTGCCGCACGTCCGCGTAGACAGCCGATCTCCAGACGCCAACCGTCACCGCTCGGCCGAGCGCGGACCATCGCGTCGAGATGCTCGACGCGCAGCGCCTGCGCGCTGGCCGGTGCATCGCTCTGCTCGGGCGGTTCGAGACGCAAACCGGCCAGATCGAACCGAATCAATGCCTGCTCCAAACGCCCGGCGTAGATGTGCGACCAACCCGCGATCGCGACCCGCTCGTTGTGAACACCGACCGCCGAAAACCCGTTGCCGCGCAGGATCCCGCCCAGGTCGCCCGCATCGAGGCCGGCATAGACGCGTCCGCTCCAGGAGAGCGGATCGGCCGACGGACCCGACAACTCCGCGATCAGACTCAGACGGTTCAGGCCCGGATCGCCGCGCGTCGACCCAACGGCGGAACCGAGCGGATGAAGCTCCGCACTGACGCTCAAGGTATGGCGATCGCCGTCGTTGAGCAGGCGCAGTCTGGCGTTCGTCAGACGCAGCCCCTCCAGCAGCGTCTCGGGCCGATCGTCGCGCATCAGGATCTCGCCCAGGACCAGCTCGACCTGCGCTTGCGTGAGCAGGAATTCCAGCGTCCGCGGATCGCCGCCGCCCAGCAGCTCCAGACCGTCGAACTTGAGACGGCCCGCGTGATCCAGACGCAGGGCAAGCCGCGAGCCGATCAACGTCAGGGAGGTGATCTGCGGCACACCCATGCGCAGGGATGCAAGAGGATCGATCGCGATCTCGAGGCCGTCGAGGACGAGAACATCCTTTGCGCTGCGGGGGTCCGACAGACGGATGTCGCGCACGCTCAGGCGCGGGCCAGGGCCCGAGAGACGCAGGGACGCCGAGCCCAGCTGCACACGATAACCGAGCCGCTCCCCGAGCATGTCGGCGACCCAGCGGTTGTCGGCCTCGGTCAGCGGGAGCGCAACGCGTGCAGCCGTGACAGCGAGTGCGACCAGCACCAACCCCGTCGTTGCGATCACGACGGCGACCGAGACGAGACGTCGCATGAAACGGGTTTTGCCGGTGTGCGGGACAGACATGCCGAATGGTCGAGGGCCGCCCCTCAGATCAGAACCACGTCGTATTGCTCCTGGGTGTAGAGCGCCTCGGCCTGCAAGCGGATCGGACGGCCGATAAAGGCCTCGAGTTCCGCAAGATGGGCCGATTCTTCATCGAGGAGCCGGTCGATGACCTCCTGCGAGGCCAGCACCAGCAAGGTTTCGACATCGAACTGGCGCGACTCGCGCAGGATCTCGCGGAAGATCTCGTAGCAGGTCGTTTGAGCGGTCTTCACCGAGCCGCGACCGCCGCAGTAGGGACAAGGCTCGGAGAGCACGTGCTCGAGCGACTCGCGGGTGCGCTTGCGGGTCATCTCCACCAGACCGAGCGAGGAGACCTCCGTGATGTGGGTCTTGGCGTGATCCCGGGCGAGACACTTCTCCAAGGCACGCAACACCTGGCGCTTGTGCTCGTCCTCGGACATATCGATGAAATCGATGATGATGATGCCGCCGAGGTTACGCAGCCTCAATTGACGACAGATCGCTTGGGCCGCTTCGAGGTTGGTCTTGAAGATGGTCTCTTCGAGGTTGCGGTGGCCGACGAAGGCGCCGGTATTGATGTCGATGGTGGTCATGGCCTCGGTCTGGTCGATCACCAGATGGCCACCGGACTTGAGCTGCACCTTGCGCTGGAGCGCCTTGCGGATCTCCTCCTCCACCCCGTAGAGATCGAACAGCGGACGCTCGCCCTGGTAGTAGTCGATGCGCTCCTTGATCTCGGGGATGTATTTGGTTGCGAAGGCCATGGCCTTGTCGACCATCGCCCGCGAGTCGATGCGCACCCGCTCCACCTCGGGCGTCACCAGGTCGCGCAGTGCACGCATGGCCAACGGCAGATCGTCGTGAACCAGACCGATCTCGGTGGCCGCCGCGCAGCGCTCGCGGATCCCGCGCCAGAGCTTGGCCAGAAAGGCCATATCGCGAAACAGGGACTCCTCGGACACGCCGTCCGCCGCGGTGCGCGCGATGAAGCCGCCCTCGCCCTCGTGCGCATCGACGTAGCGCTGCAGGATGTCGCGCAGACGGCGCCGCTCGTCCTCGTCCTCGATCTTCTGCGAGACTCCGGTGCTCGCCAGAGCAGGCATGCAGACCAGGTAACGGGAGGCCACCGAGATGTTGGTCGTCAACCGCGCGCCCTTGGAGCCGAGCGGATCCTTCACGACCTGCACCACGAGCCGATCACCCTCGTGCACCAGCTCGTGGATCTGATCGCTGCGCGGCACGCCTTGCGGGCCCATGATGTCGGAGGCGTGAAGGAAGGCGGCCCGATCCAGGCCGATGTCCACGAACGCCGCCTGCATCCCGGGCAGGACCCGACAGACCCGGCCCTTGTAGATGTTGCCGACCAGACCGCAACGCTCCGCGCGCTCGATGATGATCTCCTGCACCACGCCGTTCTCGACCACGGCGACCCGGGTTTCCGGCGGCGTAACATTGATCAGGATCTCTTCGCTCACGGGAACATCGCTCGTTGGCCTATCTTGATATCATTTTGAGCCTACCTGCGTTCGTCCCGGAAAGACAGGCGGCGATTGTTTCTAAACCGCGTACAGAGCGAGATGCTCATTTGCGACTGAGTTCGACGTTTGGTGCATCCACGGCCCTTCGCGAGGACGCGGATTAAAAGGCGAGACGACGTTCAACCGCCGGACGCCGGCGCGATCACATGGATCCCTGCCGCAGCGAGCAGTCGACCCGTTTCGAACAGCGGCAGTCCCATGACGCCCGAATAACTGCCTTGCAGATCCGAGACGAAGAGCGCGCCGATACCCTGAATGCCATAGGCGCCGGCCTTGTCGCATGGCTCCCCGGTTTCCCAGTAGCTCAGGATCTCCGACTCCTGCAAGGCGCGAAAGGTCACCCGACTGTCGCTCAGATCGGTCAGCTCGCGCTCGTCGGCGATCAGGGCCACCGCCGTCAAGACCCGGTGCGAGCGCGCGGACAAGGCGCCCAGCATACGCGCGGCGGACGCCCGGTCCGCGGGCTTACCCAGTGTCACGTCTCCGAGGACCACCGCCGTGTCCGCCGCCAGCACCGGCCGCCCCTCGTCATCGGGAACCGCGGCGCGACCGGCTCGCGCCTTCTCCAAGGCGACACGTCGAACATAGGTCTCGGGCGACTCGCCCGGCCGCCGCGTCTCGTCCGTCTCGGCCGCGACGAGCGCCACACGCATTCCGATCTGCTCCAAGAGCGCAAGCCGCCGCGGCGAGCGCGAGGCGAGATAAAGGTGGTGGTCGGTTTCGATGGCGGATCGGGGCTGGGGCATGGTGATCGAATCCAAAGGTTGCGGTTGGCTTCCTGCTTCCTGCTTCCTGCTTCCTGCTTCCTGCTTCCTGCTTCCTGCCTTCTGCATTCTGCTGTCAGCTGTCAGCTGTCAGCTGTCAGCTGTCAGCTCTTAGGCGGTTTCTGGGGATGGCGATCCCCGTAGGTTGGTCAAAGCGCAGGGTGCCCAACACACCGCCGGCACATCGGTTGTTCTTGAATCGCTCCTTAGCGCTTAAATGATGAGTGCTCTTGGCTCGGGGTGAAGGAGCTGATAGCTGATAGCTAACAGCTGACAGCTGACAGCTGACAGCTGACAGCTGATCGCGATCAGCTAACAGCCGACCGCTGCCGACTCGCAGCGTCAATCTGCGCCGCCGCGATGGTACGGATGCCCCTGCACCAACGTCCATGCCCGGTAGAGCTGCTCGGCGACGATCACCCGCACCAGCGGGTGCGGAAAGGTCAGCCGAGACAGGGACCAGCGCTGATCGGCGCGCGCCAGGCAGGGCTCGGCCAGACCGTCCGGGCCGCCGACCAACAAGGCCAGATCGCGACCCCCAGCCAGCCAGGTCCGCAACTGTTCGGCCAGGGCCTCGGTGCTCCAGGACTCGCCGGCCCCGTCGAGCGCCACGACCCGCGCGCCTTTCGGGATCGCCTTCAAAATGCGGACGCCCTCGTCGGCGCGGGCACGCTCCGCTCCGCTGCCCTTGCCGCGCTGGCCCGGCTCAATCTCGACCACGGAGAGCGCACACTCGCAGGGGAGACGCTTGGCATATTCCGCGTAACCGGTCTCCACCCAGGCGGGCATGCGCCGCCCGACCGCGATCAGACGAACGCGCATCGGCTCGCGACCGTTCGGACTGACCCGTTATACTCGAACGCCATCTTCATCGATCCTCGAATCATTGCCATCATGCCAGACTCACGCATCCGACTCACCGAACTCGCGAACCGACGCATCCTCATCCTCGACGGCGCCATGGGGACCATGATCCAACGCTGTCAACTCGAAGAGGCCGACTATCGGGGCGAGCGCTTCAAAGATTGGCCATCGGACCTCAAAGGCAACAACGATCTGCTGTCGCTGACCAAGCCCGAGATCATCCGCGCCATCCACGACGAGTATCTCGAGGCCGGCGCCGATATCCTGGAGACCAATACCTTCAACGGCAATCGTCTCTCCCAGGCCGACTACGGTCTGCAGGACTATACCGCAGAGATCGTCACCGCCGCGGCCAAGCTCGCCCGCGAGGTGGCGGACGCCTGGACCGCCAAGACCCCGGACAAGCCGCGGTTCGTCGCAGGCGTGCTCGGCCCGACCAGCAAGACCGCGAGCATCTCGCCGGACGTCAACGACCCGGGCGCACGCAACACCCACTTCGACGAGCTCGTCGAGGTCTATGCCGAGACGACCCGAGCGCTCATCGCCGCAGATGTCGACATCATCCTGATCGAGACCATCTTCGACACACTCAACGCCAAGGCTGCCGCGTTCGCGGTCGATCAGGTCTTCGAGGAAGACGGCGTCATCCTGCCGGTGATGATCTCGGGTACGATTACGGACGCATCCGGGCGCACACTCTCCGGCCAGACGGTCGAGGCTTTCTACAACAGCCTCCGCCACGTCAAGCCCTTCGCCATCGGGCTCAACTGCGCCTTGGGTCCTGATCTGCTCAGACCACACGTCGAGGATATGGCCCGCGTCGCCGAGTCCTACACCACCTTTCATCCGAACGCCGGGTTGCCCAACGAGATGGGCGGCTACGACATGACACCGGATCAGATGGCCGAGCAGATCCAAGAGTGGGCGCAGTCGGGTTTCCTCAACATCATCGGCGGCTGCTGCGGGAGCACGCCGGATCACATCCGCGCCATCGCGCATGCCGTGGAGGGGAAAACACCGCGCCGCCCGGTCGAAGGGACTCACCGGATGCGTCTGTCCGGGCTCGAGGCATTCAACGCTTGAGCCGGGCCCCGCAATACCTCGTCGACGCGCCGACCTTGCTCGCCGGGCTCGACGATCCGGACCTGCGACTGTTTGACTGCCGCTTCTCGTTGGCCGACCCGGCGGCGGGACGTCGCGCCTATGCCGCGGGTCATCTTCCGGGGGCCACTTACGCCGATCTCGACAGGCATCTGTCCTCCCCGATCGGTCCGAAGACCGGGCGCCATCCCTTGCCCGATCCAGCGCGCCTCGCTGCCTGGCTCGGCGATTCCGGCGTCACGTCGCGGACTCGCGTGGTCGTCTACGACGATGCGGGCGGCGGATTCGCGGTCAGGCTCTGGTGGCTGCTGCGTTGGATCGGGCACGACCGGGTCGCCCTGCTCGACGGAGGGCTTCAAGCCTGGATCGCCGCCGGCGGCGCGCTGAAGCGCGAGGTCCCTCGTCATGAGAAAGGGAAGTTCAACGCAAGGCCCGACGACACGCGATGGATCACCACCGAGTCGCTCGCCGCCGAGCTGGCCGCCGATCTGACCCCGGGCCGGCTGACCCTGATCGACGCACGTGCACCCGAGCGTTTTCGTGGTGACCAAGAGCCCATCGATCCGGTAGCGGGTCACATCCCCGGCGCCATCAATCTGCCGCTGACGGACAACCTGGATACGGACGGGCGGTTCCTCTCCGCAGAGCGTCTGCGCGAACGCTTCACCCAAGCGATCGGCCCGGCGCCCCCGTCATCCGTCGTTCACAGCTGCGGCTCGGGCGTGAATGCCTGCCACAACCTCTTGGCGATGGAGCTCGCCGGGCTGCATGGCTCACGCCTCTATGCCGGATCTTGGAGTGAATGGATCCGCTCACCCGACCGACCGGTGGCGACGGGGTCGGCCGAAGGTGATCTCGGGGACGGGAACGACCATGTCGGGGCGACTTCAAGGTGATTTTCAGGAACAAGCATCCCAACCGCACATGTTTGGAAGACATGCAGGGGATGTAGGGGCGAATTAATTCGCCCCTACACGCAGGCAGATCCTTTCCCGGAAATCACTTAAGCCGCCCCTACAACACCTACATGCTTTGATGGCGGGGCCATGGGTCCCCTGCTACGCTTGATTCCATTACGCCCAAGCGGCCCCTGCCCATCGCGACCCCGATGGGCAGGGCGCTACGCACCACCAAGACCTGTCGCAACGGCCATGCCTTTACCGAAGTAAGCCCGAGCAGCCCAGAAGAACCGGTTTATTCGCGATCGCAACGGACGCGCACCCGACGTTTGCCCGACTCCCCAGCGAGTCCGAGAGTGAGACGAGGAGCCCACCATGAGATCGCCGTCGATCCAGACCTGTGTCCTTTGGACACTGCTGCTTGCACTGTCAGCGACCGGACCGGCGCGCGCCGGTCCGATCGCCCCGAAACCACCGTTCGAGCGAACCGAAGTCCGCGAGCGGTGCGCGAGCTACGAACCGACCAAGCAGCCGTTCTTCGGGGAGACCCATCTACATACGGCCTACTCGTTCGATGCCGTGGTGCTCGACACCCGCAATACCCCGGCGGATGCTTACTGGTACGCAAAGGGCGGTCGCGTGGGCTTGCCGCCTTGGGCCGACACGCGCACGGCCGAGCAGGCCCAGCTCCCGCCGCCGCCGAGTATGCGCACCTACGTCACCGAGCATCCCTACTGTATGCCCGGCGAGCACTGCCAGTTCATGGCCACCCGGACCATCCAGTTCCCCGAGGGACGCGCGCTCGACTTCGCCGCGATCACCGACCACGCGGAGCAGTTCGGCGAGAGCAATATCTGCACCTTCGAGGCGACCGAGACCTGCGCCGGCGATCAGGACTGCGATCCGGCCGTCACCGGGCAAGAGTGCGCCTCGGACAACATGTGCCGACCGAAGGGCTACGACAGCCCACTCTGCAGCATCGCCCGGGACGAACTCTCGCGCCTGCGCCAGGGTGCCGCGCCCGGCATTTTCGCGGGGCTCGAAAACGTCAGCCAGAACCCGACACGCCCGCCCTTCTGCGGCCCGGACGGGTCGCTCTGCACGCGTCAGGCCAAGCTGGTTTGGGACAAGATCCGCGACGACGCGGAGGCCGCCTACGACCGCACCTCATCCTGCACCTTCACGTCCTTCATCGCCTACGAGTACACGGCGATGGCCGCGAACGGCCGATGCGCCGACGCCGACGCCCTGCCCTGCTGGGATCAGGCGCAGGACAACGCCATCCCCGACGTGCCCGACGCCGGGTCGCCGCCGTCGGCGGATTGCCCGAGCGGTTCCTCCTGCATCAACAACTTCACCGGCAACTCGGGCGCGGACAACCTGCACCGCAACGTCATCTTCCGCAACGACGACGTGATCGACGCGCCGATCAGCAACGTCGAGAGTCCGCTCGGCTGCGGCTTCGGCGCCGCGTGCACCTCGACGCCGGGCTGGCCGGTGGCCTCCCCCGCGGTGATGCTCCAGCGCCTGAAGGACGCCTGCATCGAGAATCCGGCAAAACCGCGCTGCGACGTCCTGACCATCCCTCATAACCCGAACATGAGCCGCGGCAGCATGTTCATCCTCCCGGAGAACACGCCCGACGGGCTGGCGGAGGCTTACCTGCGCAACCAATTGGAACCGCTGGTCGAGCTCATGCAGATCAAGGGCCAGTCGGAATGCCGGTACAACGCCAAGACCGGGATGGCCTGGACGAATCCGCCCGACGAGCTGTGTGACTTCGAGAACCAAGGTTGGGCGCGGCTCGGCGGAGCGGCGGACGGCTATCTCACCGACATCATGCAGACCACCGACAGCATTCCGCCGCGCAGCTACGTGCGCAACACACTCGCGAGCGGTATCGCCTATGCCGCCGAGCAAGGGGTGAATCCCTTCCAGCTCGGGTTCGTCGGCGGGCTCGACAACCACAACGGCACGCCCGGGCAATCGGACGAGCAGCAATACGCGAAGAGCGGGGCGCACGGCGTCCAGAGCTTCGCCACCTCGTCGGAGGCCCTGAACGAGCGCTTTTTCCTCGGCCTCGAGACCAACGCGGGCGGTCTCACCGTCGCCTGGGCCGAGGAGAACTCGCGCGATGCGATCTTCACCGCACTTAAGAACCGCGAAACCTACGCCACCAGCGGCACCCGTCCGATCGTGCGCGTCTTCGGCGGTTTCAGACTGCCTTCGAACATCTGCGAGACGGGCGATTTCGCGGCGCGCGGTTACGCCGGCGGGGTGCCCATGGGCGGCACACTCAAACGTGAGCCGCGCCCTCCCCGCCGTGGTGCGAAGGCCCCGAGCTTCGCGATCAGCGCACTCATGGACCCCGGCTGGTCGGGCCACCCCGGCACGCCGCTGCAGCGGGCACAGATCATCAAGGGCTGGGTCGACGCCGCCGGGCAGACACACGAAAAGGTGTACGACGTCGCGGGCACGACCGACGACAAAGACAAGGTCGAATTGCGCACCTGCCGACCGACCGGCGGCGGCTTAAAAAAGCTCTGCACCCTCTGGACGGATCCCGATTTCGACCCCGCCCGGCACGCCTTCTACTACGTGCGCGTGCTCGAGAACCCGAGCTGTCGCTGGAACCAATACTATTGCAACGCGCGCGGCGTCGATTGCAGCAAGCCCATGGGAATCTGCCGCGGCCAAGTCCGGACGCTGCACGCGCGCGGCTGCAACAGCGACGCGGAGTGCGGTCGCGGCGTCTGTACGCTGCCGGACAGCTACGAGGAGTTTGAATACACACAATGCTGCAGTGGCATCGTGCCGCAGACCGTGCAGCAACGCGCCTGGACCTCGCCGATCTGGTACACCCCGTGAGCGAGCACGACCAGTCTTCACGGTCCGTCGTCCGCGGTCCGGACAGGATCGAGTCGCGCCGAAGAGATCGGCGCACGACCCGGCAGTGGTTCGGGCAATGGCTCCGGCATCCGTTCGTTCACTTCGTGCTGATCGGGGCGAGCCTCTTCGCCGCGAGCGAGCTGTGGTCTCCACCCGAGCCCGAACGACCACCCGTGCAGCGCGAGCCGATCGTCATCTCGGCGGAGCAGATCGGCGTCATGGAGGAGGACTTTGTCCGGCGCTGGGGGATGGCCGCCACCCCGGAGCAGATGTCCGCCCTGATCGCGCAAACCCTCGAAGAGGAGATGCTCTATCGCGAGGCCCGCGTGCTGGCACTCGACTTTCAGGACGGCAGCGTGCACCGCCGACTCGTCGAGAAGATGCGCGCGGTCGGCGATCGCCCCGGACGCGCGCCTGAGGAGCTGGTCCGCGAGGCGCGTGCGCTCGGACTCGACGACGACATCGTCATACGCCGCCTTCTGATCGAAAAGATGCGCATCCTCCTCGCGCAGGACCCATCGGCGCCGCCGTTGACGGACGCGGATCTGCAGGACTATCTCGACCGCCATCGCGAGCGCTACCTGCAGCCGGCCGAGCTGACGTTCTCGCATCTCTTCCTGGACGAGAGCGTTCAGGGTGCGGACCTCGAGAACGCCGCGCGGGCGACACTCGCGCGAGCCCGTGCGCTGCCCCCGGCCGACGCCGTCGCATTGTCGGATCCGTTCCTCCTCGGACTCCGGTTTCAAGCCTATTCACGGCCACGCATCACGGCGCGGTTCGGCACGGCGTTCGCCGAGCAGGTCTTCGCCCTCGAGCCCGGCGTCTGGTCGGACCCCATTGCCTCGCCCTATGGAGTGCACCTGGTCCTGATCGAGGAGAAGCGCGATCCGCGCCTGCCGGAGCTGGCCGCGGTCGAACAACAGCTCCTGGAGGCCGTCGGGACCGAGCGTGCGACGCAACGCTTGGCGCATGGCTTGGCACGCCTGCGGGAGCGCTACGCGATTCGCGTCGAGGGGCGAGACGATCTCTCCACGCCCGGCGTCGAACTGGCGGCACAGCGATGAGGTTGACCGCTCGGAGCCCCATCCCGACGCTGATCTTGTGGACCGCACTCTTGGGGGCCGCGGGCGCGGCATCGACCGTCGCCGCCCATCCGCTCGACCCGGCGCTGCTGGAGATCCGGGAGTCGCCGACGGGCACGCTGGACGTGCTCTGGCGGTTGCCCGTGGCGCAGACCGCAGGCGTTCCGCTGCGGGCCATCCTCCCGGCTGGGTGCACTCCGATGTCCGCCCCGGTTGCGAGCCGCGCGGGCTCGCGCGTCACGCTGCGCTGGCGCGCGCAGTGCGCCGACGGCGGCCTGGTCGGCTCGGACATCGGCGTCGACGGCCTACGCGAACGCAGCACCGATGCAGTGCTGCGCGTCCACCTGGCGGACGGGCGTTTAGTCCAGGCGGTCCTGCGCGGCGACAATCCCACCTTCACCGTTCCCGAGAGTGCCGGTCGGCTCGACGTCCTGCGCGACTATCTCCTCCTCGGCTTCGAGCACATCCTCGGCGGTCCCGACCACCTGCTGTTCGTGTTCGGTCTCGTGCTGCTCGTGCAGGGCTATCGGCGGTTGTTTTGGACCATCACCGCCTTCACCGCCGGGCACAGCGTGACGCTCGCGCTCGCCGTGCTGGGTGTCGTCACGGTGCCGTCGCATCCGGTCGAAGCCTTGATCGCGCTGACCATCGTCGTTGTCGCCGTGGAGTTGACCCGTGCCGGGCCCGGGCACGCGACCTGGATACAACGGTTTCCCTGGGTGATGGCGTTCACGTTCGGGCTGCTGCACGGGCTCGGCTTCGCGGGTGCGCTGACGGAGATCGGCCTACCGGCACACGAGGTGCCGCTCGCATTGGCCGCGTTCAACATCGGCATCGAGGTCGGGCAGCTTCTTTGCGTCGCGGTGATCCTGACCGCGGCGGCCGTTCGGCGCAGTGTTCCTGTGAGCCTGCCGACAGCCGCTCGGCATCTCCCAAGCTACGTCATCGGCTCGTTGGCGGTCTTTTGGGTCTTGGAGCGCTCGACAGCGATGTTTTGAACCGAATGCGTCTCAATCCGTCACGGCAAGGGAAAAGACCGCTACGCGCCTCGGACGTACGCGCCGCATACCGCCGCCAGGATGCGATCCAGATCCTCCGTCACCAGGTCGCCGGCCACGTCGAAACACACCTCGCCCGGCGTGGAGAACAGCGTCATCGCCTCGGGTTGTGCCATGGCGGCCCGAACGGCGGCCTCGGGGACGGCGCGGTGCTCGGTGCGGGGCGGAGTCTCGGTGTCCATTGCCGGAACGACTCGCGGTCACCGCATGGCCGCGCGGGGCCAACCAGACTTGTCGCCTTCCAAGCGACCAGGCTTTCCCTGCGCACCAAGACACCGTGTCGCTACCACTCCAGCGGCGGCAGTGCACGGAAGACCTTGCGCGTGCCCTCGAGCCACTGCCGGGTCAGCGCGTCGAAGTAGACGTCGCCATCGGCGAAGCGGCGTTTCATCGTGACCTTCAGGCTGTCTCGGCCGTAGCACAACAGGTCGATCGGCATGCCCACCGAAAGGTTACTGAGCATCGTCGAGTCGAACGACACCAAAACGCACTTGGTGGCGTCCTCCAGCGTCGCGCTGGAGCTCACGCCCAGGTCGAGGATCGGCTTGCCGTATTTGGCCTCTCCGGTTTGGAGGAAGTTGGTGTCGGTGCCGGCCTCGATAAAGTTGCCCTCGGCATAGATCCGGAACAGCCGCATCTCCTCGCCGGCGATCTGGCCGCCGAGAATGAAGGATGCGTTGAACTTCAGCCCGCCGCTCTCCAGGAAGGGTCCGTCGCGTCGCTCGATGTCGCGCATCGCATCCGACACCAGATTGGCCACCTCGAACATGGAGTCGACACTCCAGATATGCGGTGCCTCGCCGGCGGCGCGCCGACGCAACAGGGTGATCACCGTCTGCGTGGCGGCCAGACCGCCCGAGCTGAGCAGCACCAGGACTCGGTCGCCTGCGCGTTCGAACACCGTCATTTTGCAGAACTTGGAGTAGTTATCCACGCCCGCATGGGTGCGCGAGTCGCTGGCGAAGATCAGGCCCTCGTCGAGCTTCACACCGACGCAGTAGGTCATGGTCCGACGACCTCGTCCGTCCGGACCTTGAAGCGGTCCGGCGTGTTTGGCGTGACGTCGAACGCCAGCGCATCCTGGATGCGGAGTGCCGGGAGCATCGGCGTCGGGCCGATGCACCGGCACTGCATTTCAAAGCCAAAATGAATCTGCATATTCGTTACCGCTGAGTTGTTCCGCGCGCGCCTTCAATTAGGACACTTCGAGCGGCCATCGGGATAGAGAGGACTGGCGTACCCCATTCGCCGACCGAATCTATCCGTTCACCGAAGCCGCCGCCCTCGCATATGGAACGATCATGGGCGAAGCGAGCAGGCGAGGCCGCCCTCTGAGCATACCGGACGGCATGATCGCTGCGATCTCGAGCGTCAACCGCAGCGCCGTGGTGACCCGGAACATCGCCGACTTCCGGGCGATCCCCGAGATTGACCTCGTGAATCCATGGGATTTCCGCTGACCTAGGCACGAACGAGAGCGGCTCATGCGTCGCCCTAAGGTGCATGCCCGGCTTCGGTCATCGGCGATTTGTACGGTACCCCGGCTGATTCTGCCGGGACTTGATGTCGACCCTCATGCCCGGTGCAACGGCGGCTCGAAGTGTCCGACCGGGCTTGCCGCACCGAACGCCACAATATTGCATTACAAGACCCTGCGGCCCTCTCGCCCACTTGTTCCTTGGCCTTAAGGATTTCCTGCTATATTCATATCTGCTAAAAATGAATATAGGAGGTGTCTCATGGCGACAACATCCCTGAGCCTAGGGGAACACTGGGAAGTCTTCATCAAGAACGAGATCGCGACCGGTCGGTTTGGCTCGGCAAGTGAGGTGGTACGCGATGCGCTGCGTCACATGGAGGAGCACAACGCCAGATTGGCTGCGTTGCGTGCACATCTGGCCGAAGGCGAGGCGCAGGCACGTCGTGGCGAGTTCGTCGAGAATTACTCCCTTCAAGGTCTGTTGGCGGAAATAGATCGTGAGGGATGATTGGCCGCTATCGGATTACCCCACGAGCTGCTGCAGACCTGCGCGCTATCGCCCGCTACACGGTCCAGACCTGGAGCAACAAGCAACGCGATATCTATCTTTCAGCTATCGACCGGCGGTTCTCCTGGCTTGCGGAGAATCCAAGTCTCGGGAAGCCTCGTCCGGAGGTCGGTAACGGATACTGCAGCTACCCGGAAGGCTCTCACGTCATTTTCTATCTCATGAGCGAGGGTGGGATTGATATTATCGGCGTCCCACATCAACGCATGGATGTCCTCAACTACTTCACCGGTTAGCATCCCGGGGCGGCGGAACGTGGTTCCGGCGAGCGGTTTACGCCGCCCGCGGCCTGACGTCCCGCTCCAGGCGCTCGCCTAGCCGCTTGCGGGCCTCCTCAAGATCGTAGTCCGCTTGGAGACCCATCCAGAACCCCTCCGAGGTTCCGAAGTAGCGAGCCAAGCGCAGGGCCGTATCGGCGGTGACGGCACGCTGAGCGTGTACAATCTCGTTGATGCGCCGCGGCGGCACACCAAGGTCGCGCGCCAGGCCGTTCTGGCTGATGCCCATGGGTATCAGAAACTCTTCGAGCAGCACCTCGCCGGGGTGCACGTTGTCCAGGACAGGGGTCATGGTCGTGCCTCAGTGTTCATCCACGATCTCCACGGCGTCCGCATTCCCGCCGCTCCAGAGGAAGCAGATGCGCCACTGCCGATTGATGCGAATGCTGTACTGCCCGGCATGGTCCCCGCGCAGGGCCTCCAGGCGGTTTGCCGGCGGGATGCGCAGATCGTCCAGGGACCGGGCATTGTTCAACATACGGAGCTTACGCCGGGCGACCTTCCGGACCTCCGGCGGGAGTCGGCGATCGCCTTCGCCGCCCCAGATCCGCTCGGTCGCCCTGTCGCGAAAGCTTTTTTATGATTGACTTAACTATAGCGCCAGGCGTTATGGCTAACAACATCCAAGAATCGGGTACAGACAACGATTTCCGCGTGACAAACAGGGATTCGTTCGCCCCGCCTATCGCACCAGATATCCCGACAGCCGCTCCAACAGGCGACGATGCCGGTCAGGTGCGAGTATGCCGATCGCACCAAGCAACCGGCTCTCGGGCAGCACGGCCAATCGTCGGGCGGTTCTTCACGCGTCCGTCCGCTTGGGGAAGCGGCGTCAGGGCCACGTCGCCCTCGTTCACGGACGTCTCACATCAGTCGCCCTGTACTCGGGTTCGTCGTCCCCATACGCAAGAGCGAGGCCCGACCCGGCGAGGTCGGACCACTGTGCTCGGTCGCCGTCCATCGGAGGTGCCACCACTGTCACCAATAGCCGAGCGTTGCCGGGAAGCTCGAACGGCTCATCGAGAGCGATCGAGTGGCCGTCGAAATGGGCGTTCAGGGTGATGCTGGGCATCGGGACGTCTCGGCATAAGAAGGGGCCGGTTGCAGAACAACGTGCCGGGATCAATTGATCCATTCCCCCGGTCAGGTCGACTCTCCTCGTCGAAGGCATTCGTGTCGCCTCCGTCGCACTGCGCCAGTCGAAATCTAGCACAGGGTTGCGATGTCTGCCGCGATCCGAGTCCGTGGACGCGGGGTTAGGTCTCATAGGTACTACATACCCCGCTCCGCTCACCGAGCGAAGCGATAAGTGCGCAATGGGAGACCCCTCTCTCCCCGCCGCGTGATCGCCGCCTCCAAGCCGAATTGCGAATCTCGCCCCTCCAACCCTTCTTGTTGCCATCTTGCCAGCAGGAAGGCTCGGCCCTAAGCTGGAGCCTTCCTCGGAACCCTTAAGACGACAGGAGCCGATCGATGGCGGAACCGCAACTCTCCGTTCGCAGCGCCAAGGCACGAGAACTGGCACATCGGCTTGCGCGCTACGAACGCCGCTCGGTAGCCGAAGTGGTCGAACGGGCGCTGGAGATGTACCAGGCGCGGCAGCTCGGAAACCAGCCTGCGCGGACCTTCTATGAGAAGCTCGCGCGGAATTGCGCGACCGATATCGATCTCGAGGCGCTGATCCGCGAGGAACGCGAGCCCCATACGGGCATCGACCTGTGATCTTCGCGGACACCAACGTGGTGTCGGAAACGCTGCGCAAGACACCCGACAAACACGTCCGCGATTGGCTGATCCGTTTCGACGCCGAGATCGCCTTGCCTACCGTGACCATCGCGGAAATCGCCTTCGGCATCCACAAGATCCGTACGGACCAGCGTGCAGCGCGGCTGACTCGAGGGCTGGAGGACTGGCGCAACCGATTCGCCGACCGGATCTATCCGTTTACCGAAGCCGCAGCCCTCGCATACGGAACGATCATGGGCGAAGCGAACAGGCGAAGCCGCCCTCTGAGCGTACCCGACGGCATGATCGCTGCAACCGCGATCGTCAACCGCAGCATACCGGCGACCCGGAACATCGCCGACTTCCGGGCGATCCCCGAGCTTGACCTCGTGAATCCATGGGATTTCCGCTGACCTAGGCACGAACGAGAACGGCTCGTGCGTCGTCCTATGGCGGATGCCCGGCTTCGGTCATCGGCTGTTCGCACAGGGATTCGGTCATCGGCTGTTCGTACAGTAACACGGCTGTTCCTGCCGGGCCTTGATGTCGACCCTCATGCCCCGTGCAACGGCGGCTTGAAGCGCCCGACCGGGCTTGCTGCACCGAATGCGAAAATGCCGGATAACAAGACCCCTCTCTCCGTCCCCGAGCCGGTCAGCAAAGGTATAGATCGTCGGTTCCACCGGATAGGAGAAGTAGCGCCCGAAGATCTCGGCGGCATGGCGGACCCGCTTCTCGGTCGGTACCATCGTACGTGTCGTCATTGTTGTGTCTCCTACTTGGTTCGGCTCACTGCGTACCAAAAGATGCCGCTCAGGATCAGGGCCGCGACGAAGATTCCCGGGAATTCGGGAATTACGGTGACACTGTACCATTTACACTAATTTTAGTTGTCTCGGGTCATTCTTCTGCGAGGGCGGCCGGCCACGTTTGCCTGGACGTAGCGTGCGGCCAAGTCGTATTTCGAGCTCGCCGAGCTCTTGGTCACCCATCAATGGTCGCCCTACAGTTTGACCCTTCGTGAGAGCCGCAACCTGTTCAGGATCCGCTGGTACCTCCAAGAAGTCCGCGAAACTATCGACGCGATCCAGCAGTGGAGAAACAGTAACCAAGCCATCGTCCTGGCGCCGGAGATGTGCTGGCGTGCTGGACCAAGGCCAGTCGGCAGCCGTCGCAGCCAGCCTCGCCTTGACGGGATTCAAAGCCACGTAGCGGAAAGCTGCCATCAAATGTGGTTCATCCATCGCCACGCAACCGAACCGCCCTTGAAACAAATGACCAGTGACGCGCAATCGTGCGTTGATGTACCCGCTATATCGACGATGCGTTTCCCCGACAGCGCGAGACAGTCCGGTCTCGTCAGAAGGCGCGAGAATCAAGTGAACATGGTTTGGCATCAGGCAATAGGACCAGACTTCCACGCCGTTTGATCGACACGCCTGGGCTAGCCAATCTCTGTAGAGCGCATAGTCGTCGTCTTCCATGAAGATCTGCTGGCGCCTGTTCCCACGTTGCGTCACATGGTGGGGGATGCCGGGTACGATGATGCGTGGGAGCCGAGACATGGGCATAGCATAAGCCGAGCCGGAAATGGTGTAAATAGTAAAGTGTCACCGTAATTCCACCGTAATTCGACAAGGCCGACAGTCCGGGGCCGTATTGCACCGGTGCACCGACCGCCTCCGGGAAGGCGCTGCGATGCACCTGGCCGCAGGCACACACGCCGGTCACGGCGCGATACTCGGTGACCTCGCGGTGCACCACCAGATCGATGACCTGACGGCGCTCGGGCAAGACCTCGACAGCCAGCTCGGCGCAGTCGCGCCCGCAGCCGCAAAGCCCCTCCAGGGGCAGAACGATGCGGTGCTCGGGATCCTCGACCAGTGCTCGGGTGGCACCGGGATGATCCTTCTGACCACCGGGCTTCATGCCGCTGCGCACGCGGCGCGAGCGCGGCGGCGGTTTCTTGAACGGCGGGTCCGAGGATGGGGGCTTGCTGGAGTTGTGGCTATCCTTGCCCAAGCGCGCTTCCAAATCGCGGATGCGCTGGAGCAGTTCGGCGATCTGTTTCGCCTGCTCGGCGTTCTGCGCTCGCAACCGCGTCAGCTCGGCATCTTTGCTGTCGGGGCGGTCGGTTGTCGGTGGCGTCTTAGGCATGTCGCAAACTTACCGCCCCAGGGGATTGTTTGGCAAGCTGACCTGAACAGTTACGGAAAATCAAATCGAGGGAGATGCATTAAGCGCCTGGCAACGTGAAAGCCTTGAAGATTAGAACCGAGTTTCAGCTCTCAGCAGTTACGACCCTCTTATTCAGGTCCGTGTTGAGCACCATGTTATACCTTGCCGTTCGATTCAACCAGTGCCATACCGCCCATGCGTGTTGCAAACACTATAACTAACATTACGATCAGCGAGAATCCCAAGGCTGGTTCTTTAAGTGAAATAAATGCCGCAAGAATACCAATTGGAACGACCCCAACACCAGCAATGAATAGACCAATAAGCAGGCCAACCCATCCCCAAGTTACAAATGTGACGGTTGCTCCGAGAAACCACGTTGTGAGGCCAAACAAATAAGATGAAAAGAAAATCCCAGTACCAGCGGCAGGACGTGTTGCGCGAAACAACGCCATTGGAAGCAATACGAGCACAACTATGGCGATGCCGACCCAAGCAACGGGCAACAGAAATGAGTAGGTTTTTACACAAAATTCAGCGATGACTTGATTCACAGAGGGCTCCTTGTTTAGAAATTAACGGTGAAGCTGTGGTACGCGGCGCAGCGTCCCAAACGAGCGCGCTGTTTAAGGCCTTACTCGAATAAGCTACGATAGTTTTCTGAATCGATGCTTTCGTTTAGATCAATGACCTTAATTTGCTTGGATGCGTGCATTGCCAATTTTCGATCCATGGTTATCAAGTAAGCGTCTTCTATATACGCAATGCAGGCGAAGACAAGATCAGCCCCTTGCAGCGTATCGAAACCATCAAGCGTGAAGAGATCAACGCACTTCGATATTAACTCTCGGCCTACATCATATAGAATCGCATTTTCGCCCATGAGGTAAAATTCCCGCAGTATGGGCTGACGGTTACGATGCTTTTTTGAAACAGTTGCCTCTACCTCAAATACGGCTAATGCTGGAAAAATATTCAAATACTCTCCTTCTACCCAGCCATCATTCAAATCTTTGTAAAAGCTATGTGCAGGCGAATACCCATCAGAGTTAGGCTCCTTGATATTTACGATTGCTGATGTATCCCAAACAAACTTTCTCATTGAAGTCTTTATTCTTGCCCTAACAGTTGATGAAACAGAGTGTCGGTCAGGTGAAATAGGCGAAATCCATCTCAGTCAGGAAAGATTGCCCAGACGATTCCTGGGTCACCTGCGTATTCCGGCGAAAGTGGCCACCCGGTCCGAAGGAAAGTGGCCACTGGTTCTGATTCAATCCAGCCAGTCAGTCCGAAGGAAAGCGGCCGGTCCGAAGCGGCCCCGCGACACGGGATGGGTGTAGTTACGCGAGGGCGGGATCGTCTGTCAACCCGGTGGAGTGTTTGCGCATCGAGTCTCCGGTCAAATTGATCTTGTAGGCGCAGTGCACGAGGCGATCGAGGATGGCGTCGGCGAGGGTCGGATCGCCGAGGTAGTCATGCCAAAGGGCGACCGGGAGTTGGCTGGTGACCAGGGTGGCGCGCGTCTTGAAGCGGTCGTCGAGGATTTCGAGCAGATCGCGCCGCTGCTCGTCGTTCAAAGGGGCCAATCCCCAGTCATCCAGGACCAGCAGCTCAGTGCGCGCCAGTTCGGCGAGCAGCTTGGTGTAGCGGCCCTCGGCGCGGGCCATCGCCAGATCCTGCAGCAGCCGGGGCAGGCGCAGATAGCGCACGGTGAAGCCGTCGCGGCAGGCCTTGTGGGCCAGTGCGCACGCGATCCACGTTTTTCCGACGCCGGTCGGCCCGGTGAGGATGACGTTGAGGTGCTCGCCGATCCACTGACCGGTCGCCAGGCGGCTCATCAGGGCTTTGTCCAGGCCGCGGTGCGTGCGGTAGTCGAGATCTTCGATGGCGGCCGGCTCACGCAGCTTGGCCTGTTTCAGCCGGGTCTTGAGGCGTCGATTCTCGCGCGTGCTCAGCTCGCGATCGAGCAGCAGGCCGAGGCGCTCCTCGAAGCTCAGGGTTTGAATCTCCGGCATCTCGAGTTGTTCCTGCAGAGCCTTGAGCATGCCGTCGAGGCGCAGTTGCGCGAGGGTCTCCAGGGTGGGGTGAAGCAACATGGCGCTGGTCTCCGTAACGGGTGAGGACCCCGTCGTTCGACGGGGTCATGGTGACGGTTAGTGGTAGTAGTCGGCGCCGCGCAGATTGGCGTGATCCAGCGGCAAACTCTGCTGATCGGGGGTCGGCAAGGGCCGCTGATCAAGCCCTTTCTCCAGGATCGTGGCGAGGCTTTTGTAGCTGACGGTGCCGAGGGTGAGCGCGCGTGCACAGGCCGCCTCCAGGCGGGCCTCGCTGTAGGCCGTGCTCAGGCGCAGCACCCCGAAACAGGCATTGAAGGCCTGTTGTGGATGGCGCCGCGCGCCGAGCAGTTGCGTGGTGACGGCAGCGGTGGCCGGGCCGATGGTGTGCGCCCAGCGCTGCAGGCGTTCCGGGGTCCACTCCAGGGCGCGTTGATGGCGCTCCGGCATGTGGTCGGTCACCGTGGTATAGCCGCCCCGACGGGCGCTGCGGACATGGCTGGCGACCCGCTGGCCTTGGTGCATGACCTCCACTGTGGTGGTGGTCATGCGCACGTCGACCTGGCGCTTGACCAGGGCGTGCGGGACCGAATAGTGGTGCCCGTCGACCTCGATGTGAATGTTCGGCGCCACCCGTGCCTTGCGCCATTCGGCGTACTCGTAGGGAGTTGCCGGCAGCGCGCGCAGGGCCGGGCGATCGATCGCCTCGAATTGGCTCAGGCGCGAGCCGTCGAGCTTTTTGAAGGGACGGGTATTGAGCGCCTGCAGGTGGGTGGCAATGACCCCGTTGAGCTCGGCAAGGGAGAAGAACTCCTGATGGCGCAGGCGCGCCAGGATCCAACGTTCGACCAACAGCACGCCGCCCTCGGCCTTGGCCTTATCCCGAGGTTTGCGCACCCGTGCCGGGATCACCGCCAGCCCGTAATGGGCGGCGAAATCCTGGTAGGTCGGATTCAGATCCGGCTCGTAACGGTGGGCCTTGCTGACGGCGCTTTTCAGATTGTCGGGAACGATGATGTCCGGGCAACCGCCGAGAAAGTTCAGCGCGCGCACCTGCGCGCCGATCCAGTCGGGGAGCGTCTGCGTCCAGGTCGCCTCGGCATAGGTGTAGTTGGAGGCCCCGAGCACCGCCACGAAGATCTGCGCGGTGCGGATCTCCCCGCTGTCGGGGTCGATCACCGCCGCCGTCTGCCCGGCGTAGTCGACGAAGAGCTTCTCCCCGGCCCGATGGGTTTGGCGCATGACCACATCCACCCGACCCTTCCAGACGCTGTAGCGGGCGCAGAATTGGCTGTAGGAATAGCCCTCGGGATGGCGCTCGCGGTACTCCTGCCAGAGCAGGAACAGCGTGACGCCTTTGCGCCGCAGCTCCCGGTGAACGACATCGAAGTCGGGCTCGACCAGCCCGCGCTCGGCGGGGCGCCCGCCCGGCTTGAACAGCCGCCGCTCCAACTCGCCCGCACTCAGACCCTCGGGCAACGGCCAGGACAGCCCTGCCGCCTCGGCCCGATCCAAGTACTCCGACACCGTTGTTCGCCCGATACCGAGCGCACGGGCGATCTCCCGCACCGACCGCCCGGAACCCCATTTCAACCGCAACACCTCTTCGACTTTTCGCATGGATAACCTCTGTCTTGGCATCTGAGCACCTCCTGAAAAGAGGAGGCACCCTACGCAGGGTTATCCCGTGTGGCGAGACCCCGGCCGGGGTGGCCGGATCAACCGGAATCGGTGGCCGGATTCAGCCGGAATCGGTGGCCGGTTTGAACCAGAATGGGTGGCCGCTTTCAATCAGAATGGGTGGCCGGATTGGGCCGGAATACGCAGGTCACCTTCCTATCTGAGCGGAAGGGCTATTATCACGGTAGACGACGGTGCCACCGGGGACGCTAACAGGTCGTGCACGCGCCGACAACACGGACTGATCGCTCTTCAGAGTACTTCATTGATCAGGATCACGGACGCTGCCTAGAGTTCGCCCCCGCCAGATCACCCACCACCGTCCCACCGCCGCCGCCCAAGCCAGCCGACTCAAAGCGTACTGATATTCACCTCATACACCCCCCAACCACCACAAACTCATCCTCCCCCTTCAACATCCCCGGCAACAACCGATTGAAGAAGAAGACCTTCGGCAAAGGCACCTCCGCGATCAGGATGTAGTCCCCGAACTCGTCGGCACGCTCGCGGCTGCTGGTGAAGCTGTTGAGGTTGTTGAAGAGGACGCGGTAGCGCCCGCCGCCGAGGGTCTCCAGGATCTCGTGCTCGTCCATGCGGTTGATGCCGCGGTAGAGGCTGAGGTGGGTCTCCTCCGGGTGGGCCTGGAGGAGCTCGTACTGACAATCAGTGTTGCCCGCTCGGTCACGTCGAGCATACCCAAGGCCATCCGTGGAACCTGTCCGTCATCGCTTCGTGAACCCACAGATATCCCACCGTGTCGGGGAAGTTCCGACACATCAGATGTTGATGTCTCGTCTTGCCTGTTAAGTTAATGATGTCTCACGACGGACAGGCTCGATAGAGACCTTCAATCCAGGTCCAAAAGGGTCTTCAAGGGTTCTCGAAGGATCTCCAAGTGATCCCTTATTCTTGATCCAGATTGAATCTCTTAAGTGGATCATAAAGGCCCGCGTTCTCGATCAACCAAGTCGGCGGGCTTGGTGTCAATGTCCGGAAACAGTGATTCCGGTCACGTGTGCTGCTGCATCCGTCGCGTCCAGTAGGGTCTGATTCGCCAAGTGGGCATAGCGCTCGGTCGTCGTGACCTTGGCATGTCCGAGGAGCTTCTGGACCTCATAGATGCTGCGCCCGGCATTGACCAGGGCCGACGCGAACGAGTGCCGAAGGTCATGGAGCCTGAGCCCCGGCATTCCTGCTTGCGTCCGGGCGGATGTCCAGCTTCCCCAGATCGATTTGAAGGGCTGCAGGGTTGCGGGATTCGGGACCACATACGGGCAGTCCGGGAACCTGGGCACCGTCTCGAAGACCTCGATGGCCATTTTGGACAGGGGCACCTTCCGGGGCTTCCCGCTCTTGGTTATGGGAATCCTCCATTCCCGGCGGTCCTGATCGATATCCTCCCATTTGGCATCCAGGAGTTCCCGTTTGCGCGCTCCGGTGAGCAGTAGGAGGGGCACGATGTACCGGAGCTGGGTGTTGCTGCTGTTGTTGACCGCCGTGATCAAGCGCTCCGTCTGCTCTGCCGTCAGGTAGACCTCCTTGATGTTGTCGACCTCCAGCAGCGTGACATTGGCCGTGGGATTGACCTCCGCTCCCGGTACGCCCCATCGCTTGGCGAGATTGAAGATCCGTCTGAGCACGCCGACCATGGCGTTGCAGTACGCAGGGCTCAATCCCGAGGCGGATTTCAGTTGATGCCATGCCTGGATACTCTCGGCGTCGATCTCCGCCAGCCGATAGCGCCCAAACTTGGGCAGGAGATGCAGTCGGATGATTCCTTCATCGAAGTCCGGTCTGCGTTTGGCGGTCTGGATGTGGGGCATGTAGCGATCGCGGATCAGCTCCTCCAAGGTCGGGATCTGCTTTAAGCGCTTCTTCTCATTGCCGGGATCTTCGCCCAAGGTGATCTTGGCCTTGAGCTGGATCGCAGCCTTCTGGGCCTTCTCGAAGGACACGGCATCTGCACTGCCGATCTTCTGGGCTCGGAGCCGACCGAAGGTGTCTCTGTACCGCAGATAGTACGTTTTGTTGCCGGTGGCTCTGACCTCCAGGATGAAGCCTTGCAAGCTGTCGGAGTAGTAGTCAATCTTGGACTTGCCTTGGGGGCAGATTGCGGTTCTGACAAAAGCGGCATCGAGCCTGACGACGGGCATAGGTGTCTCCTGCCGATGTCACTCGGCATACTGGGTTGATGGAATCTGAATCATCCGAACACGCGACGGAGCGGCCCGCTGGGGCGGCGGTGCGGGGGGCATGGGGGTCGTACTGGGGCGCAACGGGGGTGGCCCTGAGGGGGCAGTTTGAGACGCCAGGGAGTTCAGGGAGTGTTTTCGAGCCCCGCTCTCCGTCCAGAATGAGGCTGTCGTGGCGAAATGCGCAGTGGCGGCCCCAGTGAGCTTAGGGAACGTTTTTTGGGGGGTGGACCCCGTCTAAAACGGACGGAGGGGCACGGACCTTTGATGGCTACTCCCGCTTTGAACTCCGGGGCAGGCCGAAAACGCTCCCTGGACTCACTGAACCCCGGCGACGTTCCGGGGCATTTTTAACAAGGACGTGTTTTAGACTTCAATTTTCTCAAATGCTTTAAGCTTGACCCCGTAATACATGTCATATCCATTCGTTCTTCTGGACGTAATAGCAAATTCGGGAAACTTCAAAATCCGATCCATGACATCCCGCTTCCTATCAGGAGTTATCCCAAACTCATCACACCACTGTTCATATGCACTATAAAAGTCGCTACGCTTGAGCGAGAATTCCTTATCGCCGGTCTCGCAAGCTTCCTGAATAAAATACACAAGGCTGTCGGCCCATCGACGCCAATTCTTCATGAGTCGATCATGGGCCTTAGATGGACTATAATGCTTTTGTTCCAGAAGACGAATACCTCCTTGCAGCGCCCAGAACGCAATACCCGACCGCTCTTCACTGATGATTGTCTGCGCTAGATCGGGGTCCAGCGGCTGATTGCTACGGAGTCGGCTATTCGGAAACTCGACAAATTGCCATCGGGCAAAGAACGCCTCTCCTTTGTCCGAGGTTCGGATCATGTGGTTACTCATAAACAACTGCGCCGCCTGACTCTTAAACGTCATAGGTCGACCGGCCGGGTGTCTCCCAGTGATATCATCACCACCCGTGATCATCTTAAGGACGTTTTCCGGAATGGTCTTTTTGCTATCCAACTCCCCCGCAACATTCAGTCGCGATGTCATTATGCTTGCCAGATAGTATTCTTCGTCGAATTTATAGGGAGACACAGATGTGATAAATCGTCTCGGCAATAGGCTTTTGATGATGTCCACAATCGTTCCTTTGCCGGCTCGACCGATCGGATCATAGAAAAGGACGGCTTTCTGATACCGATGCAGAATCCCAAGCATAATCCCACCGAAGATTTCCTGTACAACTTGCACTTGCTGCCTTTGCTCTTCCTCATCCTCAACGCCGAACGTCTCTGCAAGAAACTGATCGAATCTTGGTATCGGAATCTCTTTGGGCGTATAGTCCAAACGGAGGCGCTGTCGATGAGACGGCGATAAATCCTCCCTGATCATCCGACCTGCTTCGACGCGATAAAATCCTTCCGAACATGCCACGCCCGTTGGTGAATCATCGAAAAATCCCGGTTGGCTCGATATGGTAATGGCATGCTTTACAATATCTTTGTAGTCGTTCGACCGAGTGCAATTTGGCTGCCCATCGAACTCTTGAGAGACAGTCTTGATGAGTTCGTTGCTCTCAACATAGACCCATACCGAAGTATCGGCGTTTAAGACATAAAGCTGATCCTCATACCCAATTGGCCCCCACGACTCGACTGTGTAGATCTGGAGGAGTTCTCGTGCATAACCGTCGTGCGTCGACTTGCCCGTACTCGATCTTGAGGCAGTGCGTTTATCCAACTTCTGAACCGAAACCCCCGGATTGAGTTTCTTAAAAAGAGTACGGAGGCGCTCGTAATCTGGGGGATCTCGATGTTTGATTGTTCGCAGCGCAGCTATGACGTCATCTCTAAAAACAATACCCACATCTCCTTCAACGTCGTCCAAGATGCTGTTGACGAGATTCTGTGCTTTCATCAAATCATCTTGCGGCGCTTCTTCTACCTGAAGCTCCGAAATTTCATTGAATGAGTCCTCGAGCCTGTAGACCTGCCCGCCATGCGCAAACGAGTTGACGCAAGGATTGAGACCCTTGTTGTAGTAAAATTTAGCGGTCGATGTGCCATAAGCACGTCCTTCAATGGGATCTGGCATGGTTGCGCCATCAAGATCGGCCCGCTCCAACAATTCACCGAATGTCAGTGCCTTCCCTTTAACTTCTAGAATAAAGTTGGACGGGAGAAAGATCTGTTCACCCTCTTGGCGATACTCCACGGAGATCCGTTGTTTTGCCTCGTCCAACGGGATCTGTTGATCAGAAGCCAGTTGAGATGCTTTCTCTTCGAGGTAGGCTTCCTTGTGCCTCAGTGACTGTTCTTGAGCCTTTGCTTTCGCAGTTTCCACTTTGTCTCTGTATTCGCAGATTTCCTCTTCGGTCAGATTCAGATCGCAGTCGATTGGACCGCCCTTCCCCTCTTTCCAGGGGCTTGGCTCTCTCGATAGTCCGGACCCGAGAATCGGGGCAGCTTCGTAGATCAACCGCTCCGGACTGAGGACTGCAAGATCAATAAGTGTCCTTACCAAGAGTGCGCCGTTTCTGGCAAACTCGATGTAACCGTATCCCTCATTCCAGAGTTTGACCTCCAGATATGTCTTGAGCGCCTTAAGATCGCTATTCTTGAATAGGCAGTAGATATGAAAGCCTTTCGGCATGCCGGGTTGTTGATTTGTCTCGTGAACGCCTGATGAACTACTTGCACGTCCTATATAGCCGACCTTCCTAAGTTCCGGTAAGTCCGCTCTTATCGTATCAATAACCTGTGTCGGAGTGTATTGTCTCAGACGGTCTGGCATATTCAGGCTGGGATCGTAGTCAAAAAGCACCACACCGATTTCCGGTTGTTTCATATAGTCCTTCGATCGCGCTCTGACACCGGAGGCAACAGCGTTTTCATCAAGAGCATCCTTGGTGACGACACGACACTTCGGAACATCAAAGACACCGGTTGCGATACACTGATGTTGCTTTAGATTGTCAATCACCTCGGCGAGATCCGACAGCGATTGGAGCGAAACCGTTTCGGCATGGCCTTCGATAAAGAATGGTTGTCCGTCCTTAATGATTTTCCCGTCTTCGGAGAGTCGATAGCTTTTCGTCAATCGGGATCCTGTTTCACCGGTGAAAACGGTTAGGGAAAAAGGGGTGCTTATTGATG
Source organism: Thiocapsa rosea (assembly GCF_003634315.1). Lineage (NCBI taxonomy): Bacteria > Pseudomonadati > Pseudomonadota > Gammaproteobacteria > Chromatiales > Chromatiaceae > Thiocapsa > Thiocapsa rosea. Next base: position 594,490 of record NZ_RBXL01000001.1, read on the forward strand.
TCGTCATGAGGGCGTTCGTGATTGGGTTGAAGAAAGATGTTTGACTGCTCCGAAGATACGCAGAGACCGTATGTTGGGCAAGCGCCAACGTGTCCGTTGCCCCAAGCTGGAAACTCCAGCCTAGGGCCGTCTCAGCCTCAGTCGGTGGCCCGAAGGATGCCCTCCGCTTCGGGATGGTCGTAGACATACACCCGCAGTCGGTGGTACTGCTCGGCACACCTGCACGCCAAACCCCGATCCTTTTGGAAACTCAAGTCGCTGTAGGTGTACAGACAGCATGTGATCCCGAAGGCATCGGCGGACAGCGACCCCTCGAAACCGTTCTCGCAGATCACCGCGAAGGTCTCCTCGACGTCCGGAGCCATGTAGAAGCCTTGGTTGTCGAGCGCCCAGAAGGTCCAGTAACCGCCTTGGTAGTCGGCACTGAGCCTATCAGCGACGGTATAGATCGTCGGTTCCACCGGATAGGAGAAGTAGCGCCCGAAGATCTCGGCGGCATGGTGGACCCGCTTCTCGGTCGGTACCATCGTACGTGTCGTCATTGTTGTGTCTCCTACTTGGTTCGGCTCACTGCGTACCAAAAGATGCCGCTCAGGATCAGGGCCGCGACGAAGATTCCCGGATTCATCCAGAGCAGGAACCCCAGTGCGATCAGGGCCAAGCCCCGTGTCCTGGGGGCGGCTGAGGAAATCATCCCGATCAGCATCAACGCTCCGGCAAGGATGCTCATCGCGTCGGAACCTCGATATCGGTCCCGGCATCGATGAGTTTCCCGATCTCCGTCAGGAAGCCGCTCGGATCCGCCTTCGTATGCCCTCCGGTCTCCAGGGGCACCACCAGACCTTCAGCCTTCAGGACCGCCAGCAAGAAGCCGGGGGTATTGGCGCTTTTGCCCTTGCAGACCCCTGCCCGCTTGAGCGTTCCGGCTGTGACCGGGCTCTCCAGTGCCGCCTCAAGGGTGCTCCAGCTCACCCACTCCCGACCGAACAGGCCGCCCCCGGAGTTGCCCCAGATCCGAAAGCGGATCTCGGTGTCATAGCCGACGTGATAAGCAAGGTTCGATGCCCCGCTGAGACTGGGGCAGGTACCGACCTTCAGGACACGGATCGGTTTTGATACAGGTTTCTTTGTTGCCATTGCATAAGTCCTCTTCATGTAAGTTGGCTTTGTTGCCGTGTTACAGGTTTGCGTCGATCACCTCCCTCAGCGGGCCATTGACCCAAGGCGCATCAGGGATCAGGACCACTAAGCTGAACTCGTTGTTGGGAATGAAGACCGCCCTGAAATAGCCAACCTGATACTGGATCGCTTCCCATGGGATGGTGTGCAGGTAGTGATCACCCCAGAAGGGCCGATGGACGTCATCGGGCTCGATCAGGACTACGAAGCCCTCCTCCTCGGGGTTGTACTCCGGGTGACTGAAGGACTGGATGGCGTCCCGGATCAGGGGGTAGGCCGGGTGGGCTTCCGGAAGGTCGTCGTGCGACGTGAAGCGCAGCATGGTATTTTCTCCAGGCAAAAAAAAACCCGCCGAAGCGGGTATTGAGATGGTAGGGCAGTAGAGGCCCTTTATTGGTGAGCTGTGTTAGGGGTTTGTCGTAGTCGACATTAGATTTCCAAAGGCATCATATAGAGCAACGGCACACCTTCAAGATGGACTCGGGGACGTCTGGGCATGGGGGAAGTTTGGCAGAAATTAAACCTGACTCTTTTAGGACCCCTTTTAGTGGACCTTCGTGACTCTGACCTTCGGACTCGGACTTGGCCGCGCTTATGAACAAAGCTCCTCCGAATTGCGGAAACTTCAGTTACATTACTTATCGGTTTTAATTTCTTCTTCGAGAACTTGAAGGATTCCATCTCGAGTTATCAGTGTAACTACTTTGCGATTTATAGTAATCGTTTCGACCTTCTTACCGTTGGCCTTGTCGTAAAGCCAAGCCGCAAGCAAGCCAAGTTCAACATTTGTGCTGGCATCAACAATTAATTGCAAAACTTCGGGAAAGCCAAACGCTTTGCGCATAAGAGCGCCATCGTATTTCACCTTGAGTCCACCGGGAATTTCAACAATAGTTCCTGATGTAAGATACCCTTCGACACCAGCCATATCAAATTTGAGTTCTCTGTCATACGTTTCAATGTCAATTTCGATCATCATGGCGAGCACCTAACGTGTTATTGATTACAGGCATCATCTCATGGGCTGGACCACACGAGCCTAGTCCCACGTACACTTAATAAGGAAAGGAGTCGTAGTTAGAAAGCGCCCTTGCATTTACCTTAGGGCAGCGTTCTGCTTATAGCAACTTTCATGTCGAGCGATCGTGTAGGTCATACCTTCGCGCCAGTTGATAATGACAGCGTTGCCGCAGGTCGACGTATCAGCATGGCACAATTTTGTTTCAAGCGGTCCGGGCCGAGTGATTGCAACGCGAGCCATACCCGAGGGAACACTTGCGGCCAGTTCGTGATTAATGTAAAAATCTATCGGGTAGCAGTTCAGGTTCTCGATCTTGACCGAAATAGGTTCCAACGCTACTGGAAATGCGATCGTCGGGGCATCATTATTGCTCAAATCTAATTTTTCAGCTGCATCGTAATCAAATGTTCTTGATGTGTTTTGGGTGTCGCTCCACATACCAAAAAGCCATAACGAGACGATGCCAACCAATATTATAAGGATAGCCTTCGTTTTCTTTTTCTCGGCCTGGTCATATTGTGCAGCACAATAAAGGCAGAGTGTCCGAGGGCCATAGTAGGCTCGCACTGAGGGAGTGATTCGGCGCCCAAACGAAAGACCGATGCTATTCCCGGTCGCAACTTTTCGGCGACATCCTTGGTTTGGCGCAATATGCGCCCCGCACTGATAGCAGTTCGCCATTTATAGTCCGCCTTCGGATCTAATATTTAGAGTCAGTATTGTATTCAGTGTCAAACAAGCGGTCGGCCTAACATTGACTATCATAACCAAGCTTCAGAATCGAGAAAGTGTGCGCCGCATCGAAATAAATCCCAAGTGTGGGCGCTATCGTCAGGATCATGTGTAAGGTTCGGTTTGACTCTATGCTATAGCCAAAAAAGCCGAACCCCTCGATGCTCCAGGCAGCTTGGCTTGGTCTGTCGTTATAACGTTCGCTCCCTCCATGGCGTGGGCGGGAACTATAGCACGGGATTCCGGAGGCGGTCGTGGTCGACTTGGACCTTTCCGGGGCATCTGTAATTTTGTCGGGCTCAGATGAACTAGGGGGCGTGGCGCCAAATCCTGTGAAGCCGTTAAACTGGCGCGGATCGGAGTCACTCCGCGGCCTCTCAACGAGAAGCGCGGGCACGTCGACGGTACCAATGTCGCACTTCCCGACCGTCACACGCGTGCATGGATGCGAGAAAAGAGGTCGTGCCATTGATCGGGGTCAGCTAAATGGTGACCCCGCGGCCTTTGCTGGCTAATCTGTGGCCATCTTGCCGGCAGGAGAGCCCGCCCTAAGCTCAAGCCTTTCTCGAAACCTGAAGGCGACAGGAGCCGATGGATGGCTGAACCGCAATTCTTAGTGCGCAGCGCCACGGCACCAGAACTGGCCTACGGGTTAATCGATATATATTCTAGGCTTGGCCATAGTAGTGTTATGGCACCTTGGGCAAACATTATTGCCGGATGAATTATCATAAAGCATTATTTGAGGAGGGAATGTACACTTGCATAGATCAAAACCGAGTTCTTGCGCCGTAGATGATTCTGCTATGGCAAGGTCTTTTTCTGCTTTGGCGATTGCTCTCTCAATTTCTTCCTTGCTCTTGCTATCAGGCAAGAGGTCTTTCGTTTCTTTTGCCAAACCAAGCAGAGACTTAGCCGCGCCGAGAACCAGAGATATTTCTTCTATCATTTTGGAGCACCCATATTCTATGAATTTTGCTCATAGCCTGTATTTATTTGCTGCTTGCACCAAAGAAATTGGCGTCCAGAACGGAGAATCTGGTTGGGCTCCATGAATCATGACTCTGGTTAACTCAAGAACTTGGACTTACTGCTTCACCGTTCATGATTGATCCGACGTACGCGCTTGCTTTATCCATGGTATTGGCATATGTCGATACCATTCTTTCTACCCCACCATGAGATCCTAAAGGCACATCCTCATAGGGAGCCGCAATAAATCCGAAGTCCTCGAATGATCGGCTATCGCTGGATCCATTAGGCTTGAGTTGTTCTGTCGTCGTCGGGTCAAAGACGCTATTTCCATTTATTGAGTATGCCAAGGATAAAAAACCAGGTGCTTCAATCGGCACTATTAGACTTCGCGCCCTTACTTGACACCTTGCTAATAGCTGCATTCTCTTAATCTTGTCCCATCAACATATATCACGGATTTCTTATCGGAGAGCTTCCAATGCTCTTCACGTTTGGGATCCCGATTATCCTCGGTGGCACCGCATAACTGTTCTACAAGGAACCCTTTGTCGATCTCCGAGTGATGATCAATTTTGCATCCATAATCAGCGAGCGGGTACCCGATGTTCGGGTACTCTATCACGAGGATTGCGTCATCCATGGATATGGTATCATCGCAATAGTAACCGTCTGGAAATGGAAATTTGGTATTTGGCGGCATTTGCATATTCTGCATTATTGTATCGGCAAGAGCAGTACCTCGCACCGCGGCCGAATCTGGCGTACAGCACCCCACGAACCAACGCGTCTTCCCGTCACGCGTGATGGTCAACGTCCCTCGACCGAACATAAACCCGTCGACTGGGAGATCGGGGCAGGGATCAGCCTCGAATCGAAACGTTATGCGGTTTGAAGGGTTTTTGCCGGCGATCAGGAGGCCGTAAGTGTAACCCTGTGCAAGTTCGACCGAGGTAATGGGGTGTTGCTCACGCATGCCATCGACTTCAACGGACAAAGCTGTGCGCGTCCAGTTCAGGAACCAGTAAGGCTCGAACCCGCTGCAACTTCCGGCAACCGGGGTCAAAGAGTACCCGATGGTTTCAAACTCGGCGGGCCGCAGATAACGCTCGGCGACCCATCCGCCGCCGTCACCGGCGATCTCGCGCCATGCAGTATCACCAACAACGCGTCTTTCGCCGACTGTCACCAATGTCCCAGGAGCCAAACGGTCGATGACAGCAGATTGTGCAGATGGTGCTGCGCGCTCGTTAAGCGCGTCACCCGGAGAAAGGGGACCCACCACCATATAGACTGGCGACAGGGACGCCGTTCCTGGCCCGCTGACGTGATCCTGGAGTGTTACGTCCGGCTGTGCAGCGGCTACGACGTTGGCCGGAGTTGGAACTTCGGGCTTCGGCGCAGCCTCAGCCTCAGCCTGCTGATCAGCAAGTAGCAAGCTCTGCTCGTCGTTTGGAACCGGGACCGTCTCGTCGTCTCTCGGCGCAACAAGGTTCATCCACTGCCAAAGCTCCAAGGTCGCAAATCCGATCAAGAGATTCTGGGCTTCACCGTCGATTTCGATCGCCGTTGGCTGGATATACCGCGTGCTGAGGTTCACGAGCCATTGGATCGTCGCTTTCTTCGCCTGTCCTTTGAACGTGCGCTGGATGTCGAGCTGCACGAGTCTCAGGCTTGTTGCGACATCTTCGCGCGCGGGAATACCTGCCCTCCACTGCAACGATCCTCTGGCACCGGCCACCGCTGCCGCCCAGTCCTCGATCGTGGTCGTGGCTCCTTCGAGTTCGACAATCGATTGCTGAACCAAAGTAATCGCTTGCGTGTTGCTCGTTTCGCAAGACAGCAGCGTGAGGCTGAACAGAAACGCGATGACCAGGGTCATTCGTTTCGACAACGGTTTTCGTTGCATCCGTTTGCTAAATTTCAGTTGGTGGCTTGATGTCTAGGGAATTGGTGGAGACATAGGGTCTTGAAATCACTTCTTCCGCTGCGCCTAAGATCCTGCGAGGATCCGCTCAGCTCCGCGGCGGTGATCTCTGCCTGCTCGGACTTCGAGTAGATCGTCACCAACAGGATATCATCGGCTGTATGCAGGTAATAAATGATCCGAAAACCCCCGCGCTTACCCCGGACAGCGGCGGAGTTTTTCACACGCACATTGTAGAAGACATAACCGACGCCCAGGATACGGTCGCCCTGGGTCTCGCCGGTATCAGGCAGCGGCATTGGCCCGGACAGGTCAGGATAACCATCTGAGGGTGTCTCCGGAACCAGCCGTAAGCCAAAAGCTTGGCAACAAAAATACCGAACCCCTCGATCTCCAGGTGGTTCGGCTCTTGCTGTCTTCGTCGAGTCCATGACGTTTGTTTCCTCCGTGGCGTGTGCGGGAAATATAGCACAGGATTCCGGACGCGGTCGTCAGGTCGCAGATCACCCATCCTCTTCCTACTCCCCGCCCCCGTCAAAGCGTACTAATCGAAACCTCATACACCCCCCCAACCACCACAAACTCATCCTCCCCCTTCAGCATCCCCGGCAGCAACCGATTGAAGAAGAAGATCTTCGGCAAAGGTACCTCCGCGATCAGGATGTAGTCCCCGAACTCGTCGGCACGCTCGCGGCTGCTGGTGAAGCTGTTGAGGTTGTTGAAGAGGACGCGATAGCGCCCGCTGCCGAGGGTTTCGAGGATCTCGTGCTCGTCGATGCGGTTGATGCCTCGGTAGAGGCTGAGGTGGGTCTCTTCGGGGTGAGCCTGGAGGAGCTCGTACTGACAATAGGTATAGAGGAGGTCGAGCTGGGCCTCGAGGGCGTTGGTGGCGTAGAGGCCGCGGGTGCCCTCGGCGACGTAGTGCTGGTACGCCTCGCTGTTACGTCCTTGGAGCGGGCCGGCGTGGTGTCGGGCGAGCAGGCCGAAGCGGCTCTCGACCCAGCGTTTGAGGATGGCGCCTTCGCGGCCGTCCGAGTCGAAGGACCAGCCGCGCGCCATGCGCAGGTAGTTGGCGTTGACCCGTTTCTTCTTGGTCTTTCCCTTCGCGAGTCCGGCCTCGTCGAGATGATCAAGAAGGAAGTGGGCGCTGACGTAGTCCTGAAAGGCTTGAGCGCGTGCCGCGTGTTGCGGGATCGGCGCGAGCGTGCGGAAGAGGTCCGCGTGGAAGTGGCGGATACCGTCGAGCTCCAGGGGGACCGGGTGTTGCTGGTAGGTCAGGCTGCCCAGGATCACGGCCGGCAGGTTGCAGCGATTGATGGGGAGACGGGCGTTGGCCGGGAGCGTGGCGGGTGGCGGTTGTTCGGTTTGTCGGTTGTTGTCCATACATGCCTTGCGGCTTTGTCGGGGATGCCACCAAACCGGCGACATCCGTAGGCGATACGAAACTCCATTTAAAACAGTATTATGGAGCGCATTGGCGTGGTTGGCACATGGTTTGCCTTAAGGCTCGTGAGGCAAATTTGTTCAACGCCCGCGAGAGCGGACCTACAGGAGACCATCCATGGCTATGCGTCAATGTGCCATCTACGGCAAAGGCGGAATCGGCAAGTCCACCACCACTCAGAACCTCGTAGCCGGTCTCGCCGAGCTCGGCAAGAAGGTCATGATCGTCGGGTGTGACCCCAAGGCGGACTCCACCCGTCTGATCCTGCACGCCAAGGCACAGAATACCATCATGCAGATGGCGGCCGATGCCGGCTCGGTCGAAGACCTCGAGCTGGAAGACGTGCTCAAGGTCGGCTACGGCAACATCAAGTGCGTCGAGTCGGGTGGCCCGGAGCCGGGCGTGGGTTGCGCCGGTCGCGGTGTCATCACGGCCATCAACTTCCTCGAAGAGGAAGGCGCCTACGAAGATGATCTGGACTTCGTCTTCTACGACGTGCTCGGCGACGTGGTCTGCGGCGGGTTCGCCATGCCGATCCGCGAGAACAAGGCGCAAGAGATCTACATCGTATGCTCCGGCGAGATGATGGCCATGTTCGCGGCCAACAACATCGCCAAGGGTATCGTGAAGTACGCCAGCTCCGGCTCGGTGCGTCTGGCCGGCCTCATCTGCAACAGCCGCAACACCGCCCGCGAAGACGAGCTGATCATGGAGCTGGCCCGTCAGCTGGGCACTCAGATGATCCACTTCGTACCGCGCGACAACGTCGTTCAGCGTGCCGAGATCCGCCGCATGACGGTCATCGAGTACGACCCCAAGTCCAAGCAGGCCCAAGAGTATCGCGACCTGGCCAACAAGATCATCGAAAACAAGAAGTTCGTGATCCCCACGCCGATCACCATGGATGCGCTCGAAGATCTGCTGATGGACTTCGGTCTGATGGACGGCGAGGACGAGAGCATCGTCGGCAAGACCGCGGAAGAAGAAGCGGTTGCTGCCTGAACCGCGCTTGTCGGTGACATGTGATGTCTTCGTAGGGATTGGGCCTTGGTGATCCCTGCTGCCCTCGGTGGGGCGCGGTTCAGGATGATTGAAAACTCATTGATGAGTTGGCGTGGCTTGGCGATGACGGGTGTGGGAAGCGAGGTCTCGCTTCTATGAAGACAACGCAGGTTATGCCGGAGCAGGTTTCCTGCGGGGATTGTTGTTTTGAATGGACGCGGCGGATCGATGCCGCGCTCCCTTGTTCATCCATTTCTCAACGCGCGACCGTCGGCGGATTTGCCGCGGCGCCGAATCGAGGAAAGCCAGTATGTCAGCATTGACTCGCGAAGAGACCCAGGCACTCATCCAAGAGGTGCTCGAGGTCTATCCTGAGAAGGCGAAGAAAGACCGCGCCAAGCATTTGGCGGTCAACGACCAATCGGTCGAGCAGTCCAAGAAGTGCATCACCTCCAACCGCAAGTCCTTGCCCGGTGTCATGACCGTGCGCGGCTGTGCCTACGCCGGCTCCAAGGGCGTGGTCTGGGGTCCGATCAAGGACATGATCCACATCTCGCACGGCCCGGTCGGCTGCGGTGCCTATTCGCGCGCCGGTCGTCGCAACTACTACGTCGGCATGACCGGCGTGAACACCTTCGGCACCATGAACTTCACCTCGGATTTCCAGGAGAAGGACATCGTCTTCGGCGGCGACAAGAAGCTCGACAAGCTGATCACCGAGATCGAAGGTCTCTTCCCGCTGAGCAAGGGCATCAGCATCCAGTCCGAGTGTCCGATCGGCCTGATCGGCGACGACATCGAGGCGGTCGCCAAGAAGCAGAGCAAGGCGCTGAACAAGCCGGTCGTGCCGGTGCGTTGCGAGGGTTTCCGCGGCGTGTCCCAGTCCCTGGGTCATCACATCGCCAACGACGCGATCCGCGACTGGGTCATCGGCAACCGTGACGGCGACGAGTCCTTCCAAATCGGTCCCTACGACGTGGCCGTGATCGGCGACTACAACATCGGCGGCGACGCCTGGTCCTCGCGCATCCTGCTCGAAGAGATGGGTCTGCGCGTGGTGGCTCAGTGGTCCGGAGACGGCACCCTCTCGGAGATGGAGCTGACCCCCAAGGTCAAGCTGAACCTGATCCACTGCTACCGCTCCATGAACTACATCTCCCGTCACATGGAAGAGAAGTACGGGGTGCCGTGGATGGAGTACAACTTCTTCGGCCCGACCAAGATCGCCGAGTCCTTGCGCAAGATCGCCGCCTTCTTCGACGAGACCATCCAGGCCAACGCGGAGCAGGTGATCGCGAAATACACGGCCGAGTACGAGGCGATCATCGCCAAGTACCGCCCGCGTCTGGAAGGCAAGCGGGTCATGCTCTACGTCGGCGGTCTGCGTCCGCGCCACGTCATCGGCGCCTATGAAGACCTCGGCATGGAAGTGGTCGGCACCGGGTACGAGTTTGCCCACAACGACGACTACGACCGCACCATCAAGGAAATGGGCAACGCGACCCTGCTTTACGACGACATCACGGGCTACGAGTTCGAAGAGTTCGTCAAGAAGGTCAAGCCCGACCTGATCGGCTCCGGCATCAAGGAGAAGTACATCTTCCAGAAGATGGGCATCCCCTTCCGCCAGATGCACTCCTGGGACTATTCGGGTCCGTACCACGGCTATGACGGCTTCGCCATCTTCGCCCGCGACATGGACATGACGATCAACAACCCCTGCTGGAAGCAGATGCAGGCACCTTGGCAGCAATCCGCCGAGCAAGAGGCCGCACCGCTGGCCGCCAGCGCCTGATCTCGAGCCTCCGGCCACCAGCCGCCAGCCACCCGCCTTTCGTCGCCGGCAACCGGCTGGAGGCCGGCGGCTGGAGGCTGGCGGCTCGAAAAAGACACCGAACTCAGTCCCAAGCATGTCGTCGTCCGCGGATTAGCGGCGCGGCAGGAGCACACCCATGAGCCAACACATCGACCAGATCAAACCCAGCTATCCCTTGTTCAGGGATGCCGACTATGTCGACAACCTTGCGAAGAAGCGCGACGGCGTGGAAGAGCGCCACTCCGACGAGAAGATCGAAGAGGTCTTTCAGTGGACCACGACCAAGGAGTATCAGGAACTCAACTTCAAGCGTGAGGCCCTGACCGTCAACCCGGCCAAGGCCTGTCAGCCGCTCGGCGCCGTGCTCTGCGCGCTCGGGTTCGAGAAGACGCTCCCCTACGTGCATGGCTCGCAGGGCTGCGTGGCCTATTTCCGCACCTACTTCAACCGTCATTTCAAGGAGCCGATCGCCTGCGTGTCCGATTCCATGACGGAAGACGCAGCGGTCTTCGGCGGCCAGAAGAACATGATGGAAGGGCTGGAAAACGCCAAGGCCCTGTACAAGCCCGAGATGATCGCGGTCAGCACCACCTGCATGGCCGAAGTCATCGGCGACGACCTCAACGCCTTTATCGGCAACGCCAAGAAGGAAGGGTACGTCCCGTCCGAGTTCCCGACCCCGTTCGCGCACACCCCGAGCTTTGTCGGCAGCCATACGACCGGCTGGGACAACATGTTCGAGGGGATCATCCGCTACTTCACGATCAATGCCATGGAGGACAAGGTCGTCGGCTCCAACGGCAAGATCAACCTGGTCCCCGGTTTCGAGACCTATCTCGGCAACTACCGCGTCATGCACCGCATGATGCAGGAGATGGGCGTCGACTATAGCCTGCTGTGCGACCCGACCGAGGTGCTCGACACCCCGGCCGACGGCGAGTACCGCATGTACGATGGCGGCACCAGCATCTCCGAGGTGAAGGACGCGCCGAACGCGATCGACACCCTGCTGCTGCAGCCCTGGCAGTTGCCGAAGACGCGCAAGTACGCCGAGATCACCTGGAAGCACCCGGTCAACGCCATCAAGATCCCGATGGGTCTGGAGTGGACCGACGAGTTCCTGATGAAGGTCTCCGAGTTGACCGGCAAGCCGATCCCCGAGTCCCTGGCGAAAGAGCGCGGCCGTCTGGTCGACATGATGACCGACAGCCACACCTGGCTGCACGGCAAGAAGTTCGCGCTCTACGGCGATGCCGACTTCGTCCTCGGAATGACCAAGTTCCTGCTCGAGCTGGGTGCCGAGCCGACGCATATCCTCTGCAACCACGCCAACAAGCGCTGGAAGAAAGAGGTTGAAGGTGTCCTTGCCTCGTCGCCCTACGGCAAGGAAGGCAAGGTCTACACCAGCTCCGACCTCTGGCACTTCCGTTCGCTGTGCTTCACCGACAAGCCGGACTTCATGATCGGCAACAGCTACGGCAAGTTCATCCAGCGCGACACCCTGCACAAGGGCAAGGAGCATGAGGTCCCCTTGATCCGGATCGGCTTCCCGATCTTCGATCGGCACCATCTGCACCGTATGACCACCATGGGCTACGAGGGTGGCATGTACATCCTCACGACCCTGGTCAACGCGGTCCTCGAGCGTCTGGACGACGAGACGCGCGAGATGGGCGTGACGGACTACAACTACGACCTGGTGAGATAGTCCCGCTCGGGCGGCGCGGTGCGCCGCCCGAGAGCTGAACGTTCGGCAGACCCATTCAAGACGACGAGAGGCAACCCACTGATGCCCAATGTGATGATTCGTAAAAGCGACGCGGGAGACCTGCTCTTCTATGTCGCAAAAAAGGACATGGAGGAGACGATTGCCTCCGTGGAGCTGGATGACGCCGAACAATGGGGCGGCGAGGTGGAGCTGACGGACGGGTCGCGTTGGTATATCGACCCGATCAGCCCGCCCCCCGCATTTCCGACGACGCTGCGTTTTAAGCGCGGCGAAGAGTAATCAGGAGAACTGACATGGCCCTGAAAATCGTACGTGAGCTCTGCACCGCCTGCGGTGACTGTGAGCCTTTGTGCCCGACGCAATCCATCACGGCCTGGAAGGGTGTTTACCGGATCGATGCCGGCACCTGCAGCGAGTGCGAGGGCGACGGCGAGCCCGGCGTGCCCCAGTGTCTCGATGCCTGCATGGAAGAGGACTGCATCGTCCCGGCGTGATGATTATCGAACAAGGACGTAGGATGGGTAGAGCACGGCGAAACCCATCCTCCAGACTCCGGCGTCATCAGGTCTGAACCTGGTCGGTTCGTTGCTGCAGGCGGTCTGTGGGTTTGGGTGGCGAGAGGATGGGTTTCGCTGCGCTCTACCCATCCTACGGGTAAGCGCTGGGTGGCGAGAGGATGGGTTTCGCTGCGCTCTACCCATCCTACGGGTTAGCGTTGGGTGGCGGGAGGATGGGTTTCGCTGCGCTCTACCCATCCTACGGTTGAGCTTTGGCGCAATCGTATTGTGCTCGAGGCTTGCGACCGGCTTCATTACGAATCAGACTGGGTCTAATCCGATGTCAAACGACTCTCTTACCGACGATATCGCTCTGCGCATCGGCCTGGCCGCACGCACGCTGCCCGAACCGGATCCGGCACGCTTGATTCGCGTCCTCGCCGATGCTGTGGGCCTGCCGCCCACCGCGACCACGCTGGACACCCTGCGGGTGAAGGATCTCAAGCAGGCTGCGGACGGCGAGCTGGCGGATCTGGATGCGGATCTGCTCAAGTCCATACTGGCTATCCTCAAGGGCGAGACCGGTCAAACGGTCGCCCCGGCTCCGCCGATCGAGCCCTATACCGAGGGCGACATGCCGGGCTCGGTCCGCGTCGCCTGTGCGTCGAACGGCGGGGATGAACTCGACGGACACTTCGGGGCCGCACGGCATTTCCTGGTCTACCAGGTCTCCGCAGACGAGGTCCGTTTGATCGATGTGCGCGAGGTCGACGAATCCGGCACGGTCGAGGACAAGAACGGCCAGCGCGCCGCCTTGATCGCCGATTGCCAGGTGCTCTACGTGGCCTCGATCGGGGGGCCGGCGGCGGCCAAGGTCGTGAAGACCGATATCCACCCCATCAAAGACGCGGCCGGCGGCAGCGCGCGCGAGCGCATGGTCGCCCTGCAGCGCATTCTCGGCGAGAAGGCTCCGCCCTGGCTCGCCAAGGCAATGGGCCAGACGCCCGAGCAGCGGGTCAGGTTTGCGCGCTCGGAGGATGCGGCATGATCGCGGAGGAGCGCCTCGACCAGATCACGGAGGTGGTGCGCCGCGCAGGTCTCAACGCGGAGACCATCGGCGCCTTGCGCGAGGCCTTCGCGGATATCCACTTCACCCATTGCAGCGATGACGATATCGGCGTCAGCAAGCCGGTACGCGCCGCCGACGGCTTCAACCTCTACCTCGTCGATGGGCGGGAGCATTGCCTGGTCTTGACCGACGATCCGGCGAACGCCACCGGTGTCGTCCTTGCCGAGGTCGAAGAGGAAGATTGACCGGCGCGATGCCGGGCCGCATCCTCCTCCCATCAGGTTTTGATCAGACTCGGGGCGGCCGGCAATGGGCAAGCGATCAAGCAAGTGCTGCAAGCGATACAAGACGGACAAAGCCTGCAAGAAATGTCCGCGAAAACGCTCGAGGTCCTAGCCGGGAGACGCCCGGACACCCGCCCGCTCCCTGCACGGCGCCGAACGCCTTCGCGCCGCGCCGCCTTGTCTCCTTCAGTGTTAAAATCCGCGCGCTCCGGGCCGGACCTCATCTTGCCGGCGACGATGGTGTCCAAACCCGAATCGATCCTCACGACATGCTATTTATTTCGCCCGGCTTGGGCGATCAATCTGGTGGAGAAGCCCCATGAAATGCGCAATGTTGGTGACCGGCAACGGTCCGATCGTGATCGTCACCTCGTATGACTCGCTCGAGAACCCCGACCTGCTCGAACGGCTGAAAGATAAAGGCATCCCGAAATTCCTCGCCTACGAGATCCCGATGGAGCTGGCCCAAGAGCGCTACAAGGGCCATTTCGAGAAGGTCATGAACGGGTTTACCGAGTCGGACAGCCTCCGGGTGCTCGACCACAACGGACATCGCGCCTTCAATCTCTTCACCTGGGCGGAGCTCGGCACCCCTCTCGCCCACGAAAGCCCGCTGGACGATCTCTACCACCACCACTGAGGCGATGTCCGGGAATTCATATCCCGACGAAAGGCAGTGTTCATAACATAAGCTCGGCCGGTAGAGTGGACGAGCGAGAGCGAAGTCCACCGATCTCCGCACCGCCGCTGGTGGACTGCGCTACCGCTTGTTCACCCTACCGCTGCGATTGGCAACGTGGCCGGGTTGATGGGCGAGGCCCGACGACACACGCCTGCGAGACGATCGCTCCTCCCCGGGAACTCGCCTGCTCAGATCTCCCGAGCCGGGCTCAGAGCAGGCTGTAGGTCACGGTCACCCCGGCCATCACGATGGCCATGATGCTCATCAGCTTGACCAGGATGTTCAGGCTCGGTCCGGAGGTGTCCTTGAAGGGATCGCCGACCGTGTCGCCGATCACGGACGCCCGGTGTGCGCGCGAGTTCTTGCCGCCGTGATAGCCGGACTCGATGTATTTCTTGGCGTTGTCCCAAGCGCCGCCGGCATTCGAAAGAAAGACCGCCAGCACGAAGCCGCTCGCAAGCCCTCCCATCAGCAGGCCGATCACGCCCGCGACACCCAAGACCAGGCCCACCACGACCGGCGCGATGACCGCCAAGAGTGCCGGCAGCACCATCTCGCGCTGCGCTCCGACGGTGGAAATGGCGACACAGCGCTCGTAATCCGGCTGGGAGGTTCCCTGGAGGATGCCCGGATCTTCGCGAAACTGCCGGCGCACCTCTTCGACCATCATGATGGCTGCGCGCCCGACCGCCTGGACCGTCAATCCGCTGAAGACAAAGGCGACCATCGAGCCGATCAACAGGCCCACGAGGACGGTCGGATTGAGCAGGGTGACATTGAAGAAGGTCATGAAATCGGTCAGGGTCGCCTGAGCCGTCGCAACGGTCGCGCCGTTGCCGAGCGTCAGGACCGTCTGCCCGACATTCACCAGCTCGATACGGATCACCTCGATATAGGAGGCGATGAGTGCGAGCGCGGTCAAGGCCGCAGAGCCGATCGCGAACCCCTTGCCGGTCGCCGCCGTCGTGTTGCCGAGCGAATCCAGCGCGTCGGTGCGTGCCCGCACCTCGGCACCCAGACCGCTCATCTCGGCGTTGCCGCCGGCATTATCCGCGATCGGCCCGTAGGCGTCGCTGGCGAGCGTGATACCCAGCGTGGAGAGCATCCCGACCGCCGCGATGGCCACGCCGTAGAGACCGAGGTTCATCTGGGTGAGATCGAATCCGGAGGCGAAGAGGAAAGCCAGCATGGTCCCGGTGCCGACCGCCAGGACCGGAATCGCGGTGGACAGCATCCCGACGCCGACACCCGCGATGATCAAGGTCGCCGGTCCCCCTTCGGCCTGAGCCGCGATGAGCCGGGTGGGTCCGTAGCTGGGCGACGTTGAATACTCGGTCGAGCGTCCGACGATGATACCCGTAACCAGGCCGGTCACCACCGCACCCCAGATGCCCCAGACGTTCGGGATTCCGAGCAGCAGCAGCAACCCCGCGGAGGCCACGACGATCATGAGCGCACTGGCGTTGATGCCGCGCGAGAGGGATCCGAGCAGATCCTTTTGGGTCGCACCCTCCTTGGTCTTGACCAGATACACCCCGACGATCGAAAGCAGGATGCCGATGCCGGCAATGGCGATGGGCGCAACCACGGCCTTCATTTGGAGCGTGGGGTCCAGGACATAGGCGGCCGCCCCGAGCGCGGAGGCGGCAAGAATCGAGCCGCAATAGGACTCGAACAGGTCGGCTCCCATGCCGGCGACATCGCCCACGTTGTCCCCGACGTTGTCCGCGATGACGGCCGGATTGCGCGGGTCGTCCTCCGGGATGCCGGACTCGACCTTACCGACGAGATCGGCACCCACATCCGCAGCCTTGGTGAAGATACCGCCGCCGACACGCGCGAACATGGCCTGCATCGAAGCACCCACGCCGAACGTCAGGATGGTTGTGGTGACCAGCACCATGCGGACCCCTTCTCCGGCTGCGCTGTCCGGGACCAGCAGGTCGGCCAGGATGAACCAAACCACGATGTTGCCGAGCCCGAGCCCGACCACCACCAACCCCATGACGGCACCGCTTCGGAACGCGATCTTCAGCGCCTCCGGGAGCGAGGTCCGGGCGGCCGCGGCCGTGCGCGTGGAGGCACGGGTCGCGGTCTGCATGCCGAAATAGCCGGCGAGCGCCGAGAAGAAGCCCCCGAAGACGAAGGTGAATGGCAGCCAGGGGTTCTGGACGTGGTAGTAGTAGGCGAGTACGCCGAAGACGATGGTCAGGACCAAAAACACCAGGAACATGATCTTGTACTGCTGGCGCAAATACGCCATGGCGCCGTGGCGCACATGGTCTCCGATCTCCTGCATCAACGCGGTTCCCTGGTCCTGCCGGAGCATCTCCTTGAAAAACTTCCGGGCATAGATCATCGCCAACAGCGCGGCGATCGGTGCGATCCAAAAGACAGGCTCGTTCATGGGTATTCCAATGGACGTGGGAGGCCAAAAGAACCCGCCGCCGGAGGTGCGTCGGGCAGGATCCGAGTCGGGGACTCAGGAGGGTCGCGGACGACGGGTCACTCAAGCCCGGTGACCTGGGCCGAGCGCCACCAGCCGCGATGACGATTCTCGAGCGCGTCGAGATCCGGGAAGCGGTAGAAGGCAAAGTCGGTCTGGTCGCCGACGTAGAAGCCGCCTTGGACCATGCGATAGAGCACGCCCTCCTTGACCTGCTTGAGCACCAGCTTGCTCGGTTTGGTGTCGTTGTGTTTCAGCTCGTAGAGCACGTCGCGCAGATGGGCGAGGTTCGAATAGGGTAAATCGTCGGCCGCGCCGTTCTCCGGGTCGGTCGCAAGCTCGCCGATACGCAGCTCGGAGAAGACCAAGCGAGGCACGTGGACCGGATGCGACGGATCAGTGATCGCGTTGCAGAAGTCGTGCGGCTCCGAGCGGCTGGCGACCATCGGGGTAATGGGACAAAACTCTTGATAGAGATGGAGGCGACCGCCGGGTTCCGGGAGATACACCGAGCGCGGCAGCTCGAGCGTCTTGCCGTCGTTCGTCACCAGATAGAGGCTGCCGAGTGCGGAGACCGGGATACGCGACAAGACACGGTAAATCGAGAGATAGACCGAGCGTTTCGGCGCACCATCCGGCTGGGTGATGCAGCGTTCGTCCACCAGATGGAAGGGGAAATCATCGGAGCGGAACGCCGGATCGACCTCGAAGAAGATCGCCTCGCCTTTTACGTGGGCCTTGGATCCAACCGCGTAATAGCTGCCGAAAGCCTCCGGCTCAAGCATCGACGCGATCAGGGCCTGCGGGATCAGGGATAGATACAGATGCTTTTCAACCATGCCGAGCCTCGCCGTGATGTGCCCGGATGTCCGACCGGATCCGGTGTTTCTCAATTATCACCATAAATGCAGGCGATGTGGAGAGAAGATCAGGAATCGGTCGAGGTTAACGAGAGCAACGCAGGGAGAGGTCGAGCTGAAGGGGGGGTGGATACGTCCCTGTATCCGAGTCGACTCCGGCCTCGGCTTGCGCCGAGAGACCGTTAGACGACTGATTCGTCCTTATTGTGCGGGAGCGGCAGGAGGAGCCATCGGGGCCATCGGGGCAGGCATGCCGCCGTAAGGAGCGCCGTAGCCCGGCCCGCCGTAGGGTGCACCATAGCCATAGCCAGGCGCGCCGTAGGGGGCACCATAGCCATAGCCGGGCGCGCCGTAGCCGTAGCCCTCGCCATAACCGCGGCCATAGCCACGACCCTGACCGCGTCCGTAGGAACGGCCGCTTCCGCTCATGTTCATGTTGAAATCACCGGTGCCGTCACCGAACATGTCGCCGAAGTTGTCCATCATACCGCTACCGTAGCCGGGGCCACCGCCGTAGCCGCCGGGACCGCCGTAACCCGGGCCGCCCCACCAGGCGCTGGCCGAGAAGGAAGCGCCGGCCAGAGCGACAACGGCTGCAAGACCTGCAAACTTGATCGTTTTATTCATGTTCGTCCTACCTCTAATCAGGAAACGTTGAGCGCGGGCGTGCCCGCAATGGGGTCTCCGAAGCCGGGGATACTCTAGCCTCCGACTGCGGGCTTGATGTGGAGCCGGTGGCCGAACCTTCTCGGGGTTGGGCCGGGCTCCGAGGTCAGCCGTGAACAGGGCGCAAACAACCGACCGGCGCGATTTGCCGTGTTGCACAAATCCGGGCAGAAGGGGAGGTTGCGGGCTCGACGGCCCATCGGAGTAACTGCTGGCCCTGCGAAGAAGCCGGGCCGCTCATTACCGGTAGAAGCAGATCGAGTATAGGGGTCGATGGCGTGCCGACGCAACGTATTAAACGGCACCGAGCAGGTCGACCGAGCCGTGATCCAGGTCCGTCGGACGAAACCGGCGCCCCCTTTCCTCAACGAACGCGAGACACCACCGAGCACGGCATTCGAGCTAAAACAGCAGCTTCCACGACGACAAGGACGCATCTCACGACCGGGATCGCGACATAACCCCGAGTGACAAACCTTATTTATTACGTTGGCTAAAGTGGCGTCTGTCCCGAACGAGTGCCTCATTCGTAGTGCGACCACAGTGACACTTGGCGCAGAGCGCCACGGGGCATGCGTGACACCGCGGAGCGATGTCACGCGTCCTTCAAGGTGATTTCCGGACAAGGATCTACCGGGGTGTAGGGGCGAATTCATTCGCCCCTACAGGCCCAACAGGTCTTCCGGGCATGCACGGTCTTGCGGACATCCGCGCACCGACGTCGCCTCGAATCCGGAGAGTCCTCCGCACGGCCCGGCCTCGGTCGCGGTCAGACGGGGAGCGGAAGTGCGAGATCCTTCCAAAGCCGCAGCGTCGGACCCGACTGATTCATCGTATAGAAGTGCAGACCGGGCGCACCGCCGTCGATCAGGCGACGGCAGAGGTTGAGCACGACCTCGTGCCCGAAGGCCCGCAGACTCTCCACGTCGTCGCCGTAACCTTCGAGTCGGCGCCGCACCCAGCGCGGGATCTCGGCACCGCAGGCGTCGGAGAAGCGTGCGAGCTGCGTGAAATTGGTGATGGGCATGATGCCGGGGATGATCGGCAGGCTGACGCCGACGCGCTCGCAGCTCTCGATGAAGGCGAAGTAGGCATCCGGGTTGTAGAAGTACTGGGTGATGGCGGCATCCGCACCGGCCTGGACCTTGCGCTTGAAGTTGGCGAGATCGCGCTCGGGACTCCCGGATTGCGGGTGATACTCGGGATAGGCCGCGACCTCGATCTTGAAGGCGTCCCCGAACTCTTCCCGGATGAAGGACACCAGCTCGTTGGCATAACGGAAATCACCGCCGGTGCCCCCGCCCATGCCGGAGGGAAGATCCCCTCGCAAGGCGACCAGACGTCGGATCCCCTGCTCTCGGTAACGACCGACGATCTCGCGGATCTCGGCCCGTGCCGAGCCGACACAGGCGATGTGTGGCGCGGTCTCGATGTTGTGTCCGCGCAGCCAGTCGACAGTCTCGAAGGTGCGGTCGCGCGTCGATCCTCCGGCACCGTAGGTCACCGAGAAGTAGCCCGGCGAGACGCTGTCGAGCTGTGCGATCTCGAGCTTGAGCTTCTCCATCCCTTCCGGGGTCTTGGGTGGGAAGAGTTCGACGCTGTAGGTCGGGGTTTGCTGTGATTGGAGCGGCATGGCGTTAGAGCCTCCGGCCTCCGGCCTCCAGCCTCCAGCGCGGCTCACGACACGCGATCGGTGGCTTCGAGCCGGCGGCGAATGGGTTGGGATGTGCAGCGCCGCGCACGGCGTCGTCGCCGACCGGGCGCTCCGCGCCGGTAGCGCAAAGTGCTCGACATAGGCGTGACCCCGGCGAGCGATGTCATGAGCAGATCCAGACGGAGACGACGACAGGCACCGTCGCCGTCTTCGATTCACGGGGCAGGAGCCCGAAGCGGCTGAAGACGGCGCAATCCAAGGCTCTTCTTCAAAGACTTAAACCGCGCCGACTCCAACGCCTAGAAGGACCCACGAGTTCGCGAAACCCGCAAACATCGCCGGGGCGCAGCGGGCGCGGTTTAATACCTGTAGTTCTCGGCCTTGTACGGCCCCTCGACCGCCACGCCGATGTAATCGGCCTGCGCCTTCGACAGGGTCGTGAGCTTCGCGCCGATCTTGCCCAGATGCAGACGTGCAACGTCCTCGTCCAGATGCTTGGGAAGCACATAGACGCCGATCGGATACTCTTCGGGCTTGGTGAAGATCTCGATCTGAGCCAGCACCTGATTGGTGAAGCTGTTGGACATCACGAAGCTCGGGTGCCCGGTCGCGCAGCCCAGGTTGACCAGCCGCCCTTCGGCCAGCAGGGTGATGCGATGCCCGTCCGGGAAGATGATCTGATCGACCTGCGGCTTGATGTTGACCCACTCGTACTGCTTCAGCGACTGAACCTGGATCTCGTTGTCGAAATGGCCGATGTTGCAGACGATCGCCTGGTTCTTCATGGCGACCATGTGATCGTGTGTGATGATATCGGTGTTGCCGGTCGCGGTGACGAAGATGTCGATCATACCGACGACATCCTCGATGGTGACGACGCGATAGCCTTCCATCGCGGCCTGCAACGCGCAGATGGGATCGACCTCGGTGATCCAGACGGTCGCGCCCAGACCCCGCAGCGATGCCGCGGAACCCTTGCCGACGTCGCCGTAGCCGCAGACCAAGGCGATCTTGCCGGCGATCATGACGTCGGTGGCGCGCTTGATCGCATCCACCAACGACTCGCGGCAGCCGTAGAGGTTGTCGAACTTCGATTTGGTCACCGAATCGTTGACGTTCATGGCGGGGAAGAGGAGTTGCCCGTCACGGAACATCTGATAGAGACGATGCACGCCGGTGGTCGTCTCCTCGGTGACGCCGCGGATGCCCTCGGCGATGCCGTGCCAATGTTTGGGGTTGCGCGCGAAGGTACGCGCAAGCAGCCCGAGGATGGACTGCCATTCCTCGTTGTCGTCGGCCTTGGGTGCCGGGATGGCGCCGGCCTTTTCGTACTCCACACCCTTGTGGACGATCAGGGTGGCGTCGCCGCCGTCGTCGAGGATCATGTTCGGGCCACCGCCGTCGGGCCAGTTCAGGACCTGCTCGGTGCACCACCAGTACTCGTCCAGTGTCTCGCCCTTCCAGGCATAGACCGGGATGCCGGCCGCGGCAATGGCGGCGGCGGCGTGATCCTGGGTCGAGAAGATGTTGCATGAGCACCAGCGGATCTCGGCGCCGAGCGCAACCAGCGTCTCGATCAGCACGGCGGTCTGGATGGTCATGTGCAGACTGCCGGTGATGCGCGCTCCGGCGAGGGGTTTGGACGTGCCGAACTGCTCGCGCAAGGCCATCAGCCCCGGCATCTCGGTCTCGGCGATGTCCATTTCCTTCCGACCGAAATCGGCCAGTGAAATGTCGGCAACCTTATAGTCGGTAAACTCACTCATGGTTATCAGCTCCTGATGAATCGTGAGTGAGCGCCGTTGTCGTGTCGACCCCGCCGCCGAGCCTGGCCCGGGCTCCGATGGCCCGGGTCGCAACGCTCCTCGGTAGCGAGGTGAAAAAGGAAGATCAATCCAAATCGGTCATGGGTGTTAAATCCCGGCCGCTTCGCGCAGCATCTCGGCCTTGTCCGTGCGCTCCCAGGTGAAGCCCGGCTCCGAACGCCCGAAGTGACCGTAGGCGGCCGTGTCGCGGTACTTGATCAGGTCGCGGTTGGTGAGATCCAACATGCGGGTAATTCCGTAGGGACGCAGATCGAAGTGCTCACGGATCAGCTCGATGATGCGATGCTCGCTGATGTTGGCTGTCCCGAAGGTGTCGATGGACAGAGACGTCGGCTCGGCAACACCGATGGCGTAAGACACTTGAACCTCGCACTTCTCCGCAAGACCCGCGGCGACGATGTTCTTTGCGACATAACGACCGGCGTAGGCGGCCGAGCGGTCGACCTTCGAGGGATCCTTGCCGGAGAAGGCACCGCCGCCGTGGCGCGCCATGCCGCCGTAGGTGTCGACGATGATCTTGCGTCCGGTCAGGCCGCAGTCGCCGACCGGACCGCCGATGATGAACTGCCCCGTCGGGTTGATGTGATACTTGGTCTCGCCGTTCATCCAGCCAGTGCCGCCGAGCACGGGCTTGATGATCTCCTCCATCACCGCCTCGTGCAGCACACTTTGGCTGACCTCGGGGCTATGCTGGGTCGAGAGCACCACGGCCTCCACCGCAGCCGGCTTCCCGTCGACGTAGCGGAAGGTGACCTGGGATTTGGCATCCGGACGCAGCCACGGCAGGGTGCCGTTCTTGCGGACCTCGGCCTGGCGCTTGACCAGGCGATGCGCGTAATCGATCGCCGCCGGCATGAGCTGATCGGTCTCGTTCGTGGCATAGCCGAACATCATGCCTTGGTCGCCGGCCCCCTGGGACTCTTCGCTCTCGCGGTCGACGCCTTGGTTGATATCCTTGGATTGCTCGCCGAGCGCGACCAGAACCCCGCAGGTTTGCCCGTCGAAACCGACCTCGGAGCCGTTGTAGCCGATATCGGTGACGACCTTGCGCACGATGCTCTCGTAGTCGATCTTGAGGTTCCCGTCCGTGAGCGTGATCTCGCCGGCCAGCACCACGAATCCGGTCTTGACCAGCGTCTCGCAGGCGACGCGCGCCTTGGCGTGGTTCGGATCGCGGCGAAAGATCTCGTCGAGCACGGCGTCGGAGATCTGGTCCGCCATCTTGTCCGGGTGGCCCTCGGAGACGGATTCGGAGGTGAAGATATAGTCCTTACTCATATGTCGATGGCCTGCCTTTTGCCCCAAGAGGTGCGTGTCTGGTTGCAATATGATAGCGATTCGACGGAAAACCGCAAAATCGACCCGCGGGATGGATACGCGCGCCGCCCGGGCTGCGCATCGCCGCCAAGGATTTTGAAACCGCGAACCTTACGGTAACATGCGGACATGTCCGGTCCGACCTAGGCGTTTACTCGGAGATCTCTGATGGCATCCCTTGAAACCCCCGTTTGCGACTTCGGGCGCCCTGCCCCGGATTTCGCGCTCCCCGGCACCGACGGCAGGATCTGGACGCGCGACGCCTGCGCCGGCGAGCGCGGACTGCTCGTGATGTTCATCTGCAACCACTGCCCGTACGTGAAGGCGGTGCGCGAGCGCATCGTTCGGGATGCGCGCGATCTGATGGCCATCGGCATCGGCTGCGTCGCCGTCATGTCGAACGACACCCGCGACTATCCGGAAGACTCCTTCGAAAATATGCAACGGATCGCCGAGACGCTGAGCTTCCCCTTTCCTTATTTGCTCGACGACACCCAAGCAGTCGCCAAGGCGTACGGTGCGGTCTGCACGCCCGACTTTTTCGGCTACAACGCCGCGCTCGAGCTGCAGTACCGCGGACGCCTCGATGCCAGTCGCAAGGAGACGGCCCCGGAAGACACCGCACGCGACCTTCACGCGGCCATGTCGCAGGTCGCTCACACCGGTAAAGGTCCGGCGGAGCAGATCCCGAGCGTCGGTTGCTCCATCAAGTGGAAGACGGCGTGAGCGCAGGCCGAACGCCTCATCGCGAAAAAAGGCGGTCGAAAATCCTGGTCATTTCCTCGCGCAATTCTTAATATTAGGAACTAATAACTTCCTTTTTGACGGTATAAGTTTGTTTTGATTTGCGGGTCGGCGCTCTTCGTCCACAATGACGCACCTTCGAAAGGGTTTCGACCCGGCCATCTCGTTCGCGCACGCGAGACACTGCCGAACGACGTCGTGATCGCTTCGGCCGCTTGCCTTGCACACTGCATTCCGACGCCGTGCCACCTTCCGTCATGCGCCCACCGCCGATCGAATCGGCGGTTGTGACTCGCGGCACGCTTGACCGATTGACCATTGATTCCGAACCTTAGGAGGGACTGATGTCCTCACGTAAAGATCTTGCCAATGCCATACGAGCGCTCGCGATGGACGCGGTCCAGAAGGCCAATTCGGGTCACCCGGGCGCGCCGATGGGCATGGCCGACATCGCCGAGGTGCTCTGGAACGACTTCATGACGCACAATCCGGGCAACCCGGACTGGCCGGACCGCGACCGCTTTGTCCTCTCGAACGGCCACGGCTCCATGCTGATCTACGCCCTCCTGCATCTGACCGGATATGAGCTCGGGATCGAGGACCTCAAGCAGTTTCGCCAGCTTCACTCCAGGACGCCCGGACATCCCGAGTACGGCTATGCCCCGGGCGTGGAAACCACCACCGGCCCGCTCGGTCAGGGCATCACCAATGCCGTCGGCATGGCACTGGCCGAGAAGGCGCTGGCCGCTCAGTTCAATAAGCCCGGCCACGATATCGTCGACCACTACACCTATGTGTTCCTGGGCGACGGCTGCCTGATGGAAGGCATCTCGCACGAGGCATGCTCGCTGGCCGGCGCCTTGGGACTGGGCAAGCTGATCGCGGTCTACGACGACAACAACATCTCGATCGACGGCGAGGTTCGCGGCCACGGCGACACCCCGGCCTGGTTCCTCGACAATACGCCCAAGCGATTCGAGGCGTACGGATGGCATGTCATCCCCAAGGTCGACGGCCATGACCCGGAGGCCGTGAAGGCCGCCATCGAAACCGCCCGAGAGATCACCGACCGTCCGAGCCTGATCTGCTGTCAGACCATCATCGGTTACGGCTCGCCGAACAAGCAGGGTAAGGAAGAGTGTCACGGCGCGGCGCTCGGCGAGGAGGAGATTGCCCTCACCCGCGAGGCGCTGGGCTGGAACCATCCGCCCTTCGTCATCCCGGACGCGGTCTATCAGGGTTGGGACGCCAGGGAGCGCGGCGCCTCGGCCGAGTCTGCGTGGAACGACCGCTTTGCCGCGTACGCCGCGAAATTCCCGACAGAGGCCGCCGAGTTCAAGCGCCGCATGGCGGGCGATCTTCCGAGCGATTGGGCGGCGCAGTCGGATGCCTTCATCGCCGCCGTGGTGGAGAAGGGCGAGACCATCGCCTCGCGCAAGGCCTCGCAGAACGCGCTCAACGGCTTCGGCCCGCTCCTGCCCGAGCTGCTCGGCGGCTCCGCGGACCTCGCCGGCTCCAACCTGACCCTCTGGAAGGGCTGCAAGGGCATCGGCAAGGGCGACGCGCCCGGCAACTATGTCTATTACGGCGTGCGTGAATTCGGCATGTCGGCCATGCTGAACGGCATCGCGCTCCACGGAGGTTTCGTGCCGTACGGCGCGACCTTCCTGATGTTCTCCGAGTACGCCCGCAATGCCCTGCGCATGGCCGCACTCATGAAGATCCCGTCGATCTTCGTCTACACCCATGACTCCATTGGTCTGGGCGAGGACGGCCCGACTCATCAGCCGGTCGAGCAGATCCCCACGCTGCGCATGATCCCGAACATGAGCGTCTGGCGTCCGTGCGATGCGGTCGAGTCGGCAGTGTCCTGGAAGCTCGCCATCGAGCGGCGCACCGGCCCGAGCTGCCTGATCTTCTCGCGCCAGAACCTCGCGCACATGAGCCGGACCCCGGAGCAGCTCGCCGCCATCGCGCGCGGCGGTTATGTGCTGCGCGACTGCGCCGGCACCCCGGATGCGATCATCATCGCCACCGGCTCGGAGGTCGAGCTGGCCGTGAAGGCCGCGGAAGCCATGTCCGAGAAGGCCATCCGCGTGGTGTCCATGCCGTCCACCAACACCTTCGACGCGCAGGATGCCGCCTATCGCGAATCGGTTCTGCCCAAGGCCGTCACCGCCCGCGTCGCGGTCGAAGCAGCGGTCACGGACGGCTGGTGGAAATATGTCGGTCACCAGGGCGCAATCCTGGGTGTCGACCGCTTCGGCGAGTCGGCGCCTGCCGGCCCGCTCTTCAAGGAGTTCGGGTTCACCGTCGAGAATCTGGTCGCCAAGGTCCGGAGCGTGCTCTGATCTAGCCGGCTGTCTCGCGCATCGGCCGCCTGACGATCAGTCGTTCGGCGGCCGGCGTTGCGCCGTATCGGCCTGTCGGCGCAGCAGCCCGCACGCCGATCACGCGTTCGTTTTCGGGCTCGAGCCTTCGGTCTCCCGACCATTCCGCATCGGGCAAGCAAGCCCGGAGCCCCGATCGTTTTTATTCGCTCAGAGGAGTTTCTCTCAATGACACTTAAAGTCGGCATCAATGGTTTCGGTCGTATCGGTCGTATGGCATTTCGCGCAATCGCGAAGGATTTCCCGGGCATCGAGGTTGTCGCCATCAACGACCTGCTCGATCCCGAGTATCTGGCCTACATGTTGAAGTACGATTCGGTCCACGGTAACTTCAAGGGCGACATTGCCGTCGACGGCAACACCATGATCGTCAACGGCAAGAGCATCCGTCTGACCGCCGAGCGTGATCCGGCCAACCTCAAGTGGGGTGACGTCGGCGCCGAGCTGGTCATCGAATGCACCGGTTTCTTCCTCGACGATGCCTCCTGCCGCAAGCACCTCGAAGCCGGCGCCAAGAAGGTCGTGCAGAGCGCGCCCTCGAAGGACGCCACGCCGATGTTCGTCTACGGTGTGAACCACAAGACCTATGCCGGACAGGAGATCATCTCCGCCGCGTCCTGCACCACCAACTGTCTTGCACCGGTCGCCAAGGTGCTGCACGACAACTGGGGCATCAAGCGCGGCCTCATGACCACGGTACACGCCGCCACCGCGACCCAGAAAACGGTCGACGGCCCCTCCATGAAGGACTGGCGCGGCGGTCGCGGCATCCTGGAGAACATCATCCCCTCCTCCACCGGCGCGGCCAAAGCGGCCGGCAAGGTGATGCCCGAGCTCAACGGCAAGCTGACCGGCATGGCCTTCCGCGTGCCCACCTCCGACGTCTCCGTCGTGGACCTGACCGTCGAGCTGACCAAAGAGGCCAGCTATGCCGACATCTGCGCGGCCATGAAGACGGCGTCCGAGTCGGGCGACCTGGTCGGCGTGCTGGGTTACACCGATGAAAAGGTTGTTTCCACCGATTTCCGCGGCTGCCCGACACCGTCCGTTTTCGACTCCGAGGCAGGAATCGCGCTGGACCCGACCTTCGTGAAGGTCGTCGCCTGGTACGACAACGAGTACGGCTACACCTGCAACATGCTGCGGATGGTGGAGCACGTTTCGAAGTAAGCGTCGTCGACACAATTGGTTCGTTCCCACGCATTGCGTGGGAACGAACGTATTGGAGCGGACCGAGACGGCCGAGTCGCAACCGGAGAATCCATGCACTTCCATATCGAATCGGAGCAAGAAGAGGACGGCCGCTGGATCGCCGAGATTCCCGAAATCCCGGGCGCGCTTGCTTACGGCAAAGACGCCGAAGAAGCCATGGCGAAAGCGGAGGTACTCGCGCTTCGCGTGCTCGCGGAGCAGATCGAAGTCGGCGAAACCCGCCCCATGGCCATCCGCATCGATCTAGCTGCGGCATGAGTCAATGGCCTTCGGTCAAAGGCAGAAGACTCCTCTCCGCCTTGATGGGCATCGGTTGGAGTATCAAGCGTCAATCGGGCTCCCATCGAACCTTGTCGCGGGCTGGTTGGCCGGACTATGTCTTCGCGTTTCATGATGGCGAGACCATCGGTCCCCGAATGCTCGCTCGGGTTGCGAAGCACACGGGGTTGACCCCGGAGGATATTTGAGTGGTGTCGTCTCGATTTGTCTACCCTCGCAATAAGATCGGCCCTGGCGTTTCCGCG
The DNA here is from genome assembly GCF_003634315.1 of Thiocapsa rosea. Classification (NCBI taxonomy): domain Bacteria; kingdom Pseudomonadati; phylum Pseudomonadota; class Gammaproteobacteria; order Chromatiales; family Chromatiaceae; genus Thiocapsa; species Thiocapsa rosea. The sequence goes on from NZ_RBXL01000001.1 coordinate 622,483, forward strand.
GTCTCTCCGCGGGCAACGGTTGCGCGAGCAAGTTATTGACTCAGACTGATCGTTGTTTCGAAGCAAGCCTGGACCGCCATTGATATTAATGTAATCGACTGCCTTATCCCGGATTTCACATTCACGAAATATCTCACTCTACCGAGGAATCGCACCATGTCCTTCATCAAGCTCACCGATCTGGATCTCGCCGGGAAGCGGGTCCTGATCCGCTCGGACCTCAATGTCCCGGTCAAGGGCGGCAAGGTCACCTCCGATGCGCGTATCACCGCCTCCATGCCGACCTTCGAGCACTGCATGAAGGCCGGTGCCAAGGTGATGGTGATGTCGCATCTGGGTCGCCCCGAGGAAGGTGTCTTCTCCGAGGCCGACTCGCTCAAGCCCGTCGCGGATGCCATGAGTGCGAAGCTCGGCCGCGAGGTGCGGGTGGTGCGCGACTATCTCGAGCAGGCCCCCGAGGTCGCCGACGGCGAGCTGGTGTTGCTGGAAAACGTCCGCTTCAACAAGGGTGAAGGCAAGGACAACGCCGACCTGGCCAAGCAGTATGCCGCACTGTGCGACGTCTTTGTCATGGACGCCTTCGGCACCGCCCATCGCGCCCAGGCATCCACGCACGGCGTCGGCCAACAGGCACCGATCGCCTGCGCGGGCCTGCTGCTCGCCGAAGAGCTCGATGCGCTCCAGAAGGCACTCGCCGCTCCGGCACGCCCGATGGTCGCCATCGTCGGCGGATCCAAGGTCTCGACCAAGCTGACCGTGCTCGAGGCCCTGTCCGAGAAGGTCGATCAGCTCGTAGTCGGCGGCGGTATCGCCAACACCTTCCTCGCCGCTGCCGGTTTCCCGGTCGGCAAGTCGCTGTGCGAGCATGACCTGATCCCCGTCGCCAAGGCCCTGATGGAGAAGATGACGGCGCGCGGCGCGACCATCCCGATTGCGGTCGACGTGGTCTGCGGCAAGAAGTTCGACGAGAACGAGCCGGCGGTCACCAAGGACGCCGCCGATGTCGCCGAGGACGACATGATCTTCGACATCGGACCTAAATCCGCCCAAGAGCTTGCCGAGGTCATCGCCAAGGCCGGAACCATCGTCTGGAACGGCCCGGTCGGGGTGTTCGAGTTCGATCAGTTCGGCGGCGGCACCAAGACAGTCTCCATGGCCATCGCCGAGGCAGCGGGCTTCAGCCTGGCCGGCGGCGGCGATACCATCGCGGCCATTCAGAAGTACGACATCTACGACAAGGTCTCCTACATCTCCACCGCCGGAGGCGCCTTCCTGGAATACCTGGAAGGCAAGACGCTGCCTGCAGTGGCCATGCTCGAGGCCCGGGCGAAGGACTGATCAGCGCAACCTGCCTCCTGCCGCCTGCCTCCAGCCTCCAGCGATGTGCTCGGAAGCCGGGGCTGGAGGCCGGGGGCAGGCGGCCGGAGGCTACACATGCCAAGACGCACGAAGATCGTCGCCACGCTCGGCCCCGCGACCGACCCGGAATCGGTGATGGACGAGATCATCGCCGCCGGGGTGGACGTGGTTCGCCTGAATCTGTCGCACGACAGCCACGATCGGCATCGCGAGCGTGCGGAGCGGATCCGCGAGCGCGCGGCCGCCGCCGGGCGCGAGATCGCGCTCCTTATGGATCTGCAGGGACCCAAGATCCGCATCGGCAAATTCGCCGACGGCCCGATCCTGCTCGCACGGGGCGAGGGCTTCGCCATCGACGCCGACTGCCCTCTGGATGCCGGCGACCGCCATCGGGTCGGAACAACCTACCCCGAGCTGGTCGACGATGTTCGGCACGGCGACACGCTCCTGCTCGATGACGGCGCGATCGAGCTGTGGGTCGAAGCCGTCGACGGCGGGCGAATCGACTGCAAGGTGGTCGTCGGTGGCATCTTGTCCAACAACAAGGGCATCAACAAGAAGGGCGGCGGTCTATCCGCCCCGGCGCTCACCGAGAAGGATCAGGACGACATCCGCTTCGCGGCCGAGATCGATGCGGACTACCTGGCCGTATCTTTCGTGCGCAACGGCGATGATGTCCGGCTCGCTCGCGAGCTCTTCTACGAGGCCGGCGGTCACGGCGGCATCGTCGCCAAGATCGAGCGCGCCGAGTCGCTCCGGGCGATCGACGACATCATCAACGCGGCCGATGTCATCATGGTCGCGCGCGGCGACTTGGGCGTGGAGATCGGCGACGCGGAACTGCCGGCCGCGCAGAAGATGCTGATCAACCGCGCCCGCGAGCTCAACAGCGTCGTCATCACCGCGACCCAGATGATGCAGTCCATGATCGAAAACCCCATCCCGACCCGGGCCGAGGTCTTCGACGTGGCCAATGCGGTGCTCGACGGCACGGACGCGGTCATGTTGTCCGCCGAAAGTTCGATCGGGAAGAACCCGGCCAAGGTGGTCGAGGCGCTCGACCGCATCTGTCTGGAAGCCGAAAAGCACGTCACGCGCTCGGGACACCGCATCGATTCGGTCTTCGGCCGCGTCGACGAGGCCATCGCCATGGCCGCCATGTACACCGCCAACCACTTGGGGGTGAAGGCGATCGCCGCCTTGACCGAGACCGGCTCGACGGTGAAATGGATGTCGCGCATCCGCTCGGGGATCCCGATCTACGCCATCACCCGCTCGGCCCCAACCCGACGCAAAGTCAGGGTTCTTCGCGGTGTCTATCCGGTAAGCTTCGATGTGGCCAGCACGGACATCCACGAGGTGAATCGCGAGGTCATCGAGGAGCTGATGCGGCGCGGCACGGTGCGCGACGGCGACCTGGTGATCATCACCAAGGGCGATCGCTCGGGGGTTGAAGGCCAAACGAATATCTTGAAAATCATGCGGGTCGGCGAGCACAAGCTCCTGACGAAAGACTGAGCCAGCGATCCTTGCTGCTTACCTGCCCGTTTTTAGCTGTCAGTCCGATACGAGGAGAATCTACATGGCCCTGATTTCGCTGCGTCAATTGCTCGACCATGCCGCCGAGCACCAGTACGGCGTGCCCGCCTACAACGTCAACAACCTGGAGCAGATGCGCGCCATCATGGAGGCCGCCGACGAGACGGATTCTCCCGTGATCGTGCAGGCATCGGCCGGTGCACGCAAATATGCCGGCGCCCCCTTCCTGCGGCACCTGATCCTGGCCGCCATCGAGGAATGGCCGCACATCCCGGTGTGCATGCACCAGGATCACGGCACCTCGGCCGCCGTCTGCCAGCGCTCCATCCAGCTCGGCTTCTCATCCGTCATGATGGACGGCTCGCTCGGCGAGGACGGCAAGACCCCGACCTCCTATGAGTACAACGTCGACGTGACCCGTCGCGTCGTGGAGATGGCGCATGCCTGCGGCGTCTCGGTCGAAGGCGAGCTGGGTTGCTTGGGCTCGCTCGAGACCGGACAGGCCGGCGAAGAAGACGGCATCGGTGCGGAAGGCATCCTGGATCACAGCCAGCTCCTGACCGATCCGGAAGAGGCCGCCGACTTCGTGAAGAAAACCGGTGTGGATGCGCTCGCCATCGCCATCGGCACATCGCACGGTGCCTACAAGTTCACCCGTCCGCCCACCGGCGACATCCTCGCCATCGAGCGCGTGCGCGAAATCCACAAGCGCATCCCCAACACCCATCTGGTGATGCACGGCTCCTCCTCCGTCCCGCAGGATTGGTTGGCCATCATCAACCAGTACGGCGGCGACATGGGCGAGACCTACGGCGTGCCGGTCGAGGAGATCGTCGAGGGCATCAAGAACGGCGTGCGCAAGGTCAACATCGACACCGACCTGCGCATGTCCTCCACCGGCGCCATCCGCAAGTTCCTGGCCGAAAACCCCAAGGAGTTCGATCCGCGCAAATACTTCATCGCCGCCACCAAGGCCATGAAGGGCATCTGTAAGGACCGCTACGAGTCCTTCGGCACCGCCGGCAACGCCAGCAAGATCACGCCCATGTCGCTCGAGGCCATGACCAACCGCTATGCGAAAGGCGAACTCGAGCCCAAGGTCAACTAAACCGCGTCTTCGTGTGACATGCGCTGTTTTCGCTTGGGGCTTGGTCTCGGGGCACCTGTAAGCGTCGGAGCGGACGCGGTTTAGGATTGCTTCGGGATGATGACGGATCTGCGGCTCAGACCGGGTCGATGCGAAGCCAAAGTCATCGGTAGACAATCGCCGGCTGATTGAAAACGGCGCATGTCGCTTCGGACAGGGCTCAGGCGCTGACCCAAGGTTATGGAAGAAAACGAAGGGGCGCTCGCGCCCCTTTTTTTCGTTGGGCGTCACGCCGTCGCGAGGCCAGTATTCCGGTGGCTTGCGGCTGAAATCTGATGGCTGATAGCTGATAGCTGATAGCTGATAGCTGATGGCTGATGGCTGGAGGCTGGAGGCTGACGCCAACCCACCCATACGGAGACCGCATTGACCCACGACACCAAATTCCCCTGCCCCTGCTGCGGCTACCGCGTCCACGATCGTGAGCCCGGCTTTAATCAAGTCTGCCCGATCTGCGGATGGGAGGACGATCTGACCCAATTGCGCTTCGCCCGGATGCCGGGCAGCAGCAACACCGTGAGCCTGGAAGAGGCCCAACTGAATTTTCGCGACTACGGTGCGTCCGAGCGCCGGAGCATCGGCAACACCCGCACCCCGGTCGAGGGCGAGATACGCGACGACGGCTGGCGGCCCATCGACCCCTCGCGTGACAATATCGAGCAACCCGTCCGCGGCATCGCCTACGGCGACTCTTATCCCTGGCCCGACACCACGGTGCTCTATTACTGGCGCATGAGTTATTGGCGACGGGTGGTGGGGTAGTCCCGGTTATGAAAACAGCCTGCCAGCGGGGCTTCGGCCACGAGGGCTTTATCTTTAACGGCAGCGCCTTCCACGGCGTCGACGTCAAGATGATCCACGAGAATCGCATACAGACCTATGGTCGAGCCGGAATCGCTGAGTTGCTGGGTATCAGCGACGATGAGGAGCCTAACGGCGAAGACGCCGACGGACAGACCAGCGATGCCCCACAGGATGTAGCTAAGCCCCTTGAGGATGTCGACGTAAGCGGATCCGCCAAAACCGAGCAAGATAGCCCAGCCGCCGAGACTCAGGAGGAGCTAAGCCGCGAGAAACTCGCACAATCGACCGCGGAATCCGCAAAAGCAGCGGAAGAGAAGCAACGGGAACCGAGCCGCAAGAGCGAATCGGAGACTTCCGGTGGGCAGATTCACGTGTTGCTCGGTCGTGATCTGGTGACTGGGGTCGACGTGCGTTGGGATCCGACCGCGACGACACCGAGCCGCCTGTTGAACCAACACTTGCTGATTGTCGGCAAGAGCGGTTCCGGGAAGAGCGAGACTACGAAGAGCCTGCTGTATGAGCTGGACCGACAGGGCGTCCCTTCAATCATTTTCGACTTTCAGGGGGAATACGCGACCGGGGAGTTCTTCGACGTCGTCCGGCCCCAGGTCTTCGACGTCATGGAGGGATTGCCGATCAATCCCTTCGAGATCCCGATCGACCCCCGAACCGGGCAGAAACGGCGACCGGTCGAAATGGTCTTTCGGCTGGCCGACACACTGAATGCCGTGTTTTCAGGATCAGGCGACATCCAGCTCGGCAAACTGCGCGAGGCGATTCAAGAGTGCTACGTCCAGACTGGATTCGACATCATGCAGCCGGCACCTGCGGACAAGGAACCGCCGACGTTGGAGATGTTGGAGGCGGTGCTGGAGCAGTGGTCCGGCCACGGCGGACAGATCAGGAACCTGCAGGTGCGTTTGCAACCGCTGTTCATGAGCGGGGTCTTCAATCAATCCAAGGCAAGCTTTAGCTTCGATGACCTTTTCCAGCGGACCACCGTAATCTTGCTGACGGCCGGCATCAAAGATCTGATGCTGGCTGCGTCTCGCTTCCTCCTGGAAAAGGTCTACGCCGCCATGATGATCAACGGCATGTCCAAATCCTTGCGCTTGATGGTGTGCGTGGATGAGGCGCACAAGCTCTGCAACGACCCGAAGATCACCGACCTTGCCAAGGAAGCGCGGAAATATGGATTGGGTCTGATTTTGTCGTCCCAGGAGACTCGCGACTTCCATCCGTCGATCTTCGCCAACGCAGGCACCCAGATTGTTCTGGCGCTCGAGGATGCCGATGCGTCGATCATGGCGAGGGTGTACGCGGCGGACAAGAAAGAACAGGGGATGGTCAAGAATTTAATCGTTGGGCAGGAGAGCGGTGTTGCACTGATCCGATCAACCCACTTCCAACCCTATGGGCAGGTGAGGCTCCAGTCTTTCGAAGACAAAGTCGCGAGCTTGTCTCAGCGGGTTCGATAGGCTGATTCCATAGAGGTTGAGGCGACATGGGCGACGGCAGCACAACCGGAGGTTCCGTTTCGGTGATCCAATTGCCCAGGTTTCTGACTGCCCGGTCTTGCGGAGAGACCATTGCGGTTTGTCAGGCGATCCAAGACGAAGAAAGCGATGTGGTCATTGATGCTGCACGATTGCGCTTTGTCGACCCTTTTGGCCTCACCCTACTGGGCGCAACTTTTCAAGAGCTTCAGGGCTGGGGGCAAAGAGTTGTCGTTCACCGCGTGAGCGCCGATGTGGGTAGCTACCTTCAACGAATGGACCTGTTCAGAGGCGTTGATTTACAAGGCTTCACGCCCGCCGGTCAGCGCTGGGACCGGCGAGATTCACTCGTCGAGCTGACGTGTATAGACGATCACACCGCAGCGAGTGACGCCGCGGGGCGGTTGGCGAACGCTTTGATCGGAGCGGTTCCTGGGATAGATCTCAACGAAGAACCGGACGACATGAGCGGTCAGACCGAAGCTACTCGCCTGGGCTCGCCGATCAAGTATGTCTTGAGCGAGTTGCTTGAAAACGCCCTGACACATGCACGACGCGCGGGGTACAAAGGGGCGCGGGTGTGGATCGCTGGTCAGTATTACCAGCGCAACGATCTGTTCAGGCTTGCCGTCACCGACAACGGATGCGGGTTTCTGGGGACCTTGCGTGACCACCCCGATCTGCGACGAAAGACCCACCGCGAGGCGATCCTGACCGCGATGAAGCCAAGGGTGAGCTGCAACCGGGATTTGGGAATCCGGACGGATACCGTCAACGAGGGCGTCGGTTTGACGACCGTTTTGCGCATCGCTCGTGCCGCCGATGGACGGGCGCTGATTGCCAGCGGCGACGCTTACCACAACCCAGCAACGGCCGGTGGCTCTCTGCCGGTCGGCACATTCTGGCAAGGGGTCTCGGTCGCTCTGGAACTGCGGCGTATTAAGCTTGAGACGATAAGGATCGGAAGACTGCTGCCGACACTAGAGGACATGCCTCGTGTACCGATTCGTTTCGAGTAGACAGGCTTTACTTTTCACCGGCTTCGACCCCATTATCGAAACATGAGCATCGAAACACAGCGCACCCGCCTATCACTGCGGGACGGCATCAAGGTTAACTTCGCGGGTTTGCGAGCCGCCGCTGTGCCTGTGCGCGAACAGGCCGCGGAAGCATTGGCACAGGGTCGCGAGGTCGTCTTCGATTTCGCCGGGATCGAAGTGACACAATCCTTTGTCGACGAACTGATCGGCACCCTCATCCTAAGGCATGGCCCCTCAATCCTGGAACGTCTTGTCTTCAAAAGCTGCTCGGATGATGCCCGAGCCATCATCGAGTTCGTCGCGACGGACCGCTGCGACCAGTTCGTCAGTTCCCGCTCTCACTGACCTGCAAGACCGTCTTTGGAGGATGGTTGCGACATCCACGCTCTCGATCTCGGCAATCCCGATGAAAGGGATCGGCACCTTCACATGAACGGGTCGAGTTTTCTCGAGATGACCCATCGCGTTCTTATCCTGTTGTTGACGACGTTTATGCTCGTCGGATGCAGCCGTGCGCCCGAGCTTCCGCGGTTGCCGAGCGACGCGGTGATCCTGGCGTTCGGCGACAGCCTCACGCGCGGTACCGGGGCAGGCAGCGGCGAGGGTTTCGCGGAGGTTTTGGCGGTGCTGGGCGGTCGCGAGGTCGTGAACGCGGGCGTGCCGGGGGAGGAAAGCGACGCCGGTCTCGCTCGCCTGCCTAGAATACTCGACGTCGTGCAGCCGGACCTGGTGATCCTCGGTCACGGCGGCAACGACATGCTGCGCCGACGCGACCTGGAGCAGACCAAGGCCAATCTCCGGCAGATGGTCATGTTTGCGCGTGACCGGGGCGCGTCGGTCGTGCTGCTCGGCATCCCGAAGCCGGGGTTGTTCCTCGGCACCCATCCACTCTATCGGGAGCTGGCGGACGATCTCGAAATCCCGCTCGAGGACAAGGTGCTGGCCGATGTCCTCGCCGACCGTGACTTGAAAGCGGATCAGATCCATCCTAACGCGGCCGGCTATCGGCAGGTCGCCGAGGCGGTTCACCGGCTCTTGAAGGACGCCGGGGCGCTCTGAGACGACACGACGTGTCCTTCGCATCAAAGGCTAAACCGCGTCCAGAGCGACATGCGTCATCTTCATGTTGTGTTTGGCTTCGGAGATGTCCTTGATCTCGGCGAGACGCGGCTAAAAATTTAAGATTTTTTAATAGCTTAAACGGCGCACCCTCCGACAGTTACCGGAGCCGGCGCGGCCAATCCAATCCAACAAACTACACATATCGCACCGGGCGCGGTTTAAGGTGCGAGCCGCTCGATCCTCCAGGACCCGTCGCCTTCGCGGCTGTAGAGAAAACGGTCGTGCAGCCGACTCTCGCGCCCTTGCCAGAACTCGATCCGGCTCGGGACGATGCGATAGCCGCCCCAAAAATCCGGGAGCGGGATCTCCCCGTGCGCAAACCTCTGCTTCATCTCCGCGACCTTGGCCTCGAGCAACGACCGCGAGGTAATCACCTGACTCTGCGGCGAGGACCAGGCGCCGATCTGGCTGCCGCGCGGTCGGGTGGCGAAGTAACGCAGCGATTCCGTGGTCGGGATACGCTCCGCGCGTCCCGTGATCTGGACCTGCCGCGCCAACGCCACCCAGGGGAAGAGTGCCGCGACTTGCGGGTTGCGGTCGATCTGCCGGGCCTTGCGGCTTTCGAAGTTGGTGAAAAAAACGAACCCCTCGCGGTCGAAGAGCTTGAGCAGCACGGTGCGGACGTAGGGCTGACCGCCCTCGTCCACCGTGCAGAGGCTCATGGCGTTGGGTTCCGGCAGCGCCGTCTCGATCGCGGCGGTGTACCACTGCTCGAACAAGCGGATCGGATCCGGATCGAGACTGCCCCGCGAGAGGCCCTTCTCCATCGCTTCTGTCCTGAATGCGTCGGCGTTCATTGGGAGTTATCAAAAACAATAAAGAAAATTAGGATAATTGCCTCGCCAAATGGTCGAAGCCCCGGTAGTTTCTCGGTTTAAGACCGAGTAGGACGGTCAAACATCTGCAAACCTGAAGGGCACACCACTGATACCCGACAGGGCGACCCGGCAATTCGGGTCGAGCGGATCGGCTAAAAGACTCAATGGGAGCACCACCATGACCCGCCAAGAACAGATCCAAGCCCTGAAGCAAGACTGGGCCGAAAACCCCCGCTGGACCGACGTAACCCGTGGCTACTCCGCCGAAGATGTCGTGCGTCTGCGCGGCTCGGTTCAACCTGAGCAAACCTATGCCAAGCGCGGCGCCGAGAAGCTGTGGAAGCTGGTTCACGGCGAGGCGAAGAAGGGCTACGTCAACTGCATGGGCGCCCTCACCGGTGGTCAGGCGATGCAGCAAGCCAAGGCCGGAATCGAGGCGATCTATTTGTCGGGTTGGCAGGTCGCCGCGGACGGCAACACCTCCGAGACCATGTATCCGGACCAGTCACTCTACGCCTACGACTCTGTCCCCACTATGGTGCGGCGCATCAACAACGCCTTCAAGCGTGCCGACGAGATCCAATGGTCCAAGGGCATCGAACAGGGTGATGCGGGCTACATCGACTACTTCCTGCCGATCGTGGCAGATGCCGAAGCCGGCTTCGGCGGCGTACTCAACGCTTTCGAGCTGATGAAGAACATGATCGCCGCGGGCGCCTCCGGGGTGCACTTCGAGGACCAGCTCGCCGCGGTCAAGAAGTGCGGCCATATGGGCGGCAAGGTACTGGTGCCGACCCGCGATGCGGTGCAGAAGCTGGTCGCCGCGCGGCTCGCAGCCGACGTCATGGGTGTCTCGACCCTGCTCTTGGCCCGCACCGATGCCGAGGCCGCGAACCTCCTGACCTCCGATGTCGACGACAACGACCGTCCGTTCGTGACCGGCGCACGCACCGACGACGGCTTTTACATGGTCCGCAATGGTCTGGAGCAGGCCATCAGCCGCGGTCTGGCCTATGCGCCTTACGCCGACCTGGTCTGGTGCGAGACCGGCACCCCGGATCTGGGCTTCGCCCGCGAGTTCGCACAAGCCGTCCTCGCTCAGAACCCCAACAAGCTGCTGGCCTACAACTGCTCGCCGTCCTTCAACTGGAAGAAGAACCTCGACGATGCCACCATCGCCAAGTTCCAGGACGAGCTCGCCGCCATGGGCTACAAGTACCAGTTCATCACCCTGGCCGGCATCCACAGCATGTGGTTCAACATGTACGATCTCGCCTACGACTACGCCCGCGGCGAAGGCATGCGCCACTATGTCGAGAAGGTGCAGGCTCCCGAGTTCGCTGCGCGCGAGAAGGGCTATACCTTCGTCTCGCACCAGCAGGAGGTCGGCGCCGGCTACTTCGACGACGTCACCACGACCATTCAAGGCGGTGCATCCTCGGTGACGGCCCTGACCGGCTCGACCGAAGAGGCACAGTTCTGAGCAGACCTCACCTGAGCAGACCTCAGTCCCGCCCCGAGTCCGAGCCCGGACTCGGGGCTGCAAGCGCCATCGGTCGGTGATCCGGCCGATCCAAATCGACCGGCGGAGCGACAAACTCCGCCGGTCTTTTTGTTGTGCCTCCGCAATCGCTCCATTCAGATCGCTGTCGTCTGTCATAGCGCCCGTGATAGAGTGAGCGGAAGAAAACCATCTCGCCTTTCGTGTGTACCGCTGCGAAGCTAGGGTCCATACCGCAACCTCCCCCGAATGATTCGCACACAGGCGCAAAGATCGCCGATCGGACTGGTCGCGCTCGTTCTAGGTCTGGCGCTGGCCCTGCATCTCGCCTATCAGCTTTCGCACGGCATTCCGGCACGCGTTCTGATTGCGCAGGAGGCATCAGCGCAGGCGCTGTTGCTGCGACTTGCCTCCCGGCTTGCGACGGAGTCGTCCGAGGGCAGCCCAAATGCCGCAGAGCAGATCCTCGCCCCGGAGAGAACGCAGCCTTACGTCCTCGCGCTCGGCCACCTTGACCTTGATCCACAGCACACCGACCGACCGGACGGCGGCGCATCAGCATCCGAAGCGGACTCACCAGCAACACTCGCAGGCGCGTCCCTCGCGATCCCGCCAGAGCTCATCGGCGCGGCCGTCGCATCGCCGATGGACACGCAGTTCGAAATCCGGACAGCGCCCAAGCGCCTGCTCGGCGTCATCAGCGCCGGCCGCACGGAACACACAAGCAGTCCCGACAAGGATCCCGCGACACCGCCCGAAGCCCCTCTGGTCTATCTCGTCTTGGATCTCGCCGCAGCCGAGCACGCAGAGCGGCTCCGTCTGCTGTCATGGGCCGGTGTCTTGCCTTGGGCCCTGTCGATACTCTTCGCCTTGGGGCTGGCCGTACTCCTGAACCGCGATCCGGGCGCGTCGTCCCGAACCGCGTCCGAGCCGAATGCGTGCGACGCAGATCCGAGCGCGGACGGCGGGTCAGACCCCGTTGACGAACGCATCGACAGCCTCGATCCCATCCTCGACATCGCTGCCGTCCTCTTGGTCGGAATGGATTCGCAAGGGCGCGTCCAGCTCGTCAACCGCAAGTGCTGCGAGGTCTTGGGCCTCGACCGCGAGCAGATTGTCGGACGTGACTGGGCCGACTCGTTCGTGCCCGAACGCGAGCGCGAGCAGACACGCAAGATCCTGGCGCGTATCACGAACGACCACGCCGATGCCTTAGTCGCGGTCGAGGGCACGCTCCTCTGCGCCGACGGCTCGGAGCGTCTGATCGAGTGGAACAACAGCCGCATCCGAGACCCTGCCGGACGGGTCATCGGCGGGCTGGGCTCGGGCACCGATATCACCGAGCGCAAACAGGCGGAGCGAGCACTCTCGTACCTGGTCACTCTGGAAACCGTTCTGGTCGAGACATCGCGCTCCTTGGTGGCCGCCCCCGCCGATGCCGTCGGCCCGCTGGTCGAGAATGCCCTGGGGACCATCGCACGACGCATGGGTGCCGAGCGGGCTTATGTCTTCGTCCTGAGCCGCGACGGCACGACCATGCGCAATACCCAGGAATGGACGGCGAGCGGTCTGGGGCTTGCAGACGCCGGGGCACCGCCGGTCCCGACATCGCTCATTCCACGCTGGATGGAGACCCTGCAGCACGGCGACGACATCCGGATCGACGACGTGACCAAGCTCCCGGAGACCTGGCGTGTCGACCGCGAGCAGCTCGAGCAGCTCGAGGTCCGATCCGTGGCCGCGGTCGCCATTCGCGTGGCCGGTCGGATCGGCGGATTCGTCGCCATGGAGATGCTCAGCGACACGCGCAGCTGGCGCGACTCGGAGATGCGCGCACTGGGCTTTCTCGGCGACCTGATCGGCGGTGCCTTCGAGCGGCGTCGCAACGAGCAGAAGCTGCTCGACAGCCGACGGCGACTCGAAGAAATTGCCCTCTACGACCCCTTGACACGGCTGCCGAACCGGCGGCTCTTGGCCGAACGCATGGACGAGGCGGTGGTGCGTGCCCGCGAGCAAGGTCTCTTGCTCGGGGTCTGTTATCTGGACCTCGACGGCTTCAAACCCATCAACGACACCCACGGGCACAAGATGGGCGACCGGGTGCTGGTGACGGTCGCCAGCCGACTACGCGGATGCGTGCGCGAGGACGACACGGTGGCCCGGCTCGGCGGGGACGAGTTCGTGCTTCTGATGAACCACATGGAGTCTCTGTCGGACTGCGCCGCGCTTCTGGAACGCGTGCTCGCCGCGCTCGCCCAACCCATTCTGATCGACGGCCATTCGCTCGCCGTCACCGGGAGTGCCGGCGTGACACTCTTCCCGCAGGACGCAGGCGATGCAGACACCCTCCTGCGTCACGCCGATCACGCGATGTATCAGGCCAAGCAGCAGGGACGCAATCGCTACCAGTTCTTCAAGGCGGTCAAGGACCAACCCGATCAAGTCCACAGGCTCGAGCTGGTCCGAATCCGAGAGGCGATCGAAGGCAACGAGCTGAGACTGCACGTCCAACCGCGCGTCGACATGCGCTCCGGGCAGGTCGTCGGCGTGGAGGCATTGGTCCGGTGGCAGCATCCCGAGCGCGGACTCTTGCCGCCGGGGGAGTTCCTGCCTCTGATGGAGGGCGACGAGCTTCTCCATGACCTCGACGGGTGGGTGATGGATCGCGCGCTCGCACTCTTGGCACAGTGGCAGGAGGCCGGGCTGGATCTGACGATGAGCCTCAATCTCTCGGCTTGCTCGCTGCAGGACACCGGATTCGTGGCGGCCCTGCAGGAGGTGTTGGCGCGCTATCCGTCCATCGACCCGGCGCGCCTGTTGTTCGAGATCATCGAGTCCGAGGCACTGCGCGATATCGAAACCACCGCATCGGTCATCCGAGCATGCGCCGTGCTCGGCGTTCACTTCGCCCTGGACGGATTCGGCAACGGCTATGCGTCCTTGACCGATTTTCGCTGTCTTCCGGCCCAGGTCGTCAAGATCGATCAGACCGTGGTCCGCGACATCCTACGTTCACGCGACGGACGCAGTCTGGTCAAGGGCGTGATCGGGATCGCCAACGCCTTCCAGCGCGAGGTGATTGCAGAGGGTGTGGAATCCGCTGCGCATGGCTTGTTGCTGATGGATCTGGGCTGCACCCTGGCGCAAGGCTACGGGATTGCAGACCCCATGCCCCCGGAGCGGCTCGCATCCTGGATCGAGGGCTTCCGTCCTCCGCAACTCTGGAGTCACCGCCCCGAGGTGGATTGGTCGACCGAAGATCTCGCGCTCCTGAGCCTCGAGGCGATCCATCGCGACTGGGTCAATCGCCTGGTCCGCCACATCTCGACCGACACCGCAACCCGAGCGCCGGAGCTCCACCCCGACCTGTGCGACTTCGGGCGTTGGTACCTGGGGAACGGCCAAGCGCGTTACGGCGAGATGCCGAGCTTCCGCGCGCTCGACGCCCTGCACCGACAGGTCCATCGACAGGCCGAGCAGCTGCTCGCGCTCGATCGCCTCGATCGCGAGGCGCTGGGCGATCCGATCGCGAAACTGCTGCAGAAGCGCAACGACGTGGTCGCCGGGATCCGATTGTTCCAGGCCGAAGTCCTCGGGCACACCAGAGAACGGGATCCTCTAAAGCCGAAGGCCTAGCCCTGCTGCATGAGGATCCGCAGATCCATGAGCGCAGCGTTCGCCTTCGCAATGTAGGAGGCCAAGTCGCTGTCCGAAACACTGGCGCTTAAACGCACGCCGAAATGGCCGAGGCGTTTCTCGACCGATTGACTCTGGGAACGGGTGAAATCATTCCGCAGCGCGCGCACGAAGTCACGAAGCGCCATCAGGTTGCCGCATTCCCAGCTCTGGGTGTTGTCGAGAAAGACGCCCGGCGGCGAGCGATCGTTGTAGAGAAACCCACCCGGCTTCGTCAGGAGCGCATCGCCGATCCCGACCGCCATCGTCACCGTATGGACGCCCGAGATTGCATCGCCGGCCGGCTCGCAGAGTTCGGCTAGCGCGGCCGCGGCACCATCCAACCCGGTTGGATGAATGGACCAGTAGACGCCCAAGGACACCAGGACGAGGCCGACAAGGCCGAGTAACCCCGAGGCCGTACGCCATCCGGCTCGGTGCAGGCCGGGTGTCGGTGCTCGGCAACAGCGTGCCGGTCTCATGGGGCGGGGTCGATCGTGGATTGCGCATGTGCGTTTCCCGAATCAATTCGATATATCATAACATTATCATTTTCTAATATTGTTGACATTAAGGAATCGCAGATCCTCGCGTAAAGACAACCTGTTCGAGGGATTCAGCCTACAGGCGGCGGCCCCGTTCCTGCTGCATGCGAAGGTTTGATCGACTTGACGATGACGGTCGTCCGCAGGCTCGCCGGCCGGGTGATGCCCGCGACGGCCGGATCTAAACCGCGTCGGCTCCGACAGTTGTCGGAGCCGACGCGGCCAAGCCAATCCAACACACGACGCATATGGCACCGGGCGCGGTTTCGGTTCAACGCTCGATCAGGTACACCTCGACACGCCGATTGCGCTGCCGCGCCTCGGCATTCCGGCCCTCGTCGATGGGTCGAGTCTCCCCTATCCCGACGATCTCGATGCGTTCGGCGCCGATACCCCTCGCAGCCAAGACATCCTTGACCGCGCGGGCGCGTTCCTGCGAAAGCGTCAGGTTCCGGGTTGCGCTGCCGGAACGATCCGTATGACCTTCGACACGGGCCACTAGGCGATCATGTCGCTTGAGGACCTCGGCGATCGCCTCGAGTCCCTCGGAACGCCCCGACGCAAGCGCACTTTCGCCGACCGGGAAACGCAACTCCGATTCGGTCAATGTCACTAAATGGCCGCGCTCGGTTAAACGCGCGCCGAGACGCGCAAGGTCATCCTTCAACCGGTTCGCGAAGGCTGCGTCATTCACGTCAGCCCGGGCGCTGTCGGCCGCAGGCGTTGCACGGGGCTCGGCGAGCATCTCGGCCAGATGGTCTTTTTGCTCCGAAACGACGAGTGCGAACGCCGCTTGCTGCTCCGCTACCGCAACCAGGTCCTGTTCCAGACGTTGGATCCTGGCCTCGGCATCGCCCAGACGCCCATCCAGTGAACCCGGCTCGACTTCGGCATCCGTCCCGACGGACGTCGAGACAGTCCCGTCGGACCCGGCGAAGTCGAGCGTTGCAAGGATCTCGCTCGGCGGCTCGGCCGGCAGTGTCTGAGGCCCGCGCAGATAGGCCAACAGAAGCCCTGCCGCGAACGAGAGAATCAGAAAAACAAAGGCATAGATCGGATTCGATTTCACCGCGGGGGCGACGTCGGACATGGTGGTTCCTCGAGTACGAAATCGGTTCGGAGACTCGGCGACCGAGAAGGATCGGTCGACTCGGAGGCATCGGGACATCGAAACGACGGATTCGCAAATCCGTCGCCCCGCGCCCGCCGCTGACCTCAATGACCGGGCACGCAGATCCCGTTGCGTCGTACCGCAATGGCGGTGCGTGCCAACAACAAGGCGACGATTCCGGTCAGCAGGGTCACAAGGCCGAGCCCGAGATAGCGGTAGATGTCCTGTCCCGTGCGCTCGAACATCAAGAGACTTGCAATACCGATTGCCGCCAGGGGAAAGGAGTAGGCCCACCAGGAGAGGAAAAACCCGAGTTTCAGAAATCGGTTTGCCTGCGTGAACAACAGCAAGGTCAGAAACAGACCGATGAAATAGAGCACCCGCGCAAAGGCATCGAGCTCACCGACAAGCCGTGAATAGGCAATGAACCCGACGGCGGGCGGCGCGATCAGGATAAAAAGCGTCGGCATCAAGCGCTCTTCGATCGGATGATGAAACAGCACCCGGTAAAAGATGATCGTCATCAGGATCAGCCAGAAGAGCATTCCGGTACTGAAGAAGAACCATGAAATATCTTGATACCCCAAAGGCACTCCCGCCACAGGCACCAAGACGTTCCCGACCGCCGGAATGAACCAGGCCGGATTCATATGATGCACCTGAAAGTGCTCGTGATGGATCCAGACGTTCACGACATAGAGTGTAAAGACCAAATGAAGCGCCGTCCCCGCCATCCAGAGTGCCCGACTCACGTCGTTCATGACGGGTAAAAAGGCGATGGACAGCAGGAGCAGACTGATCGAGATGGTCGGAAAAAAATTGAGCTTCACCGGATGGCGTAGCTCTTGGATCACGGCATGCCGATACAGGGCGAGCTTCGCCGTATACAGCAGCATCAAGACAATGAAGAGCGTGCTCGTCACGCCGATCAACCAGGGGGTGATACCCAAGTCGAGTGCGAGGACCATCTGAGCCTTCTCCCAGCCAATGGTGAGGCCCGACAGGCCCATCACCATCGCGAAGAAGGAGATCGGAAAGTGCTGCAACCGACCGGGTTGCCGATGTGGAGTCTCCATCATCCTCCCGACATCCTCGCTCAAAGCGCCCACGGCATCGGCATGAACAAGAGAACGGCGAGCATGGTCGTCGTCGCGAGCACCGGGGCCCACAACCAATAAGGCGTGGTTGCTGTTGTGGTGCCTGTCGAGCGTGTCGCGGTCCGGGTCTGCTGGGTCATGGTCTGGCTCCGATGGTGCTTCGAGCAGCATCGCCGAGCGCATCGGTCTTCGCGACCGAGGCACCCGAGGTCTGCTCGGGGAATGAGGTTGATGCGCAGTCTAGGCATCGCTCTGATGCGATGCATTGATAAATCTCAGACTAGACAGCTCGGGTTTATACCCTTGCTCGTGACTCCGGCAATCGTGGCACGTGGCGCAGAGCGCCACGGGGCATGCGTGACACCGCGGAGCAGTGTCACGAGCCCCTAGGCGTCACGAGCCCCTAAAGGTTGAGGTGGCCGCTCGATTGCGCCGAAAATACGCGTGCGCTCGGTTATACTCGGCGCTCCGCCGACAAACCCGCCCATACCCCCTCATGCCCATAGAGTCACCATCCGCGTCGCACGAATTCAAGACCGCTGACCTCTCCGATCGATACGACGCGCATGCTCGCATCTGCGATCCGATCTTCCGTGATTTCGGCGGCCGGACCCGCTTTTGCGGGCCGGTCGTGACGGTCAAGTGCTTCGAAGACAACTCTCCGGTGAAGTCGACCCTGGCCGAGCCAGGCCACGGCCGCATCCTTGTGGTCGATGCCGGCGGCTCCATGCGCTGTGCGATGCTCGGCGACCTGATCGCCGCCGGTGCCGTGGAGCAAGGCTGGGCCGGGGTCATCCTCTACGGATGCATCCGCGACAGTCGCGACATCGGCGCCATGCCGTTGGGGGTCAAGGCATTGGGGACACATCCACGCAAGAGTCTCAGGCGCGGCGAAGGGCAACGGGACATCCCGGTCACGTTCGCCGGCGTGCGCTTCGCCCCGGGTGATCAGGTCTACTGCGACGAAGACGGTATCCTGGTCGCCGACGGGCCGCTGGATCTCGATTAAACCGCGCCGGCTCCAGCCGTCGTCAAGTCTGCCGGGGCCCATCCCATCCAAAAACATCACATACCGCGCTGGGCGCGGTTTAACCGGGACACCACCCGGCGACGCTCAATCCGGATAGGTACAGCGAGGGAAGACCATGGCGTGGACCGAGGCGAAACAGATTGCCGAGGCGATGCTCGACGGATTCGGGCGTCATTATCGGCTGTTCCGCGAGATCACCGGCGGGGCGCGGGAGCGTTTTGAAACGGCGGATTGGCCGGCGGTGCAGGCTGCAGCGCGCGAGCGGATCAGCTACTACGACGCGCGAGTCGGCGAGACGGTCGCCCTGCTGCGCCGCGAGTTTCATCTGCGCGACCCGACCGACATCCTGTGGCGCCGCGTGAAGATCGAGTACATGCGCCTCCTGCCGCTGCATCACCAACCCGAGCTGGCCGAGACCTATTACAACTCGGTGTTCTGCCGGCTCTTCGATCGGCGCTACTACAACAACAGCTACATCTTCGTGTGGCCGATGATCTCGACCGAGCACCTCGAGGCCGAGATCCCGATCTTTCGCCCCTACTACCCGGCGCGCGACGGCTTCGCCCGGGTGATCGCCCGCATCCTCGGCGACATGGGTTTTCAGCGCCCCTTCCGAAATCGCCGGCATGACATCCGCTGTCTGATGCGCGCCGTGCGCGACCGCTTCCCGCGCAGGCGCGCGCTGCACCAGAACTTCCAGCTTGCCGTCCTCTCCGAGCCCTTCTACCGCAACAAGGCCGCCTACATCATCGGCAAGGCCATCAACGGGGCGGCCCAGATCCCGTTCGCGATCCCGATCCTCAACGACGAGGGACACGAGGGAGCACCCGGAGGACTCTATGTCGACACCCTGCTCTCGGGCGGGGACGAGATCTCGGATGTCTTCAGCTTCTCGCGCGCCTATTTCATGGTCGACACCGAGGTGCCGGCCGCCGTCGTCGATTTCCTGCGACCCTTGATGCCGCACAAGGGGAAGGCGGAACTCTATACCGCCATCGGCCTGCAGAAGTTCGGCAAGGCGGAGTTCTATCGCGACTTCCTCAAGCATTTGAGGTATTCGGCCGACGACTTCGTCATTGCCCCCGGCATCCGCGGGATGGTGATGTGCGTCTTCACCCTTCCCTCGTTTCCTTTCGTCTTCAAGGTCATCAAGGATCGGTTCCCTCCGCCGAAGGAGATGACTCGCGAGACCGTCAAAGAAAAATACCAGTTGGTCAAGTTGCACGACCGCGTCGGGCGGATGGCCGACTCCTGGGAGTATTCGCACGTCGCCTTTCCGCGTCACCGCTTTTCGGCCGCCCTCATCGAGATGCTGGAGACCGACTGCGCAACGAGTCTGGAGTCCGACGGCGATCAGCTCATCATCAAGCACCTTTACATCGAGCGACGCATGTCGCCGCTGAATCTCTATCTGCACACGGCCGACGACGAGGACATCCGCCACGCGATCGGCGAATACGGCGACGCCATCAAGCAGCTCGCTGCGGCCAACATCTTCCCGGGTGATTTCCTCTTCAAGAACTTCGGCGTGACGCGTCAGGGTCGCGTCGTCTTCTACGACTACGACGAACTCTGTTACCTGACCGAGTGCCACTTTCGGGAGATTCCGCCCGCGCCCTACCCCGAGATGGAGATGGCCGAAGAGGTCTGGTACAGCGCGGGGCCGAACGACGTCTTCCCCGAGGAGTTCGAGACCTTCCTGCTGACCGACCCGCGCATCCGCAAGGTCTTCCGGGAGCTGCACAGCGAGCTGTTCGACCCGGCCTGGTGGCGGGCGCGTCAGGAGCACATCAGGGCAGGCCACCTGGAAGACGTCTTTCCCTATGCCGAAGAGCGGCGTTTCGATTGCCCCGACAGAGTCACACCCGATCGAAACAGTTAAACCGCGCCCGGTGCGACATGCGTAATGTGTTGGAATGGCTTGGCCGCGCCAGCCCCGACGACTGTCGGAGCTGGCGCGGTTTAAAGTCTTAGAAAATATTGAATTCTAAACCGCGTCCCCGCTAAGAGCAGTGGATGCAGCAAACGTCGAACTCACTGGAAAATAAGCATCTCGCTCTGGACGCGGTGTAGGAGCAGTTCAAAAGCAAGTCAAACAACTCGACGAGAGAACACCTTTGCCAGGGTTGTCGTTATCGTTGTCGTTGTCGTTGTCGTTGTCGTAATCGAGAACGACAACGACAACGATTGGATTCGGTGCTCGACTTATTTCCGACACCGGACTCAGGAACCTCCGCAATCGCCGAACATCTCAAGCAAAGGCGCCGTGTCGCCCGAGCCGCACCAAAATAAGGGGAACCGGAAAGCGCACCCGCCGCTCGGTAGCCCCGTTGGACCACAGAGGAGACTGGAACGATGAAGACGCCTTCGATCGGGATCCACCGCTTGGCCTGGAGCCTGCTTCTGTTCGGCACGCTCGCCGCAGCCGCAAGCGACGGACCCGCCGAGCTGGGCCCCGGGATGCAGAACCCCGGGTATCACGAGCAGCCGGAGTGGTTCAAGGTGTCCTTTCTGGATCTCCGCGAGGACGTCGCCGAGGCCACCGTGCAGGACAAACGCCTGATCCTCTACTTCTATCAGGACGGCTGCCCCTACTGCGCCAAGCTGTTGCAGGAGAACCTCGCCGATCAGTCGATTGCCCGTCTGATGCAGGCGAGCTTCGATGTCGTCGCCATCAATCTCTGGGGTGACCGCGAGGTGACCGGCCTGTCAGGCGAGTCCACCACGGAGAAACAACTCGGAGCCGATCTGAGGGTTCAGTTCACACCCACGATGCTGTTGCTCGACGAGGCCGGGCAGGTCGTTCTGCGGATCAACGGCTACTTCCCGCCCCATCGCTTCAAGGCCGCGCTCGCCTATGTCGCCGAGCGGCGCGAGCAGGTCGGCGAGTCATTCGCAGACTATGCCGCCGGACTCGATTCCGCCGAGGCCAAGGGCACACTGCACACCCGGGGGGGCTTCCTGACCGCCCCATTCCGGCTTGCCGACAACCGCGATGCCTCCATGCGTCCTCTAGTGGTGATGTTCGAGCAGCCCACCTGCCGAGACTGCGACGAGCTGCACGAGGACATCCTCGAGCGCGAGCCGGTCGTCTACTCGCTGAGCGCCTTCGACGGGGTGATCCTGGATACCTATTCACGCGACCCCGTCCAGACAGTCGACGGACGCGAGATCCCGATCCGCGACTGGGCCGCGGAGCTCGGCATCAAGTACACACCCAGCCTGGTGTTCTTCGATGCCGCCGGGCGCGAGGTCTTCCGCACCGAGGGTTACTTCAAGGCATTCCACATCCACGGCGCCTTGGACTATGTCGCCACAGGTGCCTATCTGTGGGAGCCGAGCTTCCAGCGCTATCTTGCCGCGCGCCGCGAAGCGTTGAGCGCGCTCGGGGTCGAGGCCGATCTGATGGATTAAACCGCGCCCAGCGCGGTATGCGATGCTGTTGGATGGGATCGGCCCCGGCAGATTTGACGACCGCCGGAGTCGGCGCGGGGTTCGGTGGACTTCGCTCTCGCTCGTCCACCCTACCCGCCTCGCTCGCCCATCCTACAGCGCTTGTCCTACCGCCCGCGTCCTCCGCCGCCCCCGCCGCCGCCTCCGGAGGAGCCGCCGCCACCGCCCGAGCTGCTGCCGGGCGGTGTCGCGGAGGAGGCAATTTGGCGACTGAGGGTCTGGCCGAGCGACCGACTCATGCGGGAAAGATCCCCCGCGGTGCTGCGGCCTCGGTACCAGTGTATGGCCCCCGCGGCGGCCGCCGCGGCCGCGGCGCCGACGGCAAGGGTGAATTTGCGGGTCCATGCCTCTTCGACATCCAGGGCCAGCGCATACGGCAAGAGCGCCTCGTAGCGTTCGGCATCCAGCAGGGGCGGCGCATCGCTGCCCGGTCCGGGGAGCGCCTTCAACTCGTCGCGCTCGGCGACACTCAGGTAAAGCTTCAAACCCTCGATCCGGTCGAGCAACCGTCGCCCCTCGGTGGTCGGGGCCTTCAGCAGCCAAGCAAAGAGGACATGGGCACCGAAGGCAAGCCCGAACAGAACGAGCATGGCCGGTACCCCGTCTCCGCCCGCGACCATCCAGGCCAAAACGCCGTAGAGCACGGAGAAGGCGATCCCTATGCCGAGCTTGCCGCCGTTGACGAGAAAAAAGCGCGGGCTATAGAGCTGCGCGAGGCTCTGCGTGTGTCCGCTCTGCGCCGGGCCGACCCGATCCGCCTGCGTGTTGGTCAGCACCAGCTGATCGCCCTTGGCGAAGAGCAGCCTCAGCAGGGTCGCTTGACTCGGCGTGAGCGTTGCCGGATCGGCGCCGCGCAAACGCTCGAGCCGCCACGTGTCGCGCCAGCCGGCCTTTTCCTGATGGATCACCACATGGCCCTTCACGGCCGTCTCGACTAAATCGGCGGCAAAACAGCGGTGGTCGTAGCCCATCCGGCTCAGATAGCGCAGACCCGCGGGTGAATGTCCGTCGGGTGGTCGGTAGTGCGGAAAGATCGGGCCGGCCTGCGGGTCGCGCCCGACGCGCCACCAGGTCGTGCCGTAATAGACGAGCAGGAGGACGAGCCCGACCAGGGCGACCAACACCCCGCGATTGTCGTACAGCAGCCAGCCGAGGCGCCGGGCATCCGTCGGCTCCGCGATCAGACCTTTCGGGAAGCCTGCAACGATCGTCAGACCCTCGCCGACACCGAGGGGTCTTGTCGTCGCAAAGCGGATCTCGTCGGGCGAGACGACCTCGGCGACCAGGTCTCGACCGACAGCGCCCTGAAGCCCCGTATAGCCCTCGGCCGAGAGGTCCGCGACCGGGGCATCGGCCGGAAGACGCACCGTGGCGCTCGCCGCGAGGATCGGAAAGATCCAACCGGTGCCGGTGACGTTCCAGTAGAGCTCGTCGTGCCCGTCGAAGAACCCGAGCTGGCGGGTCGTGCGATAGCGAATGCGGTAGGTATAGGTCGCCGGGACGGCGAGGAGATCGTCGTTGCCGGTGTTTATCTCCACGCCGTTGGAGACGCGCTCGATGAAATGAGGCTCCGGTTTGCCGTCGCGTTCCACGCCGAACAGCTCGAAACCGACCCGGACCTGGTTACCGAGGCGGTCGCGATAGCGGGTCGGAAACTCGCGCACGATGCCGCGGCGAATCTCGCGGCCCTCGGCGCGAATGGCGATGGTCTCGGTCACGTCGAGGCTGCCGTCGGGCTGAATCCAGAGATCGCTGTGGAAGGAGAGGATCTCCTCCGCAGCACCGGCCTGAGTGCCGATCGCGAGCAGAAGCAGGGGGAGGAGCAGGAAACCGAGGAGCGATCGCCCCCTCGGCGTCGCCCATGCCTGCATCCGGGACAAGGCGGTGCGCCCGGCAACCTGAACGGGAAGGCCGTCGATCATGTCTCGTCCTCGAGTCGCGGTGCTGCGCGCTCGGACGCGCGGGCCAGATAGAATTCGGCCGACGCAAATCCGAACAGCCGGGCGATCAGCAGATCCGGCACCTTTTGAATGCCGTCGTTCAACTCGCGCACCGCGCCGTTGTAAAAACGGCGGGCGTATTGGAGATGCTCCTCGACATCGACGAGATCGCGCTGAAGGCGCAGGAAATTCTCGCTCGCCTTGAGATCCGGATAGGCCTCCTCGAGCAGGATCAACCGACCGAGCGACTGCTCCAGCGCCGCCTCCAGGGTCGCCAGCTCGGCGGGACTTTCCGTCTCCACCGCACGGGTGCGCAGCGCCGCGACGGCCGTGAAGAGTGTCTGCTCATGCGCCGCATAACCGCGCACCGCCTCGACCAACATCGGGATCAGGTCGTGACGCCGAACGAGCTGAACATCGATATCGCTCCAGGCCGCACGGACGCGATTGCGCAGGCGCACCAAGCGATTGAAGATCCAGAGACCCCAGACGAGCGGGATCAGCAGAAGTGCCGTGAACCCGTAAACCATGTGCCGAGACTCCTCTCGAGCGATGCCGACGATGCGCCATCCGTAACCGGACTCAGGGCCGACCGGACGCGCCCAGCTCGAACATCGGCTTGCTCTCTGGCCCCACTTCGTGAAGGGCCGGGTTGAGGCGCCGCAGGTCGAGCGTCGGCTTGACCTTGAGCGACAACAGCGACGGATCCAGATATTTTTTCATCAGGCGTCGCGCCTGGCCCAAGTCACGCGTCCCGCGCAGGGTCCGGACCTGATTCAAGGCCACCTGCGTCGGCGCAGTCCCGCCGTTGCGGCGGTAATAGGTAATCACCGCCTCGGTGTAGTTGAGCGTCTCAAGATAGGTCACCTGGCTGTTGGTGCGATCGACCACGCCTTCGCCGGCGTTGTAGGCCATGATGACCCGACCGTAGTCGTTGTTGTATTTGCGCAGGAGACGCTTGAGGTGACGTGTGCCGGTGTCGAGGTTGATCTTGGGGTCGAAGAGATCGGCGAGAGAGGTCACTCCGTAGTCCGCCGCCGTCGGCGGCATCAACTGCATCAGCCCGACCGCGCCGGCGCGCGAGACCGCGTGGGCATTGTAGTTCGACTCCGCCGCGACCACCGCGCGGACCAATTCCTCCTCGACCCCATGTCGACGGGCGACCGCAGGGATCATGGCGATGACCTCCGCTCGGCTCGGACGCGGTCCGCTCGGCGCCACCGGCAATGCCGGCCTGGCGGGAGCGGCCTTGGCTGGCTTTAGGGTGTCGGCCTCGCTCTTGGCTGATTCCGTTCCGGCCTGCGGCGTCTCGGCACCCTCCCTCGAGGTGGATTGACCGGCCACGCTGCCCCAAGAGACAAGCGGCATAAAGGCCAGCGCCAGAAACGCCAGGCGTCGGACCCGCTTTGGATCGGCACCGAAGGATGTCATGACCCCTCCACCACTGAGGTTGGCAAGGCGGCGCCCGTCGAACCGGAGTGAGCGACCCGGGACGCATGACCCGCAGGACGGAGCCGCTTGACGAGCAGTGGCTCCAGAAGATCCGCCACCTCCTCGATGCCGGTCGGCTCTACGGCAGGCGGTCGATCGGCGGTGCGCAACGCATGGATGGCCTCGGCGAGGTGTCCCGCCAGAAGATCCTCCCGCGTGATCTCGCGTGTCGGCATCCGCTCTGCCAGCCAGGGTATCAGGGCGGCTTCCTCCGGCCAATCGCCGCGTCTGACATAGAGCACGGGGATCCGGTTGACGGCGGCCTCGGAATAGCTGCCGTAGCCGGGCTTGCACAACATGAAATCGCAGGAGGACATGACGTCGGGCACGCGCAGTCCCAGGGAGGAGATCGCGGTCGCATCGCGCCTCGGCCCCGCGGGTAGATCCTGAGCCAACCAATGGACCTGATCCTGCTCGGGCCACACCGCGAGCGGATCGAACCCCTCGAAGCCACCGAACTGCATCAGGGCGAAGGGGCGATCGGCGGACACGCCGCAGCGTGCCCGCAATTCTTCCCGACGATCCGGATAACGGCTCGCGATGGGGCCGACATCGATCGCATTGGGCAGCCACGACATAGCCATCGAGGGGGCCGGTCGGATGAAGCGCTCGGCCGCGGCATAGACCGCCCGCATCCGCGCCATCACAGGTGCGGGGACCTGATCGGCAACCGGGCTCTCGCGCAGGATGTCGTACCAGTTGAGCGAGCACAGCGCCACCGCCGGGATGCCCGCCCGCCGCGCCGCATCGAGCGGCAGCCAGGGCACATCGGCCAAGACCAGGTCAGGCGCCTCGCGGCGCAGCAGTGAAGTCTCGCGCTCGAGCCGCCGTTCGTAGTCGGCCTCGAAATCCGCATATCGGATCAGGCTTTCCGACCAGCGGGTGCCGAGCGGACCGTCCATGAGCAGGCCGATATCCGTCGCCTCCTGGATCTGCGTAAACCCGGGCGGCAGTCGGCTGCGCGCAAAGCCCGGATCGATGTCGCTCTGCAGGGTGATCCGCAGACCGCGCAAACGCCGCGCCAGCTCATGAACCACCGGCGCCGCCTGCGCCAGGTGCCCGTAACCGTGGGCGGTCACGGCAAGGAAGAGATGGGACATGCAAGCGCCTCCGGTTCGCTTCGGGCTCGCGTTAAACCGCGCCCAGCGCGATATGCGATGGTTTTGGATGGGATCGGCCCCGGCAGACTTGACGACCGTTGGCGTCGGCGCGGTTTAAGAGATTAAAAAATATACCATTCTAAACCGCGTCCCCGATAAGGGTTGTGAAGGCACCAAACGTCGCACTCACTCGAAAATCAGCATCTGGCTCTGGACGCGGTTTAGGTCTCGACCTGCTCGGACGCCGCCGCAGGTCGGCCGAGCCGCTGCCCGAGTCGAACCTTGCGTCCCGGCACAAGCGTCTCGTCCAACCGCACCCGACCGGGCTCGAAGAGCAGAATCACGGTCGAGCCCAGATTGAAGCGACCCATCTCGGCGCCGCGCTCGAGCCGGACCGAGTCGACTCCGGTGCCCGCATGCGAGCCCCGACCCCCGTCTCGTGCAGGCGTCACCTCGCCGGCCCAGACGGTCTCGATCCCGCCGACAAAGATGGCCCCGACGAGGACCATCGCCATCGCACCGACGTCGGTCTCGAATCGGCAGGCCACCCGCTCGTTGCGGGCGAACAGACGCGGCACCAGATCCGCCGTGACGTTGTTCACGCTGAACAGCCGTCCCGGGATGTGGTGCATCCAGGCGAGATCGCCGCCGAGCGGCATGTGGATGCGGTGGTAATCGCTCGGCGCCAGATAGATGGTCACGAAGGTGCCGCCGTCGAAGACACGTGCCCGCTCGGAGTCTCCCCCGAGGAGCTCTTCGACACTGTAATCCCGACCTTTCGCCTGGATCACACGGCCCGCGGTGATCCGACCGCTTTGACTGATCGTACCGTCAACGGGGCTTACGACCGCCAGCGGGTCCGGATCAAGCGGCCGCACGTCGGGTCTCAGCGCACGCGTGAAGAAGGCGTTGAAGTGCACATAGGCCCTCGCGTTCGACTCTGCCGCCTCGGCCATATCGATCCTGTAGAGACGCAGGACAATCGCGATCAACAGATCCTTGAGCGGACGCCACCGAACGCGCGCCAGCCGATACATCAGGGCCGACAACGGGTGCTGAGGAATAATATGCTGCAGGGCGACGAAAAGCCGCGCCCCCACGCCCCGTAAGGGTTCCGTCATGGTGTCTCCGGCAATAAGAGTTCCGAGCCGGCGTGGATGGCCTTTAGATCGTCGGCCATTTGTGCAGCGCCTTCCGTCTCGGGAAGGAAGGCAAGCACATATCCACCCGGTGCAACGACGAAGATCGCCGGTGTCTCCGCGCTGCCGAGGCCGATGTCGGCCCGAAGACGCTCGATCTGCTCGGCGTCGCCGCCGAGTAATTTCAGCGCAGGCAAGAGACCGGCGAAATCCCGGGAAAGGTTCGGATCATCACCCGTGGTGACGAGAACCAAGCGCAGTTGTTTGCGCAAGGCGCGCTCGTCGGCCACCCGGTTGTAGACATCGATCAGACGCTGGACGGCGAGTTGTCCCGAGGCGCGCGACAGATCGCCGAAGGCGAGCAGGGTCCAACCTTGCGACAGATCCTCTTGGCTGTAGGTACGGCCTAGGGCCTCGCGCAGCTCGAAATCCGGCAGGCTCGCGGGCGGGCGGATCAGCAACCCGCCGATCACCGGAGATGCGGCGCTGCGGCGCTGGTACTGATTCCCCCACTGGTAGGCCAAGACGAACAGCGAAATGGCAGCGAGGATCAAGACCAGGCGGATCCAGAGAGGGTGTCGGTTCCGCAGGAACATCTCAGGCAATCGCCTCGTGTGCATACGCCGGATCTGCGTCGGTCGACACGGGTTTCGCGTCGATCGGGGAACGGCCCGGGACCCAGTGTACGGACCGGCGCGGCAGCGAGTGGACATCGCGGCGATGCGACCCCACCCTTGCATCTAGCGAAGAACGCGCAAACCCGACCATCCCACCGAAAAGAGTGCTGCCGGCAGCGTGGACAAGCGACGTAGGGTGGACAAGCGCAGCGCAGTCCAGCAGGGCCGGACTCCCTGGACTCCGCCCTCGCTCGTCCATACCACCCGCTCGTGCGAGCAAGGCATTCGGGCGGGGCGTCACGGATAACATCATGATCGGGATGGAAGCGGAACCGAGTCGCGGTCGGGGTCGCGAATCATCATGATTCGGACCCGAGGATGGGGCCAGTATACGGGTCGCCTCGCCCGAGGCTCAAGCCAATGCCGCTCATGACCAATCCGATTGTCGAGCGGATCGTCGAAACCGAATCACACGAGGTTACTATGGGTCATAAGATCGAGAAGACAGATCTCGAATGGCGTGAAACCTTGACGCCCGAACAATATCGCGTCTGTCGGGAGAAAGGCACCGAGCCGGCCTACACAGGGCAGTATCACGCATCCAAGGATCCCGGCATCTACCGCTGCACCTGCTGCGGCGAGCCGCTGTTCAACGCGAGCGAGAAATTCGATTCCGGCTCGGGTTGGCCGAGCTTTTGGCAGCCGACCTCACCGGATGCCGTCGCGACCGAGGACGACGTCAGCTACGGCATGCGCCGCACCGAGGTCATCTGCAACAGCTGCGGCGCCCATCTCGGACATGTCTTTCCGGACGGGCCGAGACCGACAGGACTCAGATACTGCATCAATTCGGTCTCCTTGGCGTTCGAGCCCGAAGCCTGATCGCGGCGGCGGCAGATCAACGCGGGCTGATCGAATCGACGGCGGTACCCCAGACGCCGAGCTGCTTCGTCCGAGCGATACGCTCCATCGCGTGATATTCGAACGGCGCACCCGGGAGTGCGAGCGCCCAGCCGCGCTGGATGAGATAGGCGGCCAAGTCCTCGCCCGGGCTCAGCCCGGTGCGATCGACGTGGCAGATCGCTTGAATGCGTCCGGCCTCGGATCGGCCGCGCGGCTCGCAGCTCACGAACCCCCTGACGCGGAAATCGAGCGCGAGTGTGCTGCGCGGCGCACAGCGGACGGGGCGCTCCCACCGACGGCACTGGCGCTCGGTCTGCGGAAGATAGATCCCGAAAAGCTCGATCGACTGCCCCTTGATCGAGAATGAGCCGTCGTCCTCGACGATCGGGATTCCAACGATCTCGCGGGGTCCGGCCGCGAAGGCCGGAACACCTGAAAGCAACGCCATAAGCAGCGCACCGGTGAAGGCCGCGCCCGACAAACGGCCTATTCCCCGTCGCCGACTCGGCGAGTCTCGGCGGGCCACCCGGTCAGCGCTCGCCCGTCGTGGCGCCCTGCGCAGACCCGCTCGCCGGCGACGTCCCGGAGGCTGCTCCCTCGGCGGATGCCTCGGGAACGACGCTGCTGCCCGGATCGACCGGATTCAACATCTCCGGAATGATTTCCCCTCCGTTTGAGCCGGGGCCGGTGCCGAGCATGCCGGATTTCGCACTCTTGCCGGGAAACTCGAACCGCATCTCCGGCCAGATGGCGAGCCCCTTCGCCGCCGACACTGTACCGCCGGTCGCCTCGTTCATGGCGGTGCCGCTCAGCGCGGTGCGCACGATCATATCGCTCTGACCGGTGATCCCGGCGAGCCGGCCGGTTCCGCCCGTAAGCGTGAAGGTGCCCTTACAGGAGCCGGGCTCGCCGTTGCAGGTGAACTCGGCGTAGACCGAGTCACCGGTCGGACTCTCGATGGTGCAGAAGCCGTGACTCTCGAGCTGGTTGCTCAGGACATGGATGATCTGGGTCGAGGGACAGGTGAAGAGCGCCGCATCCAAGAGTCCTTCGCCGTGCTCGATGTACATGATGCCCTCGAAGGTGCCGATGAATTGGAGCTTGTCCACGGCAATCTGAAAAAGCTGACCGTTCGCCTCCCAGGGTGCAAGAATCTTGGCGGTTCCCTGCTCCGCAACGGCGTTCTGAGCCAGCGGCAGGGCCAAGGCAACGAGCAGGGTCATCTGGATCGGTCTAAACATAATGTCTCCGGAATACGTTGATCGAGCTCGCCCGAACGGTCCCGCCAGTTTAACCTAGATCCGGCAGTTGAACGGCCCCTGGAGTGCGTCGCGCGTGGTGTCCGGCAAGGCGCGACGAGGCGCCGTAGTGGTTCTACGACAACGCGTTGCAGCGCAGTCGGACGCCGCGTGGGGCGTGCTCCAGGGGCCGTAGCGGCCATCACCCGGCAGGTGAGCCGTCAAACGACCAAGATCACCAACGACGTCAGAGCCTTGCTTGCAGCACGAAGCGCTCAACTGCCGGATCTAAACCGCGTCCAGAGCGACATGCGTCATTTTCATGTTGCGTTTGGCTTGGGAGATCTCATCGAAAAACATCGCAGACCGCGCCGGGCGCGGTTTAACATCGGGCCTTGGCAGTCGATGTCGAGCGGGAGACGAAGCGGCGTGCGGATGGTGTATTTGACCGCGTTGAGCGAGGTTTGGCGATGACCCACGGCACAACCTCCGAGACCTTGCTGCTGGGCTGGCGTGAATGGATCGCCCTCCCGGAGCTGGGGTTGAGCCTCGTCAAGGCCAAGGTGGACACGGGGGCGCGCACCTCGACCCTCCATGCCTTCTATGTCGACGGCTTCCATCGAGGCCGCGAGCGTTACGTCCGCTTCGGCGTGCATCCGCTGCAGAAGCGCACCGATGTCGTGCTCCACGGCGAGGCGCTGGTCATCGACCAACGGCGGGTCACGGACTCCGGCGGCCACCGCGAAGATCGCTACATTATCCGCAGCCGGCTCATGCTGGCCGGACAAGACTGGCCGATCGAGATCACCCTGACCAACCGCGAGACCATGCTGTTTCGGATGTTGCTCGGTCGTACTGCGCTTGCCGGCCGCGCCCGAGTCGATCCGGCGTGCTCCTTTCTAACCGGGCGGGTGGCCCGGCCGCGGGAGCACTACGATTGACGCGTTTAAACCGCGCCCGGTGCGGTATGCGTAATGTGTTGAAATGGCTTGGCGGCGCCAGCTCCGACGCTAAGCACAAAGCGAAAACGACGTATTTCGCTCCGGACGCGGTTTAGGTCGGTAGCCGGTCGGTCGGCGTCTCTCCCATCGCTTCCCAATCGAAACGCGGCAGGTGATCGAAGACACTGCGGATGCCCTCGTTCCAGCTGCGCGAGAGCGTGCGCAACGCCGGTGAATCGGCGGTCAGCTTGAGCCGATGCGTCAGCGTCAGGCTGTCCTTGGCATAGATGGCGACCTCGAACGGCGGACCGACCGTCATGTTCGAGCGCGAGGTCGCATCCAAAGAGACCACGCACAGACGCGCTCCGTTCTCCAACGACAGCCCGGGCTCGGCGATGCGATCCAGTGCCGGCTTGCCGTATTTGGTCTCGCCGATCTGCAGGTAGGGCGTCTGGGGCGAGGCCGCAAAATAGTTGCCCTGCGGGTAGATCATATAAAGACCGTGTGGCTGACCGGCAATCTGGCCCCCCAGAATGAGCGTGGTCTCGGCGCTGACGCCGCTCTGACGCAGTGCCGGGGAATGATCGCGCTGCACGCCGACGCTGACCCGCCCGACATAATCCGCCGCCTCGAAGAGATAACGCGCGCTCAAGAGGTCGATTCGAGATCGCTCGTGGTCTCGATCCTCGAGGATCCGTGCGTCGCGCGGCTGGTCCAGATCACGTCGGATGCGGTTGAGCACCTCCTGCGTGGTCGCCAGGTTGCCCGCGGACATGAGGATGAAGATTCGGTCCTGCGCAGGTTGGAAGACGTGCAGCTTGCTGAAGGTGGTGACATAGTCGACGCCGGCGTTGGTGCGGGAGTCGGCGGCCATCACAAGGCCCTCGTCGAGGGCGAGTCCGAGGCAGTAGGTCATGATGTATCGTGTCTGTATGGTCGATGTCGGGTGGTCGATGTCGGGCGGTCGATGCCGGGTGGTCGCGCGGCCGCGATCGGTTGCGTGGGTTGCGGCGCGCGTCCGAAGGCCGGCTTGCGAGACAGCCGCCTCGGCACCGCGCGAGCGGATAGACGTCGCAGCCCTTGTCCAGCATACTCCGAGCATGAGGTTTCGAGGTCGGTCCCCTATTGATCGGCGTCGCAAATCGTTCCGACCGAGCCATCCCCGACACCTGGTCTGCGAGTGAGTAGCATGAGTATCGATTGGAATGCCTACCCCTCAGAGGGTTTTTACGACGAACTGGTCGCGGGCAACGGGCACCGTGCGATCGCCGGCCTGCTTGCCGATCTCGAGGCACTCGGCCCCGAGGAGCTGGTGGCCCGCCAGGAGGCCGCCGATGTCTCGATCAAGGAGATGGGGATCACCTTCACCGTCTATTCGGAGGAAGGCGGCGCCATCGACCGGACCTGGCCCTTCGACATCATCCCGCGGATCATTGCACAGTCGGAGTGGGAGCGTGTGGATGCCGGACTGCGCCAGCGTGTGCAGGCCCTGAACCTCTTCATCGACGACCTCTACCACGATCAAAAAGTCATCAAAGACGGCGTCTTCCCGGCCGAGGTCCTCGCCAAATCGGTGAACTTCCGCCCCCAGTGCGTCGGTGTCGACCCGCCCTTGGGAATCTGGGCGCATATCTGCGGATCGGATCTGGTGCGCGACGCGGACGGGACCCTCTACGTCCTCGAAGATAACCTGCGTGTCCCCTCGGGCGTCTCCTACATGCTGGAGAATCGCCTGGTTACCAAACGCGTGCTGCCCGAGCTGTTCGAGCACTATGCACCGCTGCCGGTCGATGATTATCCATCGGAGCTCTTCGACACCCTCGCGGCCCTCTCGCCGCGTCCCGCGGACTATCCCGCGGTGGTCGTGCTGACCCCGGGCATCTACAACTCGGCCTATTTCGAGCACTCCTATTTGGCGCAACAGATGGGTTGCGAGCTGGTCGAAGGGCGCGATCTCTTCGTCGACAAGGACGACTGCGTCTACATGCGCACCGTCGACGGGCTCGCCCGCGTCGATGTGGTTTATCGCCGCATCGACGACCTCTTCCTTGATCCCGAGGCTTTCCTGCCGGACTCCGCGCTCGGCGTGCCCGGACTCATGCGTGCCTGGAAGGCCGGCAACGTCGCCTTGGCCAATGCGCCCGGTGCCGGGGTTGCAGACGACAAGGTCGTCTATGCCTTCGTGCCCGAGCTGATCCGCTATTATCTCGACGCCGACCCCATCATCCCGAACGTCCCGACCTACCGCTGCATGGAGCCGGACGCCCTGGCCTATACGCTGGAAAACATGGAACGGCTGGTGGTGAAGCCCGCGAACGAGTCCGGCGGTTACGGCATGCTGGTGGGACCCGCGTCGACCAAGGCCGAGCGCGAGCACTTCGCGGAGCTGATCAAGAAAGACCCGCGCAACTATATTTCCCAGCCTGCACTGAAGCTCTCGACCGTGCCGACCATCATCGGCAAGAAGCTCGAGCCGCGTCATGTGGATCTGCGCCCCTTTATCCTCTCGGCGGACCGCCAGCAGGTCACGATGGGCGGGTTGACACGGGTGGCGATGCGCAAAGGGTCTTTGGTGGTGAACTCGTCCCAGGGCGGCGGCAGCAAGGACACCTGGATCGTGCCAGAGCCGCCGCAGGCCGAGGAATGAGCGGCCGAGCCGTCGGCATGGACCGACGCGAATCCAATCGAGCATAGGGGTCGGAACGCATGCTCTCGCGTGTTGCAGAAAACATCTACTGGATGGCCCGCTATGTCGAGCGGGCCGAGAATACCGCCCGTATCGTGACGGTCAACGCCAACCTCCTGCTCGACCTGCCGAAAGGCATCGCGCCGGGTTGGAGGCCGTTGGTCGACATCACGGGGGCGAATGCGCTTTTCGAGGAGCATTACAAGGACTATAGCGAGCGCAACGTGGTGCGCTTTTTTATTGCCGACGAGCGCAATACCGGATCCATCGCCTCCGCCTTGATCGCGGCACGCGAGAATTGCCGCACCATTCGCGACTTCGTACCGCGCGAGGTCTGGGAGCTGCTCAACGAGATCTATCTGTTCGCCCGCGAGGACCTCCCCAAGGGAATGACGAAGGGCGGCCGGCACGCGTATCTCAAGCGGGTGATCCAGGGTGCGCAGAACATCAACGGCCTGCTCTCCGGGACCATGCTGCACGACCAGGGCTATGATTTCCTGCACCTCGGGCGCTTTTTGGAACGTGCGGACATGACGACGCGCATCATCGACGTGCGCTCCGCCAATCTGCTGCCCGAGGAGACGACCGAGCTACGGCCCTTCGAGACCATACAATGGGTCAGCGTGCTCAAATCCATGACGGCCTATCAGGCCTACCGGCGCAGCGAGCAGATTCGCGTGCTGCGTGGTCCGGTCCTGCGTTTTCTCTTTCAGAACGGGAGCTTCCCTCGCTCGGTCGTGCACTGCATCGAAGCGCTACGGGCCAGTCTTTCGAAGCTACCACGCAACGAATCCGCCTTGCGCGTCGCAGGACGCCTCAAGCGTAATCTCGAAGGGACCGAGCCGCGTCGACTCAATCAACAGCAGCTGCATGCCTTCATCGACGACCTTCAGGTCGGGATCGGCGAACTGCACGAGGAGCTTGCACGGACCTGGTTCCCGCCGCCTCCGGAGACACAGACCCAATCGCAAACCCAGGACTAAAACCGAATCGAAGTGAACGTAGGATGGGTAGAGCGAAGCGAAACCCATCCTTCAAACTCCGGCGCCCCCGACCACACCTACGCAGCGAACCCCGTCCTTCTCGCCGAACCGGGAGCCAACGGTGACCCCAGACCCTCTGTCGATCGTGGATGCCTATCTCGTCGCCCAATTAGCACGGGACTACGAGACGATGCGCGGCCTTCTCGCCGACACGGGGTTTTGCTATCGCAGTCCGATTGCGAGGTTCGACCGAGCGGACGACTTCATCCAGTACGCCACCCTGTCGAGCGGCATCATCCTCGACAGAGAGATCCGCAAGGTCTTTGTCGACGGCGAGGACGTTTGCCATTTCATGACCTATCGGATCCAGATCTCCGAGAAGCACGCCGTCGAAGCGGCGCAATGGGCGCGCGTGCACGAGGGTCGGATCCAAAGGATCGAAGCGGTCTTCGACGCCTCGCTCTATCGCGAGCTCTTTCCGAGCGACGAGCCCGCTCCCTGAGCCGCCCTCATTGCGCGACGCGCAACCAGCGGGCCAAGGTCTCGCGCAGCGCGGCGAGCTTGACCGGCTTGGCGAGATAGTCGTCCATCCCGGCCTCCAGACATGCCTCCCGATCCCTGGCCATCGCGTTGGCGGTCATGGCGATGATGGGGGTGTGCAAACGGCCTTCGCGATGCTCGCGCTCCCGCCATTGCCGCGTTGCCCCGAGACCGTCGAGCACCGGCATCTGCATGTCCATCAGCACGGCGTCGTAGTGCTCGCTCGCGAGTTGCTCGATCGCCTCGGCACCGTTCTGAACCAGAATCGGCTCGATGCCGAGCCGCATCAGCATCCCGATCGCCACCTGTTGGTTCACCGGATTGTCTTCGGCCAACAACACCCGCCCCTTCAAGGGCCGATGCCGCATCGGCGCCGCGCCTTCGGTCGGCTCGGCCATATCGGGAAGAGGCTCGAACGGCAGTCGGATACGGAACCGAGAGCCCCGGCCGAAGGTGCTCTCGACCTGGATGTCGCCGCCCATCAGCTCGACCAGATCCTTGCTGATCGCAAGACCGAGACCGGAACCGCCGAAACGCCGCGTCGTGGAGCCGTCAGCCTGAACGAAGGGTTTGAAGAGGCGTTCGAGCTGCTCGGGCGTCATACCGATCCCGGTGTCGGAGATCTCGAAGCAGAATCGGCTACGCTCGTCCTCCTCCCCGCAAATATCGACACGCACCTGGACCTCGCCCGAGAGCGAGAACTTCACCGCATTGCCCAAGACGTTGGTCAGGATCTGTCTCAGACGATGAGGATCACCCAGCACGCGCGCGGGCAACCCCGGCGGGACGAAGCACAGCAGCCCGATCTGCTTGCTGCGCGCGCTCGCCGTGAAGAGACCGGCGACATCCTCGACAAGGCGGCGCAGATCAAAGGGGATGCGCTCGAGATCGAGTCGCCCGGCCTCCATCTTGGAGAAATCCAGGATGTCGTTGATGACAGTGAGCAGACTCTCGGCGGAGGTGTGCGCCACCTCGACCAACCCCTTCTGCTCCGCACTCAGGGGCTCGTGCGCGAGCATCTCCAGCAAGCCGAGCACGCCGTTCATGGGCGTGCGGATCTCGTGGCTCATGTTGGCAACGAACTGACCCTTGGCGATGCTCGCCGATTCGGCCTGCTCCTTGGCGATCACCAGGGCCGCCTCGGTCGCGCGCCGCTCCTGGATCTCGCGCTCCAGATCCCGGTTCAATGCGGCGATCCGCTCCTTTTCCTGCGTCAAACTGTCGATCAGATCGAGGTTGACGTGTCCCAGCTCGAGCGAATGGCGAAGGGTGCGATGGTAGCGACGCGCGTTCAGCCACATAAAGACGGCAAACAGCAGGATCAGCGCAAGAAAGGTATAGGCAAGCTCGTCGCCGATCACGATCATCCGCAGCGCGAAGGGCACAAGCGCACCGAGCATGTACGAGAGGTAGGCCACCAGGCAGGGGCTCAAGCTCGGAATCGCTCCGGCGACCATCCCGGAGATCACGAAACCGAGAAAGACCTGATAGGTCAACACGTGGCTGGGGAGCAGGAAGACCGAGAGGCCCCAGGCGAGGCCCGTCGCGGCGGCACCCAGCGCGAATCGACGCGTCCAATCGGTCGACGAGCGGGCCTTGCCGGCGCGCCTGTAGCGCATCATCAGGAGCCCGCGGGCGACCAGGATCACGACCAGCGCGGCAAACCAGATCCAAGCCCCGGCCGGGGAGGACACCAGGCTCATCGCGGCCGCCACCAGCACGGCATTCGCCGCAGTGATGACGAGACTGGCGGGAAGCTGCTCGAACAGCAGACGCGTCAGATCCGCCTCGATCCGTGCACCCGTCGCGGGGGTGTGCGGCAGTGCGTCGCCACGCTGGGGCATGATCGATCAACCCTGCCCGGACTCGACGAACGGACCCGCAGACGCGGAGGTGTCGAGTGCGTGCGCGAGGTCACGCCACGTCATGCCGGCGAGCGCCGCATCGATCGCCCGATCGAGTTCCGTCTCGATCCGTGCGATCTCCCCGTCCGGAAGGGTTCCTCGGCAGCCGCTCTCGCGCTCTTCGAAACAGCGCACCGCATCGAGTATCGCTTTGACCGAGATACTGTCGGTTGCGCGCGCCGGGACGAAGGTGGGCGAATCGCCGGCGGTACGAATCAGAAACCCCGACTCCTCGAGCACGCCCAACATCCGCTCGGCATTGGTCTTGGGAACCTCGAGGGTCCGCGCAAGCTCGTCGCTGCTCCAGGGCCGCCCGCCCGACTCATAGCGCAGGGCCACTTGCCCGGCAAGGATCAAGGCAAGACGTTCGCGCTGTCGATTGCTCAACTGCAGATCGCGCGAGCGGATCCTCAGATACTCGGGGTGTTGGTGATAGAAGGCGATGCTTGCGCCGATCAGCAGGATCAACCAGGCGATGTAGATCCAGATCATGAAGAGGATCAGGATCGCCAGACTCGAATAGACCGCCATCAGGCGCGTCGAGCTGGCCATGACATAGGAAAACATCCCGCCGATGAACTCCCAAAGCAGCCCGGCGATGAGCGCCCCGACAACAGCCGAAATGATGTGAACCCGCGTGTTGGGAACGAAGACGTAGAAGAAGGCAAAGGTGAGCGAAATCATCATGTAGGGTCCGAGCTGCCCCAACGTATGCCAGACATGCCCGAACGGCTTTGCCTCGATGATCGCTTGAACGAAGGCGTTCCCGCCGAGCGAGGCCGAGAGCCCGACTGCAGAGAAGAAGAGCACGGGGCCGACGAGGATGACGCTCAAATATTTGCTGAAACGCTGCGCAAAAGAGCGTTGCGTGGAAACGCGCCAGGTGAAGTTGAAGACCTGCTCGATCTTCTGGACCAGCGAGATGACGGTGTAGATCAGCAATGCGAGCCCGACCGAGCCCAAGACGCCCACCCGCATGTTGTCGACGAAGCCGATGATCTGGATCGTGATCTCCACACCGCCCTCCCCGAGCGGGGCGAGCACATTCAGGAGCAGAGGCTCCAATTGATTATGGACGCCGAACCCCTTCAAGACCGAGAAGGTCACCGCCAGCAGGGGCACCAAGGCCAAGATGGTCGTGTAGACCAGACTCATGGCCTGAAGGGAAAGATAGCCTTGTGTCAGATCGCGGGTCAGCGCGTAAATCAAACGTCCGAACCAGATCGGAAGGGCCTTCCAGGGCGGCATCTCATCGAGCCGACGACTCCAGAGCAGCGCGTCGAGGCGCTCGGACACGGGCATGGCGTGGTTCATGTGCGCTCTCTCGGAGAGGAGTCGGACGGCACTTCCGGCCGCTTGCCGTCGCTTCATTATATCGGGTCGCCGCACCTTGTCGCTGCGACATGGCCACGGATTTACGACGACTTGAAGCCTGTTCACGTCCGCTCCATATCCCCGAAGGCGCAACAATACCCCGCTCTGAACACCCCTCATGATCGATCTGTTTCGCCGGTCAGCGACTGTCTTCCATCCATCGACGAGCAACCCCTCATGCGTCCCCCCTGTACCCTTCTCGCGGCTTTAGCCGTCCTTTCCTCGTCCGTTGCCTTTGCGACGGACGAGCCGCAAACCCTGACGCCGATGTCCAAGGACATCCAGGCGCCAGAGTTCGACCTCCAAGGTCCGGCCGGCGAGCCACAACGGCTCCTCGATCATCGCGGCAAGCCGATCATCCTCAACTTCTGGGCGACCTGGTGCCCACCTTGTCGCGCCGAGATGCCCTCGATGCAACGCGCCCACGAAACACTCGCCGAGGAGGGCATCTCGGTGATCGCCGTCAACGTCGGCGAAGACGCCGAGACCATCGCGCGATTCCTGAGCGAGACCGATGTCGATTTCCCGATCCCGATGGATATCGACTCGGAGGTCGTACAGAGCTACCCCGTCAAGGGCCTGCCCACCACCTTCGTCATCGACCCTGAAGGCCGCTTCACCTTCAGCGCCACGGGCGAGCGTGAATGGGACGATCCCGCGCTGCTCGATCAGGTGAGGGCGCTCAAGGGACATCCTTGAGCCTAAAAAGAGCAGTTAAAACGCAAAGGCGCAAAGGCGCAAAGGTGTTCAGTGCCTTGGTTCAATGACGCCCTTCACCCAAAGGGTGAACGTCGTTCGCATTGCAGTTTCTTGTTTTCCTTTGGGTCTTTGCGCCTTTGCGTTTTCAAATGCCGGATTTAGGTTGAGCCGCAAGCGCCTAGCGCATGGCCGCCGGATTCATCGTCGCGTCGGTCGCGATCGCCGTACTCCTAGCGAACCTCGACCCAGGCAACCAATTCCGACGCGTATCCCTTCTCGGGGCTCGCGATGCCGCGATAGCTCAGCTCACGCTGCAAGGTCGGCTCGATGTGACCGTGCATCAATTCGGCACGCTCCGACGGCTTCAAGACCGGATGTGCCGCAGACGTTCGAAAGACATCGCGATAGCGCTTTTCGATCGCCGGAACGCGTCTGCCCTCCAGGTCGACGGCGATGGGGATGATGTAGGCACCCGAGCCCGAGCCACCGCCGAAGGACTGCACCCACCACATACTCAGGACGGCCGGTTGTTCCAGGTCGCCCTTCGTGACCGCGCCGATCCCGGCTGGCGACGCGGCTCGCCACTGCTCCGACAGCCGGCTCAGGACCGGATGATCGAGCCCCATCAGCACCAGCTCATCGTCGGTTTGCGCGAGATCCCGGTCCAGCGTGCAGAGGATCGGCGCCGATCGAGCGTCGAGCGTCAGCTCAAAACGGCACGCGTCGATCTTGCGGTAGCGACCGCCCTGATCTTCGACGGCCGCACGCAGGAAGGCGACCAGCCGCGCCTTGCCTTCGTCGATATCGGCGAGAGGCTGGTAGTCGTCCAGGCTGAACCGATCCAGATCCTGAAACAGCTCGAACACCACCCGACGCGCCTCACGGGCGTTGCTCATGGCCGCCTCCAGCTCTTCGCGGGTGCGTTTGAGCTCCGGGTCGGAGAGTGCCTCGCGATAGAGCTGGTCGTAGCTCAGCCGGTCGTTCAACTGACCGATTCGGGAAGCGCCAGCGCGACCGCCGTCGCAGCCAACTCCTCGCCCTCGGCGGTGAATGTCTCCGCCGATTCCGACGACGCGACCACGGCCAATTGCTCTTCGTCCAGCCTGCGCATCAGGCGGAGCTTGAGGTATGCACCCATCTGCGCGTAAAGAGCGGCGCCCCGTCCGGCGTGCAGGCATCCGCCTTGGTCCGGCGGTAGACCACCGCGTTGAGCCGATGGCGTTCCTCGACCATCTCCTCGGGGCTTTTGAACAAGGTCGGATCGAGCAACTGGATCAGCATCCAAAAGCGAAAGTGATCGCCTTGGTGGGGGGTGGCGGACAACAGCAGCAGATCGCGCGCGTGGTCGCGCAATGCCTCGGCGAGTTTGTAGTTCTCGGTCTTGCGGACCTTGCGGACATTGCGATAGGCGGACAGATGATGCGCCTCGTCGAACACCACCAGATCCCAGGTCGGCGCATCCTTCAGCCGTTTGATGCGCGCCGGTCGCTTCAGGGTGTCGACGCTGGCGATGAGGCGGTCGTGCTTGGCGAAGGCGTTGCTCTTGCGATCGGTGACGTCTCCCTCGGTCCCGAACACCTCGAAATCCAGGTTGAACACCTCGTTCAGCTCGCGGTGCCAGTTGTTGACCAGGCCGGCGGGAACGACCATCAGGGCACGGGTCAGCTCGCCGCGGCTGGCCAGCTCACGCAGGATCAGCGCCGTCTCGATCGTCTTGCCGAGCCCGACTTCGTCCGCCACCAGAAAGCGGCGCGGCGCGGCGGTCGCGACCTGATGGGTCAGCACCACCTGATGCGGCAGCAGATCGATCGGCGCCGAGGTCAGTGCAGCCGCGTTGTCCATCAAGGGCAGCGCGTAGGCCTCCAGATGCAGCCAGGCATGGCGCAAGCGCTCCGCCCCGCCCTGAACATTGGCGATGATCTGCTCGGCACGCGTGAGTGCCGGCACAAGCGAAGTCGGGAAGACCTGGCGCTCGCCGCTGACGAAAAAGGCGCGCACGGTCCCGTCTGCCGCAACGGCCACTACGACCCCTTCGCCGAACTCGGGATGGCGGACGCGCTGCCCGGTTTGGAGCTTGGTCTGCATCATCGCAAGGCTCGATCCAACGGGATCAATCCTGAAGGCGCTTCTTGGCGGCTGAATAGACCTGGCTCCGATCCCTCCGCCCGAGCGCAATGACAGTCACGTAGACCACCTCGTCATCGACCCGATAGACGAGCCGATAGCCCACGCCACGCAATTTGATCTTGTAACAATCAGCCATCCCCGAGAGTGCGGCGGAAGGCACGCGCGGATTCGTCATCCGCTGCGCCAGTTTTTTCTTCAACGGTTCGCGAACACTCGGGTCCAACTTGCGCCATTCGGCCAGGGCGAGCTCATGGAAGCGCAACCTATAGTTCATCGAGCGTGACATCGACAAAGGGACCATCGGCGCGCTCACGAACAAGCGCGGCATCTTCGAGGTCCTCTAGCTGAGCCATTAGCCGTTCGTAGAAATCCGCCGACAAGAGATAAGCCTCCGGTTGATTGCGGTTGAACACAGCGACCGGGTGGTCTTCGGCTTCCCGGATGACGTTGGCATAGTTACGTTTGAGTTCGCTGACGCTCACTGCGACCTCGGCGAGGATCGTCTTCATTGTGCCTTACCCCTGATGGCTACCAAGCGCCGCGCCCCAAAGATCCAAATAGAGAGACACGAATGAACAGAGCAGGCGATTTCCGTGAATAGGCATGCCGACTGCGCAAGTTGGAAAGACCTGTCGGGGCGAATTCATTCGCCCCGACACACCAGTCGATCTTATCCCGGAAATCACCCAAGCAGAAAGCGACACGCATCGGCCTGTGCCCGTCAACTGATCCGTGGATGATGCAGCCCGGCCCAATGCTTGCCGTCGTAGTCGGCGCCGGAATCGTCGGTACTCAGCAGGCGCTCGACCTCGTTCTCGGCACCGGAGAAGAGCAGACGACCGATCGGCAGGCCGTCGGGGCCGGCGTCGCGATGCTTCCAGTGGTAGGTCTCGCTCGCGCCATTCATGCTGATCCGGTTGCGGCCGCTCGGCACCCAAAGGATCAGACCGGCCTGGCCCTCGTAGAAGTCCTGAAAGGAAAAGACGGCCTCGCGCAGATCGGTCTCGAGCCACTGGGCGGCGTCTTCGCCGGAGAGGACGTCGAGACACCCTTCGAGCCCGGCCACGATCAGTGCGTCGCCCTCGGCGGCGGGCAGCTCGTCAGGCCAGTCATCCACCAGGTCGAAGAATCGGCGCAGCGACAGCACCGCGCGTGGGGGCGCGAGCCGGGCAAGGACGTCGGCGTCCCAGAGCAGCGCAAAGCCGCGTCGGGACCAGCCCTGGTTGTAGCGCACACGTACCATTCAATCACCTCCTGCCTCTTCTCCGTTGGGTTCGCTGGGATGTGTCCAACCCACGGCCTGGTGAGGACAATCCAGCCAGCGCTGGATTCAATGTCAAGGTGTTCACGACTCACCAGCGATACGTCGTAGTTTCCGCAACAAGTCCGGTTGATAAAAAATGCCATTACGCTGCATTTGCGTGACTGCTTCGTGAAATGAGGGGATCCACCCCTGTTCCTTGGCCTTGAGCAAGACCCCAAGCGTTCCGGTCACCTGCAAGCCAAGCAGCTCGGCCATATATTGCGACCGATACGCTCGTCGATGATCACCCGTTTTGCTCCCAATTTTCGAGCCATGGCCAGGGTGTCGCGTTCGCCCCGATCCAGATTAAGCAACAGACCGGGAAGGTCCAACTCTTCGGAGGGGATCAGCCGAATCCATGGCAATGAAGATAAATCCGGAACCGCGACCGGTCCGCCAGCAGCACATTCTTCCGC
Source organism: Thiocapsa rosea (assembly GCF_003634315.1). Taxonomy (NCBI): domain Bacteria; kingdom Pseudomonadati; phylum Pseudomonadota; class Gammaproteobacteria; order Chromatiales; family Chromatiaceae; genus Thiocapsa; species Thiocapsa rosea. The sequence continues at coordinate 665,621 of NZ_RBXL01000001.1, forward strand.
AACCGCCTCTACGACATGGATGACGCCGAAGAGACGCGACAGCAAATCGAGTTGCCCAATCCCCGAGAGCGCGATCAATGGCGTGGTGTTGCAGAAGATCACACCGATTCACCCAGCAACGACGTCTCCCGCGCCAGATCATCCGAGCTGTCTTCCAACAGCACTGCACCGGCGTCCATCGCCCGCAACAAAAAGGTGACGCGCGGAATGCCGAGCCATGCCGCGGCGGTGCCGGACGACAAACGCCCCTCACGAAATAGCGCGAAAGCCGCCTGCTCCTTCATGAACCCGGCGAGCCCCTCGGCATTCATGTGCAGACTGACCAGGATCTCCGCTGGGCATTCAATGGCGACGGTCTGATTCATTGAATTCTCCAAAAAGAAGCCGCGCCGGTATCTCAAGGAGCCGTTGGGCACGCTGCGCTTCGCCCAACCTACTGACGCACGAGCCGCGTCTCCGGCAGGTAGTCGCGGAACAGCCGATCATAGGTGAGGATTTGCATCCCCTCGCATTGGGCCTGCGCGATCAGCAGACGATCGAAGGGGTCTTTGTGATGCGCGGGGAGGTCAAGTACGGCCTGGGCATGGCTCGGCGTGATATTGAGCCAGCCGAATCCCTGAGCCCCGACATCCTCCACGGTCTTGCGCGAGGGGAGCGTCATCTTGCCCAAGGCGTGCTTGATCGACATCTCCCAGACCGCAACGGCGCTGACGAAGGCCCCCGTCTGCTGGATCAGCGCGACCGTCTCGGGATCGGCCAGTGCATCCATCATCCAGTCGTACAGGATGCAGGTATCAAGCAGCAGGCGCATCGTCGTCGTCGGCAAAGAGTCGCTGGACCGCTTGGTCGGTCTCGGCTGAACGCCACTCGGTCGAATAGGGCACTTGTCCTTTCCATGCGCCGGGAGGCTTCACGCGGGAGCGCGAATAGGGAACGATCCGGGCAACCGGTACGCCGTTACGGGCGATCAGCACCTCCTCACCGCGTTCCGCCGCGACAATCAGGCTGGAGAGTTGGCTCTTGGCTTCCAACATGTTGACCTGCATTGGCGATCTCCGAAATCATGTTTGGCTAATCTTAGCCAAGTCGATTCAGAGGCGCAAATGGTGTTGGCTTCTGGATCTTGCCAACTGATGCGGAGCCCTTTCATCCCTGCTTATCGCATCAGCTCGATGAAGGGCACGGCCACCTCCAGGATACTCAAGCCGCCGTCCGTGAGCGTCGGATAACCACCCTGGCTTTTCCATTTGCGCCGGCCGTTGACATAGAGGTGACGGCCGTGGGCGCTGTCGATGGCCAGATCGAGCGGCGGCGAGCAGGTGCCGGGCGCTTCGGCGGATTCGACCCCGCGCCCGCTCTTGTAACGCCCCTTGAGAGCGTCGGCCTCGTCCTTGCCGCTGTCGGGGAACTGGCCGCTGGCGCATAGCCGTGATCGGCGGTCAGGATCAGCCGGCGGCCGGTGGCAAGCCGTTCGACCAGGGACCAGAAGGCATCGCCGGTGAGCTGGGCTTCAACCTCCTGCGTGAGCGTCGCGAGGCCCTGGCCGGGGTCGTCGTGGTCGTGGAATCGGTGATCGGGCCATTGGTGCCAGAAGACCCAGTCAGGCTCTGCGCCGATCAGCTTGGCGCAGTCGGCTCAGGCGATGTCGACGGATTTGGTGCGCGCGCCGGGGAGCTTGTGCGCATTGCCCGCGCCGTTGTTGCCGAGCGCGGACCGTTGGGCAAAGCCGAGTGCCTTGGCGAAGGGGGTGGTGTTCGGCGGCAGCTCGGCACCGGTCGGGCGTGCCTGCTGGATGCTGCAACCCCGCAACTCGGCCTGGTGGAGGATCCAGGGCGCCTCGCGCAGCGACAGTGCATCGAGGATGAGCACCGCCCGTCCGGGCGATCGGCTGACCCACCAGTCGCCGAGCGCCTGCGCCGTCCGCGGGACCGAGGCTTCGTAACCCGACCACAAGTCCCAACCGGCGGTCGCCAGCCAGTGGTCGATCTCGCCGAGCGCTCGATCGCGCGCGTGGACCTCGGATGCGGCTTTGGCAGGATTGATCGGCGCCGAGCAGAGGGTCCAGGCGTGTTCGAGGTATGGCAGGTCGAGCCCGCCCCCGCCTTCCAGGACATAGCGGATTTCCTTGGAGAGATGCGTGCTGTCCTCGCCCTGTTGAAAGAGCTTGTCGTTGCGGGCACTGGCGATCAGCTTGGCGCGGGGATTCTCATCCTCGCGGAAGATGAAGCGGTTGCCGTCCTCTTGGATATGGCGGTGCCTTTCAGGCGGCGGCCCTTGAACTCATCGCGTAAGGTCAGGCCAAGCATGCGTCCTCCAACAATTATCCGTTCGTCCCCTTCACCGACCTACGGCCTTCGGCCTTACTGATGCCTGGTTCCCGCTTTCTGTGCCGCCGTCGCCGAGTTTGATCGCGCTCCCGCGCCCGGCCAAATGGCCGGGCGACACGGGCGATTTCGCCTGTTTTACACGGCCTGAAATGTTTCAATCCGCGCCAGGCCTATTGGCCCGGCGATGCTTTACAAATGCCAGGTCAACCAGATGCAGTACGAGGTTTCAATCCGCGCCGGGCCCATTGGCCGGGCGATGCTCCGCGCATCCAATCAGTTGATGCTGCGTAAGGAGCACAACGAGCTTGCGCGATCTTGGCCGGCGGGGCAAGTAGGAAGAGGACGACTGCAAGTCGTCTCTCCCGGGGGAGTCGACGCTTCGCGACGACCGTCGGCCTCACTTTCGAGCGACCGACGCGACCTGCATACACGAGGACATCCGAACCGACGATTGATCGATGGACACTGTCCGTTTCCTCTGCCTGGCCTCCCGTAAAAAGTCCGCAAAATCAGAGCTGCTGTAAGCGCGGCGTTGCGGTCGCTCCCGAACGGGGCGGGAACGACAGACCGCGGCGACGCTCGCCCCTGTCGAGGATCCCGACCCGGATCCCGGATCCGATCTGTTTTTCCGAATCGGCGCGACAGGGGTAGGCGGGTAGACTAGGCGCCCGGCATCCCCCGCCGCCATCTTCGACTCCCGAATCAGGACACCCGTGGATCCCAGCTTCGTCCATCTGCATCTGCATTCCGAGTATTCCCTGGTCGACGGACTGGTGCGGGTCAAGCCGTTGGTCAAGCGCGTCGCCGAGCTGGGGATGCCAGCGGTCGCCATCACGGATCAATGCAACTTCTTCGCCTTGGTGCGCTTCTACAAGGCCGCGGTCGCGGCCGGACTCAAGCCGATCGCGGGGGCCGACCTCCTGGTGCGCAACCCGGAGGACGCGAACAAGCCCCACCGTCTGGTGCTGCTCGTTCAGGATGCGATCGGCTATCGCAATCTCACGCGGCTCATCTCGCGCGCCTATGTGGAGGGACAGCATCTCGGGGTGCCGCACGTGGAGCGCGACTGGATCGCGTCCGCTGCGGAGGGGCTGATCGCGCTTTCGGGCGGGCCGCAGGGCGATGTCGCCCAACTGCTGCTGAACGGGCATCGCGATGCCGCCGAGCGACGGCTTGCGGAGTGGCTCGCGGTCTTCGGCGACCGCTTTTACCTGGAGCTGGTGCGGACCGGGCGCGAGCAAGAGGAGGCGCTGGTGGAGGCCAGCGTGGATCTCGCCATCCGATTGGGCGTGCCGGTGGTGGCGACCAACGACGTACGCTTCCTCCATCCCGAGGACTTCGAGGCCCACGAGGTCCGGGTCTGTATCCACGAAGGGCGCACGCTGGACGACCCGCGCCGTCCGCGCCGCTACAGTGCCGAGCAGTCGCTGCGCAGCCCCGCGGAGATGGCCGAGCTCTTCGCCGATCTGCCCGAGGCGCTGGAGAACTCGGTCGAGATCGCCAAGCGCTGCAACCTGGAGCTCACACTCGGGAAGAACTTCCTGCCGGATTTCCCGGTCCCGGACGGGATGACGATGGACAGCTATTTTGCCGAGGCATCCCGGGTCGGGCTCGACGAACGCCTGCAGCGGATCCTGGACCCGGAGTCGCCGGACCTCGCCGAGCAGCGCCGACCCTACATCGAACGGCTCGACCTCGAGCTGTCCGTCATCATCCAGATGGGCTTCACCGGCTACTTCCTGATCGTCGCGGACTTTATTCAATGGGCCAAGGCGCAAGGCATTCCGGTCGGACCGGGACGCGGCTCGGGCGCGGGCTCGCTGGTCGCCTATGCTCTGAAGATCACGGATCTGGACCCGATCGAGCACGATCTGCTGTTCGAGCGGTTCCTGAATCCCGAGCGCGTCTCCATGCCCGACTTCGACGTCGACTTCTGCATGGAAGGCCGCGACCGGGTCATCGACTATGTCGCCGGGAAGTACGGTCGCGAGGCCGTGTCCCAGATCATCACCTTCGGCACCATGGCGGCCAAGGCGGTGGTGCGCGATGTCGGGCGCGTGATGGGCCATCCCTACGGATTCGTCGACCGGGTCGCCAAGATGGTGCCCTTCGAGCTGGGCATGACCCTGGAGAAGGCGCTCGCCGAGAGCGACGATCTGAAGGCCGCCTACGAGGACGACGAAGAGATCCGGACCCTGATCGACATGGCCCGCAAGCTCGAAGGTCTGACCCGCAATGCCGGCAAGCATGCCGGCGGCGTGGTGATCGCACCGACCAAGCTGACCGACTTCGCACCGCTCTACTGCGAGCAGGGCGGGGAAAACCTGGTCACCCAGTTCGACAAGGACGACGTGGAGCAGGTCGGACTGGTCAAGTTCGACTTCCTGGGTCTGCGCACCCTGACCATCATCGATTGGGCGCTCAAGACGGTGAACGCGCTGCGTCGCGAGGCCGGCGAGGCGCCGATCGATATCGAGCGGATCGAGCCGCAGGATACCGAGGCCTTCGCGCTGCTCAAACGCTGCGAGACCACCGCTGTTTTCCAGCTGGAGTCGCGCGGCATGAAGGAGCTGATCAAGAAGCTCCAGCCCGACAGCTTCGGCGATATCACCGCGCTGGTGGCGCTCTTTCGCCCCGGCCCACTGCAGTCGGGCATGGTCGACGACTTCATCAATCGCAAGCACGGCCGCGCGGAGGTCGCCTATCCGCACCCGGATCTGGAGCCTATCCTCAAGCCGACCTACGGCATCATCCTCTATCAAGAGCAGGTGATGCAGATCGCCCAGGTGCTCGCCGGCTATTCGCTCGGCGGCGCCGACCTGCTGCGCCGGGCGATGGGCAAAAAGAAGCAGTCCGAGATGGACAAGCAGCGCGCCATCTTCGAGGAAGGGGCGGTCGCGCGTGGGGTCGACGGCAACGTTGCGACCTATATCTTTGACTTAATGGATAAATTTGCAGGTTACGGCTTCAACAAGTCACATTCGGCCGCCTATGCACTGGTCAGCTATCAGACCCTCTGGCTGAAGACGCACTACACGGCGGCCTTCATGGCGGCGGTGCTGAGTGCGGATATGGACAACACCGACAAGGTGGTGACCCTGATCGAGGAGTGTCGCGCGCTGCGTCTGCGGGTCGAGCCGCCGGCGGTGAATCGCTCCGCCTACCGCTTCACCGTCGCCGATCCGCGCACCGTGATCTACGGCATGGGCGCCATCAAGGGGGTCGGAGAGGGTGCGATCGAGGCGATCATCGCGACACGCACGGCCGAGGGCCCCTTCCGCGATCTGTGGGATTTCTGTCGGCGGATCGATCTGCACAAGGCCAACCGACGCGTCCTCGAGGCCCTGGTCCGCGCCGGTGCACTCGACGAGCTGGGGCCGAACCGCGCAACCCTGATGGCCGAGCTGCCCTTGGCGCTGAAGCTCGCCGAGCAGCATCATGCGACCCGGGCGGCCGGCCAAGCCGATCTCTTCGGTGCGCTGGAGCCGGTCGCCTCGCCCGAGCCCGATCCCCAGCTCGCGACCGAGGTCCGTGTCGACTGGGAAGACGAACAACGTCTGGCGGGCGAGAAGGAGACACTCGGGCTCTATCTGACAGGCCATCCGATCGATCGCTACGAGTCGGAGCTCCAGGCGATGGCGGTCAGCCGGATCGCCAAGCTCTTGGAGACGGATCGCGAGCTGGGTCGGCGCGACCGGCGCGATCGCGAGAAGCGCAGCGTCGCCGGTCTCGTGGTCTCGGTGCGTCACGGCAAGACACCGCGCGGGCGCATGGGCTCGGTGGTGCTCGACGATCGCACGGGGCGCATCGAGATCACGGTCTTCTCCGAGCTCTACGAGCAGTTGCGTCATCTGCTGGTGCCGGATCAGATCCTGCAGATCTCCGGGGTACTCAATTTCGACGAATACCGCGACAGCTGGTCCTTGCGTGCCGACGACGTGCGGACCTTCGAGCAGGCGCGGGCGAGCATGGCCGATCATCTGGGGCTGATCCTGGATCTCTCGGACCCCGCCGCCCATGCCGAGGGACTCGCCCGGCTCGATGCCTTGCGCGCCGCACTCGCGGCCTTTCGCGACGGGGATCTTCCGGTCCGTCTGCGCTATCGTCGCCCGGGGGCCGCAGGCGAGCTGGTGCTCGGCGACGCTTGGCGTGTCGAGCCGGCCGATGCCCTGCTGAAACGTCTGCGACAGCTCCTCGGGGGCGATGCGGTGAAGGTTGTCTACGAACGCTCGCCCCTGCCGGTCGCGCAAACCGAGACGCAACGTCCGCGTCTGGCGGCGGTGGGCTGATGCAGACCGGGCACCGCGTTCGACAGATCCTCGCCGTCGCGCTGCTGATCGGCGCCGGCTGGTTGATGGTCGGCCTGATCGGCGATTTGAATCGCGTGAAGGTCCTGAAGACGGATCTTGCCGAGATCCACCATGTCCGCTACGGGCTGTTGGATGCCGACGTCTGGGTCGCGCGGATCGGGGAGATCCTGGAGAAGCGGGTCGACGAGCTGGATCTCACCGAGGACAGTCGGGCACAGGTGACGCAGGCCGTGACCCAATTGCTGGACACCCTGATCCGCGAGATCGAGCGCAATCTCGCGCAGCGCCGTCCGGACCCCGGCGGAAGCTGGCTGAACCAGCTCCAAGGCGTCCTGCAGCAGGGTTTGCAGGATCTGCTGCTGGATGTCGCGCGCCTGCGCGATCGTGTGCCCGAGTACGCCGATGCCTTCGTCGAACAACTCTCCGTGCCCGGTGTGAAGGAGCAGATCAAGGCGCGGTTGCAGGTGCTGCTTCGCGATGCCGTGGCCTCGAGCGGTGCCGGAACCGATCGACGACCGTTGGAGGCCGTCTTGGTGGGTTATGGCTGTGCGGATGTCGATGCCTGCTCACGCCTGATCGTAACCGAGATCGGTGAGCTTCAGCCCCGGATCCAACAACAGCTCGGGGCGGTGATCGGGCTGACGGCCTTGGTGTTCATGGTCTCGCTCATTGGGGGTGCCCCCCGTGGGAAAGCCTCTGACGGGACGACCGATCGGCTCGCCCCGGCCCTGCTCTTCGCACTCGTCGGCGCGACCTTCCTCCTGCTCGTCGGCGGACTCGCCACGCCCATGATCGAGGTCGATGCACGCATCACCGCCCTCACCTTCCAGTTGCTCGGCGAGCCGGTCGTCTTTGCCGACCAGGTGCTCTACTTCCAGACCAAGAGCATCGTGGACGTGATGCGGATCCTGTTCGAGTCCGGCCAAGCCGATATGCTCCTGGTCGCCGTCCTCCTGACCCTCTTCAGCGTCGTCTTTCCCGCGCTCAAGCTGTTGGCGACCTATGCGTTTTACTTCGATTGGAGCGGCTCGCGCGGATCGGCGACGGTCGGGTTCTTCGCACTCAAATCCGGCAAGTGGTCGATGGCCGACGTCATGGTCGTCGCCATCTTCATGGCCTACATCGGCTTCGATGCCTTGGTCGCCAACCAGCTCGGCGGTCTCCGGGGCGCGAGCGATGCAGTCACCGTTCTGACCACCAACGGCACCTCCTTGGAGCCCGGCTTTTATCTCTTCCTCGGATTCGTTCTTGCCGGACTCGTCCTGTCCACTGCACTCGAAAACCGACTCGACCGGGATCGATAGACTGCGCTGCGCTTGTCCACCCTACGCGTTTGTCCAGCCGGCAGCGGCGATAGGCCAAGACGCGGCCATCCCTCATCGAGATGGCCCGTTCCGTGCATGATTTTGCTGGATGCCCCTTTGAACCTCAACCGGAGTCCGTCGCGATGACCACCAGAGAATTCGACAGCATCGTCATCGGGACCGGACCCGCCGGTGAAGGCGCGGCGATGAAGCTCGCCAAGGCCGGGCATCGGATCGCCGTGATCGAGGCCCACAATGCGGTCGGCGGAGGCTGCACCCATTGGGGCACCATCCCCAGCAAGGCGCTGCGCCACTCCATCCAGATGCTTGCGGACTATCGACGCAACCCGCTGTTCCAGCACACCCAGCATCAGATCGAGGCGGCGTTTCCGGATCTGCTGCGTGCCGCCGACGGCGTCATCAACGATCAGGTCCGCACCCGCTATCGCTACTACCAGCGCAATCGGGTCGAGGTCGTCTTCGGGCGCGCGCGCTTTCTGGGCGAGGATCGGATCGAGGTCCAGCGCCCGGGCAGCGTCACCGAAGAGCTGCGCGCACAGCACATCGTCATTGCCACGGGCTCGCGCCCCTACCATCCGCCGGACGTGGATTTCACCCACCCGCGTATCCGCGACAGCGACTCGGTGCTCGGACTGAAGCACACCCCGCGCTCCATGACCATCTATGGTGCAGGGGTCATCGGCTGCGAGTACGCATCGATCATGGGCGCACTCGATGTAAAGGTGAATCTGGTGGATACACGCGACCGACTCCTGTCCTTCCTCGACGACGAGATCACGGACGCGCTCGGCTATCACCTGCGCCAGCAGGGCGTGGTGATCAGACACAACGAGACCTACGAGCGTGTCGAGGCCAGCGACGACGGGGTGGTGCTGCACTGCAAGTCGGGTAAGAAGTTCAAGACGGACATCCTGCTCTGGGCCAACGGGCGCACCGGCAACACCCACGACCTGGGGCTCGAGACGATCGGACTGATACCCAACCAGCGCGGCCAGCTCGAGGTCAACAAGAGCTATCAGACCGCCTTGCCGCACATCTACGCCGTCGGCGACGTGGTCGGGCAGCCCGCACTGGCCAGTGCCAGCTACGATCAGGGGCGATTCGTCGGCGCACACATCGCCGACGGCGCCTGCGACTGGTCTCTGATCGAGGAATTCCCGACCGGGATCTATACGGTCCCGGAGATCAGCTCCGTGGGGCGGACCGAGCGCGAACTCACCGCACTGCAGATCCCCTACGAGGTGGCCCAGGCGGACTTCAAGAGCATCGCCCGCGCCCAGATCACCGGGCACACGGTCGGCATGCTCAAGCTCCTGTTCCACCGCGAGACCTTGGAGATCTTGGGGATCCACTGCTTCGGCGAACAAGCCGCCGAGATCGTGCATATCGGTCAGGCGATCATGTCACAGCGCGGCGAGGCGAACAGCATCCGGTACTTCACCGAGACCACCTTCAACTACCCGACGATGGCGGAGGCCTATCGGGTGGCGGCGCTCAATGGCTTGAATCGGCTCTTCTAAAGCTGAACCGCGCCCGGAACAACAGCCAAGGTCGCCTGTGGATTCGGCCTCTTGGCGATCAAGAGACCTCGCAGTCGACGCGGTTCAGGACGATAAGAGAATCATTGATTTAAGTTGCGATGACGGGTCTGTTGCGTCGCAGGATCAACTTTGGGTTGATATGTTAGAAAATCCTTATATACTGATACCCTAATCAGGACGCAGTCGAAGGGCAACGACAATAATCAGCTTGCTGCCGACGCCGGTTTCATGGCGCGGATACCCGGAAGCCATGACGCCCATGGACGGCGCGACCCCGACGATGTTGCCTGCATCCGTCCCTGATGAAAATCCGCGAGTCCCGATCGACCGATGCGTCGAGCGGCAGCGGCTCCCCGATCGACGGGGAGGGCTCGCAGAACGACCAAGACCCATCATTTTCAATTCTTGTTCAAGTCTTAAAGGTGTGTTCCATGTCCAAGCTCGTCCAAGCAGCCTCGCTCATTGCCCTTGCCGCCGCCGCGTCCTCCGCCGGTGCCTGGTATAACGCCCCCGTCGCACCGGTCATGACCTCCGAGATGGCCGAGCAGCAGATGCAGGCCATCTCCGCACATCACGAGGCGATGGCCGAGCAGCAGCACAAGGCCATCGAGCAGGCGATGGAGGCGCATCGGAAGATGATGGAGCAGCGCGCCGCCGATTTCGCTCGGATGCCGTCCGGCATCGACGCGGGCTTCCCCGAGATGCCGCCCATCCCGGAATTCGCTCAGTACCCCGCAATGCCCGAGATGCCGGCCATGCCTGAATTCGGCCAGATCCCGGCCATGCCGGAGATGCCGGCCATGCCCGAATTCGGTCAGATCCCGGAAATGCCGGCGATTCCGGAATTCGTGAAGACGCGCACGGATGAGATGGATGCCCATCGCGCCAAGGTTCAGCAGGGCATTCAGGAGCGTCGCGCCGCTTTCAAGGCAGAGAGCGAGCAGCGTCGTGCGCAACATCCGCGCGCCACGGAGCGTACCCACATGGCCGGTTTTGCACCCCACATGCACCCGGCGATGATGTCGAACAAGGACTGTGCGCCGAAGACCCAAGGCGCCGAGCAGCAGGCCGCCGCGACTGCGCAGTAAGCACCCGGCACGCCGAGGCGATCACCTCGAAGAGGCGCCTCGCGCATGACACGAAGACCCCGGCAACGGGGTCTTCGCGGTTTCAACTAGGTTCAACTGTCGGATCCCTGCCGATATCGGTTGCTCGGCCCTGGTTGAAATAGTCCGCGAGAAAATCATCGAAACAACGATCGTCGGTCGCCTCGATCGCCTCTTGCTGCGCGACCGACTCGCGGACGAGCCGCTCGAGCGCTGCTTCGCGCTCGGGATCGATGCGGTGGTGCCTGAGGGTCTCGCGGTGGGTCTCGGTCAGACGCCGAGCGAAGCTGAAAAAGCCCTCCCGGCGCTCACGCATCATCGCAAGGATGCGGGCAGAGGGGGTCGCATCCGGATCCGCGACCTTCTCGCGTTGTCGCTCGACACTCTGCACATACGGACCATCCGACACCCCGTCGAGGAGCTCGGCAACCGCGATCATGTCATCGAGGATCTGGCTCGCCCAGACACGCAAGGGTACGCCCTCGCGGAGGCGGGACAACACGAGTCCGGACTCGCGTCCACGATGGGCGGTCAGCACCTGATTCTCGTCGATCTCGCGCCGCTCCCGCGCGCCGATACGGGGACTGTCCAGGATCAGGCAATAGAGCATCAGGGTTTCGAGGAATCGAATCTGCTCGGCCGTAATCCCGACCGGCTCGAAGATATTGATGTCGGGCGAGCGCAGCTCGACGTACCGAACACCGCGGCGACGCAGCGCAAGCGTCGGACGCTCCATCCACTCCGTGATCTGCTTGGGACGCACCGTGCTGTAGTACTCGTTCTCGATCTGAAGAACGTTGGCATTGAGCTGCTCGTAACGATCGCCGACCTTCACGCCGATCTTCTCGTACTGCGGACAGGGGGTCTCGATCGCCCAGGTCAGGCTGCGCACGTAGGAATCGAGGCTGTCGTAGCTCGCCTTCATCCCGGTGCCTTGTTCCTGTTGGTTTTGATACCCGATGTCGCCCATGCGCAGCGAGGTCGCATCAGGGTAATAGAGCGTGTGAGGATCGAAGATCTGCAGATCGGTGTCGCGGCCCTGCACGAAGCTGGCACAGACCGCGGGCGATGCACCGAAGAGATAGGGCACGATCCAGCCGACACGCTGTAGGTTGCGGACCATCCCCATCTGCACCTCGGAGCGATAGGCCACGCCATCGCCCTCGACGCCCTGAGTCGCCTGGTACAGGTCCAAAAACGCGTCGGCAAACGAGAAGTTGAAATGCAGACCCGCGATCACCTGCATGGTGCGACCGTATCGGTTCCCCAACCCACGCCGATAGACCGTCTTCATGGTCGCGGCGTTCGACGTTCCGTATTGCGCCAGCGGGATACCCGCACCGCCCTCGAGCACGCAGGGCATGCTGGTCGCCCAGATCAGCTCGTCGCCGAGATGACGATAGACGTACGCATGCAGGTCGGTGAGGAATCCCAGGACCTCGTCGACGCTGGAGGTCGGGGGCGTGATGAGCTCGAGCAGCGCCTCGGAGAAATCCGTCGTGATATAGGGATGCGTCAAGGCGGAGCCGAGCGCTCGTGGATGCGGCGACATGGCGAGATGGCCGGCCGCCGACGCACGCAAACCCTCCTTTTCCAGGCCGATGCGATTGTCCCTGAGCCGCTCGGACGCGCCGCCCGCACGCAGACGCTCGATCCGCGCTTCAAGATCCTTCCGAGACTGATTCAATGACTGATCCTTGAGATCGGCAGTGTGCTGCGCCTAGCCCGGGCGGTGGCCGACGACCGGTTGATCCACGACGACAGGATGCGGCAGCGCTCCCGCGCACCGTCCGGACGACAAGAGGCAAGATTCGAAAACCTGAATCGCGTCGACTCCGATGCCCGTGAATCCATGCGGCGTCGAGTCAACGTGAAGACGGCGCATGTCATTGAGGAACGCGATTCAGTCACGCATCACCGCACGCGGCCGTTCGGTGCGATCGAGCAAGACGGCATCGGCGAGGATTCGGGCCGCCTCTTCCACCTGAATGCGCGCGATAGCCTCGCGTTGGGCATCGAGCAGGTCCTCGTCGACCTGCTCCTCGGAGTCCTCGTCCACCGGAGCAATTCCGCGAGCACGGAGGTAGCTGTTCTGCTGTTCCTTGAAGACGCTTCCGCGCAGCTCGTCGTCCTTGCGCCGAGCGCGCTCCTGGAGCGAGACGTGGGTTTGGGCCTCGACATCGCGCATCAGCTTGCTTCGCTCCACCAGCATCGTGAAGCCGGGATCTCTTGACACGCGCTCCGCTGACTGCAGCGCGAGGAGCTCGACGCTGACGGAGCCGACTTTCTTGTATTCGGCCGGTCGGATCCGAGTCCAAGGCAGGGCATTGTCGAGGGATCTCTCGCCGTGGTCGACCATAAAATCGGCAGTCGGGAAACGAATATCGGGCTCGACGCCACGCAACTGCGTGCTCCCGCCGCTGATACGGAAGAATTCGGCCATCGTCAGACGGAGGCGACCGAGATTGTTTTGCTCCCCGGGGACATAGCGATTCAGATCGATCAGGGTCTGCACGGTCCCCTTCCCGAAGGTGGGCTCGCCGATCACCAATCCGCGCCCGTAATCCTGGATAGCGCCGGCAAAGATCTCGGAGGCGGAGGCACTGTCGCGATCCACCAGCACGGCCAAGGGGCCCCGGTAGGCAAGGCCGGGCTCCGGATCCGTCTCGACCTCGATCTTGCCGAAGGCGTCCTTCACCTGCACGACCGGACCGGTATCGATGAAGAGACCGGTAAGCGAGGTCGCCTCGGCCAACGAGCCGCCGCCGTTGCCGCGCAGGTCGATCACGATGCCGTCGACGCCCTTCAGGACCAAGTCGTCGATCAGCTGGCGCACATCCCGGGTCGTGCTGCGGAAGTTTCGGTCACCCGAGCCCTCGGCTTGGAAATCTCGATAAAAGGCCGGGATCTCGATCACGCCGATCCGCATTCCAGGCGCGTTCTCCAGACTGTCCAGGACCGACCCTTTCGCGGCCTGATCTTCGAGCTTGATCTCGTTGCGTACGATCGCAACCTCGCGCACGCCGCCGTTGGTCGCAGCGGATTTGGGCAGAAGCTGCAGTCTCACGACCGAGCCCTTAGGTCCGCGAATCTTGTCGACGACGTCCTGGAGGCGCCATCCCACGACATCCTCGATCGCCCCGTCGAGACCCTGCGCAACCCCGACGATCCGGTCGCCCGTCTGGACCTGGCCGGACTCACGGGCCGGACCGCCCGGGACCGTGCTCTGAATCACCGTGTATTCGTTGTCCGCGCGCAGGACGGCGCCGATACCCTCCAGCGACAGCTTCATGCTGATGTCGAAGTTCTCGGAGGTGCTGGGCGACATGTAGCTCGTATGCGGCTCAAGCGTCTGGGTATAGGCATTCATGAACGTCTGGAAGACGTCGTTGCCGTCGAACTGATGGGTGCGACGAACCAACCCTTGATACCGCTCGCTCAGCCGTTCGCGAATCTCCTCGTCGGTCTTGTCGGCCATACGCAGGGTCAGGAAATCGTTCTTCACCCGCTTGCGCCAGATCTCGTCCAGCTCGGCGCTGTCCTTGGCCCAGGGCGCGTCCGGAGAGTCGAGCCTGTAGGTCTCTTCGCGATCGAAGTCGAAGGAGCCCTTCAAAAGACCTTCGGCATAGATGACGCGCTCGTCGACCCGCATCCGATAGACCCGAAAGACGTCGAACGCCAGATCGAGCTCGCCGCGACGCAGCCCTTCGTCCAAGCGTTTCGCGCCGCCCTTGAAGCGCTCGACATCGCGGGCCAGAAAGAAGGATCGGCTCGGATCCAGTGCCTTCAGATAGCTGTCGAGGACCTCTTGCGCAAAGTCGTGGTCGAGCTTGACCTTTCTATAGTGAAAGCGCTCCAGAACCTTGTTGATCACGACCGCCGATTTGGTTTGGGCAGGGTTCGGGAACAGCTCCGAAAGGGGTATCTGACGAGGGGATGCAAGGACAAGTGTCGCCGCCAGGAAGGCTGCGACGGCGAAGGCAAGGCGAGACAGGCGCGATCTCATAAGCGGTTCTCGTAATCAATCTCTTTGCAGAGAGACAACGTTGGTTGGACGGGGTTTCTGGCCCAAACCGCAAAGACCTCGATCCAACGCCGAGCGGAGCATTGCCCGCAGAAAATACACCGAGCGTTCGGTAAAGATGGGGCCGCCGCGGCAGCTCTTCATGGGCACAGCGTCATCCGCAATTAAACCGCGCCGGCTCCGACGGTCCTCGGAGCCGGCGCGGTCAATCCACTCCATCACATGACGCATACTGCACCCGGCGCGGTTTAGGTCTGGTAGACCTTGCGTCGGTACAGATCGGTGCGACGACTCACGACCCGATCGACGAACAGCAGACCGTCGAGATGGTCCATCTCATGCTGGACGGCGCGCGCCTCGTATCCCTCCATCACGTACTCGGTCTCGCGGCCGTCGAGGTCCTGCGCCTTCAAGCGGATACCGGTTGCACGGATGACATTACCGGTGTAGTCCGGCACCGAGAGACAGCCCTCGCGGCCGATCGCATAACCTTCCCAATGGACGATCTCGGGATTCACCAGGATCAGGTAACCGTGATTGGGTGTCTTCGGACGACCCGAAACATCCACGATCACGATGCGCTGAAAGCGTCCGACCTGGGGGGCAGCAATGCCGACGGCGGCCGGACCGGCCAAGCGGGTCTCTTCCAGATCAGCCACGAAACCGCGCAAGTCCTCGTCGAAACACTCGACCGGCTCGGAGACCTGCTTCAGACGCGGGTCCGGAAGCTTGAGGATATCGAGGATTGCCATGACTCAGCCGATCAGGATATCGACGGGGGCGACATCCACGGAGACGCCTTGGGTGCTCAGCGCCGACAGCGCCGTTTGAACCTCTTCGATGGTCCGCTCGCAATAACCCTGAATGTTCATAATGTAAACTGGATGTTGCGCATCGCCCGCGACATCGGACTCGAGCTCGAGGATATTGAACCCGTGCTCGGCAAGGATCTCCGTCACGTCGGCGACGATGCCTGCACGATCGGCCCCGAAGACCCGAACTTGGAGATTCGGGAGCAGGTGCCGGTGCAGGCCGCCCGGCACCGGATCCAGATGGATCCGCAGACCGAGTTCCTCGGCGACCGGGCGCATGGCGGCCATCAGCTCCTCGCGGGGGCGCTCGCCGCTCACCATCAGCATGATGGTGAAATTGCCGCCGAGGCGGATCATGGACGCCTCGCCGAGGTTGCATCCGCAGGTGTAAAGCGCTCGCGTCACGCGCGAGACGATGCCCGGGCGGTCGGCACCGACCAGGGTCAGCATGTTCCAATCAGGCATGAAGTGCGTCTCCCGCTGCAGCGTCGCCGTCGCCGTCGAGCCAGATCAGGCTCGCCATCCGCCCGGTGACGCCGTCGCGCCGATACGAAAAAAAACGTCTTGGATCCGAATGGGTACAGTAACCGCCTCCATAGACGCCTGTCACCCCGAGCCTGGCAAGCCGGCGACGTGCCAGACCGGCGAGGTCGGCCAGAAAGCGCCCGTCGCG
Source organism: Thiocapsa rosea (assembly GCF_003634315.1). Taxonomy (NCBI): domain Bacteria; kingdom Pseudomonadati; phylum Pseudomonadota; class Gammaproteobacteria; order Chromatiales; family Chromatiaceae; genus Thiocapsa; species Thiocapsa rosea. Next base: position 681,739 of record NZ_RBXL01000001.1, read on the forward strand.
CGAGGCACGGAATGCATCGATCGACTCCGGATCCGCCTCGAGGAATCGCTCGCGCACCTCGGGACCGACCTCGAAGGCATCCGGACCGATCGCCGGGCCGAGCCAGACCAAGATCCGCTCGGATGCCCCACCCATGACCTCGATCGCACGCTCCAGGATACCGGAGGCCAGACCGCGCCAGCCGGCATGCACGGCCGCCACACGGGTTCCCCGGTCGTCGCACATGAGCACCGGCAGACAATCAGCCGTCATGACGACACAGACCACATCGCCCTCGCCGGTCACGGCCCCGTCGGCCTCACAGCCGCCGAGCGGGCGTGCATCGCCCGGGATCGCCGAACCCTCGCCCGCGAGCCGGCAGCCATGCACCTGTCGGAGCCAAAGCGGCTCGCTCGGCAGCTGCAGGTGCTCGCGCAGAATCGCGCGATTGCGGGCAACCCGCTCGGGCGCGTCGCCGACATGATCACCCAGGTTGAGGCTCGCATAGACGCCGGTGCCGACGCCGCCGTCGCGGGTGGTGGAATAGGCCCGCACGCGCGCCGGTGCGGGCCAATCGGGCTCGATCATCTCGGGTTTAATCCTCCTCGGCTCGGGCGGATGGGGATGGATGGGCCTCACCCGGAAGCCTCGCTGCGAAACTGCTCGAGCAACCCCGCGAGATCCGCCGGCAACGGACTCTCCCAGCTCATCGCCGTCCCGAGCGTCGGATGCTCCAAACCCAGACGCAAGGCATGCAACGCCTGACGCGGGAAGCTCTGAAGCGCCTCGATGAGACCCGCGGATGCCCCCTTCGGCGGTCGCGGCCGACCACCGTAGGCGCGGTCACCAACCAGAGGATGCTGTGTATGGGCCATGTGCACGCGAATCTGGTGCGTCCGGCCGGTTTCGAGCTCGACGGCGAGCAGGCTGTGACCGGCAAATCGCTCCAAAACCCGAAACCGGGTGATCGCAGGCCGCCCGCTGGCGACCACGGCCATGCGGGTTCGCTGTGTCGGATGACGTCCGACCGGTGCCTCGATGCGGCCGCCGGCGACCACCTCGCCGATGACCAGGGCACGATACTCGCGGTGGACCTGCCGAGCCTGCAGCTGCTCGACCAAAGAGCGGTGCGCCTCGAGCGTCTTGGCCACCACGAGCAGCCCGGTCGTGTCCTTGTCCAGGCGATGCACGATGCCGGCTCGCGGCACGCTCGCCAGCGCCGGATCGTGGTTGAGCAGGGCGTTCTGCAAGGTCCCGTCGCGATGCCCGGCCGCCGGATGCACCACCAGACCGGCCGGTTTGTCGAGCACGAGGATCTGCTCGTCTTCGAAGACTGGATTCAGCGGAATCGCTTGCGCGAGACAATCGCCGAGCGGCTCGATCGGCGCGTCCAGCTCGATCAGCTCACCGCCCCAGACCTTGTCGCGCGAGCGCCGGGCCACCCCGTCCACGCGCACCTGTCCGGACTCGATCCAAAGCTGCAGCCGACTGCGCGAGAGCTCGGGGATGAGGGCCGCCAACACCTGATCGAGTCGGCGGGCCGCGAGTTGCGGCTCGACCCGAATCGCGCGTCGCATGCGCATCGGGCCGGAAGCGACGGGCGGCGGGATGTCCGTGTCGGCGTGCGTCATGACCGATTCACCGATCCGCCGCGGGTGTATCCTCGCGCGCGAGGACGATTGGCTTCGGGTATACTGCGTGAGGAAATCAACAGGTATCTCTGATTCATGCGAAGAACGTTAACACGACTGCCGGCGCTCGTGCTCGCCGTCGCGCTCGCCGGCTGCGGCGTCTTCGGCAAAGAGATCGATCTTACCGAGAACTGGAGCGCAGCCAGACTGTACGCCGAGGCATCCTCCGAGCTGGACTCGGGCAACTATGCCAGGGCGATCGAGTATTACGAGAAACTGGAGGCGCGTTATCCGTTCGGGCGTTATGCGATGCAGTCGCAGCTCGACGTGGCCTACGCGCATTATCGCGCCGACGAGCCGGAGGCCGCGATCGCCGCGGCGGACCGCTTCATCAAGCTTTACCCCCAAAACCCGTACGTCGACTATGCCTACTACCTCAAAGGGCTGGTCAACTACAACCGCAGCGTCGGGTTTTTGGATCGGTATGTCCCGACCGATGCCTCGCAACGCGATCCGGGTTCGGCTCTCGATGCCTTCGTGGATTTCTCGGTCTTGGTCGAGCGTTTTCCCGACAGCCGCTATGCCGAGGATGCGCGGCAGCGCATGCTCTATCTGCGCAACAATCTCGCCAAGCACGAGATCAACGTGGCGCGCTACTACATGCGCCGCGGCGCCTACCTTGCTGCAGCGAACCGCGCAAACTACGTGATCGAACGCTTTCAGCGCACAAGTGCCGTCGAAAGTGCGCTCGAGGTGTTGATCGACGCCTACACGGCGCTGGGCAAGCGCGAACTGGCGGCAGACGCAAAGCGCGTTCTCGACTTGAACCGAGAGGCAGGCCGATTCGCCGCCGAAGAGCGCGATCCGGGCGACGTCAGTCTCGCACGGAAACTCTGGGAATACCTAAGCCTCGATCAGAATTGACCGCATTAAACCGCGCCCTGCGCGGTATGCGATGTTTTTGGATGGGTTCGACCCCGGCCGTTTTGACGAGCGCTGGAGCTGGCGCGGTTTAAGATATTCAAAAATATATTATTTTAAACCGCGTCCCCGCCAAGGGCCGTGCATGCACCAAACGTCGAACTCACTCGAAAGTGAGCATCTCGCTCTGGATGCGGTTTAGACCGCGGCCTCGTTCTCTTCCCCGGTGCGGATACGCACCACATGCGTCACATCCGACACGAAGATCTTGCCGTCGCCGATCTTGCCGGTCCGAGCGGCCGTTGTGATGGCGCTGATACAGGTCTCCACCAGATCATCGGTGAGCACCAGCTCGATCTTGACCTTGGGCAGAAAATCCACGACGTACTCGGCGCCCCGATACAGCTCGGTGTGCCCTTTCTGGCGCCCGAAGCCCTTGACCTCGATCGCTGTCATGCCGGTGATGCCCGCGGCGGAGAGCGCCTCGCGGACGTCGTCCAGCTTAAATGGCTTAATGATGGCTTCAACCTTCTTCATGACGCTCTCCATTGTGGGATCCGGCTACCGAAGCCGTTGAGTATAAGTTCCATACATGGCCTTGAACAGCGACCGGGTTAAACCGCGACGGCGACACCTCTCGAGCGGTCGACGCGATACCCGCCGAGCGGCGAGTCATGCCGCTCGAGACCAAGCCTAAAATCCGCTCGTGATCGGATAGCGGCGGTCCCGACCGAACGCCCGGGTGGAGATCCGCACGCCGGGCGGGGCTTGCCGGCGCTTGTATTCGTTGCGATCGACCAACCGGGTGATCCGACGCACGATCTCGGCCGGATAACCGCGCGCGACGATTGCATCGACACCTTCGTCTTCCTCGATATAGAGCCGCAGGATCGGATCCAAAACCTCGTAGGGAGGAAGGCTATCCTGATCGGTCTGATCGGGCCGCAGCTCCGCGGAGGGCGCACGCGTGAGCACACGCTCGGGGATGACCGGGGAGCACCGGTTGCGATAGCGCGCAAGTCGATACACCAAGAGCTTCGGCACGTCCTTGATGGGCGCGAAACCGCCGGCCATATCGCCGTAGAGTGTGGCGTAGCCGACTGCCATCTCGCTCTTGTTTCCGGTGGTCAGCAAGATGCGTCCGGTCTTGTTGCTGATCGCCATCAGGATGATACCGCGGCAGCGCGCCTGGATGTTCTCCTCGGTAACGTCCGCGGCCAGACCCTCGAAGGCCGGCTCGAGCATCGACAGGAACGACCGGAAGGCCGGCTCGATCGAGATCAGCTGGGCCTTCACGCCGAGTGACTCGGCCTCCTCGAAGGCATCCGCGTTGCTCATCTGCGAGGTATAGCGCGAGGGCATCAAGACGCCCTCGACCGCGTCGGCACCCAGCGCGTCCACGGCGATGGCGAGCGTCAGTGCGGAGTCGACACCGCCCGAGAGACCGAGCACCGCCCCGCTGAAACCGTTCTTACGGACATAGTCGCGCACACCGAGCACCAAGGCGCCGTAGACACTCGCCTCCTCGTCCATCGCCTCGTCGTCGAACGCCGGCGCGATGTACTCGGGCGACGCGCCGACCGGGCGCCCCTCGTCATCGAGGTCGAACGTGAGCAGATCCTCCTCGAAGACCGCCGCGCGATGCAGGATCCGACCCGCGCCATCCGCGACAAACGAGGCACCGTCGAAGACCAATTCATCCTGCCCCCCGACGAGGTTTGCATAGACGATCGGGATGCCGTGCTCGCTCGCCCGACGCGCGACCAGCGCCTCGCGCTCGGCACGCTTGCCGACATGAAAGGGCGAGGCATTGATGTTGACCAGGATCTGCGCTCCGGCCTCGACCGCCTGCCGTGTCGGATCTTCCTGCCAGATGTCCTCGCAAACGCTCAAACCGATCTTCAAACCCAGGTGATCGAGCACCAAAGGGGTCGCGCCGGCCTGAAAGTATCGCTTCTCGTCGAAAACGCTGTAGTTGGGCAAATGCTGCTTCGCATACTCACCGATCAGCTCGCCGTCGCGCACCACAGCCGCGACGTTGAACAGCCCGCCGACGGCCCGAAGCGGATAGCCCAGCACCAGGGTGACCCCTCGACACTCCGCGCGGATCCGCTCCAATGCCGACTCGACGCGCTGCAGCAGCTCGGGACGCAGCAAGAGATCCTCCGGCGGATAACCCGTGAGGGTCAGCTCGGGAAAGACCAACAGATCGACGCCGTCCGCGCGCGCCGAGGCCGCCTCGGCGATCACCCGACCGGCGTTGCCCACGACATCCCCGACAACGAGATTCAACTGCGCGACCCGGATACGACATCCCACGGCGGGATCCTCTAGTTGCAACAAGAAGCTTGGTGTGGCCGCCAACGGCCGGCCCCCGGCTATTAGCTCTCAGCTCTCAGCTCTCAGCTATCAGCTATTAGCTATTAGCCCTCTGCTCTCTGCTCTCAGCTCTCAGAGCTGCCAGCCTCCGCAAAAGGCGTATGAGGGAGCGACCCGGTTTGGCTGACGGCTGATAGCTGATAGCTGAGAGCTGATAGCTGACGGCTGATAGCTGACGGCTGACGGCTGATAGCTGGCGGCTGGCGGCTGGCGGCTGGCGGCTGGCGGCTGGCGGCTGGCGGCCATCATCACCCGCCGAGCAGCTCCGCCAGTCGACTCCCCATCTGCGCAGGCGAGCGCACGGTCACGGCACCCGCCTGCTCGAGGGCGGCGTACTTGCCCTCGGCCGTCCCGCGTCCGCCGGTGACGATCGCACCCGCATGTCCCATGCGTTTACCCGCGGGCGCCGTCACCCCGGCGATGTAGGCGACCAGCGGCTTGGAGATCCGCTCGCGGATGACCTCCGCGGCCTCTTCCTCGCCGCTGCCGCCGATCTCGCCGACCATGATGATCGCCTCGGTCTGCGGATCCTGCTCGAAGAGATCCAGACAGGCGATGAAATCGAGACCCTGGATCGGGTCCCCGCCGATTCCGATGCAGGTGCTCTGGCCCAGACCGGCTTGGGTCGTCTGCCAGACCGCTTCGTAGGTCAGGGTCCCGGAGCGCGAGACGATGCCGACCCGGCCGGGCGCATGGATGTTCCCCGGCATGATGCCGATCTTGCAGGCACCCGGCGTGATGATGCCGGGACAGTTGGGACCGATCAGGACCGCCGGGCTGCCCGCGAGCGCGGCCTTCACCCGCACCATATCCAGGACCGGGATCCCCTCGGTGATGCAGACGATAACCCGAATCCCGGCGTCCGCCGCCTCCAGAATCGCATCGCCGGCATAAGCGGCAGGCACGTAGATCATGGTCGCATCCGCGCCCGTGTCGCGAACTGCTTGATGCACGGTGTCGAAGACCGGCCGATCGAGATGGCGCTGCCCGCCCTTGCCGGGGGTCACGCCGCCGACCAGGTTGGTTCCGTAGGCGATCGCCTGCTCGCTGTGAAAGGTGCCCTGCTTGCCCGTGAAGCCCTGACAGATGACCCGTGTGTTGCTGTCGACCAGAACGCTCATCTCAAACCCCTCCGGAGCCGGCAGCTCGACCGGCAGCCGCGTCCACGACCCGCCGGGCCGCCTCGCCGAGACCCGCCATCGTCTCGACAGCCAACCCGCTGCGCGCGAGCATCTCCAGGCCCTGCGCGGCATTGGTACCTTCCAGGCGCACCACCACCGGGACCGAGACCTGAACCTCCCGCACCGCCTCGATGATGCCCTCCGCGATCAGGTCGCAGCGCACGATGCCGCCGAAGATGTTCACCAGCACGGCGCGGACATTGGTGTCGGAGAGGATCAGCTTGAAGGCTTCGGCCACGCGCGCTGCCGTGGCCCCGCCGCCGACATCCAGGAAATTGGCCGGCTCGCCGCCGTGCAGTTGCACCAGATCCATGGTCGCCATGGCGAGCCCGGCCCCGTTGACCATGCACCCGATGTTGCCGCTGAGGCTAATGTAACTCAGCTCATGTCGCTGCGCGGCCAGCTCGCGCGGATCCTCTTGACCCGGGTCGCGCAGCGCCTCCAGATCCGGGTGGCGATAGAGCGCGTTGTCGTCCAGGTTGATCTTGGCGTCCAATGCGATGAGTTCGCCGCGATCGTCGACCACCAGCGGATTGACCTCCACCAGACTCGCATCCTTCTCGACGAAGAGGCGATACAGCCCCTCCATCAGCAGCCCGAGTGACTTGATCTGATTCGGGTCCAGGCCAAGCCCGAAACCCAAGCGGCGCACCTGATAGGGCTGCAGACCGACCGCCGGGTGCACGCGCACCCGCAGCAAACGCTCCGGCGTCTCGGCCGCAACGCGCTCGATATCCATCCCGCCGGCCTCCGAGGCGACGAAGAGGACACGCTCGGTCTCGCGCTCCAGGAGCAGCCCGAGATAGAGCTCGCGCGCGATCGCCATCGGCCGCTCGATCAGGAGCGTTTCGACCGGCAAGCCGTCCGGCGCGCTCTGACCCGTGACCAGTCGCGTGCCGAGCAAACGCCGTGCGGCACTCTCGACCGCGGACGGACTCTCGGCCATGACCACGCCCCCGGCCTTGCCGCGCCCGCCCGCATGGACCTGCGCCTTCACGACCCAGCGCTCCCCGCCGAGCGCCCCGCAGGCTGCCACGGCCTCCTCGACCGTGCTCGCCGTCACGCCGTCCGGGATTCGGATCCGGTGCTCGTTGAACAGCCGTTTCGCCTGGTATTCGTGTAGATTCATGGTGTGCTCGTCGTCGCGGTGTGCCGAACCCCGAAGCGCCGCGACCGCATGGCCGGGCCCCCGCCATTCTGGTCTAATCCGCGGCAGGTTGGCAAAGGCGCATTTATCCTCCGCACGCAATGCGCCGCCCGAGGGCGTGTCCGAGCATGAGACGACCAATGACGAATCACCCCGAATCCACGGCGGGCCACCCGATTTCGGCAGCGCGCCCCGACAGCACTCGACAACCCGGGCAGCCCGGCCACCCGCATCCGACCTGGATCGCGCTGCGTTGGCTGTTTCTGTTTCGGCTCGTGGTGCTGATCGGACTCATCCTGCTCTTCTCACCCTCGGCGCTGGACCCGCTCATCACGCCCGCCAACGCCGCGCTGGCCTGGAACGTCCTCATCTTTTACGCCATTGTGGTGCTGCTGAGCGGGCTGAACCTCTACGCGCGGTGGCCGAGCCGCGGGAGCCAGGTCCACCTCGCCATCTACATCGATATCATCGCCTTCACCTTCTTGATGTATGCCGCGGGCGGCGCCGCAAGCGGTATCGGGATCCTGATCGGCGTCACCGTCGCTGCCGGGGCGCTCCTGATGGAAGGGCGCCTGGCGCTTCTGTTCGCGTCCTTCGCCGCCCTTGCCGTGCTCACCGAGCAGATCTATTCGGACCTTTACGGGCACGTGGCGACCGCAAGCTATACCCAGGCCGGCCTCCTCGGCGCCATCTTCTTCGCCGTGGCGCTGCTGGCGCATGTGCTCTACCGCAGGGTGCGCGAGGCCGAGGCCATGGCGGCGCGACGCACGGTCGATATCGCCAATCTGACCAAGCTCAACGCCTTCATCATCGCCAACCTCGACACGGGCATCCTCGTCGTCGACGGCGAGCGTCACCTGCGCCTGAAGAACAAGGCCGCCCTGGAGCTCCTCGACGTCGATGCGATTAAGCCCGGCAGCTCACTGGTGGACTTCTCCCCGGAGGTCGTCGAGTGGCTCGAGACCCAGGTCCAAAACCCGGCGCCGGAGGGCACGGTCATGCGGGTCGGCGAGCGCGAGCTGCGTGCGACCCTTAAGCTTCTCGGCGATTATCGCGCCTCCGGCGCCTTGATCTATCTGCGCGACAACCAGGAGCTTACCCGCGAGGCCCAACAGATCAAGCTCGCGGCACTCGGCACACTCACCGCCAGCATTGCCCACAACATCCGCAACCCGTTGAGCGCCATCACCCATGCGAGCCAGCTCTTCGCCGACGGCAAGGATCTGCCCGAAGACGACCGCCACCTGCTCGACATCATCCGGCGCAACAGTGCGCGCATCGACGAGACGGTGCGCAGTGTTCTCCAGCTTTCGCGCCGCGACCGCATGGATCCGGTGTCGATCGATGCGGCACTCTGGATCGAGGAGTTTGCCGAGGAGTTTCGCGAGACCCACCGACTCGCACCGGACCGTCTCACGCTCGAGATCACCTTCTCGCCCGACCCGGTCGAGGTGGATCCGCGCCACCTGCACCAGATCGTTTCCAACCTCTGCGAGAACGCGCTGATTCACGGCGGATACGGCAATGAGCCGCCGCGGATCAAGATCCGCCTCCTGCCGATCGGCGAGACCGCAGATCAGCCACTGATCGAGATCGCCGACGAGGGACCCGGAATCGACGCCAAGACCGCGCGCGACATCTTCAATCCATTCTTCACCACGAAGACCAGCGGCACGGGCCTCGGTCTGTATATCGCCCGAGAATTGGCCGAGACCAACGGCATCCATCTCACCTACGAGCGCGCCGATCCCCACGGCAGCCGATTCAGACTCCACTTCACCCGTTAAACCGCGCCCGGTCCGGTATGCGTCATTTGCTGGAATGGCTTGGCCACGCCGGCTCCGACGACTACGGGAGATGGCGCGACTTAAGATATTAAAAATATATTATTTTAAACCGCGTCCCCGCTAAGGGGCGTGGATGCACCAAATGTCGAGCCCACTCGAAGGTGAGAATCTCGCTCTGGAGGCGGTTTGGACGCGGTTTAACGGGCACCCGCGACCGCGTCGAGCGGGTCGCACGGCTTCTGTCGGACCCGACCACGCGTTATGCTTGAAGGGCAGACACGGGGCAGTAGAGAAGAAGATAACGATGTCCTGAATGCGTCTGGCGCGCGTCCGGGCAACAGGCCCCGAACCCACCCACCTTGACCACACCGAGGGAGCTGGCCTAATGACGAAGGCTCAAGCGCTGGTCGTCGACGACGAGTCCGATATCCTCGACCTCTTGAAGATCACCCTCGGCCGAATGGATATTCGGGCACTCACCGCCATGACGGTCATCGACGCCAAGCATCAGCTCGAACGCAACCGCTTCGACATCTGCTTGACCGACATGAGCCTCCCGGACGGGAACGGCATCGACCTGATCCGTCATATCTCCGAGCATTATCCCGATCTGCCCGTCGCCATGATCACCGCCCACGGCAACATGGAATCGGCAGTCGCCGCCATGAAGGCCGGGGCCTTCGACTTTGTCCCCAAACCGGTGGATTTGCAGCTTCTGCGCCAGCTCGTCGGCTCGGCGCTGCGCTTGCGCGAGACCGCGGCGGCCGGAGAAGAGGGCCGCAGCGCCGCGGGGGCAAGCCTGATCGGGGATTCGCGCGCGATGGAGCAGATCCGGCAGATGATCGGTAAGCTCGCGCGCAACCAGGCGCCGGTCTTCATTACAGGCGAGAGCGGAACAGGCAAGGAGCTGGCCGCCCGACTCATCCACGGGCAAGGTCCACGCGGCGCGGGACCCTTCGTCGCCGTCAACTGCGGGGCCATTCCGCAAGACCTGGTCGAAAGCGAGCTGTTCGGTCACAAGAAGGGCAGCTTCACGGGCGCGGTGAGCGACAAGGAAGGGCTCTTCCAAGCCGCCTCGGGCGGAACCCTGTTTCTCGACGAGGTCGCCGATCTTCCGCTGCCCGCGCAGGTGAAGCTCCTGCGGGCCGTGCAGGAGAAGAGCGTGCGCCCGGTCGGTGCCCAACAAGAGGTCGCCGTGGATGCGCGGATCATCAGCGCCAGTCATCGCGATCTCAACCTGGAGGTCGACAAGGGCCACTTCAGGCAGGACCTCTTTTATCGCATCAACGTCATCGAGCTGCGCATGCCCGCGCTGCGCGAGCGCCCCCGCGACATCCCCGCCCTGGCGGAACGGATGCTGCTGCGCATCGCCCGGCATCATAAGGGCCAGCCCGCCATGACCCTCTCGGCGGACGCCCTCGAGGCATTGATGGACTACGGCTTTCCGGGCAACGTCCGCGAGCTCGAAAACATCCTCGAACGCGCGACCGCACTCAGCGAAGGACCGGTCATCGAGGTCGGGGATCTCTATCTACCGCAGGCCGACGCTCCGACGCTCGCGGCCCCGGGACCGATCGACGACAGTGTTCCGCTCGAGGACTATCTCGGCGAGATCGAGAAGAAGGCGATCCTCGATGCCCTCGACGAGACGCGCTGGAACCGCACGGCCGCGGCAAAGAAACTGGGGATGACCCTAAGATCGCTGCGTTATCGTCTCGCCAAGCTCGGCATCGAATAGCCGATCGCATGCCGCGAGCGGACTGAACATGACACCCTCGAATTCCGAACCGAACGCCCCTGCCCCAACCCGGGATCCCTTCGTCGACTGGGTGCGCCAGGCCACACCCTACATCCACGCGCACCGCGGACGCACCTTCGTGATCGTCTTCGGCGGCGAGGCGGTCGCGGATCCGCGCTTCCCGGACCTGGTCCACGATATCGCCCTGCTGCACGGGCTCGGTATCCGGCTCGTGCTAGTGCACGGTGCCCGTCCCCAGATCGAGGCCCGACTCGCCGGCCGCGGTGCGCAGCTGCGCTATGTCAACGGGTTGCGGATCACGGATCAGACCGCACTCGCCTGTGTGAAGGAGGCCGCCGGGGTGGTCCGGGTCGAGATCGAGGCACTGCTCTCGCTCGGGCTCGCCAACTCGCCGATGGCCGGAGTGCGCATCCCGGTCGTCTCGGGCAACTTCGTCACGGCGCGCCCCCTGGGCGTCATCGACGGGGTCGACTACGCCCACACCGGGGCGGTGCGGCGGATCGACCGTCAAACGCTGCGGGCGGTCCTCGATCAGGGCGCGGTCGCCTTGATGCCGCCGCTGGGGTATTCGCCGACCGGCGAGGTCTTCAATCTCAGCGCGGCCGACGTGGCGCGCGGCGCGGCTGTCGCGCTCGGTGCCGACAAGCTGATCTTTCTCACCGAGGATCCCGTCGCCAAGGATTCCGTCGTCAAGGATTCCGGCGGGGATGCGTCCCCGGACGGCGACCCTCGTGAATTGCCCCAGGATCTGCTGGGACCCAACCTCTTGGCCCGCGACATCGACGCCCTGCTCGCCGCCTCGAGCGGGATCCCCGAGGATGTCGCCCAATGCCTGCGCGCCGGTGCCGAGGCCTGCCGCAACGGGATCCGACGCGTGCACCTGGTGCGGCGCCGGCGCGGGGGTGCGCTGCTGCGCGAGCTCCTCACACCCGACGGGAGCGGCACCCTGATCTCAGCCGAGCCTTACGAGGAGCTACGTCCGGCACGTATCGACGACGTCACGGGGATCCTCGAGCTGCTGCGCCCGCTGGAGGAACGCGGTGTTCTGGTGCGGCGCTCGCGCGAGCGCTTGGAGACCGAGATCGACCGCTTCTTCCTGACCGAGCGCGACGGCCTGATCACGGCCTGCGCGGCACTCTATCCTTACCCGAGTGCGGGGATGGCGGAGTTGGCCTGCGTCGCCGTGCACCATGAGTATCGCGCGACCGGGCGCGGAGATCGGCTGCTTGCTCATACGGAAGACATGGCCCGCGCCGGCGGCATCGCACGCTTGTTCGTCCTCACCACCCAAGCCGCGCATTGGTTTCGAGAGCGCGGTTTCGAGCCGGCATCGCTCGGTGCCCTGCCGATGGAGCGGCAAGCCCTGTACAACTTCCAGCGCAACTCGCAGGTCTACATCAAGGTCCTTTAAATCGCGTCCCGTGCGATCTGCGCGGGCATTGTGTCCGCTCGGCGTCGAGCGCGCCTAGAAGCGCTTGAGCGGACACGATTTAAGATTCTGAAGATCATCCACTTTTTCTGACTCCAACGGCAGAGCCGTCGCCTGACCAGGCAATGGCGCCGTTCTTTTGCGACCCGATCATGATGATGTCGATCCCGATGATGACTACACCAACAGGAACGTCCGGCCAGTCGGAGCAACGGCGGTTTTGGAAGCCATTCACGTTGCTTGCGTTCCTCCTTCTTGTCTTCTCGATGATGCTTGCGAGCAGCGCGCTCGCGGCCGAGCCCCCCGCTACCGCCTCGACCACGGCCGTACCCGCGAGTACCAACGACGGCCTTCCGTCGGTCAGCCAGATCGAGGCCAAGATCGCCGAGGTTGCGGCCGATACGGCACTCGACGAGGCCGGCAAGGCGGCCTTGACCGAGCAGTATCGGCGGTCTCTGGCGAACCTCGAGGCGGCTCGGACCTTCGAAGTACAGGCCAACGAGCTCGCCGAAGCGCTGAAGGCGGCGCCCGCAAAGACCGCGGAAATCCGGCAACGCCTGGAGCAACGCGGTCCGGCCGAGGAAGACGCCGTCGAGATCCCGACGGATTTGCCGACCGATGAGATCGCGCAGCGTCTAAGCATCGTCCTCGCCGAAGCAACCGCGCAGGAAACACGTATCGGCGAGCTGGGCACGTCCATCGAGCGCAGTACGGGCCGACCCGCCGCCATTCGCGCACGCTTGTCCGAGGTCCGGACCGCGCTCGGCGAGATCGAAGCCGATCTGAGCCAACCCAGGGGCGAAAGCGCGGAAACCGCAGCGAGCGAAGCACGCCGATGGGCGCTGGAGACCCGTCGGGCATCGCTGTGGGCCGAGGCTCGGACGTTGGAGCAGGAGCTGTTGAGTGTGTCGGCGCGCGAAGCACTGCATCGTGCGCAACGCGATGAGGCCACCTTGGAGTGGGAGAGCCTCCGAGCCCGGCAGCGCCAGCTCGAGGAGCTGCAAAACCAGCGGCGTCGCGACGAGGCGGAGGCGGCGCAGCGTGAATCGGAACGCGCGCGGATCGAGGCCGCCGACAAGCATGCCTTGGTTCAGGAGGCGACCCGGGAGAACGCAGAGATCACCACATCCACCGGCGATCTGGCACGCCGCCTCGAGGGTTTGGACCTGGCGATCGAGCGCATCGAGGCCGAGCGCACGCGCGTGGAGCAGGATTTCAAGGCGGCACAGCAACGCATCGAAGCCGCCGGACTCAGCAAGGCGCTCGGTCAAATCCTGGTGGAGCGGCGCGATCAGATCCCGGATCTGCGCCAATACCGCCGAGCGATCCAGGATCGCGAAGACGAGATCGCCGATGCCACGCTCAGACAGATCCGCTATCGCGAAGAGCAGCGCCACCTGCGCAATCTCGACGCCTACATCGACGAGCTCACCGCCCGGGATCCGACCGCGCAGGCCCCGGAGGTCCGCGAGCAACTCAAGACGACACTCGAGCAACGACTGCGACTGATCGCCCAAGCGCTGATCGTCGAGGACGACTACATCCGCCAGCTCGGCGAGCTCAACTACGCCGCAGACCAGCTGATTCGTGCGGCCCAGGGCTACGACGGCTATCTCGCCGAACGGCTGCTTTGGGTGCGCAGCACGCTCCCGGTCGGCCTCGAAACCCTCGCCACGCTTCCCTCGGCCATCGGCTGGCTCATCGCGCATGAGCATTGGATCGAGGTCGCACGGGTGCTGGCGCACGCCGGAGCGCACTCGCCCCTGGTCTGGGGCGTATCGCTCGTCATCGCCGCCCTCTTCTGGAAGCTCTCGGCGCTGCGACGCGCAATCCGCGCCACGGCCGAGCCGCTGCGCAGGATCCGCACCGATCGCCTGAGCCATACCGGCAAGGCCATCGGCCTGACCCTCTTGGCCGCACTCCCCATCCCGCTCCTGTTGTGGCTGATCGGACTCCAGCTGTCGACAGCCGTCGAGACCACCGGCTTCACGCGCGCGCTGGGATCGGCCCTCATCGCCGCCTCCGTCGGCCTCTACTATCTGCGTGCGTTCCGAACACTCTGCATCACCGGCGGGGTCGCCGACCGACACTTTCGCTGGAGCCAAGAAACCCTACGACGTCTCAGACGCGAGTTTGATTGGTTCAGCATCTACATCGTCCCGGTCGCATTGACGGCCATGGTGCTCTACAACGACAGCGACCCGGCCTTCAGCGGGAGCCTGGGACGCCTGGCGACGATCGCGACCATGGTGGGTTTCTCCGTCTTCTTCGCGCGCCTCTTGAGCCCCACGAAAGGTGTTCTGAAGGACGCGCTCGCGGCCAACCCGAAGGGCTGGTTCAACCGCCTGCGTCACCTCTGGTTTCCGGTGATCGTCGGCGCGCCCTTAGGGCTGGCGGTGCTCGCCTTGCTGGGCTACGTCTACACGGCCGGGGTCCTGTTCGAGTCGCTGGTGCAACAGACCTGGCTCGCGCTTGCCTTGATCGTGCTGCATCAGGTGATCGTACGTTGGCTGATCGTGACGCGGAGGCGCTTGGCACTGACGGCGGCGGTCGAGCGCGCGAGTGCGCGCCGCGCGCAAACCGAGGCCGAACGCAATGAGACCGCTGCCCCGGTCGCCTCGGAGTTGCAGGTGGACGAGCCCGAGCCGGATCTCGCCGCACTCGACGAGCAGACCCGACGCCTGATCAATGCCTCGGTGTTCTTCACCGCATTGCTGGGGGTGTGGCTGACCTGGTCGGATGTCTTGCCGGCCCTGTCCATGCTCGAGCGCATCCCGCTGTGGTACTACGACGGGATGATCGACGGCGTTGCCCAGCCGGTCCCGGTGACGGCGGCCAACCTGGGCCTGGTGCTGGTGATCCTCTTCGTGGCAACCGCTGCGGCCAAGAACCTCCCTGCCCTGCTTGAGATCCTGCTGCTGCAAACCGAATCCGTCTCGGCGGGCGGGCGT
Source organism: Thiocapsa rosea (assembly GCF_003634315.1). NCBI lineage: Bacteria > Pseudomonadati > Pseudomonadota > Gammaproteobacteria > Chromatiales > Chromatiaceae > Thiocapsa > Thiocapsa rosea. The sequence continues at coordinate 696,903 of NZ_RBXL01000001.1, forward strand.
TATGCGATCAAGACCCTGGTGAGCTACGCCATCACGGTCGCCGCCTTCCTGGTCGCCTTCAGCACACTCGGGCTGAACTGGGGGCAGGTACAGTGGCTCGTGGCGGCGCTGGGTGTGGGTATCGGCTTCGGCCTTCAGGAGATCGTGGCGAACTTCATCAGCGGCATCATCATCCTGTTCGAGCGCCCGGTGCGGGTCGGCGACATCGTCACCATCGGCGATACGACCGGCGTGGTGACCAACATCCAGATCCGCGCAACCACCATCCGCAACTGGGACAGGCAAGAGCTCCTGGTACCGAACAAGGAGTTCATCACGGGGCGTTTGTTGAACTGGAGTCTGACCGATCAACAAAACCGCATCACGATCCCGATCGGGATCGAATACGGAAGCGACACGCGCAAGGCACTGAGCATCCTCGCTCAAGTTGCCGAGCAGCACGAGCGGGTGCTCGATGATCCCGCCCCCTTGATCAGCTTCGAGGGGTTCGGCGACAACGCCTTGACCATCGTCCTGCGGTGTTATCTCAGCTCGCTCGACGGCCGGATGGGCGTCGCCACCGAGCTGCATCAGGCGATTTACGATCGCTTCAAAGAGGAGGGAATCGGGATGGCGTTCCCGCAACGCGATATCCATCTATCGCTGCGTGAGCCCCTGGATATTCGTTTGGATCCCGCCGCTCGGGACGTCTTTCGGCCGACGGAGTCGGTCTCGCAAGGCACGTGAGAATTCGGGCCTATTTGCCGAACGGATCCGATCGGCGGATGGAGCCGCGCCGGGCGGCTCGCTGACATGAAAGGCCCGCCCCACCGGCGGGCCGTCGGCCTCAACCCAGCTCGTCGAACTCGGGGTCGTCGAGAAGCTCGCGAAGCCGTTTGATTTCACGCATATGCTCGATCCGACGACGCACCGCCAGATTCGCCGCGGGGGCGCGCGAATCCGGGCCGGTCATCGACGGCACACGCTCGTTGGCTTCCTCGCCGTAACTGCTCTCGTTGTCCATCATCTCCGCTACCTCGGGTCACACAATCGCATTAGAATATTCGCCGCTCTTTAAACGAAAGAAGGATCGGTGTCAAGCGATTATTTGCTCCGTGATGTGCTCCTGCCTCGACCCGAGTCGCGTCATGCTCGGCAATTCGACCGGGGAGTCGGCGCCGATCGAGTTGCTCCGCGCCATCGCGGGCCTCAAGATAACGGGCTGACATCGAATCGATTCGAAGCAAAAGGAGCCCCTGCCTTGAACGAGCGTGCGATCCTGATCTGGGACCTACCGACCCGCCTCTTTCATTGGCTACTTGCGTTGCTCGTCGCAGCGGCGTTCGTGACCGGCCTGCAAGGCGGAAATCTGATGGTTTGGCACGGACGCATCGGGATTGCGATCCTGGGCCTGCTCGTCTTCCGCCTCGCCTGGGGTGTCCTGGGGTCGACCTACGCGCGATTCGGGCACTTCGTGCGCGGACCGGGCGCGGTCATCGACTATCTGCGCGGTCGTTGGCAAGGGCTCGGACACAGCCCCTTGGCGGCCCTATCCGTACTCGCCTTGCTCGGCCTGCTGCTGTTTCAGTCGATCAGCGGCCTCATGACCAACGACGATATCGCCTTCAGAGGCCCCCTCTATGACCTGGTTTCCAAAGCGACCAGCAACAGGCTCACCGGGTTGCATCGCCAGAACATCTGGTTGATCGGCGGGCTCATCGCACTGCACGTCTGCGCGATCCTCTTCTACCGCTTCGTGCACAAGGACGATCTGGTCATGCCCATGATCCACGGGCGAAAGCGGGTCTCGGGCACGGCGGCGAAACCGGCAACCGGCGGCGGCCTGCTCGCCTTCCTCGCGGCCTTGGCCATTGCCTTCGCCGCCGTGTGGATCGCCGACGGCGGGCTTCTTCCGCCACCCCCGCCGCCACCGCCACCCGGCAGCATCCCGACGTGGTAACGGAGGTCGACACACACAGACGCGGCCGTCACCGGCGATTGAGTTGCCCGGCGGCCGATGTTCTGGTACTTAAGCGTGTTTTTCGCGGCAGGTCCGGTCAATCCGTATCGGGCGCATGCCATCCACGACAAGAGCCTTCGGGAGTACATCCATGGCCGAAGCGAACGCCACTCAAGCCAGCACAGCCGAGTTCGAGCCCTATCGACAAGGTGCGAACGAGGACTACATGAGTCCCGAGCAGGAGGAGCATTTTCGCGAGATCCTCTTGGCCTGGAAGAAATCGCTCATGGAGGAGGTCGATCGTACCGTACACCACATGCAGGACGAGGCCACCAACTTCCCGGACCCCAACGATCGCGCCACGCAGGAGTCCGAGTTCAGCCTGGAACTGCGCACCCGCGATCGCGAGCGCAAGCTGATCAAGAAAATCGACGAGGCGCTCGGTCGGATCGACGACCATGACTACGGCTACTGCGAGGCCTGCGGGGTCGAGATCGGCATCCGTCGTCTCGAGGCGCGGCCGACCGCCACACTCTGCATCGACTGCAAGACACTCGACGAGATCCGCGAACGGCAGCGCGGATGAACAATCGGACGGGATCCCGGTCCAGGGTGTGAGCCGATGCTCGGTCCTGCCGATCCCGCTCCGAGCAGCGACACCGGGCGGGGCGCCTATCGCGGCCGCTTCGCTCCGTCCCCGACCGGTCCGCTCCATCTCGGCTCGCTGCTCGCCGCCGTCGCCAGCTACGCGGACGCCCGCGCCAACCGGGGCATCTGGCTGGTGCGGATCGAGGACATCGACCGACCGCGCGAGGTTCCCGGGGCGGCCGACCTGATCCTCCGCACCCTGAGCGCGTTCGGGTTCGAATGGGACGAGGACGTGCTCTATCAAAGCCGCCGAACCGACGCCTACCGTGACGCGCTCGACACACTCGCGGCTCGGGGCCTCACCTACCCCTGCGGCTGCACCCGCGCCGAGGTAGCCCGCGCCGGGCGCGCCGGACCTGAAGGACCCGTCTACCCGGGCACCTGCCGCCCCGGACTCCCGCTCGGACGGCGCGCACGCACCGTGCGCTTTCGCACCCCGCCGGGCGCGGTTGCCTTCGAGGACCGAATCCAGGGGCCACAGGAGCAGATCGTCGACGAAGCGGTCGGCGACTTCGTGCTGCGGCGTGCCGACGGGCTCCACGCCTATCAGCTCGCCGTCGTCGTCGACGACGCCCGGCAAGGGATCACGCAGGTGGTGCGCGGCGCGGACCTGCTGCTCTCCACGCCCCGCCAGATCCTGCTGCAACAGGCCCTGAGGTTCGGCCAACCCGGCTATGCGCATATCCCATTGATCCTGGATACCGAGGGCCGAAAGCTCGGCAAATCACTGTCTGCCCCACCGGTCGACGCGCGCGATCCGCGACCTGCATTGCGTGCGGCTTGGACCTTGTTGGGACAAACACCACCGCCCGAGGATCTCCACCCGGATGCCTTCTGGGATTGGGCGATCCCGCAGTGGCACATCGGGCGCATCCCGGCTAGAGCCTCGGTCGCATGCCCGACCGCCTGATCATCGCGGGCGCCCCACTTCGGCGCGCGCCCCTCGACCCCGAGACTCCCTGATGGCCCTCAAAGCAACCGTCTTCAAAGCGCAAGTCCAGATCAGCGACATGGACCGTCACTACTACGAGAGCCACACCCTGACCCTGGCCCGGCACCCCTCCGAGACCGATGAGCGGATGATGGTCAGGCTCCTCGCCTTCTGCCTCTATGCCGACCCGCAGCTCGCCTTCACCAAGGGCTTGAGCGCCGACGACGAGCCCGACCTTTGGCAACACAGCTTGAGCGGCGAGATCGAGCGCTGGATCGAGGTCGGCCAACCCGACGAGCGGCGTCTGCGCAAGGCGAGCGGTCGCGCGCGCGAGGTGGTGGTGATCACCTACGCCGGGCGCGCGGCGGATCTTTGGTGGGAGCAGAACAGCGCCGGTCTCGCGCGCCTTCGCAACCTTCGGGTGCTCGATCTGAACAGCAGCGAGATTCAGGCCCTGAGCAGGCTGGTCGAGCGCTCGATGGATCTGCAGTGCACCGTCGAGGGCGGCGAGGTTTGGATCGGCAACGCTCGGGAGACGGTCGCCCTGACGCCACGTCTGCGCCGGGTCTGAGCGCACCGAGGGTGTGCAGCGTTAAACGGGCGTTCCCCTCACCCGGCAGAGCCGGAACCAGGAGCGCAGTCGATGACTTTGCTCGTTGTCGTTGTCGTAATCGAGTCTTCCCGCGACAACGACAACGACAACGAAATGTCTTGGACAGGGCTGAGGTTGTGCCGAGCCGTGCGAGGCACAACCAACCGTTGCCGCGAGTTGTGCTTCCTATCGTCAGCACAACCTACGGGTATGGGATTTTCCGGAATCGCCTAGACGGCCGGAACCCTCACCCGGCAGAGCCGGAGCCGACAGCCCGGCTGCCGGCCCCGCCCCGTCGCGCCGTTATTGTTGCCCGAAGGCCCGCAGATAGGCCGAGAAGCGCTCCCCGACCTCCGGGTGCGCCAGGCCGTACTCGACGTTCGCCTGGAGATAGCCGAGCTTGCTCCCGCAGTCGTAGCGCTTGCCTTGGAAGGGATAGGCGATCACAGGCTCGTCCTCGAGGAGCGCGGCGATGGCGTCGGTCAACTGGATCTCCCCGCCCGCACCTTCCCGGGTCTGCTCGAGCTTCTCGAAGATCTTGGGCGTCAGCAGATAACGCCCGACGACCGCCAGATTCGAGGGCGCATCGGCCGGCGCCGGCTTCTCGACGATCGAGACGACCCGGAGCTCCCCGTCCGGACCGGGCTCGACCTTCACGATGCCGTACTTGTTGGTCTCCTCGCGCGGGACCTCCTGAACGCTGAGCACGCTGCAACCATAGCGCTCGTAAACGTCGGACATCTGCTCGACCACGCCTTTGCCTTGGCAGCGGATCAGGTCGTCGGCGAGGATCACCGCGAAAGGCTCGTCGCCGACGACCGCCTTGGCGCAGAGTACCGCGTGCCCCAGACCCAACGCCTCGGCTTGGCGCACGTAGATGCAGGTCACGCTCGGCGGTATCACGTTCTGAACGATGTCGAGAAGTTGCAGCTTGCCGGAGCTCTTGAGCTCCGCCTCGAGCTCGTAGGCCTTATCGAAATGATCTTCGATCGAGCGTTTGTTGCGTCCGGTGATGAAGACCAGCTGAGTGGCACCGGCGTCCTCCGCCTCCTCGGCGGCATACTGGATCAAGGGTTTGTCGACGACCGACATCATCTCCTTGGGGCTGGCCTTGGTCGCGGGCAGGAATCGCGTCCCCAGCCCTGCAACGGGGAACACTGCCTTTCGAATCTTCGCCATCGACGTGACTCCTTAATGATCGATCAGAGTAAACAGGCACCTCGAACGATTCGACGAGATGCGCGGTTGAGACGGGCTGCGGTTTAGCGCGACTTAAGCCGCGACGGCTCCAGCGCGCGTCAAGTCTGCCGGGGCCGATCCTATCCAAAAACATCGCATACCGCGCTGGGCGCGGTTTAGGCTACGAGCGAATCCTCGATCGCCCGAAGCGCGGCAAGCGGGTCCTCGGCCTCCGTGATCGGGCGGCCGATCACCAGGTCGTCCGCTCCGGCGGCAAGCGCATCGCGCGGCGTCATGACGCGCACCTGATCCCCGAGCGACGCACCGGCCGGCCTCACGCCCGGTGTGACCAGCCGAAAATCCGGGCCCTGCGCCGCGCGGACCGCGGCCGCCTCCAACGGCGAGCAGACCACGCCGTCGAGACCCGCGGCATGCCCGAGGGCTGCGAGCGCAAGGACCCGCTCGCCGGGCTCGCCGGGGCAGCCGACGGCGCTCAGATCCTCCCGACTCAGGCTGGTGAGCAGGGTCACGCCGATCAGCAACGGCCGGCTCGACATGGCATCGAGTCGCGCGCGCGCAGCCTCGATCATCCGGGTCCCGCCCGAGATATGCAGGTTCACCATCCAGACCCCGAGATCCGCCGCAGCAGCGCAGGCACCCGCGACCGTGTTGGGGATATCGTGAAACTTCAGATCGAGAAAGACCTCGAACCCGCGCACCTGCAACACCTCGATGAACGCCGGCCCGCATCGCGTGAACAGCTCCTTGCCGACCTTGAGCCGGCAGCGCGTCGGATCGAGACGCTCGACCAGGGCAAGGGCTTGGGCCTCGCTCGCGAAATCGAGCGCGACGATAATGCGTTTGGATTGCGTCACGACCGGTCCTCGTCTGCTTGGTAAGGGGTGCGCGCCCGGTGTCTCGGACCGCACGGCAGCGCATGGTCCCACAACCTTCGGCCGATCAGCGCCACCGAGCGTGCGGGCCCGGGCAAAGTAAATCCCGTTCGAGCCATTTGCGGGGTCAGGCGAGGCGTCGCTCATGCAGCACCTCGTCTCCGATGATCGGCTCCGGCTGCACAGGCACAACGCTGCCCCAGGAGCGACAGCTGGGACACTGCCAATGCAGCGAGCGCGCCTCGAATCCGCAGTGCTCGCAGCGATAAACCGCCTGCCGGGCGAGCAAATGCCGCGTCACCTCCAAGGCGACGCGAAGACGTTCGGCCGTAAAACCCTGCCCCTGCGACGGCCCCTCGACCTGCAGCTCGAAGAGACGCTCGAGTGCGGCAAGATCCGCATGCCGGGTCAGATAGCGCGTCAGCAGATCCATGGCCGCCTCCTTGCCGCGGCTCTGGGCGACGACATCGCTGAGACCGAGCGTCAATGCCGGACTTGAATGCCGCTGCGCCAAGTCTTCCAGAACCGCGGGCACATCGTCGCGTCCGAGGTGCCGCAAGGTATCGATCAGCTCGGGCAGGATCTCCGGGACGTAAGATGCGCGCTGCTCCGCGACGTGCGTAAACAGCGCCAGCGCTCGCTGCGGATCACCGTCTTCCAGCGCGGAACGACCCTCGAGCATGGTGGCGCGGACGCACTCCGGATCGACCTCACGAGCCAGGCTCAGGTGGGTCATCGCATGCGCCGCGTCGCCGCAGCGCCGAGCATCCTCGGCCAGCTCGCAATGGTAGTGGCCGATCGCGACCTTGATGGACGGATCGCTCGCAGGCTCAAGCAGCTCGGCGACCTCCAGGCAGTGTGCCCAGTCGCGCTCCTGTTCGTAGAGTTCGCGCAGACTCTGGAGCGCACGCTGGCGGTGCAACCCGAGACCGACCAGCTCCTGAAACAGGCATTCGGCACGATCCAACAAGCCTGCACGCATGTAGTCCTGGCCGAGTTCGAAGAGTGCATCACCGCGCTGCTCCGCGGCCAGATTCTTCCGGGCGATCAGGTTCTGGTGAATGCGAATCGCCCGGTCGACCTCGCCGCGACGTCGAAACAGACTGCCGAGCGCGAGGTGGGTCTCGACGGTCTCCCCGTCGACCTCGACAAGCTCCAGGAACATGTCGATGGCCTTATCCGGCTGCTCCTCGACAAGATAATTCAGCCCCCGCAGGAATGCGGGATGAGGTAGCGATCCGCGGCTGCGTCTGACCGGGGTGCTGCGACGCGCGGCCCACCACCCGGACGCCGCGGCAACGGGCAGAAGCAGAAAGAGGAGCTCGATCACGGGCGCCACCGACGGCGCAGGAGAACGCGTGGGACGCCCCCGCCAAGGACGGAGCCGCGACCGCTTTGATATGCTGTTTCGGGTAAACTGATCACGCTGGGAATGATACAGGCAACCCGCCCTGCCCGCATGAGGAAGCCGAGCGGATCGGCGACCGACGGAGCGCGCCCGGGTTGGGCATCTCGCTCGAGCCCCCAACTTTCGATGAGGAGCGTCGAGCCGACGGGCGCCCTGAATAGTCGGCACAGCAATCAGGAGTCACGAGCGTGCAGGAATTCTCCGGGAAAACCGTTGTCGTCACCGGCGCCGCGGGAAATCTTGGCCGTGCCACGGCACTTGCCTTCGCCCGCCGAGGCGCCCGACTGGCCCTGATCGACCTGAATGCCGATGCCTTGCAGTCGGCCCAGAACGACCTGCCCGCGGGATGCGAATCGGCCATCTTTGCGACCGATGTGTTGGATGGCCCCGCGGTGGCTGCCATGATCGCCGGCGTGACAGACCGCTTCGGCGCCGTTCATGTCCTCGCGAACATCGCCGGCGGCTTTGCGATGGGGCCGACCATCGAGGAGACGACCGATGCACAGTGGGACTCCTTGATGGATTTGAACCTGCGTAGCGTCTTCAACTGCTGCCGGGCGGCGATACCCCGGATCCCGGACGGGAGCGACGGGCGCATCGTCAACATCTCCGCCCGAGCCGCCGTTCGGGGGGCCGGACACATGGGGCCCTACTGCGTCTCGAAGGCCGCCGTCATCACACTGACGGAGAGCCTCGCCGAGGAGCTGAAGCAGCGCGGGATCACCGTCAACTGTGTCCTGCCCGGAACCCTCGACACCCCGCAAAATCGCGCCGCCATGCCGGACGCGGACCACGACACCTGGGTTCCTCTGGATGCACTCGCCGATGTCATCCTCTTTCTGGCCTCGGATGCCGCGCGCTGCGTGACCGGCGCCGCCGTGCCGGTCTACGGACGCAGCTGATGCGCGCCCTGTACTTTCGCCGGCAAGGACAGAGCAAAAACCGCGACACCCGATCGGAAGACCGATCGGATCGAGCGCACAACAACAGGAAAGGCCCGCTTCGTCGCTGGGCAGCAGCAGTGCTCCTCATCGCGGGCCTCGGCCTCGAAAGTGCCGCTGCAGCGCCTCTGGACGAGGCGACCAAACAGCTTTTGATCGAAGCGGTCGAGGCCGCCTACGTGGTGGATCTCTACCACTCGCGCTGCCGCAGCGACGGCTCCAACCGTCGCACCGAGAACCTCAACAAGCTGCTCGCCAGCCGCATGCGCATGACCGTGCTGCGGGTCCAGGACGACGTCTTTCCCGAGCGCAATTATCGCAAGGTCCAGGAGCGCCTTCAGCGCGAGTTCCTCGACATGCTGGCCGAGAACGGCGGGTGCGCCGGGGTGAAGGACTCGGAACTCCCCGTAGAGTTTCGAGCACGTTACGACGAAAAGATGCGTGCAATCGAAGCGCTTCCCTAAACCGCGTCCAGAGCGAGATGGTCATTTTCGAGTGAGTTCGACGTTTAGCGCATCCAAAGCCCTTAGAAGGGACGCGGTTTAAGTCGGCAGCCTCGACAACCGTCGCGGCCAACCTCAGCGCGCCGGGTCGGGCGTGGTGCCTTCGTAGCGATTCGCTGGATCCCACGACTCCGCTTGGAGGATTTGCGACAACGCCGACACGCCCACCGCGGCCTCCTTGAGTCTCTTCACATCGGCCGAGGACAGGCTTGCTCCGGATTGCGGAAGTCGTGCGACCAGCTCCTGGATGATTGCGCTGTTGCGCTCGATCCCGTCGCGAACGGCCAGGATGCGCGCAAGTCGGGCGTCGACGGCCAAACGCAGCTCGGTTGCCGCGCGTGCGCACTCGCTCGTCTCGGCCGCGGCATGAAGATCGCGCAGCGCCACCGCCTCGCGCATCGCGCTGCGCCACCAGTTGACGAAAGTCGATTTATGATCGGCCAGCAAGTTGAGCGAGGCGGCCATGGCGTCGATCTCGTCGCGCGCGCCGGGCACCGTCGGGATGCGCTCGCGCGGCGTCTCGGTGGTCATGCGATCGAGCAGCCCTGCGATGTCGCGCACCGGACGGACGATCCTCGAGGTGATCATCACCGCGAAGAGCGCCCCGAGCAGGGTCGCCCCGAGCGCGATCAACAGGTTGATCCGCGCCCGCGCGGCCGCGTTCTCCGCGATCGCATCGGTCATCGAGATCATCAGCCGACGGGCTTCGATAAGGTTGCCCTCGACCAGCGGCGTGATGCGTCCGACTGCAACGTCCATGGCGTCCACGAGCCCCTCGATCCGGCGGTCCTGCTCGACCAGCGCATGAAAATCACGCCCGTAGGCCGCGAGGCCCTCGGTCAACGCTTCGCGCTGCGGATCGGCGATCGGGACCTGCATCACGCGCTCGGCGGTGTTTGTCAGGATCGCGTCCACCATCGCGACATAGGTTGCGTCGCCGCGCAGGAGATAATCCTTCTCGCGGCGACGCAGCTGGAGAATCGCGACCTCGAGACCCGTCGCCTGCTCAAGCGAGCCGGCCAAGGATCCGACCAAGGATCCAGCCAGCGCCTCCAGCTCATGCGCGGTCCGACGAAACGCGCCCTGCAGACCGCTGTTCTCGTCGAGCCCATTGACCCGCCATGCCTCGACGACCGCCTCGAAGCTCGATCGATAATCGGCGACCAGCGTTCGAATCTCCGTCGCTGCCTGCTGCGAGGTCTCGTCGAGACGCGCGAGTCCGACGGCCTCGGCATCCAAGGCAGCCGCTTCGCGTGTCACCTGCGCAACCGCATCGAGATCTCGCGTCGTGAGAAACGCGGACTGAGCCGCGCGGATGGCGCCGAGCCGCCGCTCGATGCCGAAGGCATAGGACTGGCGTGCACCGTAGAGCGCGTGGAGACGCTCGTAGTCCGCGCTCAGGCGCGCCAGGGCCACCTGGTCGTGAACGATCACCCCGAGAAAGATCAGGATCACCAGACCGAAACCCAGCCCGATCTTCTCACCGATACGCAATCTGCTCGCGAGTCTGCTCACCCTGCCTCCCGGGCCTGACACGGCCGGTCGATCCCCCATCGCTCAACTGATCGGACGCCAGCTTACCCTAACCCGGCAGAGCCGGAACCAAGAAACCTCGTCGAAAGCTCTGCTCGTTGTGGTTGTCGTGTTCGTCCGGGATCCGATGACGACGACGACGAAAAATTCTGCGACCGTTTTTTCAAGACGTGTGGCGACAGGGACAGCTCGCGAGCGTTGCGCAACCACCGCGCGGTTGATGCCCATCGGCAGGAATGCGACGCTTGAGCCATCGCGCGGATACTGCATCACGACTCAGACCCGGAGGGTCTTTCAAACAGCCCATGTCGGACCCGAGCCACGCCAAGCGCAAAGGCTTTCTGAGACACTTTCGCGGTCTGATCCGCGAGGCCGACCCGTGCGCGGACATCGACCTTCGCGGATCGCTGCGACTGGGCAAGTCCACGGTGAAGCTCCCGCCTCCCGCGCTGCCCCTGCAGATCCTGCTCGGCGGCGAGCAGGGGTATCGGCTCCACCTCTATCCGGAGCCGGTACTCGATGCCGAAGGCCGCTTCGAGCACCGTGGCAGCTATCTCCTGGTCGACCCCATGACCTATTTCTCCGACGTCAGCGGATTCATCCGACTGAGCGAAGGCGATACCCTGACCCTGGGACGCGACGACCCGACGCAGCGCCTGCTGCTGCGCTACCCGCGCGCCGTCGAGCCTCGGCATCTTCGGCTCAAACTCTCGGCCGACGGGCTGTCCATCAAGAACAAGTCCGGGGCGGCGGGCGTCTGCATCGCCCCCTTGGCCTCGACCGATCTCATGGAGCGCATGTCGCGTTGGCGCCGCCTTGCGCTCGCGCGTCTGGCACGGGTGCTGGGCGGACCGATCGAGCCTCTGGCGCGCGCCCCCGCCCTCGACCTCATCGAGCAGGTGATCGCGCTGATGGATCAGGAGCCCTATCGCGCGCTCAATCGTCTCGGTCAACCCGGCGGTCTCCTGATACTGCCCGATCGCGCGACCCCCGTCTTCGTCGGGGATCTGCGCGCCCGGATCGACAACCTGCTCGTCATCCTGACGCAGAGCGCCTTTCTTCAGGCCCTTGAGGAGGGCAGCGCCATCCTGATCATCCTGGGCAGTGCCGTACATCCGGATCGACCCGAGCAAGCCGCCGAGATGGACAGCTCCATCCTGATGATGGATCTGATCTTTCGACTCAAGCTGCGGTTTCCCGAACGGGTCTTTTATCTGCGGGGCCATCACGACAGCTTTTCCGAGGCGATCAGCCACGCCGGGTTGCCGCAAGGATCCCTCTGGGAGGACGCCCTGCATCAAGCACGAGGACCGGACTACCGGGACGCCATGCGGCGATTCTATGCCCGCCTACCCTTGGTGGCCGTCACCTCGCGCTACCTCGCCGCCCACGCCGCACCGCCGATCGAGGCCGATGGATGGCAGACGCTCGTGGACATCGACCGGCATCCGGAGCTGGCCGACCGCCTCGCTCGGGTCCGACATCCCTCGGAGCCTGCCCCGAGCAGCGCCTACGGACGGCGCGATCTGAGCCGCATGTTCCGTCGCCTCGGATTGGCGGAGAACGCCGTCTGCGTGCTCGGGGCTCGCCCGGCGCCCTCGGCCGAGCGTCGCGCGCGAGACACCGAGGGCATTGTCCAGCATCAGCGTGTCTCCAGTGCCGATCCGCACTGGGTCGGCACCCTCACGCGCACCCACAAGCGGTTGTTGCCGCTGCGCTATCCGGCCGAGCCCCTGCTGGAGGTCTACAATCGGCTCGTGCGCTCCGCAGGTCCCGGAAGCACCCCGAATCGACAGCTCACGAGCCTCGTTCAACCAATCCCGTCTAAACCGAAAGACGCTCCCGACGAGGCGCCGCGATGACCCCCGAGGTCACCCAAGCGATGACGCCGGCGATCCACTGGTGGACGATGGCGATGAGCCTCTTCGGCGGCCTCGCCCTCTTTCTCTACGGCATCGACCAGATGGCCGAGGCGCTCAAGGCGGTCGCCGGCGAGCGGATGAAAGACATCCTGGCCAAGCTGACCGCCAACCGCTTCATGGGGGCCATCACCGGCGCCTTCGTCACGGCCGTCATCAACTCTTCTTCCGTGACAACGGTTCTGGTGGTGGGCTTCATCAGCGCCGGACTCATGACCTTGAGTCAATCCGTGGGCGTCATCATGGGCGCCAACATCGGCTCCACCGTGACCGCGCAGCTGATCGCCTTTCAGATCACCGAGGCAGCCCTGTTGATGATCGGCATCGGCTTCACGATGCAGTTCGCATCCACGCAGGAGGCGATTCGCCAGTACGGCGGGATCCTCATGGGTCTGGGTCTGGTGTTCTTCGGCATGAGCATCATGAGTGACGCCATGGGGCCGTTGCGGACCTACGAGCCCTTCCTGGAGTTTGTCCGGAGGCTCGAACATCCGGCGATCGGCATCCTCGTCGCCGCCGTCTTCACCGGTGTGATCCAGTCCTCCGCCGCCACCATGGGCATTGCGATCGTCATGGCGAGCCAGGGCCTCATCAATCTTCCCACCGGGATCGCGCTCGCCCTCGGGGCCAATATCGGGACCTGCGTGACCGCCCTGCTGGCGGCGATCGGCAAACCGCGCGATGCGTTGCGCGCCGCCTTGGTACACGTCATCTTCAACGTCTGCGGCGTCCTGATCTGGGTCGGCTTCATCACACAGCTTTCGGCCTTCACTCAGCTGATCTCGCCGGCCCACCCTGACCTGTCGGGAACCGCGCGACTCGCCGCCGAGGTCCCCCGGCAGATCGCCAACGCACATACCCTATTCAATATCGCCAATACGCTCCTTTTTATCGGGCTGACCACGCAGTTCGCGCGGCTCGTGCAATGGCTGGTTCCAGACAAGCCCGCGGGCCCGGAGGCCCTCGTCGTGCGCGCAAAGTATCTGGATGAGGAGCTGCTCTCCACGCCGTCGCTGGCGCTTGACCGCGTGCGCCTGGAGGTCCTGCACATGGGCGAGCTCGTGGACAAGATGATGTCGCGCATTATGCCGGCGATCCTCAGGAGGTGTAAATTAATAAGTGGCCGATTTCCGGTGATCTGAGCGAGGCTTGATGAGGTAGTTCCAATCCATGCCATGAAATCTGGCAGGAACAAGATTCACGGCGCGAAACTCGTCGTCGCTCACGGAAATGCCGGTCGGATAGCCTGCCTCGTCGAGCTCGGCTCGGATCTCCAATCCTTTCGTCGTCGTGGTGTTTGCGATGAGGTTGACGATGACTTCGTGATTGATGAGCGGTCGGCCCCGCCAGTTCTCGGTGATGTGACAGAACATGCGATGCTCGATTTTGTTCCACTTGCTGGTGCCGGGCGGAAAGTGGCGCACGTAGATGGCGAGTCCGAGCTCGTCGGCCAGTTTCTGCAACTCCACCTTCCAGAGCCGGTTGCGGCTGGCATTGCTGCCGCCCCCATCGGCGGTGATCAGCAGCGACTGCGCATGCGGGTAGCACTGGTGTCCCATCCGAGCCCACCAGCGACGAATCGAGGCCACGGCGAATTGGGCGGTATCATGATCCACGCCGACGCTGACCCAGCCGCGATTGTCGGTGAGATCATAGATTCCATAGGGGCACACCTTGCCCAGCGCTTTGTCGGCGAAATCGTGCGTCCGGACGGGTTCCGGCTGTCCCTTCGGGCGATATTCCCGGCCCCGATTGGCAAAGGGACCAACCAGTTCCTTTTTCTTGGCGTCCACGGAGATCACCGGCTGACCGGCCCGTTGAAACACTCTCACACACCGATTGATATAGCGAAACTGCGCGTCCCGATCAGGATGCGAGTTCCCCTCGAGACATTTGCGCGTCCCTTGCAGGCGATAGTCCAGTTGCTTGAGCAACTGCGCTACTTTGCTGTGACTGACCCCATGACCTTGTCGCGCCAACGCTTCAGCGAGCTTGCGTGTGCTCTTGCAGGTCCAGCGCAAGGGGGACATGGGATCGCCCCGCGCACTCGGCTCCACCAAGGCTTCCAGTGCCTCGAGTAGTTTCGGATCCTGTGCCGTCACCGCATGCCGGCCTCCTCCGGAGCGCCGTATCCGACCCGCAGGCGATGGATCCGATGCCTCTTCACCGCGCATTTCCTCGCAACCACGCTGAATCGTGCGCTCGCCTAAACCGGTGGCTTGAGCGACGGCGCGGATGCCGCCGTGACCGAGCTCCAGTGCTTCACACGCCGCCCAGTGCCGACGCCCCCGCTCGTCCAGCACGCTTTGCAAGCGCTGGAACTTCCGCCTTACGCGCTCAATCAGTGCCGGTTCGACCATGCAGAAAACATGGCACAACATCACCAAATCGGCCAGTTATTTATTTACGACGTCTCAGCGGCAATCGCCGCACGCTGCGCGAGATCGAGCTGATGGACAACGATGTGGACACGCTGCACGCCCAGATCATCACCTATCTGGGCAAGATCAGCCGTCTATCGCTCACCGAGAAGCAGACCGCGACGCTGATGCGCCTGATGGCGGCGGTGAACGATTTGGAGAACATCGGCGACGTCGTCGAAACCAACCTGATCGTGCTCGGCCGCGAGCGCATCGACGCGGGCGTCTCCATCAGCGGGCCGACCCGCCAGGTCCTCATGGGTTTCCACCAGGTCGTGACACGCTCGGTCGCCGCCGCAGTCCAGGCCGTTGCGCAGAACAACGAGTTGGCCGCGCGATCCGTGACCTCCATGAAGCAGGAGATCCAACATATCGCCGACTCCGCGGCCATTCACCAAGCACAACGCCTCGTCGCGGAAGAACCGAATCGGATCCCCGCCTACACGATCGAGATCGACATCATCGAGAAGCTCAAGCGGATCTATTATTTTGCCAAACGGATGGCCAAGACGGTCGAGACGGACGAGGAGGAGGATGGCGCGTCGTGATGGAACAGGATCTTGGCGCCTGATTCCGGATCCGAAACGCGCTGCCGGAAGGTGTGATTGCAGATGCCGGGCGCATCGATCCCGTCCTCCCGTGCCCGGCGGTTGACCATCGCCCGGGCACGTTGCCGTTGGTGCGCACCCGCCCCGCCGGAATCGACCGAGACGCGACATCAACCTCAAGGCAGCGCAAGGCGCA
Source organism: Thiocapsa rosea (assembly GCF_003634315.1). Lineage (NCBI taxonomy): Bacteria > Pseudomonadati > Pseudomonadota > Gammaproteobacteria > Chromatiales > Chromatiaceae > Thiocapsa > Thiocapsa rosea. Next base: position 712,553 of record NZ_RBXL01000001.1, read on the forward strand.
AGGCTGGCGGGGTCTGAGCCGGAGCTAAAACCGGAGCCGCCGCAGCATCCTGGAACTGCAGAGACGCCAGCCGCGCATAGAGCCCGTCCTCGGCCATCAGCGCTTCATGGCGCCCGCTCGCGACGATCCGACCCTGATCAAGGACCAGGATGCGGTCTGCCGTACGCACGGTCGCCAGACGATGGGCGATGACGATGCTGGTGCGACCCTGCATCAGATGCTCCAACGCCTCCTGCACCAGGCGCTCGCTCTCGGCATCAAGGGCGCTGGTCGCCTCGTCGAGCAACAGCAGGACCGGATTGCGCAGCACCGTGCGTGCGATGGCGATGCGCTGACGCTCGCCGCCCGAGAGCCTCACCCCGCGCTCGCCCAGGAAAGTATCGAAGCCCTGCGGTAGGCGGTCGAGAAACTCGGCCGCGTGGGCGGCCTCGGCTGCGCGGCGGACATCCGCATCGCTCGCGTCGGCCAGACCGTAACGGATGTTCTCCCAGGCGTTCGCGCCGAAGATGACCGGATCCTGCGGGACCAGCGACATATGCCGGCGCAGCTCGGCGGGCGCCAGATCGCGCAGATCCACGCCGTCGAAGCGCACCGCGCCGGCGACCGGATCGTAGAAGCGCAACAGCAGTTGAAAAAGGGTCGATTTGCCGGCGCCGGAGGGTCCGACCAGCGCCACCCGCTCGCCGGGCTCGATGACCAGGTCGAGGCGATCCAGTGCGGCGGTATCCGGGCGCGCCGGATAGAGGAAGCGCACCGCATCGAATTCGACGCGCCCGCGCGCCGGATCCGGCAACGCCTTCGGCTCGGGCGGTGTGCGAATACTCGACTCGGACTCCAACAGCTCCATGAGGCGCTCGCTCGCACCCGCACCACGCAACAACTGACCCATCAGCTCGCTCAGAGAGCCGACCGATCCGGCAACCACGACGGCGTAGAAGAGAAAGGCCGAGAGCTCGCCCCCGCTGATCGTGCCGGCCAGCACCTGCCGGCCGCCGACCCAGAGCACGACCCCGATCGCGCCGAAGGTCAGGAGGGTCGAAACGGCCGCCAGCAGGGCGCTGGTTTGCGAACGCCGCGCCGCGACCTCGAAGGCGGACTCCACCTGCGTGCCGTAGCGCTCGCGGTCGATCGGCTCGTGACAGCAGGCCTGCACCGTGCGGATCCCGTGGATCACCTCGTCGACATAGGCGCCGACATCGGCGATCCGGTCCTGGCTGTCGCGCGAGAGACGTCTCACCCGATGCCCCAAGAGCCAGGCCGGGAGGATCACGAAAGGTACCCCGAGCAGCACCAGGCCGGTCAGGGCGGGGCTGGTGATCGCAAGCATGACGATGCCGCCGATCATCAGTAGACCGGTGCGCAGCACCATCGCCAGGGTCGAGCCGACCACGACCTGCAGCAACGCCGTGTCGCTGGTCAGGCGCGAAATGACCTCACCGACGCGAGTCGTCTCGAAGAAGCCGACATCGAGCGACAACACCCGGTCGAAGACGCTCTTGCGGATATCCGCCACCACCCGCTCGCCGATCCAGTTGAGTAAGTAGCTGCGGACCCCCACGGCAATGCCGGTTGCCAGGACGACGGTCAAAAACAGGATCAATGCCTGATCCAACGCCTGCGTCGAGCCGCTGGTCAGACCCGAATCCACCAGGGTGCGAATCACCTGACCGAAGGCGAGCACCGAGCCGGCCCCGACGAAGAGTGCCACCAGCGCCCCCGCGAGCTGCCAGCCGTAGGGCCGGGTGAAACCAAGCAGGCGCCGCAGCGCTCCAAGGTTACGGGTCCCCGGTCGGTCGCCGGGGACTGCAGATTGTTCGCGCATAGGCGTGATCTCGTAGGGACGGAAGCGAAGAGGTCCCGCTCGCTTTCAAAAGGATCGGCACCCGAAGATGGCCGGACCGGAGTTTCTTTTCGCCGTGGCGTGACCGATTCCGACTAGGCCCGTCGGCCGGCCCTCTGCTAACCTCGGAAGACCCGAGGCGCGGTCGGCAAGCGTGTCCGGGTCAGTGCAAGGAACGGCGACAAAACAGCAGGAGTCGATTCTCCACCACCGAGGGAGCTCGAAGAGACGATGAAGACGATTCAACAACTGCTCGGCGACAAAGGGGTGCAGGTTTGGTCGATCGGCCCCGATGCAAGCGTTTTTGACGCACTCGTGCTGATGGCCGAGAAACAGATCGGCGCACTCTTGGTCATGGACGACACCGGAATGATCGGTCTGATCTCGGAGCGCGACTATGCCCGCAGCGTCATTTTGAGGGGGCGCACATCCAAGGAGACGCTGGTGCGCGATGTCATGACCGAGCGCGTGGTCTGCACAAAGCCGGATCAGACACTGGAAGAGGCCATGGCCCTGATGACGGACAAGCGCGTTCGCCATCTCCCGGTCATCGACGACGGCAAGGTCATCGGCCTCATCTCGATCGGCGATCTGATCAAATCCATCATCTCGGAGCACAAGTTCATCATCGAGCAGCTCGAGCACTATATCAGCAGCGGCTGATATCCCGGCCTGACAACCCAATACGACACTCCAGCCGCACACCCCGGGTACGCCGACTTCAGTCGGCACCTGGGGAGGCGGACTTCAGTCCGCCGCGCGGGCGCGTTCGGGCGACTGCAGTCGCCCGTCCCCGGGAGCCGGATGAATCCGGCGTACCCATTGACTTGATGGACAGCCAAAGCTGCAATGGCAGGCATGAAGATCCTGCACGCGTTCTGGCTTCCGGAGAAGAGCCCCGACTTTATACAGTCGGGGACGTTGCGCCTCTGGTGCGAAACCGACCGGGCCGATTCCGACAACCCGGAACCGACATCGGCCCGCCACCCCTGCCAGTTGCCGCAAACGGATTGGCCGGCGCTGATCGAGGGTCTCGGGCTCGCGAGCGCAGGGATGACACTCAAGCCGACCCCCGGCATCGTGCTTCTGCCGAGCCAAGGCGCGAGACCGCTTCCTTGCCCCGAGCTCGCCAAGGCCCTGCCGGAGCCCCTGGATGTCTCCGGGGCGACGCTGCGCACCTGGGAGGTCGACACCATCCCGCTGGAGCGGCCCATCAAGCAGCTCGGCGACATGCACTATCTGGCAGCCTTTGGCGTCGACAACCTGGAGCCGGGCAGCGACTTTCTTTTCTGGTACTGGTTCACGCAGGCGCTGAAGCAACGGCTGCTGCGCGATCAATATCTTCCGGCGCTGCGTTATCGTCAGCCGCCGACCCCGAAAGGCAAGGGCAAACGCACAACACCGGCGCCCGAGATCTACGGCGCTTGGCAGTGGGCAGCGGGCGACGACGACCCCTTGATCGCCACAGCGGTGGAGCGCATGCCCGCGGCCTGCGGCGCTGGCCTCGGTGTCGGTCCCATCGTCCGCCAAAGTGGCGGCCGGGACGCGGGTCCGCCCGTGCACGGACAAGAGTGGTTCGAGCCCGCCAGTTTGCTGCAGCACTGCGCGCAGGTGCTGCTCGACCACGTGGTTCGACAAACCAAGTGGCCGGCAGCATTCCAAAAGCGCGCCGACGCGACCCTCATCGCGCCCTGCCTGGTGCCCACACCCGCCGCTGCCCGCTGGACACCCTCCACGCCGGACCCGTCGGCCGGACTGGAGATGCAACGCCGGTGGCTGGCGTGGCGCGACCGCATCATCGGCGGCGAACGCAACGCCACCTTCCGCCTGGGCTTTCAACTCGCGGAGCCACCGACCGACGATGAACGCGGGCAAGATCGGGACCCCAGCGGCGGCCATGACGGCGACCATCGCGACCAATGGCGCCTGCACTTCGTTGCCGTCGCCGCCGACGACCCCTCGCACCGCTTGGCGCTGGCGGACTACTGGGCCGCCTCGAAATCGCAGCGTGCCGCGCATCGGTCACGCTTGGGTGCCGACTTCGAACAGGTCCTGCTACTGAATCTCGGACTCGCCGCGCGCATGGTGCCGATGCTTTGGGGCGGACTCGACAGCGCCGAGCCGCAGTCCGTGGGGTTGGACCTGGACAGCGCCTTCACCTTCCTGAAGGAATCCGCCTGGGTACTCGAAGACGCCGGCTACAGCGTCATCGTGCCGGCCTGGTGGACGCCCAAGGGCCGCCAGCGCTTCAAACTGCGGCTGCGCCCGTCCGCGGCCAAGCCTGGAGCAAGCGCCGGCGCCAGCCCGGGTGCGGGTCACGTCAACCTGTCCAACCTGATCCAATACCGCTACGACCTGGCCATCGGCGATGAGACCCTGAGCGCCGAGGAATGGCAACAGTTGGTCGAGGCCAAGACGCCGCTGGTGCGCTTCCGCGGCCAATGGGTCGAGCTTGACCGGGACAAGATGCAGGAGATGCTCGCCTTCTGGCGCGAGCACGGCAGCGAGATGCCGAGCATGAGCCTGCAGGAGATCCTGCAACGCACCGCCGAGGACGACGCCTTCGAGGTCGATCCCGACGCCGCCCTCGCCACAATGCTGGAGCGACTGCGCAACCAGAGCCGGCTGCAGCCGGTCGAGACCCCGGCGGGCCTGCACGCCGAGCTGCGCGACTACCAGAAGCGCGGCCTGGCCTGGCTCGGCTTCCTCGAAGGTCTGGGGCTGAACGGCTGTCTGGCCGACGACATGGGGCTGGGCAAGACCATGCAGGTCATTGCCCGGCTCGTTCAGGAACGTGCCGGGGCGGACCCGATCGCGCCGACCCTGTTGGTCGCGCCGACTTCGGTCATCGGCAACTGGCAGAAAGAAGTCGAACGCTTCGCGCCGAGCCTCGGCACCTGGATTCACCACGGCGCCAAACGCGAGCAAGACATCGAAGCGTTCAAGGCACAGGCCGCCAAGCACGACCTCATCATCACCTCTTACGCCCTGGTCCGCCGCGACCAAAAGCTGCTGGCCGGTGTGGACTGGCACCGCGTGGTGCTCGACGAGGCGCAAAACATCAAGAATCCGAAGGCCGACCAGACCCGCGCCGTGTGCAAGCTCCAGGCCCGGCATCGTCTTGCGCTGACCGGAACGCCGGTGGAAAACCGGCTGACCGACCTCTGGTCCATCTTCAACTTCGCCAATCCCGGCTATCTCGACACCCAGCCACGCTTTCGCAAACGCTTCGAGCTGCCGGTGCAGCGCGACAACGACCCGGTGCAGACCGCGACCCTCAAGCGCCTGGTGGAGCCCTTCATCCTGCGCCGCGTGAAGAGCGACAAATCCATCATCGCCGACCTGCCGGACAAGCTCGAGGCCATCGCCTACTGCAATCTCAGCCGCGAGCAAGCGGCACTGTATGAATCGGTGGTGCGCGACGTCGAACAGCAGCTCGAAGAGAAGACCGGCATCGAGCGCCAGGGCCTGATGCTGTCCACGCTGATGCGCCTGAAGCAGATCTGCAACCACCCGGCGCAGTTCCTTCAGGACGGCAGTGCCTTCACCGCCGCGCGCTCGCACAAGCTCGAACGCCTGCAGGCGATGCTCGAAGAGGCCATGGCCGAGGGCGACAGCGTACTGATCTTCTCCCAGTTCACCGAGATCGGCGAGCAGCTCGAACGCATGCTGCGCCGCGAGAGTCATTACAACACCTATTATCTGCACGGCGGCACCTCGCGTGCCCGGCGCGAGCAGATGATCGACGCCTTCCAGGACCCGGACGGCGAGCCGTCGGTGTTCGTCCTCTCGCTGAAGGCCGGCGGCGTCGGCATCACGCTGACCAAGGCCAATCACGTCTTCCACTTCGACCGTTGGTGGAATCCGGCCGTCGAGGATCAGGCCAGCGATCGCGCCTACCGCATCGGCCAGCAAAAGACGGTGTTCGTGCACAAGTTCGTGACGCTAGGCACCCTGGAGGAGCGCATCGACGCCATGATCCAGGACAAAAAGGCCCTGGCCGGCGCCATCGTCGGCAGCGACGAGTCCTGGCTGACGCAACTCGACAACGACCGCTTCAAAGACCTGATCCGCCTCAATCGCCAGGCGGTGATGGGCTGATGCAGCGATAGGCGACGACAACATGAGCAACCCGGGCAGAACCTGGTGGGGGAGCCGCTTCCTGGCGGCATTGGAAGGCTTCACGGACAGCGGCCGCTTGGAGCGCGGACGCGCCTACAGCAGCGACAGTCGTATCCTCGAGTTCGCCATCGTCGACGGCATGGTGACGGCGACCGTGCGCGGCAACATCAACCCCTACTTCGGCGTCTACAAAGAGCCGAAGTACAAAACCCGTATCCAGATGACCCCGTTGGCCGCGGACGCCTGGGCCCGCGCGATCGCCCGGATCGGCAGTCGCGCCGGACTGGTCGCACGCCTGTCGATGAACGAGATGCCGGACGACATCGAGTCCGCGTTTGCCGGAAAAGGCAAAGGCACCGGCACTGGCCTGCTGCCGCGCAATCGCCAGGACTTCAAGCTCACCGACTGCTCCTGCCCCGACAGCGCCAACCCTTGCAAGCACATCGCCGGGGTCTATTACAGGCTGGCCCACCAACTCGATCACGACCCCTTCCTGCTGTTCGAATTGCGTGGTCTCGGCCGAGAGCAACTGCGCAAGGCCCTCGCCAAAACCCCGCTCGGCAACGCACTGCACGGGCTCGCCGAGACCGACAAACCGGAGCCAGTCGCAACCGACAGCTACTTCACCCGGCCCCAGCCCACGAGCGCATCACCCGACTATCACGCCTTTTGGCACGGCACCAAGCGCCTGCCGCGCGAGCTACCGCCGATGCGCGCCGCCGAGGTGCCGGCCATCCTGATCCGCAAAGGCGGCGACTATCCCGCGTTCTGGGACAGGGATGCCTCGTTCGTCGCACTCATGGAGGAGCTGTACCTGCGGGTACGCGAGAAAAACAAGACCCTGCTTTAAACCGCGTCCAGAGCGACATGCGTCATTTTCATTTTGTGTCCAGCGTCGGAGACGTCCTTGCTCTTGGCGAGACGCGGTTTAGAGTTTAATTTTTTTTGCACTTGAACCCGCGCTGGCGCCGACAAATGGCGCATACCGTGCGCACCGGGCGCGGTTTAAGCAACATGCCCCGGCGGCAATGTTCGTGCCGACTAAAGTCGGCGTACCCAGGTGCCGGTTGAAACCGGCGAACCCACACCTGGGTACGCCGACTTGAGTCGGCCCCCCGGGAAGGCGGACTTCAGTCCGCTGGGTACGCCGACTTGAGTCGGCCCCTGGGGAGGCGGACTTCAGTCCGCCGTCTGCTGCGCCCCTACATCGAAATCCCGGCCAGCCCGCGAATGGCATCGCGATTGGTGCGAGACGTCGCCAGGGCCAACGCCGGGTGAGCCGGCAGCCATCGGTACTCGGTGTGCTCGCGCGGATCGAGACGGATGAAACGTCGCGTCTCCAGCACTAGGGCGAACCAATATTCGCGATTGAAGCAGACATTGGGGGCGTAGCGTTTCCGCCAGGCTTGGATGATGGGAAAGAGGTTCGAGTGGCGCAGATCGATCAGGGCGCCGCCGACCCGCAAGCCCGTTTCTTCGAAGACCTCGCGTGCGGCGGCGTGTCGCGGCGACTCGCCGAGCGCCAGGCTTCCGGTCACCGACTGCCAGAAGCCGGCGGGGCGGGTCCGCTTCAGCAGAAGAAACTCGCCGCCACGGGTGCAGATGACAACCAGCACCGATTGAGCGCGCTTGCGCGTCTCCTCCAACATGGGTAACGGCTCCAAGGTCTGATCATCGCTTTCGACGTCGAGCGCAACGCGCGGCGCCTCCTCGAACGGCGGCCCCGACCGGACGGCGTCGTCGACACCCGGCCCCGGCATCATCTCAGCCGCATCCACGGGCATCTTTGGCTCAGGCCCGCAGCCTGATCCGCAGCGCAAGCTCTTTGAGCTGGTTCTCGTCCACGGCCGACGGGGCATCGGTGAGCAGACAGGCGGCACTCTGGGTCTTGGGGAAGGCCATGACGTCGCGGATCGAGGTCGCACCGGTCATGAGCATCACCAGACGGTCCAGACCGAAGGCGATGCCGCCATGCGGCGGGCAACCGAACCGCAGCGCCTTCAGCAAGAACCCAAAGCGGTCCTCGGCCTGCTCCTCGGTGATGGCCAGAAGCTTGAAGACCTGCCGCTGGACCGCGTCGCGATGGATACGGATGGAGCCGCCGCCGATCTCGGTGCCGTTCAAGACCATATCGTAGGCGCGCGACAGACAGGCGCCCGGATCGCTGTCGAGCAGATCCAGCTGCTCTTCCTTCGGCGCCGTGAAGGGATGATGCAGGGCCACCCAGCGCTGGCTGTTGGCATCGCGTTCGAACATCGGAAAGTCCACGACCCACACCGGATGCCAGCCCTCGGCGAGCAGCCCGCGGTCCTGGCCGAGCCGCACCCGCAGCGCGCCCATCGACTCGTTGACCACCGTGGTCTTGTCCGCGCCGAAGAAGATGAGGTCGCCGTCGACGGCCGCGGTGCAGGTCATGATGGCGTCGACCGCACTGTCGGGCAGGAACTTGAGGATCGGCGACTGCAGGCCCTCGCGACCCTTCTCCGCCCAGGCGTTGACCTTGATGTAGGCCAGACCCTTCGCGCCGTAGATGCCGACGAATTGGGTGTAGCCGTCGATCTCCTTGCGCGAGAGCTCACCGCCGCGCGGCAGACGCAGGGCAACCACGCGACCCTCGGGATCCTGTGCCGGCTCGGCGAAGACCTTGAAGTCGACACCGGCCATGAGATCGCCGACATCGATCAGCTCCAGGGGCACGCGCAGATCGGGGCGATCCGAGCCGAAGCGACGCATCGACTCGGCATAGGACAGGCGCGGGAAGGGGTCGGGCAGCTCGACGCCCTGCACATCGCGGAAGAGCGTGCGGATCATGGTCTCCATGATCGCCATCAGCTCGTCCTCGGTCATGAAGGAGACCTCGATGTCGAGCTGGGTGAACTCGGGCTGGCGATCGGCGCGCAAATCCTCGTCCCGGAAGCAGCGGGCGATCTGATAATAGCGGTCCATGCCCGCCATCATGAGCAACTGCTTGAAGAGCTGCGGCGACTGGGGCAGCGCGAAGAACTCGCCCGGATGGGTGCGGCTGGGGACCAGATAGTCACGCGCGCCCTCGGGCGTGGACTTGGTCAGAATGGGGGTCTCGATGTCGAGGAATCCCTGTGCGTCCAGAAAATACCGCATCGCCTGTGTTACGCGGCTGCGCGTGCGCAGGCGCGCCTGCATCTCGGGGCGACGCAGATCCAGATAGCGATAGCGCAGACGCAGCTCTTCGGAGGCGTCGGCACCGTGCTCGTCGAGCTGGATCGGCGGGGTGTCGGAGGCGTTGAGGATCTCCAGATCCAGGCCCAACACCTCGATCTCGCCGGTCGGCAGATCCGGGTTGACGGTCCCCGCCGGTCGCGCGCGCACCCGACCCGTCACCTTGAGCACGTACTCGCTGCGCGCCTGCTCGGCGCGCGCGAAGACCTCGGGGCGATCCGGATCAAAGACGATCTGCACAAGACCTTCGCGATCGCGCAGATCGATGAAGATGACCCCGCCATGATCCCGACGCCGATGCACCCAGCCGCACAACACGACCTCTTGGCCCTCATGGCGGCTGTTCAGTTCTCCACAATACTGCGTGCGCATCGTCGTCTCGCCTCGTGTCTTCGCATCGAGCGACGCAAAAGCGCGTCGCTCGATCAGGTTTATTGCGTGATGGGGTGGGGAAAGATCGGTCGCCGCGTCCGGCTCACGCCGCGGGCTTTTTTTCGACCGGCTTTGGCTTCGGTTTTGGCGTGGCGCTCGCGTCCGGCTTCGCCGTGGTGGTGCCGCCCTTGTCGCCCGAGCCAGCGCCCGAGCCAGCAGCCGCACTGTCACCCGACTTGGTCTCCTTCTTCTCGCCGGTGTCGTGCAGATTCTTCTGGTTCGACTTTTTGAAGTCGGTCTCGTACCAACCGCCGCCCTTCAACCTGAAAGCCGCGGCGGAGATCTGTTTGCGCAGCGTCGGCTGGCCGCACGCGGGGCAGTCGACCAGGGGCGGATCGCTGATCTTCTGGATCTGCTCAAGCGCATGACCGCAACTCTCGCAGCGGTACTCGTAGATCGGCATCGTTCGTTCCTCGACAAAAGCAAGCTGGCGCCAATTATCAGGCGTTTCCGTAAAGAATGCATACCGCAGACGGGCGGATCAGCGACACGGGTCTCGTGCTACACTGATCCAGTGTACTCGCGCGGAGACGTTCATGGCCAATCTGACGATCACTGTCGACGACGAGGTTCTCAAGCAGGCGCGAATGCGCGCACTGGAAGAGAACAGCTCGGTCAACGCCATCCTGGGGCGCTATCTGCAGGACTACGCGCAAGCCGACGCGGCGCGACAGCGGCGCCAGGACGCGCTCGACGCCCTCCTTGCGTTAGCGCAGCAGTGCCGCTGCGGCCGCGCCGGAAAAACTTGGACGCGCGAGGATCTGCATGAGCGGTGAGATCCGTTTTCTCGACACCAATGTGCTGGTCTATGTCTTCGACGACGATGAGCCGGAAAAACAGGCAATCGCCGAGCGGATCTTACGCGACGATTCCGGGATTCGGCTCAGCACCCAGGTGCTTGCAGAATTTTATGTCACGGTCACCCGCAAACTGGGGCGTCCGATGTCGCCCCAAGACGGCTTAACCGCCGTGCGACACTTAAAGACCTATCCTGTCGCGATGATTACCCAAGACCTCGTCACCCGGGGCATCAGCCGCAGCATCGACTCGCGGATCTCCTTTTGGGACGGCCTGATCGTGGAGACCGCACTGGCCGAAAAGGCTCACTTGCTGATCACGGAAGACCTTCAGGACGGATGGACGATCGGGTCCATGCGGGTTTGGAATCCCTTCAAGTCCGCCGGCAACGACAATCCCCGGCCGTGCTGAGCAGCGAGTCAAACCGACGATGACGTCGCCGACCAAGCGAACTATCCTCGTCACCGGCTGCTCCAGCGGCATCGGGCTCGCCTGCGCGCTGGGTCTGGCCGAACGCGACTGGCTGGTGATCGCCTCCGCGCGCAAGTCCGAAGACGTCTCCCGGCTGAAGGAGAAAGGTCTCACCGCCGTTCAACTCGACCTGGACGACCCCGAGAGTATCGCGAATGCACTCGCGCAGACCCTGGACATCAGCGGCGGACGGCTCGACGCACTCTTCAACAACGGTGCCTACGGACAACCGGGCGCGGTGGAGGATCTGACCCGAGACGTCCTGCGCGCCCAACTGGAGACGAACCTGCTCGGCTGGCACGATCTGACCTGCCGCGTCATCCCGATCATGCGCCGGCAAGGTCACGGCCGCATCGTGCAGAACAGTTCCATCCTCGGCGTCATCCCGCTCCCCTTTCGCGGCGCCTATGTCGCGAGCAAATATGCGCTGGAAGGGCTTACGGATACGCTGCGTCTGGAGCTACGCGGCAGCGGGATCTCGGTCTCCCTGATCCAGCCCGGCCCCATCCTGAGTCGCTTTCGAGACAACGCCTACCTCGCGCTAAAGGCGAACATCGACACCGAGCGCAGTGTCCACCACGACGCCTACGCGCGTGCGGAGGAACGTCTGACCAAGGTAGGCGCCGCCCAGCCCTTCACCCTTCCGCCCGAGGCGGTGATGAAGAAGCTGATCCATGCCCTGGAAAGCCCACGCCCTCGGATTCGCTATGCGGTGACTTTCCCCACTCACCTCTTCGGCGTGCTCACCCGAATCCTGCCCGACAGCGCACTGGACTGGGTCATCGCACGCATCTCACGCGGCGGTGCCGGCTAGCAGCCCAGACCCACCCCCAACTGAGTTTCAAGGCATCGAGATCATCCTTTCGTTGTCGTTGTCGTTGTCGTCGTTCGGTATCCGATTACGACAACGACAACGACAACGACAACGACAACGACAACGACAACGACAACGAGCAGAGCCCTAGACAGGTTTCTTGGTTCCGTCGCTAAAGGAAGCGCATCCTTCCAACCCGCAAAAAAATAAACATCCGTTTAAACCGCGTCCCACCGACGCCGCAGAGATCAGCCGAGACCAACCTCACCACCGGCCATCACATATCCCGCCGGACGCGGTTTAAACGTACTTGACTTCCAGGATCTCGAACTCACGCACCCCTCCCGGCACCTGCACCGAGGTGACATCGCCTTCACTCTTGCCGATCAGACAGCGGGCAATGGGCGAGCCGACCGAGATCTTGCCCTGCTTCAGATCCGCTTCGTCCTCGCCGACGATCTGGAAGCTGTGCTCGATATCCTTGTCCAGCTCCAACACCTGCACGGTCGCGCCGAAGACGACCCGCCCGTTGGCGGCGAGCTGCGTCACGTCGATGATCTGGGCGTTCGCGAGCTTGCCCTCGATATCCTGAATACGCCCTTCGACGAAGCCCTGCTGCTCGCGTGCGGCATGGTACTCGGCGTTTTCCTTCAGATCGCCGTGCGCCCGCGCCTCGGCGATCGCCTCGATGATCCGGGGGCGCTCGATACGCTTGAGCCGCTCGAGCTCTTCGCGCAATTTCTCAGCGCCTCCGACAGTCAGAGGGACCTGATTCATGGGTGATTTCCTCGTCTGGATGCACCGCCTTCGTCACGGTCGCGGTTCGGGCCGGAGGCCCGCGGCGGGTCGGATCTTAGGGGTGTCGCATAGAAAAAGTCGCGGGCGCCGAAGGGCGCCCGCGAGGTCGGTCAGGAGAGATCTTGTAACCGATTGACGCTCAGAATGTCCAGTTGTTTCAGTGCCAGACAGGTCGCCTCGGCGCCGGAGATCGTCGTGGTGTAGCTGACCTTATGCTGGAGCGCGGAACGGCGGATCGCCGCCGAATCGGCGATGGCTTGAGAACCCTCGGTCGTATTGACGATGAAGTCGACCTCGTTGTTCTTGATCATGTCGACGACGTGCGGGCGCCCCTCGGCGACCTTGTTGACGCCGACGCAATCAAGACCGGCCTCGCGCAACGACTGTGCGGTGCCGTGGGTACCGTAAAGGGTAAAGCCGAAACCGACCAGATCCCGAGCAACCCGAATGAGGCGAGCCCGGTCGGCCAAGCGGACGCTCAGAAGCGCCGTTCCGCCGAGTCGCGGCAGGAGTGTCCCCGCGCCTTCCTGTGCCTTGGCATAGGCCTCCCCAAAGGACTCGCCGACACCCATGACCTCGCCGGTGGACTTCATCTCGGGGCCGAGCTGGGTGTCCACGCCCGGAAACTTGATGAAGGGAAAGACCGCCTCCTTGACGAAATAGTGCTTGGGCATGCGCTCGCGACGCAGACCCTGCTCGGCGAGTGTCTTGCCGACCATGCAGCGCGCGGCCACCTTCGCGAGCGGCAAACCGATCGCCTTGGAAACGAAGGGGACGGTTCGCGAGGCACGCGGGTTGACCTCGAGGATATAGACATCCTCGCCCTTGACGGCGAACTGCGCATTCATCAGGCCGACGACCTTGAGCGCATGCGCCATTTGGGCCATCTGCTCGCGCATCCGGTCCTGGATCGAGGGGGACAGGGTATAGGGCGGCAGCGAGCAGGCCGAATCGCCCGAGTGCACGCCGGCCTGCTCGATGTGCTCCATGATGCCGCCGATCAGCACATCCTTGCCGTCGCAGATGGCATCGATGTCGACCTCGATGGCGTCGTCGAGAAACCGATCGAGCAAGACAGGGGACTCGTTGGAGACCCGCACCGCTTCGCGCATGTAGCGGTTCAGCTCGGACTCGTCGTAGACGATCTCCATCGCCCGCCCGCCCAGCACATAAGATGGTCGCACCACCAGGGGATAGCCGATCCGCGCGGCCCGCTCGATCGCCTCGGCCTCGCTGCGCGCGGTGGCGTTTGGCGGCTGGCGAATCCCGAGCTCCTGGATCATCTGCTGGAAGCGCTCGCGATCCTCGGCGAGATCGATGCTGTCCGGGCTGGTGCCGATGATGGGCACACCGGCCGCTTCCAGATCGCGCGCGAGCTTCAAGGGGGTCTGACCGCCGTACTGGACGATGACGCCGAGCGGCTTTTCTTTGGCGACGATTTCGAGCACGTCCTCCAGGGTCAGGGGCTCGAAATAAAGCCGGTCGGAGGTGTCGTAATCGGTCGAGACAGTCTCGGGGTTACAGTTGACCATGATGGTCTCGTAACCGTCGTCGCGCAGGGCAAGGGCGGCGTGAACACAGCAATAGTCGAACTCGATGCCCTGACCGATGCGGTTCGGACCGCCGCCGAGGACCATGATCTTTTGGCGCTCGCTCGGCTCGGCCTCGCACTCTTCCTCGTAGGTGGAGTAGAGATAGGCGGTGCTGGAGGCGAACTCGGCCGCGCAGGTGTCCACCCGCTTGTAGACCGGCCGCAGCCCCTGACCGTGCCGCAGTGCGCGGATCTCATGCTCGGTGGTGCCGACCAGCTGTCCGATCCGCCGGTCCGAGAAGCCCTTGCGCTTGAGCAGACGCAGCTGATCGCGACCCAAGGCTTCATGACCGGCCGTGCGCACGTGCGCCTCGGTGTGCACCAGATCCTCGACCTGAGCCAAGAACCAGGGGTCGATCTTGGACAGCTCGTGGATCTCCTCCAGGCTCATCCCGAGACGGAAGGCGTCGGCGAGATAGAAGATCCGCTCGGCCCCGGTCTGGCGCAGCTCGTGGCGAACACGCTTGGCTGCGTCCGGCTCACGTGGATCAACGATCTCCTCGAGACCGTAGCGGTCGATCTCTAGACCGCGCACCGCCTTTTGCAGCGACTCCTGGAAGGTGCGGCCGATCGCCATCACCTCGCCGACCGACTTCATCTGGGTCGTCAGACGCGCATCGGCCTGCGGGAACTTCTCGAAGGCAAAGCGCGGGATCTTCGTGACGACATAGTCGATGCTGGGCTCGAAGGAGGCCGGCGTCGTCCCGCCGGTGATCTCGTTGCGCAGCTCGTCGAGCGTGTAGCCCACCGCCAGCTTGGCCGCGACCTTGGCGATCGGAAACCCGGTCGCCTTGGAGGCCAGCGCCGAGGAGCGCGACACCCGCGGATTCATCTCGATGATGATCAGGCGACCATCGGCAGGATTGACCGCGAACTGCACGTTCGACCCACCGGTATCCACCCCGATCTCGCGCAACACCGCGATCGAGGCGTCGCGCATGATCTGGTATTCCTTGTCCGTCAAGGTCTGCGCCGGAGCCACCGTGATGGAGTCGCCGGTGTGCACGCCCATCGGGTCGAAGTTCTCGATCGAGCAGATGATGATGCAGTTGTCCGCGCGGTCGCGGACCACCTCCATCTCGAACTCCTTCCAGCCCAGCGCCGACTCCTCGATCAGGAGCTCTTTGGTCGGCGAGAGGTCGAGTCCACGCCGGCAGATCTCCTCGAACTCCTCCGGATTGTAGGCGATGCCGCCGCCGCTGCCGCCCATGGTGAAGGACGGCCGGATGATGGTTGGGAAGCCGATCGATGCCTGGACCTGGATCGCCTCTTCAAGACTGTGGGCAATTGCCGAGCGGGGCATGTCCAGCCCGATCTTGCGCATCGCCTTGCGGAAGAGGTCGCGGTCCTCGGCCTTGTCGATCGCCTCGCGGGAGGCGCCGATCAGCTCGACACCGAAGCGCTCGAGCACGCCCTCGCGCACCAGATCGAGCGCGCAGTTGAGCGCAGTCTGCCCGCCCATGGTCGGCAGCAGCGCATCCGGGCGCTCGCGCTCGATGATGGCCGAAACCGCGCGCCAGGTGACCGGCTCGATGTAGGTCGCGTCCGCCATCTCGGGGTCGGTCATGATGGTGGCCGGATTGGAGTTCACCAGGATCACCCGGTAACCCTCCTCGCGCAGCGCCTTGCAGGCTTGCGCGCCGGAGTAGTCGAACTCGCACGCCTGGCCGATCACGATCGGCCCGGAGCCGATGATCAGGATGCTGGAGATGTCGGTACGCTTAGGCATGGGGATTCATTCGCCGGTTAAACCGCGCCCAGCGCGGCATGCGATGTTTTTGGATGGGATCGGCTCCGGCAGACTTGACGAGCGCTGGAGTCGGCGCGGTTTAAGAGATCAAAAGCGATATCCTTTTAAACCGCGCCCCCGGTAACGGCCGTGGATGCACCAAACGTCGAACACACTCGAACATCAGCATCTCGCTCCGGGCGCGGTTTATGCCTTGCGGGCGCGCATGAGCTCGATGAAACGATCGAAGAGCGGTGCGAGATCATGGGGACCCGGACTGGCCTCGGGGTGACCCTGGAATCCGAATGCGGGGCGATCACGATGCCGGATGCCCTGCAGACTGCCGTCGAACAAGGAGCGATGGGTGGCCTCGACCGTCGGGGGCAGACTCTCCTCGTCGACCGCGAAGCCGTGGTTCTGGCTGCTGATCATGACCTCGCCGGTGGCGAGGTCCTGCACCGGGTGATTCGCACCGTGATGGCCGAACTTCATCTTCAGCGTGCGCGCGCCGCTGGCGAGGCCCAGCAGCTGGTGGCCGAGACAGATGCCGAAGAGCGGCATGTCGGCATCCAGCAGCTCGCGGATCGCCTCGATCGCATAATCGCAGGGCTCCGGATCGCCCGGACCGTTGGACAGAAAGACCCCGTCAGGCTTCAGACCCAGCACCGTCGTCGCCGGCATGTGCGCGGGGACGACCGTGACGTGGCAGCCGCGCGAGGCGAGCATCCGCAGGATGTTGCGCTTGATGCCGTAGTCGTAGGCGACGACATGGAAGGGCAGACGATCGCCGACCGGATGAATGGACTCGGGATGGCCCTCGCCCAGCACCCAGACGCCTTGGGTCCAGGCATAGGTCTCGGAGGTCGAGGCATGCTGCGCCAGATCCATCCCCTTGAGGCCCGGAAAGCCCTGCGCCTCGCGCAGCGCCGCCGCCTCGTCGATCCCGTCGCCGGCCTGAAGGCAGCCGTTTTGGGCGCCCTTCTCGCGCAGCAGTCGGGTCAACCGTCGGGTGTCGATATCGGCGATGCCGACGATGCCTTGGCGCCGCAGATAGGCGTCGAGACGCTCGGTCATGCGAAAGTTGCTGGGCAGGATCGGCAGGTCGCGGATGATAAGACCGGCGGCCTGAACGCGGTCGGACTCCTCGTCCTCCGGGTTCGTCCCGACATTGCCGATATGCGGGTAGGTCAGGGTGACGAGCTGTCGCAGATAGGAGGGATCGGTGAGGATCTCCTGATATCCGGACATAGCGGTGTTGAACACCACCTCGCCGACGCTCGATCCATCGGCGCCGATCGACGTTCCCCGGAAGACGGAGCCGTCCTCCAGCACGAGTACCGCGGGTTTGCTCAAGGGTTTCTCCGATCCGGGCGGGGGCGTACAAGGGCCGCGACGCGAACGTGGGTGACGGCACAATGTCGCCTGGGCGGGCACACAGGCACCGACCTGACCCGTCGGAATTCTAAAGAAGCCGCGCTCGAGTGTCCATGCGCACCGTGATGACGAACGACGACAAGCCGCAGAACGGCAGGGCCGAAAAGTGCTCGCGCTGCCGGCAGAGGGGTCCGCAACGAGACCTGCGTCTCGGACGCAGTGCAAGAATCAGTATTAAACCGCGCCCGGCGCGGTATGCGATGTTTCGGATGGGATCGGCCAAGGCAGGCATGGCGGCCGTTGGAGCCGACGCGCTTTAATGTACTCGAAAATTTATCATTCTAAACCGCGTCCCCGCTAAGGGCTGTAGATGCACCAAACCTCGAGCACACTCGAAAATCAGCATTTCGCCCCGGACGCGGTTTAGAGCGCCTGCCGCGCCCAGGCGATGATCCCGTTCGTATCCATCGCCCCAGCCGTGCGCGCGACCTCCGCACCCCCGCGAAACAGCGCCAGTGTCGGGATGCTGCGGATGCCGAAACGCGCACCCAGGGCTTGAGCCTCCTCGGTGTTGATCTTGACCAGACGCATGTTCGGCTCGAGCCGAGCGGCGGCGGCCTCGAAGGCCGGGGCCATCATCCGGCAGGGTCCGCACCAGGGCGCCCAGAAATCCACCAGAAGCGGCAGATCGCTGCGCGAGAGATGGCGCGCAAATCGGGGCTCGTCCAGCGCCAGCGGCTGGCCGAGAAACAGCTGACCGTGACACTTGCCGCATTTCGCGGCGGCACCGAGACGCTCCCGAGGAACCCGGTTGACCGCGTCGCAGGCGGGGCAAACAACGTGAAGCGATTCGGACATGGCGATAACTCCTTGCGGTTGGATCCGGATACCCGGCTCGATCGGCTTGAATCGGCCTGATCCGACAGTTATGTTCGACTGTTAAACCGCGCCCGATGCGGTATGCGTCGTTTGTTGGAAGGTCTCGGCCGCGCCAGCTCCGATGACTGTCGGAGCTGGCGCGGTTTAAGATATTCAAAGATATTCAATTTTAAACCGCGTCTCCATAAAGGTCGGAAACATCCGTGAGCCCGACACAACATGACAAAGACGCATGTCGCTCTGGGCGCGGTTTAGATCCACGCCATCCGATCCGTCTTCAGGAGTGTCCCGATCATGGCCGATTCACCGAATATTGTGACCGTTACGGCGGAGAATTTTCAGGCGGTTGTCCTGGATGGCTCGTTCGACCGCCCTGTTCTCGTCGACTTCTGGGCCGACTGGTGTGCGCCCTGCCGCATGCTGATGCCCATCCTCGCCAATCTGGCCGCCGAGTACCGCGGGCGGTTCATTCTGGCCAAGGTCAACACCGAAGAGCAACAGGCACTGGCCGCCGAGTTCGGTATCCGCAGCCTTCCGACGGTGCAGTTGTTCAAGTCCGGGCGCCCCGTAGATCAATTCATGGGCGCCCTTCCCGAGGGTCAGATCCGCGAATTTCTCGACCGGCACATCCCGCGCGCCTCCGACGGGCTCTTGGCTCAGGCGCAGGGTCTGCTGGTGGCGGGCGATCTCGCCGGTGCCCGAGCCCTGATCGATCGGGCACGCGAGGCGGATCCGGAGAATGTACGCCTGGCGCTCGCCGAGCTTCAACTCTTGGCGGCACAGGGCGAGATCGCCGAGGCGCAGGCGGCGATCGACAAGCTCCCGATCGAGCTTGCAGGCGAGCCCGAGGTCTTGGCGCTGCGAGGACAGCTGCGGTTCGCGACGGCGCTCGAGGATGCACCGCCGGAAGCGGAGCTGATCGCGCGACTCTCCGAGGACCCCAAGGACAGCCTGGCCCGCTACCAGCTCGCCGCGCACCAGGTCTTGCGCGGTGATTACGCGTCCGCGCTCGAAAATCTACTGACCCTCATGAAACGCGATCGCGCGTTTCAGGACGACGCCGGACGCAAAGGGATGCTTGCAGTCTTCGATCTGCTCGGCGGCGGCGACCTGGTCGCCGGGTATCGCGCCAAGATGATGAATGCACTCTACTGAGTCGCGTGCCGAGCGATCCTCTCGGGTCGGATGTGTTTTCGGCCTCGTGCGTGACAACGCCCTTTGTGCGACCGGAAATTGCCGTTGTGGTGCCTGGCGCAGCGGTCACTCGGCCCGATGTCGAAAGAGACCGAGGTCTTCCCAAGGATGGCCGAGCCATTGCGGTATCTCATGTGCAGCCTGGTCCCGTGACTCGTCGCAGCATCCGCACACACCGGCCACGGCGATCAGGGTCTCGCCCGAGAACACCAAGGGGACGTAGGGGCGCAACCAGCGCGGGATCCCGGTTTCCTGAAAGAGGTTCTTGAGGGTACGGCGGCGGGATGTCGGCCGCGGCCGGCAGGTCTGCCCGATCGAGCCGAAGCACACCCTTGTGGTTGTGGCCATCTCCGCCCGTCTCGCCTGCTCCGAGCCGCCGCTCGCGTCCGCCCATTGCAGCCACCCGAGCCCCTTCGGAAGCGCGAGCACGGGCGGTACCCCGCTCGGCGCTCGACGGATCATCAATGCGCCGGGAGGCGGCGGCAAGGGCGCGAGGGCGAAGAGGTCGTCTCGATAGCGACGTACCTCGCAACCGAACCAGGCGACCAGCGGATCGGCATCCGCACAAGCCGGAAGGACCTCGTCGAGGATGCGTTCGAGATGGCGCGCGTCGGGCAGCGCGAAGCCGCGGCGACGCAGCCACAGGCGTAATACGGCCTTGCGTCGCGAGCCCCCCAACCCGCCGAGCGCCCGAATCCCGAGTGTGCCCGGATGCGCGCCGGCGCACCTGTCCATCAGCTCCGACGCCAGACCATCAACCAGGTGAGCCGCCTCGGCACAATGACCCGCACTGCGGGAGAGGGTCGCGGAGAGTCCCGGCCAGCGCGCCCTCAGCACGGGGACAACCCTGTTGCGCAGATAATTGCGGTCCATCCGGAGCGATGCGTTGCTCGGATCCTCGATCCACGACAGCCCGAAGAAGCGGACATATTGCGCCAGCGTCGCCCTCGGGACATCCAGCAGTGGCCGCACCAGACGGCCCTGGCCAAGCTCGGACTCGCGCGGCATCGCCGCCAACCCGTGCACCCCGCTCCCGCGCAAGAGTGCGAGCAGCAGCGTCTCGGCCTGATCGTCTTGATTGTGGGCCGTCAGCATGAGATCGCCCGGCCGCAGCACCGCGGCGAGCGCGCGATAGCGTGCCTCGCGCGCCGTCGCCTCGAGGCTCTCTCCGGGGATGGGTTTGAGATGCAGACAGCGCACCACGAGAGGCACCCCGAGTACGTCGCAGATGCGGCGACAGTGATCGGCCCACAGGGGCGAGTCGGGTTGGAGACCGTGGTCGATGTGAATCGCCCGCAGTGTGCCGGGCACGTCATCGGCTCGGGCGGCAGCGGCGTGAAGCAACGCCGTCGAATCCGTTCCGCCGCTGAAGGCGACCCAGCAGTCTCCGAACGGGCCGAGTCGGCACAGCGCCTCGGCCAAGCGCTCCGGGACACGCCCGGTCATGGCCTCACCGCGGCGCCGGGCGTTCGTCCTTGAACTTGCCGTAGCCCATCAAGCGCTTGTAACGCCCGGCGATCAGGACATCCGGGTCGGTCCCGCACAGCTCGTCGAGACGCGCCACCAAGGCGGCCTTGATCGAGGCCGCGGTCGCCTCCGGGTTGCGGTGGGCGCCGCCGAGCGGCTCCTTGATGATCTGATCGATCAGACCCTGCTCGAGCAGCTTGTCCGAGGTGATGGCCATCGCCTCGGCGGCAAGCTGGGCCTTGTCGGCGCTCTTCCAGAGGATCGATGCGCAGCCCTCGGGCGAGATGACCGAGTAGGTACTGAACTGCAGCATGCCCAACCAGTCGCCGACACCGATGGCCAAGGCGCCTCCCGAGCCGCCCTCGCCGACGACCGTGCAGAGGATGGGGGTGCGCAGCCTGGACATCTCGCGAAGGTTGCGTGCGATCGCCTCGCTCTGGCCGCGCTCCTCGGCACCGACACCCGGATAGGCACCGGGCGTGTCGATGAAGGTGAGAATCGGCAGGTCGAAGCGCTCGGCCATCTCCATCAGACGCAGCGCCTTGCGATAGCCCTCGGGACGCGGCATCCCGAAGTTGCGCAGGATCTTCTCCTTGGTGTCGCGGCCCTTCTGATGGCCGATGACCATGACCGGCCGACCCCCGATCCGGGCCAACCCGCCGATGATGGCGGGATCGTCCGCGAAGGCCCGATCGCCGTGCAGCTCATGGAACTCGTCGAAGATCCGCCGCACATAGTCGAGAAGATAGGGCCGCTGCGGATGCCGCGAGAGCTGCGAGATCTGCCAAGGGCTGAGCGCGGAGAAGATGGAATCGGTCAGCGCGACACACTTGGTATGAAGCCGCTCGATCTCTTCTTGGATATTCAGCTCGTTGTCGAAGCCGACGAGCCGCAGCTCTTCGATCTTGGCCTCGAGCTCGGCGATGGGCTGTTCGAAGTCGAGAAAGTTCAGGTCCATAACCACAGGATCGTCGTTGGAAGCTGCGGGAGTCTGGCATTGCCGTCCCGCGAGTTCAAGCCGTCATCGACGATCCTCGGGTTGCCGGCACGCAGCGTAACGACGCGCAAGGCTGCAGCGAAGCGCCCTGCCGGGCGATCGACCCGCACCGCATGAACGATCAAACCGCGTCCGGAGCGAGATGCTGAGTCCCGGGCGAGTCCAATGGTGAGCGCACTCCCCGAACCTCAGCGGGGTCCGGCTTAAAGTTCTTGGTTTTTTAAAATCCTAAACCGCGTCAGCTCGGACGTTGAAAGATCTCGCCGAGGCATCTTCGATCCAAAAACGACGCATACCGCTCCGGACGCGGTTTAGACGCGAATGACACCGGCCTCGAGTAATCCGACGAGGATCAGATAGATCCCGATGACATAGTTGAGGATGTTGGGCTTAACCAAGATGAGCACACCGGCGACCAGCGCGATGATGGTCTGCGCCTTCATGGCCTGCCCCTGGTAGACCAGCAGGAGCCCGAGGGCCCCGATTGCGAGCAGATAGGTCGCCACGGCGTAGTTGAGAACACGCGGAGCGATCAGGATGATGAGGCCCGCAACGATCGCGAGCACGGCCTGCAACGGCCACTGCACGAGGAAGCTCGGGATCTCCATCGGTGTGTCACCTCTTCCGGTATGGTTGAAGCTCGTGGTGCGGCATCGATACGTGGGAATCACGGGGACTCGGGGACACTCGGCAGCGATCCGGAATCAACATGAAACACTTCATTTTGATCCGTCACTTGGCCGAATCAGGGGCTCGCCGATCCGACGAGATCATCCAGGATTGTGCCCATCAGACGATTGGCCTCGGCATAAACGGCCGCATCGACCCCGCGAATGGCCGCCTCGGACTGGATCCAAGGTGCGGGAACCAACTCGTCCCTGCAGTGATCGAGGATCGCCGCGGCGCTCTCCGGCGTGGTTTCCAGGTGGAACTGGAGCCCGACCACCTGTCGGCCGATGCGGAACGCCTGATTCTCGCACGCCGCGCTGCGCGCCAGTCGCACTGCGCCGGGCGGTAGATCGAAGGTCTCGCCGTGCCAGTGGAAGACCCGGCTTTCGGCCGGAAAGCGGCAGCAAGCTTCACCCGGGGCGGCGTCCTCGGAACCCCCAAAAATCGGGAACCAGCCGATCTCCTTCTCGACGTTGGGATAGACGCGGGCACCGAGTGCGTCGGCGATCAGTTGCGCACCAAGGCAGACCCCCAGCACGCGAACCCCGTGGGCGATCGCCTCGCGTAAAAACTGCTTCTCGGCGCGCAGCCAAGGCAACTGCGCCTTGTCGTTGACGCTCATCGGACCGCCCATCACGATGACCAGGTCGAGGCCGGCGACCGGCGGGAGCAGGCCGTCGCCATAGAAGCGCGTGTAGGCCGGGGTCACGCCACGCGACGCCAACCAAGGCGCCATCGCGCCGATGTCCTCGAACGGGACGTGTTGCAGGACCTGAACCCTCATGGATCATCTCCTTAGTCGCATCGGCTGCGGCTCGGATCGCTGTCGGCAGCCGGCGGAAGCGGGTCAATTTGAAACGCAAAGGCGCGAAGGACGCAAAGGGTTTTCGCGGGCCGCCTCGACCCGATACCGGATAGAATGGCGCCCGCCCATGCCCTGATGTGTACTCAGTACGCGCCGGCTTTTCGGCGTCCCGGCATCTAAACCGCATCCAGAGCGAGATGCTGATTTTCGAGTGAGTTCAAGGTTTCTTGCATCCACAGTCCTTAGCAGAGACGCGGTTTAAAATTTATATATTTTTTAATACTTTAAACCGCGCCAGCTCCAGCGGTCATCAAGTCTGCCGGGGCCGACCCCATCCAAAAACATCGCATACCGCGTTGGGCGCGGTTTAAATCACTGTTCAAGATCTCGTTTTTATTCACTCACCACTCACCACGATCGATCACCGATGCTGTCCATCGAAAACCTCTCGAAGCGTTTCGACACCTCCCTGGATCACCCACTCTTCGAGCAGGTCTCCTTGGCCCTCTCGCCGGGCGAGTCGGTCGCCGTGATGGGCGAGTCCGGCGTGGGCAAGTCGACCCTGCTCAACTGCATCGCGGGTCTCGAGCCGGTCGACGGCGGTCGCATCCGACTGCGGAACACGGAGGTGACCGCGCTCGACGAGGACGCCTGCTCGCGGCTGCGTCGGCGCGAGCTGGGGTTCGTGTTCCAAGCGTTCCATGTCCTGCCGCATCTGACCTTGGCCCAGAACGTCGCCCTGCCGCTATGGCTGCTCGACGAGAAGGAGGCCGTCGCCGACCGGCGCGCCCGCGCCATGCTCGAGCGGGTCGGATTGGGTCGGCGCGGCGACGACTGGCCGCGTCATCTCTCCGGCGGCGAGCTGCAGCGTGTCGCCATCGCACGCGCATTGGTGCACGCGCCGGCGGTCGTACTCTGCGACGAGCCGACCGGAAACCTCGACCCCGAACGCGCACAGGGCGTGCTCAAGCTGCTGTTCGAGGGCATCCACAACGCCGGAGCGATCGGGATCCTGGTCACCCACTCGCGCGCGGCGGCCGCCCATGCCGACCGGATCCTGCGGCTGACCGCGAGCGGCCTGGTCGAGGATGCGGGATAAGACGATGGGCCTCCTCGGATCCGGTACCGGCGCTGCAGTGCGGCATGTCTTTCTCGCCAGTCTTCGGCGCCGACGCCTCGCGACCGCGTTGTCGCTGCTCGCAATCGCGCTCGGCGTGGCGCTCGGGCTGGCGGTGCAGCTCATCCATGCCGCCGCGCTCGACGAGCTCGGCCGCGGGATGCGCTTGCTGAGCGGCGAGGCGGATCTTCAGGTGGTCGGACCGCGCAGCGGCTTCGACGATGCGGTCTATGCACGGATCGCCCTGCATCCGACGGTGGCCGCGGCGAGTCCGCTCCTCGAGATTCAAGCCCGGCTGCCGGGTCGCGACGAGACGCTGCGGGTGTTCGGGATCGATCTGTTTCGCGTCGCGCAGGTCACGCCCTCGTTGCTGCCCGTCGGCGTGACGGCAGCAGCGGATAGCAACGATGCCGAAGGGTCCGACGCGGATCGGCCGGATCGACTGGCTGCACTCCAACCCGATGCCGTCTTTTTGAGCCCTGCCGCGGGCACGCGTCTCGGGCTCGATGCCGGGGATGCGGTTGCGGTCCAGGTCGGACTCGGCGAGGCGCGTCTGCGGGTCGCAGGCGCCGTGCCCGGGGCCGGCGTCGGGCAGGTGCTGGCCGTGATGGACATCGCCGGCGCGCAGCAGACCTTCGATCGGATCGGTCTCCTGACCCGGATCGACCTGCGTCTCGCCCCGGGGATCGAACGCGGGCCGGCGCAGGAGCAGCTGCGCTCCCTGCTGCCGCCGGGCGTCACCCTGCTGACCCCGGAGGAGACCGCCTCCGAGGTCACGGGCGTGTCGCGCGCCTATCGGGTCAATCTCACCATGCTGGCGGCCATCGCACTTTTGACCGGCGGCTTCCTGGTCTTCTCGACCCAGTGGCTCGCGGTCGTGCGACGGCGCCGCGAATTCGCCTTCCTGCGCGCGCTCGGGCTCGACCGCGGCAGCCTGAGGCGCGGGTTGCTGGCGGAGGGCGCACTGCTCGGGCTGGTCGGCGGCGTGATCGGCGTGATCCTGGCCTATCTGCTGACCGCGCTGGCCTTCAGTCTGATCGGCGGCGATCTGGGCGCAGGGTTCTTTCGAGGCGTCGCCCCGCAGCTGCGCGTCGAGCCGGTGCTGACCCTGGCCTATCTCGGGCTCGGCGTGCTCGCGGGCGTGGCCGGCGCCTGGCTGCCGGCACGCGAGGCCGCCCGGATGGTGCCCGCCCGCGGGCTGCGGGCGGGCGACGAGGCCGAGGTCTATCGGGCGCGTCCGCGCTGGGGTGCGACCCTGATCGTCCTGATCCTGACCGCTCTGCTGTGTCTGCTGCCGCCGGTCGGCGGTGTTCCTGTGTTCGGCTATCTCGCCGTCGCACTCATCTTGGTCGCTGCCGTTCTCGCGATCCCCGGCGCCACGGTCGGTGCGATGCGTCTCTTGCCCGTGCGGGGCTCGCTCGTGATCCGGTTGGCGCGGGCGCGACTCGCCGCTGCCCCGGGGCAGGCGGTCGTGGCCGGTGTGGGGGTTGTCGCCAGCGTCGCCCTGGCGGTTTCGATGGCCATCATGGTCGACTCGTTCCGCGACTCGCTCGACGACTGGCTGACCCGGATGCTCCCCGCCGATCTCTATCTGCGCGCATCCGACTCGGGCGCAAGCGGCTATTTGGACCCGGACGCCGTGGCCCGCGTTGCCGCGCTGCCGGGCGTCGAGGCGGTGCGCCCGGTGCGCTTCGAGAGCCTGCGCCTCGCCGAGGTGCGCGAGGCGATCGCGCTGATCGCTCGCCCGGTGCAGGACACCTCCGGCCTTCCGCTCGTCGCCGGCACGCTGGATCCGCCCGCCGGGCCGGGCACGGATCCGCCGACCTGGATCTCGGAGGCCCTGGCCGATCGGCTGGGCCTCGGGGTCGGGGATCCGCTCGCCCTGCCCATCGGCGAGCAGCTGCAGGGCTTTCGCATCGTGGGCATCTGGCGGGACTACGCACGCCAACAGGGGGCGGCGGTGATCGAGCTTGCGACCTTCCGCGCCTTGACCGGCGATCGGCGCACCAACGATCTGGGCCTGACCCTGACGCGCGGGACGGATCCCGTCGGTGTCATGACCGCTATCCGCGCAACCCTCGGCGACCGGGTCAGCGAGATGATCCTGCCCGACGAGCTGCGCAGCATGATCCTCCAGGTCTTCGATCGCACCTTCCTGGCGACCTATCTGATGCTGGCGGTCGCGGTGACGATCGGTCTCTTCGGCATCGGCACCACCTTCGCCGCGCTTGCGACAAGTCGTCGCAAGGAGTTCGGGATCCTGCGTCACCTGGGTCTGCCGCGGCGCAGGATCGGGACGCTGTTGGCCTTGGAGGCGGCACTGACCGCCGCGGTCGGCGTCGGCGTCGGACTGATCGCCGGCGGGGCGATCGCGCTGGTACTGATCCAGGTCATCAATCCGCAGAGTTTTCATTGGAGCATGGACATGCAGCTTCCGTTCGGCCTGCTGCTGATCTTCGGCCTGGCGATGATCCTGCTCGCCGCGCTCGCCGCCCGACTCGCGGGTCAACAGGCGATGCGGCAGGACGCGGTACTCGCGGTGCGGGAGGATTGGTGATGCGCGCGTGGCAGCTTGCGCTGGTCCTGATGCTCTGCTGGCCGATCTCGGGCGTCTCGGCGAGCGACTTTGCCCCGGTGGTCGAGGGGCGCCCCTTGGCCTTTCCCGCGGACACGGGCGCGCATCCGGATTTCCGCACCGAATGGTGGTACATCACCGGCTGGCTGACCGACGAGGCCGGCACCGATCGCGGCTTCCAGGTCACCTTCTTTCGGGTCGGGACCGGCATCGGCGCGGACAATCCGAGCCGCTTCGCACCGCGCCAGCTCATCCTGGCCCATGCGGCGATCGCCGATCCGGCCAGCGGAGCCCTGATCCATGCCGAGCGCGTCGAACGCGCGCTCGACCCACTGGCCGGTGCCGCTGTCGGGCGGACCCGCGCCTGGATCGGCGATTGGGAGTTGGTGCTGGATGAGGAGGGCACGCAGTATCGGACCCGCATCACGTCCGACGCCTTCGACCTGGACCTCGCGCTGGTGCCGCCCGGCCCGCCCGTCCTCAACGGCCGCGACGGCTTCAGCCAGAAGACGCCGGACCCGAACAACGCGAGCTACTACTACAGCCGCCCGCAGCTCGCCGTCGACGGACGTATCCGCATCGAGGGGGCTGACATGAAGGTCAGCGGACACGCCTGGCTCGATCATGAGTGGTCGAGTGAGATCATGCCCGCGCAGGCGCGAGGCTGGGACTGGATCGGCATCAACCTGCACGACGGCGGCTCGCTGATGGCGTTTCGGATGCGTCGGGACGACGACTCGCCGCTCTGGGCGGCCGCGACGCTGCAGGAGGGTACCGAGCCTGCGCGGATCCTCACGCCGGAACAGGTGCGTTTTCTCCCTCGGCGCCGCTGGCAATCCCCCCGCACGGGTGCCGAGTACCCGGTCAAATGGACCCTGGAGCTCGATGGCCGAACACTCCGCCTGGAACCCCTGATGGACGACCAGGAACTCGACGGCCGACGCTCGACCGGCATCGTCTATTGGGAAGGTGCGGTCAAGGTGTATGAGCGGGAGCGGGAGCGGGAGATCGGACGCGGCTACTTGGAGATGACAGGGTATGCGGATCGCCCCGACAACCTCTGAAAATAAACCGCGTCCTGCGTGACTTGCGAGGATCGAGCGGGCGCTCGGGGTCCCGGGGACGGGCGAGGTCTGCGGTGACGCGGTTTATGATTTTTCATGAGACCAGCCACCCGAACCCCAAGGATCTCGTGACACCCGCTCTGCGGTGTCACGCATGCCAATTGTCGTTTTCGGGTTCAACGATTGCCCTGAGACGGCCCATCGCGAGGCGTGCCTCGATGCGTGTGCCGGGGGGAGCTTCCTCGGGTGCTCGCACGATCTCGCCGTCCGGCAGGCGGGTGACGATGGCGTAGCCGCGGGCGAGTGTCGCCAGGGGGCTGCGGGCCTCCAAGCCGGCGACGGCGCGCATCAACCGCTCGCGCCGGGTCTCGGCGAGCCGTGTCCTTGCGCGGGCAAGACGCTCGGCGAGCGCAGCGACGGCGATGCCGAGCCCCTCCAGACGTCGCCCGGGCGACGCGAACACCAGGCGCGCAGTCGCCGGGCGCAATCGAGCCTGCGCCCGCGCCAGCCGATTCGACAGGAGCGAGACCAGGCGCTGCTCGAGCTGATCCAGACGCTGCGCGCGCTGCTGCAGTCGCGCGGCCGGGTGGAGCAAGGCCAAATGACGCGCGACGGCGCTCAACCGTTGGCGCGCGGCCACCCGGTGACGCGCATGGGCCGCGTCCAGACGCCGGGTCAAGGCGACCAGACGATGGCGCAGATGATCGCCCGAGGGCGCCACCAGCTCGGCTGCGGCCGAAGGGGTCGCCGCGCGTCGGTCCGCGACCAGATCGGCGATGCTGATGTCGCTCTCGTGGCCGACCCCGGTGACGACCGGGATGGCGGAGGCGCGGATCGCGCGCGCCAGGGCCTCGTCGTTGAAGGCGTTGAGGTCTTCGAGCGAGCCGCCGCCGCGGGCCAGGATGAGCACGTCGCACTCGGCGCGGGCATTCGCCGCCGCCAACGCGGCGAGCAGGGACGCCGGAGCGGCCTCGCCCTGCACCTGAGCCGGATAGATGACCACGGGCAAGGCCGCGAACCGGCGCTTCAAGACGGCGAGCAGGTCGCGCACCGCCGCCCCGGTGGGCGAGGTGATTAGACCGACCCGTTTTGGAAAGGCCGGAATCGGCCGCTTGGCGGCCTCGTCGAATAAACCCTCCGCGGCCAACGTGCGCTTCAGCCGCTCGAATTCGAGCCGGAGCGCACCCTCGCCGCCCGGCTCCATGTGATCGATGACCAACTGAAAATCGCCGCGCGGCTCGAAGAGCGTCGCCCGGCCGCGAACCAACACCTCTTGACCGTTCGTCGGACGGAAATTCAGGAGCATCCGCTTAGGGCGAAACATCGCACACCGGACCTGCGCCGCCGCATCTTTGAGCGTGAAATAGATGTGACCGGAGGCCGGCTGCGCCAGATTCGACAGCTCGCCTTGGACCCAAAGCACGGGAAAGCTCCCGTCGAGCACCGCACGCACCTCGCTCGCCAAGCGGGCGACGCTGTAGATATCGCGGTAATCGTCGAGGGCGCGGACAGGTCGTTCGAGCGGCATAGGCAGGATTCGCAATCAAAAGCTTCGTAACGTCGACGTCGTTTCCATCGTCGTCGTTGACTTGACGTCCTATGGAGTTTACCTCCGCCCGTTGAAATTCTATACTTTCGGGTTACTTTCCTGTTCTGGTCACTGATTGCGGAGCCTCCACATGCGCCTGATCCAGGAAGCACTCACCTTCGACGACGTCCTCCTTGTTCCGGCGCACTCGCGGGTGCTCCCGAACGAGGTCGATTTTCAGACCAAGCTGACCCGCGAAATCTCGCTGAAGATTCCCCTTGTGTCGGCCGCGATGGATACGGTCACCGAGGCACGCCTGGCGATCGCAATGGCGCTGGAAGGCGGCATCGGGATCATCCACAAAAACATGAACGCCGAGCGCCAGGCCCGCGAGGTCATGGCGGTCAAACGTTACGAGAGCGGGATCATCCGCAACCCCATCACGGTCGGTCCCGGAACCAGCATCGGCGAGGTGATGAAGCTGACCCACGCGCACAACATCTCGGGCGTGCCGGTCACGGAAAACGGCCTGCTGGTCGGGATCGTCACGGGGCGCGATCTGCGCTTCGAGACCCGCATGTTCGAGCCGGTCTCGACCATCATGACCCCGCACGAACGTTTGGTCACGGTACGCGAAGGCGCAAGTCGCGAGGACGTCCAGCGGCTTCTGCACGAGCACCGCATCGAGAAGGTCCTGGTGATCAACGACCGCTTCGAGCTGCGCGGCCTGATCACGGTCAAGGACATCCAGAAGGCGAAGGACTTCCCGAAGGCCTCGCGCGACGCCCAAGAGCGGTTGCGCTGCGGTGCGGCCGTGAGCGTCGGCAAGGGAACTGACGAGCGCGTCGCCGCCCTGGTCGAGGCCGGGGTGGACGTGATCGTGGTCGATACGGCCCACGGGCATTCCCAGGGTGTGCTGGATCGCGTCGAGTGGGTGAAGGTCCGCTACCCCGAGGTTCAGGTCATCGGCGGAAACATCGCGACGGCGGATGCGGCCCGAGCACTGGTCGACGCAGGGGCCGATGCGGTGAAGGTCGGGATCGGCCCGGGGTCCATCTGCACCACGCGCATTGTCGCCGGTGTCGGCGTCCCGCAGATCACGGCGGTCTCCAACGTCAACGAGGCGCTGGAGGGCACGGGTGTGCCGCTGATCGCCGACGGCGGTCTGCGTTTCTCCGGAGACGTCGCCAAGGTCATCGCCGCGGGGGCCCACAGCGTCATGATCGGCGGGCTTTTTGCCGGCACGGACGAGGCTCCGGGCGAGGTCGAAATCTATCAGGGACGCTCCTACAAGTCCTATCGCGGGATGGGCTCGCTCGGCGCCATGGGCTCGAACGAGGGGTCGAGCGATCGCTACTTCCAGGAAGATACCGAAAAGGAAAAGCTGGTCCCGGAGGGCATCGAAGGGCGTGTGCCCTACAAGGGCAGCGTGCTGAACGTCATCCATCAATTGGTCGGCGGTCTGGGCTCGAGTATGGGCTACACCGGCTGCGCGACGATCGAGGAGATGCGCACCAAACCGCAGTTCGTGCGGGTGAGCGCAGCGGGGATGCGCGAGTCGCATGTCCACGACGTGCAGATTACGAAAGAAGCGCCGAATTATCGCATCGACAATTGATGTCATGCACCGGATTGCGCTTGGGGCGCAATCCGGCGCATGACATCAAGATGCTTTCTGAGGGTTTTCCCGGCGTACTGTGAGGTGATTTTCGGGAATGGAACGACCTGCATGTAGGGGCGAATTTATTCGCCCCTACCGGTCTTCCAAACATACCAAGCGGGATATCGATTCCCGGAAATCACCTTAAAGATGCCGTTGCGACCGATCACCGATTTCCTCTCTCTACCCCCGCCCCCCCTTTCGGAACCGTCACCCAATCATGACCAATATTCACGCCGACCGCATTCTGATTCTCGACTTCGGGTCGCAGTACACGCAACTGATCGCGCGGCGCGTGCGCGAGGCGGGGGTCTATTGCGAGTTGCATCCGCATGACATGGGGGCGTCGGCGATCCGGGAGTTTGCACCGAGCGGCGTTATTCTATCCGGTGGTCACCAGTCCGTTCATGAGGACGAGACGCCCCGCGCGGATCCTCTGGTGTTCGATTTGGGCGTGCCCGTGCTGGGCATCTGTTACGGCATGCAGACCATGGCCGCGCAGCTCGGCGGCAGCGTCGCGCCTTCGACCCATCGCGAGTACGGCTATGCGCAGGTCCGTGCACGCGGCCACTCGCGCCTGCTGCGCGATATCGAGGACCACACCAGCCCCGAGGGCTACGGACTGTTGGACGTCTGGATGAGCCACGGCGACCGGGTCGAGACCCTCCCCGCGGGCTTTCAGGTCATCGCAGAGACCGCCAACGCGCCCTTGGCCGGCATCGCCGACGAGGAGCGCCGCTTCTACGGCGTGCAGTTCCACCCGGAGGTGACCCACACCCGCCAGGGCCAGCGGGTCATCGAACGCTTCATTCACGCGATCTGCGGCTGCGGCCGTCTCTGGACCCCCGGCAACATCATCGAAGACAGCATCGCCAAGGTGCGCGCTCAGGTCGGCAGCGACGCCGTCCTGCTCGGACTCTCGGGCGGCGTGGACTCCAGCGTCGTCGCCGCCCTGCTGCACCGCGCCATCGGCAGCCAGCTGACCTGCGTCTTCGTCGACAACGGACTGCTGCGGCTCGGCGAGGGCGATCAGGTCATGAGCACCTTCGCGCGCCACATGGGCGTGCGGGTGGTCCGGGTCGATGCCGAAGACCGCTTCCTCGGCCGGCTCAAGGGCGTGACCGACCCGGAGCAGAAGCGCAAGATCATCGGCAACACCTTTATCGAGGTCTTCGACGACGAGGCGAGCAAGCTCGCCAATGTGCAATGGCTCGCCCAAGGCACCATCTACCCGGACGTGATCGAATCCGCCGGCGCCAAATCCGGCAAGGCCACGGTCATCAAATCCCACCACAACGTAGGCGGGCTGCCGGAGGAGATGAACCTCAAGCTCGTCGAGCCCCTGCGCGAGCTCTTCAAAGACGAAGTTCGCAAGATCGGCATCGAGCTCGGCCTGCCCTCCGAGATGGTCTATCGTCACCCCTTCCCGGGTCCCGGCCTCGCCGTGCGCATCCTGGGCGAAGTCCAAAAGGACGACGCCGTCACCCTGCGCAAGGCCGACCACATCTTCATCGAAGAGCTGCGCCGCGCCGACCTCTACGATCAGGTCTCCCAAGCCTTCGCCGTCTTCCTGCCGGTGCGCTCCGTCGGCGTCGTCGGCGACAAGCGCCAATATGCCCACGTGATCGCGTTGCGTGCGGTCGAAACACTCGACTTCATGACGGCGCGCTGGGCGCACCTCCCCTACGACTTCCTGGACCTGGTGTGCCGGCGGATCGTCAACGAGGTCCCCGGCGTCTCCCGCGTCGTCTACGACATCACCGGCAAACCGCCGGGGACGATCGAGTGGGAGTGAGCGCGCGGCATAGAAGGATCTAATCAAACAAGACCCGCCGGCGTAGGATGGGTAGAGCGCGGCGAAACCCATCATCCCTGCTCCGACCCCCAAGAGATGCGTCAAGCATTCCGCATCGTGCCCGGCCGTCGGCAAGGGATCGTGATTCGAGTTCTGCTTAGCCCTCGACAAAAACGAACGATCATCCGACCAAACAGTCGACGCGATCCCGCAGAGCACCATGCTGACATCCATCCAGCTGAACGATTTCAAAAGCTTCCGAGATCAGACGATCCCGCTTGCGCCGCTGACCCTGTTGGTTGGCGCAAACGCCTCGGGTAAGAGCAATCTCTTCGATGCGATTCGATTTCTTCAGGGCGTCGGACTCGGTCACCCCTTCACCGAAATACTCCTTCCTCGTTGGGAGGCCGGACGGGAAGCCTGGCCGGGGATACGGGGCGGGATTCACGAGGTCGCATTCTGTCACGGCAACAGCTTTGGACTTTCGACGGTTTGGAGCCTTTGCCGTCGTGACCCTCTCATGCGGGAGGCAGAGGCCCAGAGACTTGTAGGGGTCTTCGACTATCCCGAGGTGCGGCTCGCCCATCGAATCAAGTGCCGAACCGAGGACCAGGTCCTTCTGATCGACGAACGCCTGACGGATACCGACGAAGGTAATCAGCTCTTTGCAACCGGCGGGTCCAGTCCATCGCCGCAGCCCCGCAGCACAGACTTCGTCCCGATCTTGACCGACCTCTTGCCGGAGAACCCCGGAAGACGCACTACGTCGGTTTGTGATGCTGCACGCAGTGTCCTCGGTCAGATTCACACGCTGAGAGTGGACGGCGCACACGAACGCGTTGCCATGGACAGCATCCGATTGGCTGTGGCCATGAGGAGTTCCCTCTTCCTCGATATCAGTCCTGCGCGCATGCGCGCTTATCAAGCCATCCAGACCCGGGACTTGGGCGAACAAGGAGAGAATATCTCCCCGGTACTTCGCAGATACTGCCAAGACAGCGACAAAAAAGCCGACCTCATCGATTGGCTCTCCGAGCTTTGCGGACCGGCGATCACCGATATCCGTTTCGACGAAAACGCGCAGCAGGAGGTCTTGCTCCAGGTCATCGAGACGAACGGAATGCCGATCAGTGCTCGCAGCCTATCCGACGGGACACTCCGCTTCCTCGGCATTCTGGCCGCCCTGATCACGGCTCCCGAGGGCTCGATGGTCCTGATCGAGGAGATCGAAAATGGCCTTCACCCGACGCGCATTCATCTTCTGGTCGAGCTCTTGGAGCATGTCACGAGAGATCGCGGTATCCAGGTGCTGGCCACAACCCACTCCCCGTGGCTGCTCCAACACCTCTGCGACGAGAGCCTCGGCAATGCGGTTGTTTTCGGCCGCGTTCCCGAAGAGGAAGGCACAATCGCCCGTCGCCTCAGAGATCTGAAGGATTTCGAAGCGGTTGCCGACCGAGCCGCTGTCGATCGCCTTTTCTCGACCGGCTGGCTAGAGCGAGCCTTGTGAAGGTCTTGATCATCCGCGAAGACCCAACCCACGATCAGTACATCATCAAACCCGTCGTGGAGCGGATCTCCCAAGAGATCGGGCGCAAGGTGCGTGTCGATGTGTTGCGCGACCCGCACCTTCGGGGCGTCGACCAGGCGTTGGATCCCAAGACGATCGCGGAAATCATCGACGACAACCCGATGATCGACGTCTTCCTGTTGATCGTGGATCTCGACTGCAATCGCCATCACAACAAGGAGCGCGCCGATGATCGCGAACAAGAGCACCGCGACCGAATCCTGACTTGTCTCGCCGTGCAGGAAGTCGAAGTCTGGATGCTTGCACTGCACTCGGGGCAAATCGGTGGAGCTTGGGCGGAGGTGCGCGCGGACTGCGATCCGAAAGAGCGGTACAGCGATCCTTTTCTCGATGCGCTCGGCAGCGACTGCCCGGGAAAGGGCCGCAAAAAGGCGATGCGGGCTCTGCCTGGAAACTGGTCGCGATTGGTTCGTCTTTGCCCCGAGATCAAGGATCTGCAAGAACAACTTGCCGAATGGTCAAGAAACTGCATAGTTTGACCCATCGATGAATCCTTCGAAAGAGACCGACGACCACTGGATGCATTTGGCCCTGACCCTGGCCCACCGAGCGGCCGCCGAGGGTGAAGTTCCGGTCGGCGCGGTCCTGGTCCTGAACAACGAGCTCATCGGCGAGGGCTGGAACCGCCCGATCGGGGCACATGATGCGACCGCCCATGCCGAGATTCAGGCCCTGCGCGATGCCGGGCAACGCCTCGGCAACTATCGCCTTCCCGGCACGACCCTCTACGTCACCCTGGAGCCCTGCGTCATGTGCGCCGGCGCCATCATCCATGCGCGTGTCGGCGAGGTGGTCTTCGGCGCATCGGACCCAAAGGCGGGGGCCTGCGGGAGCCTCTTCGACATCCTGCCGTCGGACGGGCGATTCAATCACCGCACCGGATGCCGCGGAGGCATCCTCGCCGATGCCTGCGGCGAGACGCTGCGCGGCTTCTTCCAAGCCAGGCGCCGACGACAGACGCTCCCGACGATAGACAAGTAAGGTTCCTCGACTTACACTTGTCAGCTTGTCGAAAGCGAGCAACTCGCACGACCGACAATCTCGGAGAGGTGCCGGAGTGGCCGAACGGGCTTGACTCGAAATCAAGAGAAGGCGCAAGCCTTCCGTGGGTTCGAATCCCACCCTCTCCGCCAATCGTTTTTGTAACCCGCTATTCCGATTCGTCTTTTTTCTGAATCTTCGCCTGTCGCCCACGCTTCGCCCCACATTGCGACATGGGCAGATCCGTTTTCGCCCCTTCTCGACCCTCGCTTGACCCGACGAACGATATCGGATCAACGTTTGAACAGATAGCAAGTGTGGCAAAGAATCTGGGTACGTTACCTACTTCTCGTCGTCCCCTATTTCTTCCCGGTCTCGGGAAGCCGAGCTTCCTAGGCTGGCGTTAACGAGAGGATCACCACATGAATTTTCCGGATCTAGAGCGCATCACCATTGACCCCAAGGTCATGGGAGGCAAGCCTTGTATTCGAGGGATTCGGATAACGGTCGGTACGATCACCGGCTTGCTCGCATCGGGCGAAACGATGGAAAGGGTACTGGAACTCTACCCCAGCCTGGACAGGGAAGACATCTATGCCGCCCTTGCCTATGCATCATGGCGGGCCGAAGAGTATGACGTGCCGCTCAAGGCATCATGAAGATCGTTCTGGACATGAATATCCCGGAGGTCTGGGAAGACTTCCTCCGCGGTGCCGGACACGAGGCAATCCATTGGAGCAGGATCGGAGACATCCGGGCCGACGACGATGCCATCATGGCGTGGGCCCGCGAGAACGACCATGTCGTCTTCACACACGATTTGGATTTCGGCTCCCTGCTGTTCACAACGAATGCGGCAGCTCCAAGTGTCCTACAGCTTCGGGTTCAGCACATCGTCCCCGATGCAGTTGGAGATGCTGTCTTGGAAACCCTGATCACAGCAGCGGATTCTCTCAACTCCGGGGCATTGGTTACGATCGATCCAAGGCGCCACAGAATCCGACTGCTTCCGCTAAGACATGTCGATTAGTGCATTTTAAACCGAGTCCTCGCTGAGGGCTGTGGAAGCACAAAACATAGAACTCTCTCGACAATCAGCATCTCGACCGGGACAACGCACTCTTGGAAATTTCGCCATCGCTTAGTCACAGAAACATCACTTCGTGTTCTAATCGATCCGAAGCATCTCGTCTAGGGAATTAAGCAAACTGTCCCGGTAATTCCGGTAATTCCGGTAATTCCGGTAATTCCGGTAATTCCGGTAATTCCGGTAATTCCGGTAATTCCGGTAATTGTAATTCCGGGGACAGTTTACCTAGTTCCGTTCCAGCAGCTCAAAGAGGTCCCGGGTGTTAGAGTCTCGTCGCGATGGTTTCGGCCCCGGCTTTTTTGGCTTGAGAGTGCGACCGAGGCGTTGCTCCAGAGTTTCGACAAAGGAATCCGGACCGAGCGGTCGACCGGTGCCGGCATGCGCGTGCAGAAGGTGGGCGATGTCCTTAGCGTCAAGCTCGCCAGTTGGGCCACACAAGTGGGCAAAATGGGGGCACCGGAGAATGGGGTCAAGTATTGACCCCAGTTCTGATATCAAGGCGCCGGTCGCACGGTGGAGCAACTTGTTAGGTCAGCATTTTGCGTTCTTTAGCATATTCCCGTAATGCACGGTTTACGGCCTCAGCGTTTGGGAAAAGCTTGTTGAGTTCTGGATCGATGAGTACGATATTGGTGCCTTCACGATATCGCCTAGCATATTTTCCACGAGTGCCGGACTTAATCAGTTCGGCAGGATATTCCGGTCGTATCTCTTGGTCATTCCTCATAGGCTTTACGCTCTGTAGGCGTCATGCGCCGCGCAGAGATGATTCGTATAATCTCAGCGCGTTCGGTGAAGGAGACTACCAAATATCTACCTCCTTGTGATCTCCCAAACAATGAGGAAACGGTCTTCTCCTTGCGAATGATCTGGATCGGATACGAAAGAGGACAGTTCGTCACCGAAAACCTCCGTTGCCTCCCAAAATGTGACACCATGCTTTCTGATGTTAGCGTCAGCTTTTGATTCATCCCATTCAAAATCCATGATCACGTGTTGCCTGCTGACCTAACGTTGCCGCTCAGCCGTCGTGAGCAGAGCGAGCGCAGGCTGGAGGGGAATCCAGGGACGGACCACGGTTTCTCGCCACACAGAATACTCTTTTCAGTCCACGCAAACTCTCGCGATTCGTGCCTCGACACCCACGAAACGTCGCCGCAGGCGACGCAACGCACCTTATCCGGCGGAGATCAATCGAGCTGCGACCTTCCTCAGTCTCACCCTGCTTCCTCGTGCTCCTCGTCGCCTTGGCAACCTTCGCCTCGACCGCTGCGGAGTAGACAATTCCACGGGCAGTTTACTCAATTCCGGTTCGATGCTCCAACAGACGCATTCCAGCCACTCGATCCCGGCGACAGGATTTAGCTCACCACAGCACTAGCCGCAATTGAGCAAACTGTCACCCGACATCAGGGCTTCCCCGTTAGCGCCAGGATCCGCCATCCTTCGAACCCTGCAAATCGCCCGGCGATCGCCCTCTGATCCGGAGCCCTCCCGGTCGCCCTGCCCCGCACTCTGCGCGTTCCGATATCCGGACATTGGCTATGTCGGCTTCCTGCTTGATAGCAACGATCGTATGCATGTCCGAGCCTTGAACAGGATGCGCGTCCGACATGGAGAATCGACGGTGTCATTATAGGCGGTGATGGCGCTGGCGCCCCCTGCCGACACACGCATTGCGGTGACAGTGTGCTTCGGATACGGTGGAATTCCGGGGACAGTTTACCTAATCCCGTTCCAGCAGCTCAAAGAGGTCCCGGGTGTTAGAGTCTCGTCGCGATGGTTTAGGCCCCGGCTTTTTTGGCTTGAGAGTGCGACCGAGGCGTTGCTCCAGAGTTTCGACAAAGGAATCCGGACCGAGCGGTCGACCGGTGCCGGCATGCGCGTGCAGAAGGTGGGCGATGTCCTTAGCGTCAAGCTCGCCAGTTAGGCGACACAAGTGGGCAAAATGGGGGCACCGGAGAATGGGGTCAAGTATTGACCCCATTTCTGATATCAAGGCGCCGGTCGCACGGTGGAGCAACTTGTTAGGTCAGCATTTTGCGTTCTTTAGCATATTCCCGTAATGCACGGTTTACGGCCTCAGCGTTTGGGAAAAGCTTGTTGAGTTCTGGATCGATGAGTACGATATTGGTGCCTTCACGATATCGCCTAGCATATTTTCCACGAGTGCCGGACTTAATCAGTTCGGCAGGATATTCCGGTCGTATCTCTTGGTCATTCCTCATAGGCTTTACGCTCTGTAGGCGTCATGCGCCGCGCAGAGATGATTCGTATAATCTCAGCGCGTTCGGTGAAGGAGACTACCAAATATCTACCTCCTTGTGATCTCCCAAACAAGAGGAAACGGTCTTCTCCTTGCGAATGATCTGGATCGGATACGAAAGAGGACAGTTCGTCACCGAAAACCTCCGTTGCCTCCCAAAATGTGACACCATGCTTTCTGATGTTAGCGTCAGCTTTTGATTCATCCCATTCAAAATCCATGATCAAGTGTTGCCTGCTGACCTAACGTTGCCGCTCAGCCGTCGTGAGCAGAGCGAGCGCAGGCTGGAGGGGAATCCAGGGACGGACCACGGTTTCTCGCCACACAGAATACTCTTTTCAGTCCACGCAAACTCTCGCGATTCGTGCCTCGACACCCACGAAACGTCGCCGCAGGCGACGCAACGCACCTTATCCGGCGGAGATCAATCGAGCTGCGACCTTCCTCAGTCTCACCCTGCTTCCTCGTGCTCCTCGTCGCCTTGGCAACCTTCGCCTCGACCGCTGCGGAGTAGACAATTCCACGGGCAGTTTACTCAATTCCGGTTCGATGCTCCAACAGACGCATTCCAGCCACTCGATCCCGGCGACAGGATTTAGCTCACCACAGCACTAGCCGCAATTGAGCAAACTGTCACCCGACATCAGGGCTTCCCCGTTAGCGCCAGGATCCGCCATCCTTCGAACCCTGCAAATCGCCCGGCGATCGCCCTCTGATCCGGAGCCCTCCCGGTCGCCCTGCCCCGCACTCTGCGCGTTCCGATATCCGGACATTGGCTATGTCGGCTTCCTGCTTGATAGCAACGATCGTATGCATGTCCGAGCCTTGAACAGGATGCGCGTCCGACATGGAGAATCGACGGTGTCATTATAGGCGGTGATGGCGCTGGCGCCCCCTGCCGACACACGCATTGCGGTGACAGTGTGCTTCGGATACGGTGGAATTCCGGGGACAGTGCGGCCTGGCAAGGCTGCGTATTCTAGCGGGTGGGACCCCCGTCCGGGTAATCGCTAGCCACGAGCCCGGTATCGAGCCTTGCGGCGCGGCTGGTAACAGGCGCGTCGATGCGTAGGCACGAAAGCAGGCGAGGTGTAAGGGTAACGGGTGGAGCCGACCTTGAAGGTATTGAGCCCCGAAAAGAACATGGGTGAGTGCCGACGGGTTTGTCCCCCCGGCAGGCAACAGACCGTGACGCGCTGTGGCGAGTGGCACGGGAACTCCCCGGGGTCCGAGACCACATCGAGCCTGACATCGAGAGCACGTGGTCACCAGGGAGATCCGCGCATCGGTCCGCCGGAGGCGGGCACCCGTGAACAAGTGTAGAAAGCAAGAACACGGGCGGTGATGCGCGGAAGTCGGAGCCACCCATACGAGCTGTGACGCCCGGTAATGCGGGTCGAGCAAAGGGGTGGCGGTTTGAGACAACGCAAGAGTGAAACACGGCCCTACACCGAGAGGACTCTGACCGTGACCAGCAAGCTTGAGCGTTTCACACTGAAGGCGCGCGCGGAACCGCACACGCGGTTCACGTCCCTGATGGGCATGTTGTTTGACCCGGAAGGGCTGCGCGAAAGCTTCGAGCGCCAGAACGGACGCAAGGCGCCCGGAGTCGACGGGGTCAGGAAGGACGACTATGCAGTGGGTCTGGACGCGCGTCTGGAGGATCTGTCGGCACGGATTCGCCGTCTGGGGTACCGGCCTCTGCCGGTGCGGCGCACCTATATCCCGAAAGGGGATGGCCGCTATCGGCCGTTGGGGGTGCCGAGCTTCGAGGACCGCCTGGTCCAAGATCGCCTCAGCCGCATTCTTCAGGCCATCTGGGAACCGGAGTTTCGGGACTGTTCGTTCGGGTTTCGGCCGGGTCGCAGTGCGCACGATGCGCTGCGCCGGGTGGCCGAAGTGATCACCAACGGGCGCACGCAGTGGTTCGTGGAGGCGGACATCAAAGGGTTCTTTGACCATTTGTCACACTCCCACCTCATGGAATTCCTGGAGCACCGCATCGGCGATCCCAATCTGTTGCGGATCGTGCGACGGTTCCTGAAGGCCGGCATCATGGAAGACGGCGCGTTCACGGCCAGTGAAGAGGGCGCCCCGCAAGGGGGTCTGGTCTCGCCCGTGCTCAGCAATATCTACCTGCACTATGTGCTCGATCTCTGGTTCGAGAAACGGTTTGCGGGAATGTGCACGGGACGGGCGTACCTGATTCGCTACGCCGACGACTATGTGGCCTGCTTCGAGCACGAAGGCGATGCACGGGCCTTTCTCACCAAGATGACCGCACGTCTGGCGCAGTTCGATCTGGAGGTCGAGCCGAGCAAAACGGCACTGCTGCGTTTCGGCAGCGACCAGCTGGGTCGGACGCGGGCGGAGACGTCCGAACCGCGGACCTTCAGCTTCCTCGGCTTCACCCATTATGTCGGGAAGAGCCGGACGGGGCGTTTCGTCGTCGGGCGCAAGACCGACGGCAAGCGGGTGCGCAAGAAGCTCGCGCTCTTGAACGAGCGCTTGCGCGGGCTGCGGGCGCAAGGCGGACGGGCGATGGTGGCATACCTGATCCGGCATCTGCGCGGACACATCCAGTATTACGGTGTGAGCGGCAATAGCCGGGGCGTATCGGGTTACCTCTACGCCGCGACGGGCCTGTTGTTCAAATGGCTCAACCGGCGCAGCCAACGGCGTTCGTTGACCTGGAAGCGCTTCTACGCGGTCATCAAGCCCATGCTCCCGACGGCGCGGATCATTCACGACCTCTACCCCGTCCCTTGGTGGAAGACTCAAGCTGGGAGCCGGATGGTGTAACACTCCAAGTCCGGTTCTGCGAGGAGCCGGGAACGAACCGTCGTATGGCCGAGATCATGTGGCACCGCCGGGAAACCAGGCGGCAAACAGAGAACACAAACGTCAGCCTAACCGATGGCAAGGACCCGGCTTACTCTCCGTTTACCTAGTTCCGTTCCAGCAGCTCAAAGAGGTCCCGGGTGTTAGAGTCTCGTCGC
This sequence comes from Thiocapsa rosea, assembly GCF_003634315.1. Classification (NCBI taxonomy): domain Bacteria; kingdom Pseudomonadati; phylum Pseudomonadota; class Gammaproteobacteria; order Chromatiales; family Chromatiaceae; genus Thiocapsa; species Thiocapsa rosea. The sequence goes on from NZ_RBXL01000001.1 coordinate 754,397, forward strand.
GATGGTTTCGGCCCCGGCTTTTTTGGCTTGAGAGTGCGACCGAGGCGTTGCTCCAGAGTTTCGACATAAGGAATCCGGGCCGAGCGGGCGACCGGTGCCGGCATGCGCGTGCAGAAGGTGGGCGATGTCCGTGGCGTCAGGCTCGCCGATGAAGCGATCCGAGTCGGATATCAGCTCCAACAGCGGACGCACGCTGACGAGATCGTCGTCCGCTCCTGCCAGATGGGCTCGGGCGCTCGGACCACGGCCAGTCCTCCGGTCGTGCACAGAGCCGCGCACGGACGGGACCAGGACCAGGATCAGGTGTGCACATGATTCGGCATGAGGCAGTAGACAAGCACCTGCGTGCCACACGCTCGACAGGACGTCGACAGCAAGCGCAGATACCCGGCGTAGTCCTCGTCGCCAAAAAACGTCCGCTGGCGTCGATTCCCGCGCTGGGTCACATGATGTGGAAACCCCGGGACGACTACTCGTCGGAGTCTCGCCATCGGCCGGTCAATCCCTCGCCACGGAAACGTCACTTCGTGTTCTAACCGATCCTAAGCATCTCGTCCAGGGAATCAAGTAAATTGTCCCTGGAACTGCCTGATTTCGGGCAACCGGGCGGCCCCGCTGCTCATAAGCGGCTTCCGTTGAGACTTGACAGTACCCTTCGGCGAAGGGATATTTCGGTGAAGAAGGTTGGATTTCCTATCCTTCCCGCCCTGCCAAGCGACATTCAAGCGATCAAGTGCAGTACTCTTTTCTGTTATTTTTGGGACTTCTGGCCTTCTGGCTGCTGCTATCGGGTCTGTGGGATGAGCCTCTGCTGCTCGGTCTCGGACTCGTCTCGTCGCTGATCGCGGCCTGGCTGGGTGTGCGCATGGACCGCAGCCCGACGAACCTTGGCAACCTCGGCTTGGTATTTCGGTTGATATTCTACTGGCGCTGGCTGCTGGTCGAGATCGTCAAGTCCAATATCGATGTGGTCCGGTGCATCTGGCAACCCCGCCACTTCCCGATCAGCCCCGGCCTCGCGGTGTTGCCGTTGAGTCAGCGTACCGTCGTCGGACGCGTGATCTACGCCCAGTCGATCACGCTGACCCCAGGCACGGTGGCGATCGAACTCGGCGACGGAGAGGTGCAGGTGCATGCGCTGACGCAGGCCGGCCTTGAGGCGTTGCGCGGCGGCGAGATGGACCGGCGGGTGACTGACGCCGAGCGCGCCCCCGATGCCAAGGTCCACGCCGACAGCCAGGGCGACAGCGCATGATCTGGGATCTGAACCATGTCGCCTATGCCGGCGCCGCCCTCGGGATCATGGCCATCATGGTGCTGGCACTGGCCCGCGGCTTCTTCGGGCCAACGATCTTCGATCGGGTGCTGGCCGCGAACATGTTCGGCACCAAGACCGTGCTGCTGATCGCCGTCTACGGCTTCCTGACCGACCGTCCGGACTTTCTGGACATCGCCATCACCTACGCTTTGATCAACTTCATCGGCGTGATCGCCGTGCTCAAGGTGGTCGAGCGGGTTGCCGACGGTAAGCGACCGGAGGATTTGTAACGTGGCTGACCTGCTGCTCGATGTCCTGAGTCTGCTACTCCTCGCCGGCGGCCTGTTTCTGGGTTTTTCCGGCGCTTTGGGGGTATTGCGTTTCCCGGATTTCTACACCCGCATCCATGCCGCCGGCGTCACCGACACCCTGAGTGCCGGGCTGATCCTGGGGGCATTGATGCTGCAGGCCGGGCTGTCGCTTGTGACTGCAAAGCTCGCACTGATCCTGTTGTTCCTGTGGTACACCAGCCCGGTCGCAAGCCACGTCCTGGCGCGCGCGGCGATGCATGCCGGCCTGCGGCCCTGGAGCGCACCCGCCCGTTCAGCAGCCGCGGGAGAGGCGTCATCGACATCGTCTACCTGATCGATATCCTGCTGCTCAGCATGCTGGTCGCGACCGCGATCGCGGTGCTGCGGATGCGCAGCCTGTACGCGGTGGTCATGCTATTCGGCATCTACAGCCTGCTGACTGCGGGCATCTTCGTCAGCCTCGATGCGGTGGACGTGGCCTTCACCGAAGCGGCGGTCGGTGCTGGAATCTCCACGGTGTTGCTGCTCGTGACGCTGGCGGTGACGGGACATCAGCAGGTGCGGCGCAACCATTCGCCAGCGCTGCCGCTCACCGTGGTCATCATCACCGGCGCGGTGCTGGTCTGGGGTACTCAGGACATGCCCGCCTTCGGCGACCCGCAGGCGCCGATCCATCATCACGTCGCGGATCGCTACATTAAGGATTCGCCGTCCGAGGTCGGGATGCCCAACATGGTCACGTCGGTACTCGCCAGTTACCGCGGCTTCGACACCCTCGGCGAGACCGCGGTGGTGTTTACCGCCGGCGTCGGCGTCATGGTGTTGCTCGGCCTGCGCCGGCGACGGAATACCGACCCCGACGGGGACACCACGGCAGCGCCGGGGCGACCGGCCCGCGGGCCGTGGTGGCGATTACCCAGGCGCGAACCGGCGGCGACCGGGGTGGCAACGGCGGATAAGGACGACATCATCCGCGTCATCGCCCGACTCCTGGTGCCATTCATCCTGCTATTTGCACTCTATGTGCAGTTTCATGGCGACTTCGGGCCAGGCGGCGGCTTTCAGGCCGGCGTGATCTTCGCCGCCGGGATCATCCTGTACGCCATCACCTATGGGCTGGGGCATGCGATGAGACTGATCCCTCCGCGGGTACTGATGCCGTTGGCGGCTCTCGGCGTGTTGCTGTTCGGCGGGGTCGGCATCGCTGGCATGCTGCGTGGCGGGAATTTCCTGAACTACAACGTGCTCGCTCATGATCCCGTGCATGGTCAGCACTATGGCATCATGCTGATCGAACTCGGTGTGGGCATCACCGTCGCCGCGGTGATGTTGGCCCTGTTCTATGCCTTTTTCTCCCGTCTGGAAGAGCCGCCGAAGAGCCAGTAATGGAACTCCTCGGCCATTTCAACTACTGGGTTGTCTTTTTCCTGATGATGACCGGCTTCTATGTGGTCATCGCCAATGGCAATCTGATCGCGAAGATCGTCGGCCTGAACATCTTTCAGTCCTCGGTGTTCCTGCTCTACATCTCGATGGGCAAGGTCATCGGCGGCACCGCTCCGATCGTGCATGACGACGGGGCGATCTATTCCAATCCCCTTCCCCATGTGCTTATCCTCACGGCCATCGTCGTCGGGGTCGCGACCACCGCGCTCGGGCTGGCCCTGGTGGTGCGCATCAAGGCGGCCTACGGCACCATCGAGGAGGATGACATCCAGGCACAGGACGAACCCCGCTGAGTCCCATATCAATCGAAATCGCCATGCTGTCCACGTTCGCGTTGCTGAAAAACCTGCCCGCACTGCAGGTGGTGCTGCCGTTGCTGGCCGCGCCGCTCTGTTTGCTGCTCGGGCGCGCCCGCCTGGCCTGGGCACTCGCGACACTGGTCACCTGGCTGGGGCTTGCGATCAGCCTGCTCCTGCTCTGGCAGGTCCGGGACGGCGCCGTGCTTCACTACGCGTTCGGCGACTGGCCGGCACCCTGGGGCATCGAGTACGTGGTGGATCGCCTCGCCGGTTATGTGCTGTTGATCGTGTCGCTGATCGCGGCCGTCGTCATGCCCTATGCCCGCCAAAGCATCGCGCAGGAGATCGACCCGGCGCTGCAGCCACTCGCCTATACGCTGCTGCTGCTCTGCCTCGCCGGGCTGCTCGGCATGGCCATTACCGGTGATGCCTTCAATCTGTTCGTGCTGCTCGAGATATCGTCGCTGTCGAGTTATGCGCTGATCAGCCTCGGTCGCGACCGCCGCGCGCTGACCGCAGCCTATCAATACCTGATCATGGGTACCATCGGCGCGACCTTCTTCATCATCGGCGTCGGCCTGCTGTACGTAATGACCGGTACGCTGAACCTGGCGGACCTCGCTGAGCGGGTGCCGGAACTCGGAGAGACCCGCACGGTAAAGACCGCGTTTGCCTTCATCACCGTCGGCCTCGCGCTGAAGCTCGCGATGTTCCCGCTGCATCTGTGGCTGCCCAATGCCTATACCTTTGCGCCATCGGTGGTCACGGCCTTCCTCGCCGCGACCGCGACCAAGGTGGCGCTGTACGCGATGATCCGCTTCATCTATACGGTCTTCGGCGCGCGGTTCGCGTTCGATGAGATGCACCTGGAGTGGCTGTTGTTGCCGCTGGCCGCCGCCGGGGTGCTGATCGCCTCGGTCGTCGCGGTGTTCCAGCATGACCTCAAGCGCATGCTGGCCTACTCCTCGGTCGCGCAGATCGGCTACATGTTGCTGGGGATCGCGATGGCGAATGTCACCGGCCTCACCGCCGGGCTGCTGCATCTGTTCAACCACGCACTGATGAAGGGGGCGCTGTTCCTGGCACTCGGCGCCCTGTTCTATCGCATCGGTCGGTCCGACATCGACGCGATTGCCGGGATCGCGCGTGAGATGCCGCTCACCATGGCAGCCTTCGTCGTCGGCGGGCTGAGCCTGATCGGCGTGCCGCTGACGGTGGGCTTCCTGTCGAAGTGGTACCTGATCCTGGCCGCCATCGAGCACGGCTGGTGGCCGGTGGTCATGCTGGTGCTGCTGAGTTCCCTGATCGCCGTGCTCTATATCTGGCGCGTGGTCGAAGCGGCCTATTTCAATGAGCGCCCGGCGGGCGCCGCGGCGGTCCGCGAGGCACCCGCCGGGCTGCTGATTCCAATCTGGCTGCTGGTCTTTGCCAACCTCTACTTCGGCATCGACTCCAGCCTCACCGTCGGCGTCGCCGGCGATGCCGCCCACGGTCTGTTCGGGGCGCCGCAATGAATCCGCCGTTCGACTGGAATGCGCTGTTGATCTTACTGGCGCTGACGCTGCCGCTGCTCGGTGCGATCGGCATCGCGCTGACCGGCCAGCGACCAAACCTGCGCGAGGCCGTGACGCTGGTCACCGCCGGTTTGCTGCTGCTGGTCGTGCTCGGCCTGTTGCCGGCGGTACTCGGTGGAGCGCGCCCCGAATGGGTCTTCCGCGAACTGCTGCCCGGGATCGCGATCGCGTTCAAGGTGGAGCCGCTCGGGATGCTGTTCGCGCTGGTCGCATCGATCCTGTGGCCGATCAATTCGCTGTATTCCATCGGCTACATGCGGAGCAATCAGGAGCAACATCAGACCCGCTTCTATGTCTGCTTCGCCGTCGCGCTGGCGGCAACAATGGGCATCGCGTTCTCGGCCAACCTGGTGACGCTGTTCATCTTCTACGAGGTGCTGACACTCTCGACGTATCCGCTGGTGACGCACAAGGGCAACCAGGCCGCGCGGGATGCCGGTCGCGTCTATCTCGGATTGTTGCTGGGATCCTCCATCGGCCTGCTGCTGCCGGCGATCATCTGGACCTGGTGGCTCGCCGGCACCACCGATTTCCTGCCCGGCGGCATCCTGGCCGATCACCTGGAGGGGCCGCTGCTCGGGTTGCTGCTGTTGCTGTTTATGTTCGGCATCGGCAAGGCTGCGTTGATGCCGATGCATCGCTGGCTGCCGGCGGCGATGGTCGCACCGACGCCGGTCAGCGCGCTGCTGCATGCGGTCGCCGTGGTCAAGGCCGGGGTCTTCACCGTGGTCAAGGTGATCGTTTATATCTTCGGCATCGAGACCCTGCAGGGCGTACCCCGGGGCGAATGGCTGCTGTATCTGGCCGCCTTCACGATCATCGTCGCGTCGATCATCGCGCTGCGACAGGACAATCTAAAGAAACGCCTCGCCTATTCGACAGTGAGCCAGTTGTCCTACGTGATCCTCGGCGCGGCGATCCTGGCACCACTGTCGGTGATGGGCGCGGCGCTGCATATCGCCGCCCACGCGTTCGGCAAGATCACGCTGTTCTTTGCCGCTGGCGCCATCTACACCGCGGCGCACAAGACCGAGATCTCGCAACTGCGCGGGATCGGCTGGCGGATGCCCTGGACCATGGGTGCGTTCACGATCGGCACGTTGTCGATGATTGGCGTGCCACCAGCCGCCGGGTTCCTCTCCAAGTGGTATATGCTCATCGGTGCGTTCCAGACCGAGCAGTTGCTGGCGGTGGCGGTGATCGTTCTATCGACGTTGCTCAATGCCGCCTATTTCCTGCCGATCGTCTACAGCGCGTTCTCGCGACCGGAAGTCGATGACACCGCCAGCCACGGTGAGGCGCCGCGACCGATCGTCATCGCCCTGACGACCACGGCCACGCTGACATTGGCGTTGTTCCTGTTTCACCAGATCCCGCTGAATCTGGCCGGCCAGTTGCTCGAGGTCCCAGCCCCATGAACGAACCCGAACACGAACGCCAAGCTGACCCCCAATCCGACCCCCAATCCGACCCCCAATCCGAACAGCGGCATTGGCTGTATCGACCCGAGAACTGGCCCCGACTCTGGGCGGCGCAGATTGGGCTGCTGGTGCTGGTCGTGTCGCCGGATATCTTCATTCATACCCACGGCCATTTCTCCCCGGCGGTGTTCAGCCTGGACATGAGTCCCGGCTTCTTCGCCTGGTATGGCTTCATTGCCTGCGCAGCGATGGTGGCACTGGCGAAGGTGCTGGGCATCTTCCTGAAGCGCGACGATCGCTATTACGATGATTGAGCGGCCCGCGCGAGTAGCGTTCCTCGCACCCCTGAAGGCCGGGCTGCAACGGATGATCGCGGCGCGCCTGGACGTTTCCGCGGTGAGTCCGGCCGCCTTGGCCGAGGCACCGCGGGAGTTCCTGCGGGCGATCAACGCATACGGCGAGCAGCATCCGCAGCTCATGCTCGCGCTGACCCTGCCGACGCTGCTGTTGCTGACCCTGGCCGGGACCGGGCTGTTCGTCCCCCCGCCCGGACTGGTGATGGTGCTCGGTGCCGCGCTGCTTCCGTTCACCCGCGGGGATGCCCGCCGGATGCTGATCCTCGGCCTGCCGCTGGTGACACTGGTGCTGATCTGGCTGGTGCCGGCGGACGCGGGCCTAAGCGTGCCTTTCCTGGGCCTCGCGCTCGACCCGGTGCATTACACCGCGGTCGGGCGGCTGTTCGCGACTGTGTTTGCGATCATGGCCTTTGCAGGCGGCCTGTACGGCCTGGGTCGCGCGAACACGCTGGAGACCACGGCGACCCTGGTCTATGCCGGCTCGGCGATCGGCGTGACCTTCGCCGGGGACTTCGTCACGCTATTCGTGTTCTGGGAACTGATGGCGCTCGGCTCCACCGCGGTGGTCTATGCCGCCGGCACCGAGTCCGCCCGTCGCGCAGCCTTCCGCTACCTGTTGATCCATCTGCTCGGTGGCGTCGTCCTGATGGCAGGCATCACTGCGCTGGTGGCCGCGACCGGCGAGATCGCGATCACCGTGCTGACGGCAGACAGCCTGCCAGCGATCCTGATCCTGATCGGCTTTCTGGTCAATGCCGGCGCTCCGCCGCTATCCGCGTGGATCGCCGACGCCTATCCCGAGGCTACGCCCAGCGGCATGGTGGTCCTGTCGGCATTCACGACCAAGACCGCCGTGTTCGCGCTGCTGGTGGTCTTCCCCGGTACTGAGGTCCTGATCTGGATCGGGCTGTATATGGTGTTCTACGGCATCATCTATGCGCTGCTGGAGAACGACATGCGGCGCATCCTGGCCTACAGCATCGTCAATCAGGTTGGTTTCATGGTGTGCGCGATCGGTATCGGCACCCCGCTGGCGCTCAATGGCGCCGCCGCCCACGCCTTCGCCCATATCATCTACAAGGCGCTGCTGCTGATGTCCGCCGGCAGCGTGCTGATGATGACCGGCAAGCGCAAGTGCACCGACCTCGGCGGGCTGTTTCAGACCATGCCGCTGACGGCTATCAACGGCATCATCGGGGCGCTCGCAATCTCGGCGTTCCCGTTCACCTCGGGCTTCGTGACCAAGTCGCTGGAGACCTCCGCCGCGGCCGACGAGGGGCTGTTAATCGTCTGGCTGTTGCTGCTGGGGGCCTCGGCCGGGGTCTTCCTGCATGCCGGCATCAAGTTCCCGTGGTTCGTGTTCTTCCAGAAGGACTCCGGGCTGCGCCCACCGGAGCCGCCCGCGCACATGATGAACGCGATGTGGCTGTTCTCGTTCCTGTGCATCGCCATCGGCCTGTTCCCGCAATTGCTCTACGCCATCCTGCCCTATCCGGTGGACTATCAGCCCTATACCGTTGAGCACGTGCTGACCCAACTGCAATTGCTGTTGTTCGCCGGCTTCGCGTTCTTCGTCATGCTCGATCAGATGAAGCGCACGCGGACTATCAGCCTCGACTTCGACTGGTTCTACCGCCGGTTTTTTCATTCGCTGGGAGACGAGTTCACGAACCGCACCGCCAACGCCCGCGACGGCATGGAGCAATCGGCGTTGCGCGCGATCCGCCGCTTCATCACCCGGCTCTACGCCCACCACGGGCCCCACGGATTTCTTGCACGCACCCGCCCGACCGGCAGCATGGTGCTGTGGGTGGCGCTGATGCTCGGTTGCAGCCTGCTGCTCTATATCCGTTGACATGACCATCATCGCCGTCGTTGACAACAAGGGCGGCAAGAACGGCATCGATCGCGAGGCCCAGGCCCTCGGCCACCAGGTCTCTGAACGGCCACCCTATCCGTTCTTCTTGCCCTTCGGCGAGGGAGCTGTTCCTTTCTGAAAGGGTGTCGGCCCCGGCTTTTGTCGCTTGAGAGGGCGACCGAGGCGTTCCTCCAGAGCTTCGACAAAGGAATCCGGGCCAAGCGGGCGACAGGTGCCGGCATGCGCGTGCAGAAGGTGGGCGATGTCCGTAGCGTCAGGCTCTCCGATGAAGCGACGCCAGTCGGAGATCATATAGCGACAATGCGCCTCGCCCAGCGCGTCGCGCAAACCGAACTCATCGGTCGGGACCAGGATCAGGTGCACATGATTCGGCATGAGGCAGTAGACAAGCACCTGCGTGCCACACGCTCGACAGGACGTCGACAGCAAGTGCCGATACCCGGCGTAGTCCTCGTCGCCAAAAAACGTCCGCTGGCGTCGATTCCCGCGCTGGGTCACATGATGTGGAAGCCCCGGGACGACCACTCTTGGAAGTCTCGCCATCGGTCGGTCAATCTCTCGCCACGGAAACGTCACTTCGTGTTCTAACCGATCCGAAGCATCTCGTCTTAGGGAATTAAGTAAACGGAGAGTAAGCCGGGTCCTTGCCATCGGTTAGGCTGACGTTTGTGTTCTCTGTTTGCCGCCTGGTTTCCCGGCGGTGCCACATGATCTCGGCCATACGACGGTTCGTTCCCGGCTCCTCGCAGAACCGGACTTGGAGTGTTACACCATCCGGCTCCCAGCTTGAGTCTTCCACCAAGGGACGGGGTAGAGGTCGTGAATGATCCGCGCCGTCGGGAGCATGGGCTTGATGACCGCGTAGAAGCGCTTCCAGGTCAACGAACGCCGTTGGCTGCGCCGGTTGAGCCATTTGAACAACAGGCCCGTCGCGGCGTAGAGGTAACCCGATACGCCCCGGCTATTGCCGCTCACACCGTAATACTGGATGTGTCCGCGCAGATGCCGGATCAGGTATGCCACCATCGCCCGTCCGCCTTGCGCCCGCAGCCCGCGCAAGCGCTCGTTCAAGAGCGCGAGCTTCTTGCGCACCCGCTTGCCGTCGGTCTTGCGCCCGACGACGAAACGCCCCGTCCGGCTCTTCCCGACATAATGGGTGAAGCCGAGGAAGCTGAAGGTCCGCGGTTCGGACGTCTCCGCCCGCGTCCGACCCAGCTGGTCGCTGCCGAAACGCAGCAGTGCCGTTTTGCTCGGCTCGACCTCCAGATCGAACTGCGCCAGACGTGCGGTCATCTTGGTGAGAAAGGCCCGTGCATCGCCTTCGTGCTCGAAGCAGGCCACATAGTCGTCGGCGTAGCGAATCAGGTACGCCCGTCCCGTGCACATTCCCGCAAACCGTTTCTCGAACCAGAGATCGAGCACATAGTGCAGGTAGATATTGCTGAGCACGGGCGAGACCAGACCCCCTTGCGGGGCGCCCTCTTCACTGGCCGTGAACGCGCCGTCTTCCATGATGCCGGCCTTCAGGAACCGTCGCACGATCCGCAACAGATTGGGATCGCCGATGCGGTGCTCCAGGAATTCCATGAGGTGGGAGTGTGACAAATGGTCAAAGAACCCTTTGATGTCCGCCTCCACGAACCACTGCGTGCGCCCGTTGGTGATCACTTCGGCCACCCGGCGCAGCGCATCGTGCGCACTGCGACCCGGCCGAAACCCGAACGAACAGTCCCGAAACTCCGGTTCCCAGATGGCCTGAAGAATGCGGCTGAGGCGATCTTGGACCAGGCGGTCCTCGAAGCTCGGCACCCCCAACGGCCGATAGCGGCCATCCCCTTTCGGGATATAGGTGCGCCGCACCGGCAGAGGCCGGTACCCCAGACGGCGAATCCGTGCCGACAGATCCTCCAGACGCGCGTCCAGACCCACTGCATAGTCGTCCTTCCTGACCCCGTCGACTCCGGGCGCCTTGCGTCCGTTCTGGCGCTCGAAGCTTTCGCGCAGCCCTTCCGGGTCAAACAACATGCCCATCAGGGACGTGAACCGCGTGTGCGGTTCCGCGCGCGCCTTCAGTGTGAAACGCTCAAGCTTGCTGGTCACGGTCAGAGTCCTCTCGGTGTAGGGCCGTGTTTCACTCTTGCGTTGTCTCAAACCGCCACCCCTTTGCTCGACCCGCATTACCGGGCGTCACAGCTCGTATGGGTGGCTCCGACTTCCGCGCATCACCGCCCGTGTTCTTGCTTTCTACACTTGTTCACGGGTGCCCGCCTCCGGCGGACCGATGCGCGGATCTCCCTGGTGACCACGTGCTCTCGATGTCAGGCTCGATGTGGTCTCGGACCCCGGGGAGTTCCCGTGCCACTCGCCACAGCGCGTCACGGTCTGTTGCCTGCCGGGGGGACAAACCCGTCGGCACTCACCCATGTTCTTTTCGGGGCTCAATACCTTCAAGGTCGGCTCCACCCGTTACCCTTACACCTCGCCTGCTTTCGTGCCTACGCATCGACGCGCCTGTTACCAGCCGCGCCGTCCGGGTAGAGACAGCCATTACTGAGCCATCCCCCCCACAGATCCGGACGTGACCAATTCGGTCATCCGGTTCCTCGGTTATCAGGAGCGCAACACCACTCCCGACACATAACTTCGCTACCCCGCCAACGATCAGACGGCGTGGAGGATTTTGGGATTCGGCAACGGCAGACGTTCCAGCAATGCCGCGAACTTCTTCCATGGCATCGCTTTCTTGCTATTGCGCCGATGCAGCCAGTACCGCCAAGCACGACGTACGCGGTCCAGTACCGCCGCCATGGCGCGCGAGTTTCCACGCACGCCAAAGTATTGGTAGTGACCGCGCAGCTTTGAGCACAGCACGCGGTGCTGCTCCTCAATGTTGCGGTGCCGGTTTCTGCGGCACCACTCCCAGATCCCCTGGATCGTCTTCCTGACTTTCTTCCGTGCGGTCTTGCGCTTGATGACCCAAAATCCCCGCCTTGACCTCGCCCAGTAGTGGGTGAATCCGACAAAGTCGAATGTGTTGGCTCCCCGCCCGCGCATTTGTGCACGCGCCGGCCGACTGAAATCGAGGAGGCGGCTCTTCTCTGGATGCAGTTGTAGTCCGTATTTCCCGAAGCGCTTCGGCAACACTTCCATGGCGCGCCGTGCATCGTTCTCATGTAACTGTTCAGGTCGCCAACGGCCTTACGGCAAGCGCGGCATCGGAGGCTGACCCCGGAAGGTCATCACAAGGGCGGGATAGAGATCGATCGACTGCTTGCGCAGGGTGGACAGATAGGAGCGTACCGTGGCGAAGGCCGCGGCACCTTCGGGCGCGCGGAAGCAGCCCGAGACCTTTTGCTTAAGCTTGGGCATGCGCAGGTCGCGTTCGGCTTGGTTATTGTCGAAGGGGACGCGCAAGTCCGTGACAAACCGCAGGACCTCGTCGCGGTGGGTGCGCAGGCGCGCGACCAGGTTGTAGGCCGGCGTCTGTTTGACCCGTCGTCGACTGCCCGGTGGCGGCAGGCGCTGCGGATGAAAGAAGACCCCGTCGGCGAGGATGGTGTCGTAACGGGTGAAGACGTCCTTCACCACCCCATCGGGGAGGGCTTCGAGGCCGGCCGCGCGGGCGGCGATGGTGGCGTCGTTGGCCTCGCACAGCAAGGCGATCAGCTGCTTGGGCCAGGACAGCACGGGGTCGGCTTCGGCGAGGGCGATGAGTTCGCGCAGGTGATGGGCATTGCAGAAGGCATGCCGTGCCGGGATGCTCAAGTACGCCCGCCAGTGATCGTGGACCAGGATGCCGCGAAAGCCGTCGAGCAGGCCGATGCCGGTCAACGCCTCGGCGCCGCGCTTGGCGTGCACGGCGTAAAACGTCAGCACCGAGGTGCTCAGCACATGCAGCCACTGCAGGGCGCCGGCGACGCGCATCCCCGTTTCATCGGCATGGGCCACGGCGCTGCGCACGATGGATTGACCGATCGCCGCCACGGGTGCCGCCAGGCGCGCCGCCGCTTTGCGACCCATGTTGAGGAGGGTGGCCGGGGAGAGCGTGATCCCCGCCAAGACACCGATCAGCTCGGCGCTGCGCCGATAGGGCAGGTTTTGGTAGTCGGTCAAATACACCGCCAAGGCCGACAGTCCGGGGCCGTATTGCACCGGTGCACCGACCGCCTCCGGGAAGGCGCTGCGATGCACCTGGCCGCAGGCACACACGCCGGTCACGGCGCGATACTCGGTGACCTCGCGGTGCACCACCAGATCGATGACCTGACGGCGCTCGGGCAAGACCTCGACAGCCAGCTCGGCGCAGTCGCGCCCGCAGCCGCAAAGCCCCTCCAGGGGCATAACGATGCGGTGCTCGGGATCCTCGACCAGTGCTCGGGTGGCACCGGGATGATCCTTCTGACCACCGGGCTTCATGCCGCTGCGCACGCGGCGCGAGCGCGGCGGCGGTTTCTTGAACGGCGGGTCCGAGGACGGGGGCTTGCTGGAGTTGTGGCTATCCTTGCCCAAGCGCGCTTCCAAATCGCGGATGCGCTGGAGCAGTTCGGCGATCTGTTTCGCCTGCTCGGCGTTCTGCGCTCGCAACCGCGTCAGCTCGGCATCTTTGCTGTCGGGGCGGTCGGTTGTCGGTGGCGTCTTAGGCATGTCGCAAACTTACCGCCCCAGGGGATTGTTTGGCAAGCTGACCTGAACAGTTACGTTCTCATTCTGAAAGCCGATGACGAAGTCATCGGCAAACCGTACGAGGAAGCAATGCCCTCTCATCCGTGGCTTGACTTCAGTCTCGAACCACTCATCCAGTACGTAGTGGAGATAGATATTCGCCAGCAAGGGGCTAATGACCCCGCCTTGTGGCGTTCCTTTATCGCTATAGCTGATCTCTTCTCCCTCGATGATGCCGGCATGTAACCACTGCCCGATCAGCCGAAGTATCCCACCATCATTGATCCGGCGCTGAATGAACTCCCTTAGCCAGCCCCAGTCAAGGTTGTCGAAGAATCCTGTGATGTCTCCGTCATAGATCCATCGAATACCGTGCGTCATGCACTGCTCGCGTAGGTCCGCGAGGGCGTCATGGGCGTTGCGCCCCTCCCGAAAGCCATAGGAGATCGGCAGGAAGTCTTGCTCCACGACCGCCCCCATCAGTATCGATACCGCTTTCTGGACGATCTTGTCTTCGATTTCCACGAGTCCGATCGGACGTTTCTTTCCGTTGTCCTTGTCGATCCACACGCGCTTGATCGGCGGGGCCACATAGCTCCGCGTCCTCAGCCGCCGGTGGAGGTCCTCGAGGTTGGCCTCCAGGTCCTTGGCGTAGTCCTTGACCGTGATTCCACTGAATCCCGGTGCGCCATCTCGACGCAGTTCGTAGAAGGCCTCGCGTAGAAGGTCCAAGTCCATGCGGTGGATCAGGCTTGTGAAGACCCGATCCGGATGCTCGATCGCTTGCTCTGCGATTTGCCGCAGTGGTGTTTCGATGAAGATTGACCTCTGTGTGCCGCTCATCTTTCCCCACGACAATACGTTATGCCCGGCGTCGCCTTCCCTACAGCGGGTCCCTTGGGTCTCGGTTCCCCGCCTTCTCGGCTCTCCAACTTTCAGCCTTCGGTACTATGCTCAGCTAAGACGACCGTTTCTCCATCTCGGGTTGCTTCGCCTCAAGCTCGCTTCCCGATACCTTGTGCTCGTTCGCTTGCGTTTGTGTCCCCTCGCGGGTTCGCTGCCCGGGTGCGACGATGACCCTGGCCGCGCCTGGCCCGACTCTTGACCGGCGTGCTCACCGGTGCTCTCCACAAGGAGATGACGGTCCTCTCAAGTTCCCAGGCTACCCCTGTGTGTACATGCCCCGCTCGTCGATCCCGGTGGTGTCCTCGTCGCTCGCCCTAGCGCTCCAAGGACTACAGCCTTCCGGCGCCTTGATGCCGTCGGCTTTCCCAAGCTCGCGCTCGGTTATCCTCATGGACCACAACCATATCTTTTCGGAACTCAGTCACGCGGCCTGCACACTCGCTACACCTGGCTTCATACACACCCTTGCGGGTTATGCACGCAGGTTCGCTACAGAGTCGGTGGCTAGCCGCCTCTCATGGGAATTGGGTCACCCCTCACCCACTGGGTAACGCTATCCAATTTCACGGTCTCCGTTCCGATTCCAAGGATCTGAATTTAACTTGACACGACAAGGCTCGATACCGGGCTCGTGGCTAGCGATTACCCGGACGGGGGTCCCACCCGCTAGAATACGCAGCCTTGCCAGGCCGCACTGTCCCTGGAACTCGCGCACACCCGCCGTGGCTAGCCAGCCCCAAACCGCGCGCGTAATACCCTATTTATTGCTCCGAGCTCGACGCTGGGTTTTGGGTCGGTTCTGAGCCAATTGTTAGACCAGCTGACGCTTTGGCTATTCTGATAAGGGAGAGCAATGCATCATTCACGGCCTCCTCTGTCGGAAATGCCTCGGCGACTTCTGGCCTCAGCAGGACCAGGTTATGCGATTCAACGTACGAGTCGTAGTATTTCCCGCGTACACCAACGCCTAAGTCTTCCCTTTTGTATTCGGAACGCATGTCGTCGTCTTCGACCTTAGCTTTCTTCATAGATTCTCTTCTCGTGTTTGCTCATTTTGCGTGCACTGATGATTCTCGTGTCGCCGCCTCGTTCAACGTGGCAAACAATCAGAAATTTCCCCGTTCGCGAGACGCCGAAGGTAAGGAAACGCCTCTCGCCGGTGGAATGATCGGGATCGTCGAACGTCAGTGCCATCGGGTCACCAAAGACAGTCCCGGCCAGCCTTGCTCGTAACTCCGGCCATCGTGGCACGTGGCGCAGAGCGCCGGGGGCATGCGTGACACCGCAGAGCGGGTGTCACGAGCGACTGATGTCTTGGGTGGCCGGTCTTGGGTCTTGCGAGCGAGGCCCCGTCTGGCTCAGGAACCCGCCGCATGGTTGTTCTCTCGCTCATCACTCCACCGCAGACCGAGATCCGGCGACCGACTCCCCAAAGCCAGCAGCGACAGCATGATTGACGATCACACGCCCCCCGCAAGCCCCCTACCCGTCCAGACGCTCGGCGCCATGGGTGCGCAGATCACACAGGTCGTATCCTTGCTCGGGCGTTTCGGCCTGGGGTTCAACCTTCATGACGCAGGCCAGCCGATTCCCGGCTCTTATTGGGGTGAGTCGGAAGCCGGCCTGGTCGGCGACGTCCTGCATGCCACACCCGAGACGCCCCTGCATTCGGTCCTCCACGAGGCGGGGCATTGGATCTGCATGGACCCGGATCGGCGTGCGCGCCTGCATACGGATGCCGGCGGCGACGACCCGGAAGAGAATGCGGTCTGCTATCTCCAGGTGTTGCTGGCGGACGCCATCCCGGGTCTCGGGCGCGAGCGTCTCTTCGCCGACATGGATGCCTGGGGCTACAGCTTTCGGCTGGGCTCGACCAAGCGATGGTTCGAGCAGGATGCCGAAGATGCGCGACTCTGGCTCTTGTCGCATGGCCTCGTCGATTCGACGGATCGGCCGACGTGGCGGGTGCGCCAATGTCCTCCGCCGCCCTATACTTAACGCATCGGATCCCCGCAGATGTAGGAGTCACCGATGCGTATCGCTCACCTGACCGTCGCGGTTTTGATCATTGTCGTTTCCGCCCCGACCTTCGCGTGGGGTCCTTACGGACCGCCGTCGCCCGGACCTTACGCTCCCGCAGCCCCGTGGGCCGGCGGATGGGGCAACCACGGCCCTTTCGTGGACCCGGGCAACCCCTACGCGCCGCAGTCTTTCGGACCACCGCCGTTCATGGAGCCGCCGGGGTTGCCTGTGCCGCCGAGCAACCCCTTCGCCGCACAATCAAACGCGCCTTCCGCGCAGCCCGCGGCCTTGAGCCGGCAGGCGAGACATTTGTCGATCGCGCGACGAGCGACCCCCGACGCATACCTCGTCGAGATCAGGCTTGAGAACATCGATCCCGCGCAGGTTCAAATCAGCTCACAAGGGCGCGGATTGAGGATTGCCTACCGGACCCGGTCCGAGGAGTATCGGAAAGACAGCTTCGGCGCGGGCTACGGCCAGGGCTACAGTGTTATGAGTGGCTCGGCGAGCCAGCGTCTAAACCTGCCGCCGGACGCCGACATTGCAGCCATGTCACGCGAGGTGACCTCGGACCGGATCCAACTGCGGATCCCTCGTGTAGATTTGCGCCGATCGGCGCCTTGGCTCAGTCCGCCGGTGCCTGAGCGGAACGCGGAATCTGGCCGGAGCGCAGCTGCGCCGGAGTGAGCAGTCATCCATCAGCTGTCAGCCGCGGTGGTTTCCGGGGAGCATCGACCAACCCGAGGCGACTAAAGTCGCCCCTACCCCCGCACGCCTGCCCGGCGCTCCGCTTGCCGCCAACGATCAACCCATCAATCAGGAACCCACGCCGATGCCGTTCGACACACCTCAGGACGCCGAGGACGCCTTCTACGATGCGCTGGAGGCGGGCGACCCCGCGGTCATGGCCGAGGTGTGGGAGGACTCGGAGAGCATCGCCTGTCTCTTGCCGATGACGCCGCTGGTAATGGGGCGGGAGGTGCTGCAGCTTTGGCGATCCATCTTCGAGCAAGCCGGGGCCTTCGACATCCAGGTGCGTCACCTCGCCTGGATCGAGGCCGGCGAGACCGCGGTCCATCTGATCGAAGAGCGGATGCAAGGCGGGGCACCAGGTCAGCCGGGTCCCGCGATCTACGGCACCAACGTCTTCAGAAAAGGGGCCGATGGCTGGCGCCTGCTGATTCACCAGAACTCGCCGACGCCGCAGGCGCCGAGTGCGCCGGGGGCTTGAGATCGGACCCGATCACCATGGGCCCGCAGTAAGCCTCGGTCGGCGCGTCCATATCGCGACGCTCGGCTGTCGGCTCAACGAGGCCGAATCCGAGGAGTGGGCGGAGCGTTTTCGGGACGCAGGTTTTCGCGTAGTCGATGCGGACGCCCCTGCCGACCTGGTGGTCGTCAACACCTGCGCCGTCACGCAGGAGGCGGTGCGTAAATCGCGCGGCGTCCTGCGGCGTAGCCAACGCGCCAACCCGAGGGCACGACTGATCGTCAGCGGCTGTCTCGCCACGCTCGGGGACAGCGCCGTCTCGGCCGAGACCGGTGTCGATCTGATCGTCGTCAATCGCGACAAGGACCGCTTGGTCGAGATCGCGCTCGCCACCCTGAACCTTCCGGCCATGGCCGAGACGGCCGCAACCGATGCCGCCGGAGCACTCTTCGCGCGGGGCCGTCAGCGTGCCTTCATCAAGATTCAGGATGGCTGTCGCTACAGCTGCACCTTCTGCATCACCACCGTCGCGCGGGGTGCGGAGCGCAGCCGGACACCTGCCGAGATCATCGGCGCCATCGACCGGCTGGTCGCGCAGGGCATCCGCGAGGTGGTCCTGACCGGCGTGCATCTCGGCGGATACGGCAGCGACTCGGGCGGCACGCTCTCCGAGCTGATCGCGCGCATCCTCGGCGAGACCGGGATCCCCCGTCTGCGCCTCGGCTCGTTGGAACCTTGGGATCTCGGCGATGCCTTTTGGCGAAACTTCGAGGATCCGCGCCTGATGCCGCATCTGCACCTGCCGCTGCAAAGCGGCTCGGACCACGTCCTGCGACGCATGGCGCGGCGCTGCAAGACGGCGGAATTCGCGAGCCTGGTCGAGCAGGGTCGCGCGCGCGTGCCGGACCTCAACATCACGACCGACATCATCGTCGGCTTCCCCGGCGAGAGCGTCGATGACTGGGACGAGACGCTCGCCTTCGCCGAGTCGATGCGATTCGGGCACATCCATGCCTTTGCCTACTCGCCGCGGACCGGAACCCGTGCGGCCGAGATGCCGAGTCAGGTCGATAGCCACACCAAGCATCGGCGCTTGATCGCGCTGAAGGACCTCGCACTGCAGATGCGCGAAGCGGTCCTGCGCGAGCAGATCGGCAAGTCCGTCGAGATCCTCTGCGAGGGCAACCCCGACGGCGAGCGGCGGGACACCCGATTCGGCTACACCCCCAACTATCTGCCGGTCCAGGTCGCGACGCATGATACCGCCATCGACGGCAATCAGCTTGTCAAGGCTGTGCTTTCCGGATTGGACGACGCTGGACTCATGCTGGTCGGACGGCCGATGGATCGGCGAACGGACAGCCGCGACTGAGAGACCCGAGACCGGTCTCAGAGGCCCCGGTCGATCTGCGCAGCGCGTGCGGCGTTGATCTCGGTGGCGACATAGGCAAGCGCGAGGCCCATCTCGCGCGTCCAGGACAGCTCGATGCGCCAAGCCGGCGATGGCGTCCAGACATGCATGGCGACGCCTTCGCCGCGACGGATCGCGACCAGACGGCGCCCGGGCGTGGTCGCATCGGGGGAGAAGCGGCTGCGGTCTTCGCCGGATCCGTAGATGTCGCGCAAGGCGGCATAGGTTTCCTCGTAGCGCAGTTGCGTCGAGACGCCGAAGGCGAGCACGACCTTGTAGATCTTGCCGTTGAAGGCGAGCACATAGAGGCGGTCCGGACCATCGACGAACACCAGGGCCAAACTCGCGTCCTGCTCTTGGCGCACGAGCGGAGGTGGAACGGCCTGCAGCAGCGGTCCGACATCACCGCCCAAACAATAACGCCCGAACACCATCTTGAGGCACGGGTCGTTGGCGAAGGCACCTGCCGAGGTAAACGCGGCGATGAGAAGGGTGAAGATCGCGACGATTCGGAGTCCCCTTGTTCTGGACGTGATGCCAGCGCAGCGAGGTTGAAGGCCGCAGGACATCATCGGCTGCACCCGGCGCCTTGGGCGACGAGGACCGCCCCGTCGCCGACAAAGGGTGTCGCCGCCTCCCGGGTCAACGGATAGAGCTCCAAAGGTGCGCCCCAGAGCCGCTCCATCACCGCAGAGACCCTGGCCGGCTCGCCGCTCGTCCAGAAGCGCTCGATTCCGACACGGCCGGGCGGTGCCAGCAATCCGGCCTCGGCCAGTCGGCGGTAAACCTGCCGCGCAACGGCAGCGCCGGAGTCCAACACGGTCGTCCGGGGTCCGGCGATCTCGCCGATCAGCCTGCCCAGATGCGGATAATGGGTGCAGCCCAGGACCAGGGTATCGGCACCCTGCGCCAAGAGCGGCTCAAGGTAGCTGGCCAACAGGGCTCGGGTACCGTCGCCCTCCAGGTCGCCGACCTCCACCCGCTCGACCAGACCCGGACAGGCCTGAAGGAGAATCTCCGGCCCCTCGCCCAAGCGCGCGAGCAGCTGCTTGAAGGTGTGGCTCGCCAGGGTTTGTCGCGTGGCCAGAACCCCGACCACGCCCGTGCGGGTCTGCTCGATGGCCGGCTTGACCGCAGGCTCCATGGCGATCACCGGCACCGGATACCGGCTCCGAAGCACCCGGGCCGCGGCACCCGTCGCCGTATTGCAGGCCACGACGATCGCCTTCGCCCCGCGAGCAATCAGGCGCTCGGTGACGGCAACGGCGCGCAGCTCGATCGCGTCGGCAGACTGATCGCCGT
Organism: Thiocapsa rosea; assembly: GCF_003634315.1. Taxonomy (NCBI): domain Bacteria; kingdom Pseudomonadati; phylum Pseudomonadota; class Gammaproteobacteria; order Chromatiales; family Chromatiaceae; genus Thiocapsa; species Thiocapsa rosea. Next base: position 774,454 of record NZ_RBXL01000001.1, read on the forward strand.
AAGGCGCATACGCCGAGTCGGCCACATAGAGCAGATCTTCGCGCGGCAGCGCGCGACGGATCTCGCGCAGGACCGAGAGACCGCCGACACCCGAGTCGAAGACGCCGATCGGTTGGTCAGACGTCATCGCGCGAGCGCTCCTGCCGAAACCTGTTTCCGGGACGTGATGTGAGGCATCAGAATCGCCGTGTTGATGAAACCGCATCCAGAGCAAAATGCGTCATTATTCATGTCGCATTTGGCTTCGGAGATGTCCTTGATCTCGGAGGCGGACTCACAGATCGAACCGCGCCCAGACCGGACAATGGTCCGAGGGCTTTTCCATACCGCGAATGGCATAGTCGATATCGGCATCGAGCAGACGCTCGCGCAGCGGCGCGGTCACCAACAGATGATCGATGCGCAGCCCGTGCTTGGGATCACGCTCGAAGCCGCGCGAGCGATAATCGAACCAGCTGAAGCGGTCGTCGACCTCGGGGTGCACCGTGCGATAGGCATCGACCAGACCCCAATCGGTCAAGGTCTCGAGCCATTCGCGCTCCTCCGGGAGGAAGCTGCATTTGCCCGTGCGCAGCCAGCGCTTGGCGTTGTCGGCCCCGATGCCGATATCCAAGTCGAGCGGTGCGACATTCATATCGCCCAACACGACGAGGTTCTGATCGGGCGTGCAGAAGGCGCGCAGATAGGCCGTGAGATCCGCATAGAATTTGCGCTTGTTCGGGAACTTGATCGGATGGTCACGGCTCTCGCCCTGCGGAAAGTAGCCGTTGATGACCGTGATCTCGTCCCCGCCGGGCAAGGGGTAGCGCCCGATGATGGCGCGACGCTGGGCGTCTTCGGCGTCCCCCGGGAAGCCTTTGGCGACAAATAGCGGCTCGACCTTGCTCAAGAGCGCGACACCGTAGTGCGACTTCTGACCGTGGAAGTGCGTCGCGAACCCAAGCCCTCGCACGAGATCGACCGGAAAGGCGTCGTCGGCAACCTTGCACTCCTGCAGGCCCAGCACATCCGGATCATGGACAGCCTTGATCGCTTCGAGCTGATGCGGCCGCGCACGAATTCCGTTGATATTGAAGGATATGATCTTGAACACGACGAAGACGCTCGCTCACCTGGGTGGCCGACAAGGCACGAAAAGGCTACCACGGCGACGGCGGGCATCCAAACCGGCCGTCCGCTGCGTTCGAGCCGCAGGATCCCGATCGAGTCGACGAGGATCGAGTCAACGACCTGGGCGACGCCGGCTGGTGTATCTTGGAGGCACCCCCACAACAGCCTACCCGCTCTTATGAAGGCGATGATCCTCGCCGCCGGCCGCGGCAATCGAATGCGCCCCCTGACCGACCAAGTCCCCAAGCCCCTGCTCGAAGCCGGCGGTCGCCCATTGATTCAATATCATCTGGAACGTCTGGCTGCGGCCGACATCCGCGAGATCGTGATCAACCACGCCCATCTCGGCGAACAGATCGAGGCGGCACTGGGTGACGGCAGTCGATTCGGCGTCCGCATCCGCTATTCCCCCGAGCAAACGGCCCTGGAGACCGGCGGCGGCATCTTCAAAGCCCTGCCGCTCCTTGGTCCGGACCCCTTCCTCGTGATCAACGGCGACATCTGGTCGGATATCGACCCGATCGGCCTGCACCTCGCAGGAACCGACCTCGCTCATCTGGTCCTGGTCGAGAATCCGCCGCACCACCCGAACGGTGATTTCATCTTGACGGGCGGCCGGGTCCAGACCGAGGGCGACAGGCGTCTGACCTTCAGCGGGGTCGGCGTCTACAGCCCGCGCCTGTTCGCAGGGTGTCGCCCGGGGGCCTTTGCGCTGGCACCGCTGCTTCGAGAAGCAATGGCGCAGGGCCGCGTCGGCGGAGAGCATCACCGCGGACACTGGCTCGACATCGGCACGCCCGAACGGCTCGCCGAGCTGGATCGGCTCCTGCGGGAGTCATCGCACCGCGCATCGCCTATCGAGCGGCCCGAGATCCGACCATAATGAAGCTTAAACCGCGTCCAGAGCGAAATGCGTCATTTTTGCGTTGTGTTCAGCGTCGGAGACTTCCTTGATCTTGGAGAGACGCGGTTTAAATTTTAGCTTTCTTATACCTTAAACCGCGCAGGCTCCAGCGCTCGTCAAGTCTGCCGGGGCCGATCCCATCCAAAAGCATCGCATACCGCGTTGGGCGCGGTTTAAGTCAACCCTGACGGGGGGGCAAGGCATGGGCCAGGAGATTGCGGAGGCGCATTTCACCCAGCAGGACTTCGTCGAGTTTACCGCCAGGCTGCGCGAGGAGACGGCGCTCTTGAAGCACTGGCTCGCCTCGGATCGGTTCGAGACCGCCGAGCCGACCGCGGGATTCGAGCTGGAGACTTGGCTTGTGGATCCTCGGCTGGATCCGGCACCCGAGGTCGAGTCGCTCCTTGCGGGTCTGAACGACCCCTTGGTGGTCGCGGAGCTCGCGACCTTCAACGCGGAGATCAACGGCTCGCCGTTGCCGCTGACGGGCAACTGCCTGTCAAGATTCGCGACCGAGCTGACCGCGACGCTGCAACGCTGCGACCGCGTCGCGCAGACGCTGGGGACCCGTCTCCTGACGATCGGCATCCTACCGACCGTGCGCCCGCAGCATCTGAGCCTCGGCGCGATGACACCGCGACAGCGTTACCGCGCACTCAACGACCAGATCTTTGCCCTGCGGCACGACCGCCCCCTGAAGCTCGAGATCGCGGGTCGCGACCGCCTCACGCTGGAGTGGCACGATGTCATGTTGGAGGCCGCAGCAACCTCCTTTCAGATCCACCTCAAGGTCACCCCGGGGGAGGCGGCGCGCGTCTACAACGCCTCGAAGATCATCAGCGGGCCCATGGTCGCCATCGCGGCCAACTCGCCCTACCTCTTCGGACACGACCTCTGGGACGAGACCCGGATCCCGCTGTTCGAGCAGGCGGTCTCCCCGGGCGGCCCCATCTTGCAGGAGCGCGTGAGCTTCGGGTTCCGGTATGCCGAGCGTTCGATCATGGAGACCTTTCGCGCAAACCTGGACCGCTATCCGGTGCTGCTCCCGCACCTGATGGACGAGGAGCCGCAGGCACTGGCCCATCTGCGTCTTCACAATGGTACCATTTGGCGTTGGAACCGCCCGTTGCTCGGCTTCGATGCGGCAAGGCGACCGCATCTGCGCATCGAGCATCGTGTCGTTCCGGCCGGCCCGACGGTGTCGGACATGGTCGCGAATGCGGCCTTGTATCTGGGCGCCGTGCGCGATCTGGCCGGACAATCCGAGCCACTGGAGTCCCGCATCCCCTTCCTGCAGACCCGCGCAGCCTTTTATGCCTGTGCGCGCGAAGGGCTCGATGCCGAGATTCCGTGGCTCGACGGCGCGATCCTGCCGGTCGCCCGTGTTCTCCGAGAGGATCTCTTGCCGAGGGCGCGGCGCGGGCTGCTGGCTGCGGGCATCGACCCGCCGGAGATCGCGCATTGGCTCGGCATCGTCGAGCGGCGGCTCGAAACGCGCCGAACCGGCGCCCGGTGGCAACGCGCCTGGGTTGCACGTCATGGCCCCGATATGGCCGGCCTGACCGCAGCCTACCTGGAACAGCAAGACACCGGACGGCCGGTACACGAGTGGACCTTGCTTGGCTGATCCAATGGGCCGGGCTCCCGCGCACCGACCACGACGAGCCGACCGAATCACGACTGACCTTTCAACCGACTCGCGAATCGACGACCAAGACGCCATGCTCCAAGAGCTCGATCACCTTCCGGAAGGCATCCTCGAGGCCGAAAGCCATGAGCTGGATCGGCTGCTCGGCGCGCCGACCTTGATCCATCTGCCCGGCGCCCGCGAGCCCGCACTCTTCGTGTCGGTGCTCATGCACGGCAACGAGACGGTCGGGTGGGAGGCGATCCGCGCGTTGTTGCGCGACCGGCTCGAGCGCTACGGCGAGCTGCGCCTACCGCGCGCGCTCAGCCTCTTCATCGGCAATGTGAGCGCGGCGGCATCGGGGGTGCGCCGACTGCCCGGACAGCCGGACTACAACCGTGTCTGGCCCGGCACCGATCGCGCGCACACCCCCGAGCACGATCTCATGGCGGAAGTCGTGCGCATCATGGCCGAACGCGGGCTCTTCGCCAGTCTGGACATTCACAACAACACGGGCTCCAATCCCCATTACGCCTGCGTGAATCGGATCGACAACCGGTTTTTGAACCTTGCGAATCTGTTCGGGCGCATCGTCGTCTATTTCACCCGACCGGCCGGGGTGCAGTCGCTCGCCATGGCAGAGCTGTGTCCGTCAGTAACGGTGGAATGCGGCAAGGTCGGCGAGCAGCAGGGGATCGAGCACGCCCGCAGCTTCATCGAGGCCGCGTTGCATCTCGCACGCATCTCGCCCCATCCGGTCGCGCCGCAGGATATCGATCTCTTCCACACGGTTGCCCAGGTGAAGATCCGCGAGGATGTCGGGTTCGGATTCTCTCCGGAGGAGGCCGACCTGCAGCTCAATCCGGCCTTGGAGCACCTCAACTTCTGCGAGCTGCCCCGCGGCATGGCCTTCGGCCGCATCGCGCCGGGCTCGGGGATCGGTCTGGACGTGCGCGACGAGCACGGCCGGGATGTCGGCGAGCGCTATTTCCACGTCGAAGACGACGAGCTGCGGCTGCATCAGCCTGTGATGCCCTCGATGCTGACGACCAATCAGGTCGTCATCCGCCAAGATTGTCTCTGTTATCTCATGGAACGCTACAGCGACCATCTGCCGACCGAAGACTAAGGTGCCATGCGTCAGTCCTCTGCCGACGTCGCGCCGTCGAGAATCTCGCTCGCCTGACGATCGGCGTGGTAGGAGGAGCGCACCATCGGCGCGCTCGCAACGCTTGAAAACCCGATCGACTCGGCGAAACGCCTGAGGTCTTCGAACTCGTCCAGGGTCCAGTAGCGCTTCACGGGCAGATGGTCACGACTGGGCTGGAGATACTGGCCCAAGGTCAGCATGTCGCAGCCGTGCGCGCGCAGATCCCGCAGGGTCTCGTCGACCTCCTCGCGTGTCTCCCCGAGCCCGAGCATCAACCCCGATTTGGTCGGAACACCGGGGCGCGCCGCCTTGAAGGCGGCGAGAAGCTGCAGCGACCCTGCGTAGTCCGCCCCGGGACGCGCCTCCCGGTAGAGCCGCGGCACCGTTTCGAGATTATGGTTGAAAACATCCGGAACCCCCGCGCCCGCGAACTGCGACAGCGCGATCGCCTCGCGTCCGCGGAAATCCGGCACCAAGACCTCGAGCTTGATCGCCGGACTGCGCTCCCGAACCGCGGCCAGGCAGGCCGCGAAATGCGCGGCTCCGCCATCGCGAAGATCGTCTCGGTCAACCGATGTGATCACGACATAGCGAAGGCCCATCACCGCGATCGACTCGGCCAGATGTCGCGGCTCATCCGGATCGACAGGCTGCGGACGCCCGTGAGCCACGTCGCAGAAGGGGCAGCGTCGCGTGCAGATGTCGCCCAGGATCATGAAGGTCGCCGTGCCGTGACTGAAGCACTCTCCCAAGTTCGGGCACATCGCCTCCTCACAAACGGTCGCCAGCTTGCCCTTGCGCAGCAGACTCTTGATCCGGCTGACTCCAGCGCCGACGGGCGCTTTGGCGCGGATCCATGCCGGTTTACGCAGGATCTCCGTTGCGGGCTCGACCTTGACCGGGATGCGCGAAACCTTGTCATGTCCGCGCTGATGGGTGTCGGGGGTCGTCCGAGAAGGGGCGTCAAGCGGATGTTCAAAAGGCATGTTTGATATCGGGCACGGTTTGGAGTGAGCAATCGGCACCGAGCGCTCGCGTCCACCGGACGGAGAGGCTGCAGAGTGTGCCGAGATCGATGTCGCTGTTCGCGCATCCGCGCCGATCGGATCCGACCGGGAGCGCAGACGCGTGTTGACGGAAGAGGGTTGGGGTGCGCTCGGCCGATCACCAGGCCGCCGTCGGTCCGTGCAGGTGCGCGCGCGGGGTCGGCATACCGCGCGCAGATCCTTCGGGGCTATTTCATCGCGGAAACAGACGATTCATCAGCAAGGCGAACCAGGGAGTAAACCACTCGGGTCGGCGTGCGAGAGCGCGATGAATGGCCGGGACGGACATCCATCGCCAAGCCCCGATCTCGGACGGATCAGGCCTCGGATCACCGGCGTAAACGCCGAAGAAGACGTGAAGATATTCGTGCTCGATCAGACCCGACGCCTGATCCTCGGCCCGATAGATGAGTTGGGTGCGCTCGGCGAGCGGCACGCGGATTCCGAACTCTTCCCTCAGACGCCGCCCGGCAGCCTGGATGGTCGGCTCATCCGGCCGGGGATGGCCGCAACAGGTGTTGGACCAACGCGTCGCGAAATGATACTTGACGTCGGCGCGTCGCTGCAGAAGGAGCCGATCGTCCGCGTCGAAGACCAGAATCGAGAAGGCGCGGTGCAGTTGGCCGTCACGATGCGCATCGATTTTCCCTGCGCAACCGAGGACAACATCCCGGTCATCGACCAGGACGACTTCCTCGCAGGCGTCGCGCTGCGACGCACGCTCCAAGGCGTCTGCCGCGAGCGGCGGTACGATTCGAGCACTCAAGCATGACCTCCAACGAAACGTCGCGGCGCGACGTCGATTCAAGCCGCCTTAGGCTCTGGAACCGAAGGCGTCGATCGCGGCGCTCAGCTCCGCGTGATGAATGGCGTGATCCTCGATCGGGACCCCGGCAGCAATGGCATCCCAAGCCTGGCGGATGCTTGCGGCACCGCCACGGGGCCCCATCGGATGGCCGAAGACGCCGCGCCCCGGCACGAAGCCGAAATCGCGCGTTCCGAGCGCATCGTGGACCCGCTTGAGCGACCCCGCCCAATCGCTTCCGCCGGGCACCGGCAGGCTCGGGCGAAGATGGCCCATCGGCTCCAGGCATGCGGCGGCATTGCGGCAAACCTCGGCATCCGACATGAACATTCGACCTCCGAAGCCCGGCATGATGATGACGTCGAACCCGGCGAGTCGCTGCAGCTTAGTCATCACCACGGAGCTGATACCGAAGCGCTCCATGCGGCTCATGGCGGCAATCATCGGAAAATGTGCCACCAAAGGCACGCGCGTTTGCCGAGCAAGCATTCGAACAGCGCTCAATCCGACCGGCAGTGCGTTGACAAGCAGGGCGTTGGCACCGTTCTCGACAGCCAAGTCATGCAGGTCGGTCAACCGATCCACCTCGTCGGTGACATTGGCCAGGTAGACCTTCGCGGTGCCCGTCTGCGCTTCCGCGCTACGCCGCGCGGCGCCCAACAGCGCCGAGCGTCGTTCGAGGCTACACCAATCGGTATCGCAAAGCATCTCGTCGTCTTTGGCGACATCCAGCCCGCCCAACCAACCCTGAAGGCCGAGTTCCGCCATATCCTCCGGCGCCAGTCCGATGTTCGGCTTAATCACCCCGAAGAAGATCGGACGATCGTAAACCCCGAGCAGGTCACGAAAACCCTCGACACCGTAGCCTGGACCGTCGAACCGACTCAGATAGGCGTCGGGAAAATGAATATCGAGCAACTTCACGACCGGCGCGCCGGGCGAGAAGAAGGTGCCCTCGCCGCAGACCGCGCTGAGCAGGTTCGGAATGCGAGGACCGAAGTTGCGGTGGGGATGGGCGATGCGGACACGACACGCATGAATCTCGCCCTCGCCAGGCGACTTCAACCCGTAGCTGAATTCCGGCAGGGTCGCATCGACGGCGAGATGGACGACCTTCGCGCCGAACTCGCCGCGCAGATCCTCGCCCGAGCCGACGCGGCGCCACTGGGCAGTCGACTGCTCCGAGCAGAAATGTGCAACTGCAACACGCGGGTCTCCCCGGCACTCCAGGTAATAGTCGAGACGCAGATAGGCGTCGGGATCTAGGGTATCCGCGTCCGCAAAAAACCCTTCGAGATCGGCTGCCGTCATCCGCTACTGCTCTCCGCTGACCTGCATCAGAAGCCGACGCTCGTCGCGCGGGCCATCCAATTCGATAAAAAAAATCGATTGCCATCCGCCGAGCAGCAAACGTCCGTCGGCGACCGGTATGATTTGCGATGCGGTCATCAAGAGCCCGAGCAGATGGGAATGTGCGTTCAGGCGACCGTCAACCGGATCGCGATTGTGACGAAAATCAGAATCGGCGGGAACGAGGCGATGAAGGAAATCGAGCATGTCGCGCTGCAACATCGGCTCTTTCTCGTTCAGACAGACGAATGCGGTCGTGTGGGGCGAGAACAAGGTCACTTGACCTTGAACGATTCCGTAACCCTGGAAGCGTGTCTGGACGAGTGTCGTGATATCGATGATCTCGATCGGTGCAGTCGTGCGGAGGACGATCGATTCGCAGGGGAAGAACATGCGTAGCGCTTCGGACGGGGTGCTTCGAGCGCTGCGATCTCGGGCAGGGGCGGCGTTGCACGCCGCTCGCCCGAGATCGCAACTCGCGGCCCGATCTAACGGCCGGCAGGCAGGGGAGCCATCTGTGCCGCAGGGGTCACAGCGGCAGCCTTACCGGTAGCGGGCACGCCGTCGGACAACCAGTTGAAGTCGGCCGTGCTGAGCAGGATGAAATGAATCAACAGCCCGAGCACCAACAGGAAACCGAACAAAGCAACCAGCGTTCTGCGCGGATCGAAGATCTGCCAAATTTTGTGCATGAGTTTATCTCCTAAAGACGTAAAGCGGGACGGTGCAGATCGCTGCGCTCCTCCCGTCGGAATCCATCACGAGTCCAAGGCGCTCGACTACAGCCAGGGGCGCCAGAGCCATGCAAGGATGTGAGCGACAATGACGACGCCGAAGAACCCGGTCATGCTCTGCACGAAGATACCGTGAAATTCCTTCGCCTCTTCTTCGGTCAGACCGGACGTGCTTTTCACTTCAGCCATGGAATTACCCTCACTTGTCATGTTTTGGCCAGTTGGCCGTTACCGCGAACTTCCCCGCGGCGGGGACCACAGTGGATCGGACCGTCCGTGCGCCCTTTTACGGCGACTCGGACGCTCCCGATGCGCACACCGGACTAAACGCCCCCGAGCCAGTTGAAGCCCGGACTGCTGAGCAGGATGAAATGGATCAACAAACCCAGGACGAGCAGGAATGAGAACAAGCCTACGAGTGTTCTGCGCGGATCGAAGATCTGCCAAACTTTATGCATCTGTGTACTCCAGTGACTATCAGATGGGTGCTGCTGTATCAGCAAACGCCCGGTGGGCCTTCAATCGTTGCCCCGCGGCTCGATCGGAGCCAAGGAAGGGCACGGCCTGCTGAACCATCTCACCCGACGTGCGCCGGACCGGAATCCGGCGCTGCTTTTGGCCTCCTTGCCTTCGTCAGCCAGCCGAGCCGGCCGACTTGCTTACAACTGCTTCGGCTGCTCCGCGGGCGCTGCTTCTGCCGCGGGCTCGACCGGAGCCGCTTCCTCGGGCGCCGCAATCAGGGTCGGACCTGCGAGTGCGGGGTAGTCCTTGAGCATCTGAGCACCGTAAAGCGGCTTATAAGCGCCCTGATGGCAGGTCGCGCAGCTCACACGGTAGGGATCGCCCAGCGGACCCTTCCGCGTCTCGGGCAACACCTCGTTCAACGGCCAGATGTATTCCTGGTTCATCTCACGCACATGCCGGATCGCGTACCAGGCGGTGGTGCGCTGCGGGGTGCTCTGATCCCAGGCAAAGAAGGAGCGACTGTTGTGGCAGAAGGTGCAGTTGACGCCGAGTGCGTCGGACAGGTGCATCATCAAGCCGTAAGTCCACTCCGCCTGCTTGGTCGAAGCCAGGTTGCCGCTCGGCAGGGCCGAATCGCCGATGACCCGAATCTCGTTCGCCTGATCGAGAAAAGGCGTAAAGGGGTCGAACGGCAAGGACGCATAAGCAACCGTCGATGAAGCGATGTTCTGGCCCGTCGGAGCCACACCGGACGGCAGTCTCGGACCCGGATCGGTTGTCCAGACGTACTCGGGTACCGGCTTGCCACGATGACAGGTATAGCAGGTGACGCCCGTATCCGCGACATGGTCCTTCCATGCCGAATTGGCCTGCTGCGTCATCTCGAACATCTTCCGCGATACGACCTTCGTATAGATGTCGTCAGACGCCCAGTTGCCCGGCACATGGCAGTAGTTACAACCCTGCTCCGGAGAGACCCAAGTCGTTACGGCCACCATCAAGCGGGTGAAGTCCGCAACGGTAAGATCACTCAGGACCTGAACGTTCTCGTAAACCTCGGAGACCTTCGGTCCGCCCGGCGGTGCCGCCGGAATCACCTCGGGAGGCTGGTTCGCTTTATAGCTGCGAGCCAGATCGCCGGGGTTTTGGACATGCTCCATTGCAAGTCCGCGGTAACCCAACTGCACCGTCTCGGGAGGCGGAGCTTCACAGCCCGCAACAAAAACCGAAGCGACAACAGCGGCCAGCGGGATCGACGTGTAATTAGCCATCTTCATTGCGAAACCCCCTGCAACAGCGTCGGATCCACAGCGCCGTCAAGCGGATAGACGGGAGCGACACCATGCTTCACGGCCCACAGATACCAGTTGTCGACCACCGTGCCGGTCAGGAGAATCCCGATGCCTGCGGTGATGACCGTCAAGACTGCGAACCACCACGCCCAGCGATGAATCGATTCCATCGTGGCATTGAAGCCCATCGTCCAGCGCCAGAAGAGTGCCGCGCGCTCGGCTGCCGTGCCGCGATCCGTGATCTGGTCGATCTCGCGATCACCACCGAAGCGGCTGACGGCGAGGATGGTCGCGCCATGCATGGCAAACAGCAAGGCCGAGCCATACAGGAAGGCAATCGAGAGCATATGGAACGGGTTGTAATACAGGTTCCCGTACCGAATCGAGAAGGCCGCCGTCCAGTCAAGGTGAGGGAAGATACCGAAAGGCACCGCCTCCGCCCAGCTCCCCATCAACACCGGGCGAATGAAGCCCAAGCTTAGATAGAAGAAGATCGCCGCTGCAAACGCCCACGACAGCCACTGACTCAAACCCAGATCCGCTGCCCGCTTGTAGGTCCGGACCCACCAAAGAATGATGGATGCAGTCAGGAAGAAACCGGCGATCAGCCACCAGCCGCCATCACCCAAAGGAGGGATGCTGAGACCGTAGGACGGCGGTGGCGGCTCAAGCGCCAACCAGAAGAAGTTCTTCAGGAACTCCATCGGGCTCCAATTTACGGAAGCCGCCATGTTGAAGCCGATGATCTCGATGGCGACAAAGCCGAAGAGAAGGGATGCAACACCGGTGAACCCGAGATAGATGGGACCAATCTGAGCATCACCGAGCTTACCCGCCCAGTAGGAGAAGATCGGCTTGCCGATTCGCGGCAGATTGCCTTTCGGCATTGGCGTTCCGGGGTAAGCCGGAGAGCGCACCTGCACGCTTGTAAAAATGTTCTGATATTCAGCCATTGTTGTCTCCTAGACCCTACCAGAGCGGAAGCTCAAGCCACCAGTTCCACCATTCCGGCCAGCCGCGCGTCCAGAAGGGTCCGCTGATCACGATGCAGACGGCGCTCCAGAAGACCGCGCTCAGCGCCAGGAAGAGACCTAGACGATGGATACCAAGTGCGCCGATGGAGTAGCCGATCAGATCCCGGAAGAAGGTGTTCTCGTGCTCGCCGGTCTTGACCGGTTCGCCCTTCTTGGGATTGGTCACCGACAGGATCAGGGAGCCGTGCATCGCCAGCGCCAGACATGTGGTGAAGAAGAAAGTGATCGCGAGCATATGGGCCGGGTTGTAATGGAAGTGCAGGTATTGGTAACCCACATTCGAAACCCAGTCTAAGTGGCTCATGATTCCGTACGGGAAGCCATGACCCCACGCACCCATCAAGATGGGACGAATCACTACGAGCGTCACAAAGGCACCGATCGCGAAACTGAAGGCGAAGGGGACGTGGAAACCGATTCCGAGCTTACGGGAAATCTCGACCTGCCTCAGCGCCCAAGAGACGAATGCCCCGATCGCACAGAGGGTAATGAACTGCCAAAGACCGCCCTGATCGAGCGGAGCCATTCCTAGGCCGTAGCTGAGATCCGGGGGAGCGATGCTGATCTGCCAGATGTTGAATGTCTGCAGCTCAGGCGTCGGACCGAGGGTGGCGCCCCAGACGATCAAGAGCGTACCTAACAATGCGAAGAAGAACGCCGAGACTCCGAAGAAGCCGACATAGAACGGCCCCACCCAGAAGTCGAATAGGTCTCCCCCTATCAGCGTCCCGCCACGGACGCGGTATTTTTTCTCAAAACTGAGCATGGCCATCGTAAAATCCTCTGCTGGGGAGGCATCCGATTCGGCTGCCTCCTCTTAGCACTGTCGGCGGTAGGTGGGGCCTGGCCAATGGGTCCAGCCTCCCCTGCCACCCCCGTAAAGGACGCTATTGCCTTTGCGGCACAACCGGCGTCACTTGCATCTGACTGACATTGGACTTGGCGGGGATGCCGTCTTCGAGCCAGTTGAAATCTGCGGTGCTGAGCAGAATCATGTGAATAGCCAGACCAAGGATGATCAGGAACGCAAAGAGGGCGACCAGGATGCGACGCGGATCCATGATCAGCCAGATTTTCCACAAGCTTTCGGTCGAGAACATATTTGTTTCTCCTGGAATCAGGACGAGTTAGATAACCTTGCGACCGGCACCCTCGGGCGCCAGCGCTGAATTGGGTTTTGCTACAGCCAGGGGCGCCACAGCCACGCCAGGATGTGCGCAACGATCACGATTCCGAAGAACGTGGTCATGCTCTGCACGAAAATGCCGTGGAACTCTTTCGCTTCTTCTTCGGTCATGCCGGACATGCTGGTGTTTTCAGCCATTGATCGATCCTCCAGTAGGAGATGAACCTAAGTGACGCCGCACCGACCCCGTGCGGCGGGGGTTTCGTCGCGGACCAAAGGGCCGCGACGGAGAAGCTGCTCGAAACGCCCGATCAGCCTCTCGACTCCATCGTCCCGAAACAAGGGACGTGCAACTCATGTCGAACGGAGCAAGCACTCCGCGCGACAGATTCCAACGGTCAGCGCTCGGCGAATGACCTCGCCCGTGGACCTCGACCTCCGAGGGAGTCTTGCGCGACGCAACCGGCGAGAAGCTCGGAACGTCGAATCGCGGATTGTTCAGGTCGGGTCTCACGGGTTCGGTACGAACGCTTTGCGGAGTGACTGGATTAGGTGTCAGTCTAGCTTGACTGACGTAGATGTCAATCTACATTTACACCTCTTTTACGCCGCAGCTGCGCTCGGACAATCAGCAGGGGACACGCCGGCCACGAATGCAGGGTGAGCGTGAAGAAACGGCTGGGAAAACAGGCGCGGAAGACGTGGCGGCGAGACTTTCGAGCCGGCGCAAACGGCAGACTGAAGAAGAACGCGGCAACGGGGGAAGTAAACGAGGGGTCGCCGGCCGACCCGACAAGAGCTGAATCCGGGCGACGCACCGCCCCGCCCGTTTCCCCACGGGCTAAAGCGCGGCCAGAGCGACATGCGTCATTTTCATGTTGCGCTTGGCTTCGGAGATGCCCTCGATCTCGGTGAGACGCAGCTTATAATTTAATATATTTCAATACTTTAAACCACGCCGACTCCGACGGTCGTCGGAGCCCGCGCGGCCAAGCCAATCCAACTTGCGACCAACAGGAGGGTCGGCCGCTAGACCGACCGCTGCGCCTCGACCACGCGATCGAGACTCACCCGCTCATCCCCTGCATTGCGCGAGGCGCGCTCCGCGGCATCGCGCAAGCGCTTGGCGGCGGAGATGCGCACCAACACGGGCTGGGAATCCACGATGCGGTCGAACGCCGCGAGGGCGTCTTCGTCCCAGGGCAGCTCGCGATGGAGTCGGGCCGGCGTGGCATCGACCTTGTCGAGATCCGTGCCGAGCGGAATGATGTTGAAGAGCGCGTCGAAGAGGGCGTTGCAGACCTCTTGGACGAGATAGGTCGCACCCGAATAGCCCATGAAGGGCGTTCCGGTATGTCGACGGATGACGGTACCGGGGAACGACGCCGGGATATAGGTCGCGCGGGCGCCGATCTCGGACAGATACATGCGCTCGTTGTAGCTGCCGAAGACGATCAGCGGTGTCCTTTTGTGCACCGCCTCGCGCACGGCATCGTTGTCCGGCTTCACGCCGGCCTTGCGCGAGAAGGCGAAATTGCAGGGCAGACCCAGCTCGTCTTCGAGGAAATGGCGTAGGCCGCGCGCATAGGTGTCGGTGGCCACGACGCCGAAGCTGGCCGTGCCGAAGAAGTCCTGTGTCACCGACCGCCAAAGATCCCAAATGGGCTTGATCGTCGTGTGCTTTTCCTGCTCGATAAAGGGCTCGGGATCCAGCTCGAGCAGCTCGCCGAGGGTCCGCAGGAACTTGGTCGTGCTGTGCAGACCGATCGGGGCCTGGATAAAGGGTCGCTCGAGCGCCTCGCAGAGGCTGCGACCGAACTCGCGGTACATGCAGATGTTGACCTCTGCATTCACCAGCTCGGGGACCCGATCCAGATGGCTCCCCAGCGGAAAGACCTGATTGACCGTCGCCCCGATCCCTTCCACCAGACGCCTGATCTCGGCGAGATCCGACGGGGTGTTGAAGGTCCCGTACATGGGTCCGATGATGTTCACGCGCGGGGACTCGCCCGGCTTGCGCGGCTTGGCCTTGGGCATCCCGCCCTTCTTCAGGCCGTACTGACTCCACAGCCAGTACATGGCGCGATTCGCGCTCTGCCACTGATCCTCGTCGATGGTGCGCGGCAGGAAACGATGGATGTTGGTCCCTTCGGGCGTGACACCGCCGCCGATCATCTCGGCGATCGAGCCGGTGACCACCACGGCGGGACGCTTGGGATCCAGGGTGGCATAGGCGCGACGCATCGCCTCCTCGGTCCCCTTCTGGCCCAGCTCCTCCTCGCCCAGACCGGTGACGACCACCGGCAGCTCGTGCGGCGGCAACCCGTCCGTATAGTGCAGGACGGCGGTCACCGGGAGGTTCTCGCAGCCGACCGGCCCGTCGATGATGACCTGCAGGCCCTTGATGGCCGCGAAGACGTAGACGGAGCCCCAGTAACCGCCGGCGCGGTCGAGGTCGTTGATCAACATGGGTAAAACGTCCTCGTGACCGGACTCAAAGTGGCTTGACGACTGGGGAGGGGGCGGGCACGGCGACCGACACGGGCGGCTGATCCCAGATCCCGCAGGTCTCGCCCGCACCCACGCCCTCGAAGAAGCCGCGCATGGCGGTGAAGCGATGCCGATTGGCCAGCGCCGTATTGATGACCTGCGCCAGAGAACCGGCACCCGCGGGCCCCATCAGCGGACGCGCCGAGATGAGATTCGTGAAATAGAGCGCCGGGATGCTCATCTCCTTGGCCGCCTGCACGACCGGCGTGGTCCCGATCGCGAGATCAGGCTCCAGCGCCTTCACGGCCGCGATGTCCTGCTCCAGCGACGCACGGAACGCAACCGGCACCCCGCGCGACTCCAGCCAGGCGAGGTCCGCTTCGGACCAGGGGGTGCGTCCGCAGGCGGTGCCGACATAGGGGACGTCCGCACCGGACTCGATCAGCAGACGCGCGACCAGCAGCTCGGACCCCTCGTAGCCGGAGACCGTCACCCGGCCCTTGATCGGACTGCCCGACAGGGCACCGGCGATGGCCGGCAAGATCTTGTTCTTGGCCAGATCGACCTTGGCCTGAGCGATCCCGCAGGCCGCTCCGATCGCGTCGAGCCAGCTCGCGGTGCCTTCGCACCCGACCGGAGCCGAGCCGACGACGGGGCGACCCGCCAGGCCAAATTCGCGCGCGCTCGCGGTGTATTGCGGATGGATGGCCGCAGCGACGCGACAGTCGAGCGCCCCGTACAGCTCGCGCCATTCGCGGGTCGGCACGACCGGGCCCGGGGCCAGTCCCATCGGCTCGAGCATCATCCCGATGCCGACCGGATCGGCCGGGAACATTTCGCCGAGCAGGGTCACGGTCGGCCGTTCGCTGCGCCCCCCGCGCGGTGCCTGCACCGGACCTTGCTCGGCCTCCGTGCGCGCATACTGCAGCATGGCTCCGGCGAGCACGTCCTTCGCCTCGGCATGGGTGGGCACCCCGAATCCGGGTACGTCGATCCCGAGGATGCGCACGCCGTTGAGCTCTTTGGGCAAGAGACGCAGCGGCACGCCCGAGGCGGTCGGCACGCAGAGGTTGATCACCACGATGGTGTCGTAATGATCCGGATCGGCGAGCTTGAGCACCGCCTCGCGCACGTCCTCGAAGAGTGCGCCCGAGACCAGCGATTCCGAGTCGAAGGGTACATAGCCGACCGAGCGGCGCGCACCGTAGAAGTGCGAGGTGAAGGTCAGGCCGTAGACACAACAGCCCGAGCCGGCGAGCACCATGGCCGTGCGCCGCATGCGCAACCCGACGCGCAAGGCGCCGAACGCGGGACACATGGTCTGGGGTTGATCGTGCGGGCCCTTCGGATAGTCCTCGGCATAGCGCTTCAGCAGCTCGCGGTTTCCCGACGCAACCGCGGCGGCGTGCAAGGTCTCGGCGCCGCCGTGACAACCGCCCCCCTCTCCCGCGTCGACCGAGCGATCCACGATCGGCCCTTCGCGCTCGGATTGCTCAGACATCGTCGTAGATCACCTCGAGCGAGGGTTTCTTGAAGGTCTCGGCACTGCACATGTCCTCGGGCCGCGCCGGCTCGAGCACGACATGCCGGCCGACCACATCGCCCGTGAAGAGACCCAGCAGGCCATCCTGATCCAGCGGTTTGGGATGGATCGGCGGCGCCAGGCCCACGTTGGTCGCCAGCTCTTCGAACAGCGGCCCCCAGCGATCGCCCGGTCGGCCAATAATTTCGTAATTGGCGCTCTTGCGCCGGATCTCCTCGTGTGCCGGGATGGTCGCCAGGATCGGGATCTCCACGGCCTTGGCAAAGGCTTGGGCCTCGCCGGTACCGTCGTCCTTGTTGATCACCATGCCCGCCACGCCGACGTTGCCGCCCAATCCGCGGAAATACTCGACCGCCGAGCAGACGTTGTTGGCGACGTAGAGTGATTGCAGGTCGTTCGAGCCGACCACGATCACCTTCTGACAGAGATCGCGCGCGATCGGCAGACCGAAGCCGCCGCAGACCACGTCGCCGAGGAAGTCGAGCAGGACATAGTCGAAATCCCACTCGTGGAAGCCCATCCCTTCGAGCAGCTCGAAGCCATGGATGATACCGCGACCGCCGCAGCCCCGACCCACGTCGGGACCACCCAGCTCCATCGCGAAGACACCGTCGCGCTTGAAGCAGACGTCGCCGATGCTGACCTTGTCGCCGGCACGCTTCTTCTCGCCCGATGTTCCCAGGATGGTGGGACAGGCACGCCCGCCGAACAGCAGTGTGGTGGTGTCGCTCTTGGGATCGCAGCCGATCAGCAGGACCTTCTTGCCCTGCTGCGCCATCATGTAGGACAGATTGGCCAGCGTGAAGCTCTTGCCGATGCCGCCCTTCCCGTAGATCGCGATGATCTGGGTCTCCTTGATGGAGGGCGTGGCGATCGAGGGTGCGCCGACCGGATCCTTGGTCGATTGGCGCCCGGGCACCAATGCGGGACTCTTGACGGATACACTCACGAGATCGATCTCCAATCCAGGATCATTTTCAGACAGTTGGGGTCGCCGAACGCGGTGCGATAGGCCGCATCGGCACGGGTCGCGGGCTCGCGATGGGTGATGAGCCCGTCGAGCGACAGACGTCCCGAATCGAGGAGCTGTTTGACCGCGACGATATCCGGCGGACGCCATTCGGCAGCGACCTGGATGCGCGTCTCGCGCATGAAGGCCGGCGGGAACGAGAAGGACAGAGGTTGGCTGTAGAACCCGGCGAGGATGACCTCCCCGCCCGGCGCCATGCGTGCGATCAGGGTGTCGAGGATTCCCGAGTCGCCGCTGACGTCGCAGATGCGCCGATAGTCCGTGCGGTGGTCCTGATCCGGCGCGACGACCTGATAGCCATGACCTTCGGCGCCTTGCGCGCGCTCCGGGTTCGTCTCCCACACCGTCGGGCGAGCGCCCTCGGCCAAGGCCGCGATCCGCGCCACCAGCCGACCCAGCACGCCATGTCCGACGATGAGGTCGACGGGGCCGGCATTCAGGCCGCCGATCGCGTGATGGGCGGTCGCGGCCAGCGCGAGCAGGACGGCATCCTCTCCGAGCGCATCGCTGACCGGCACGGCCCGCTCGCCGGGGAGCACGATCAGGGAGGCCGCTCCGCCGAACAGACCGCGCGCCTCGTTGTAGCAACGCGCCCCGGGCACGAAGACGCGCTGGCCGACCTCGAGCCCCGACCGATCGCCGGCCCAGGTCACGCGACCGACCGATTCGTAGCCGGGCACCAAGGGATAGCCCATGCCGGGGAAGCTCGGCATGCGCCCGGACCAGAGCAGACGCTCGGTGCCCGTGCTGATTCCGCTCCATTCGATCGCAACCATGACATCGGCGTCGCCCGGCGGGGTGAGCGTCAGCGGCTTGAGCGCGAGGGATTCGGGCTGATCGAGAACGACGGCGAGGGTATCGAGGTTCAATGTTCGACCCTGAGAGTAGCAATCAAAGGCATTGGAGTTTAACCCAACTCGAGCGCGTCCGGCACAAAGCGCCGGACTTTTGCACGGAACGGACCTCAGGCCATGCGCGTCGCGGCGAGCAAGCGCGTCAGGATCGGCCGCGCGGTCGGCACCAAACGCACTGGATCGAAGACGTTGAGCCGGAGCATGTTTTCGATCTCCACCGGGGTGCGTGGGCGCCCGCTGCCCATGGCGAGGAGATAGAACCCGAAATAGGCGTCGCCGATCGGCTGGGCGCCCGACGTTCCGGACATCGGCTCGGCGACCAAGAGGGTTCCGCCAGTCGGCAAGACGCGCCGAGCGGCCTTGATGATCGCGTCCGCTTCTTCGTCGTTGTGATCGTGCAGTACCCGGACCAGAGACACGACATCCGCGCCCTCCGGCAAGGGATCGCGCATCACGTCGCCCCCGACCGCGGTGGCCCGATCCGCGAGCCCTTCGCGCTCGAAGCGCGCGCGCGCGCGCTCGGCGACCGCCGGAAGATCAAACAAGATGACCTTCAGATGCGGCCAACGCTTGGCGGCCGTCACCAGGAAAGTGCCGTCGCCGCCGCCGACGTCCAAGAGGCATTTGCAATCCTTCAGCGAGTAGGCATCGAGCACATCGCCGGCGATCAGGGACTGGCTGTCGGACATGAGCGCCGTGTAGCCGTCGATCGATTGCTCGTCCACGCTCGCCGCGTCGGTGTTGGCCGCGTAGGACCAATAGCTCGACAAGGCTGTGCGCTCCGCCTCGCCCCGCAGCAGGGCGACCGGATCGGCGAGATCCGCATAGACCATCGCGTGATGCTCGACCATGGCGGCAATCCCGGGGTTTCCGATCATGGCCGCGCCCAGCTCGCCCAAGGCGTAGCGCTTGTCCTCGCACACGGCGACCAGACGCAAACTGACCGCGGCGCGCAGCAGGCGAATCGCGCCTTCGGGCGGAAGCGCCATCCGCTTGGCCAAGGCGTCCGCGCTCTGCGAACCCTCCGCGAGAATCTCGAACAGCTTCAGGCGTACGCACGCAAACAAGACCTGCGAATAGACGAACCCGGCGACGATGTCGAACAGCTCGCGCGCACGTTTCTGTGCAATCGGGCGGGTCAAGGGAAAGGCCGAGGCCCAGCGCTGAAAACCGGGGCTTGCCAGGAGACGGTTGCGTACACCCAACCAGGAATCAAAGATCGACACGTCCTAAACCTCGACGAATGAATAAGAAGGTTAAAGAAAGGTTAAAGGCGAAAATGACCGCTGGGACGTGCAGAGCAGGTCCCTGTCGAAAACCAGGGCTGAAAATCGCGTCCCGCCCGAGCGGCGTCGTCCAACGACACACAATAGGCGGCACACCACAGGCGCGAACGACCGACAGCGGTTGGTTGACGTGCGAACCGACGCGACCTAAACCGCGTCCAGAGCGACATGCGTCATTTTCACTTTGTGTTTGGCGTCGAGGATATCCTCGACCGCGGCAAGACGCGATTTAAGATACTAAATCTTAATCTTTTTAATGCCTTAAACCGCGCCAGCTCCGACGGTCGTCGGAGCTGGCGCGGCCAAGCCAATCCGACAAACGTCGCATCTCTCAACGGGCGCGGTTTAAGCGCGATCGGCGAGGCCCTTCGGCATGATATGACGAGACTCCGACATCAGGACCTCGGCAAGCTGCGCGGACCCCGGACACGGCGGGATCGCATCGATGGCACCCTTGACCAACCCGCGAAGCAGCGCGACCGCGCCGTCCACGCCGAGCTCGCCGGCGGCACTCGGTCGGTTCAGCACGGCATCGCGCCCGACCGGCTTGCCGACCTCTTGCGCGCTGGCGGCGACGTCACGCAGATCGTCCGCGACCTGATAGGCTTCGCCGATCTTGTCGCCGACCACGCGCCAAGCGTCTGCATCGGCACCGGCCACCTGGGCACCGGCCGCGGTTGCGGCAGCAAAAAGCGCGCCCGTCTTCGCTCGGTGATAGTCTGCGACCGAGACCTTGGGCTCGCATTCCCAGGCTTGCCCCGCGACGATGCCGGACGGCATCCCGACGGCTCGGCTGACGGTCATCAGCAGCGGCGCCAAACGCTCGGGGCTGTTGCCCAAGACACGGGCAAGGTTCTCGAAGGCGAGGACGATCAAGGCATCGCCGGCCAGCACGGCCAGCGGCTCGCCGTAGGCCCGATGGACCGAGGGCAAACCCCGGCGCAACGGAGAGTCGTCGAAACAGGGCAGGTCGTCATGGACCAAGGATGCGCAGTGCAGCAGCTCGATGGAGGCGCCCGCAGCATCTGCTGCCTCGACATCGCGGCTGCCGCAGGCCGCAGCGACGGCCAAACAGAGCCTCGGTCGCACGCGCGCACCGCTCGGGAAGACGGCATGGCGAACCGCCTCTGCAAGCCTGGGCGGGCAGGCCGACGTCGTCACCGACTCCAAGGCCGCTGCCAATGCTTGCTCGATTCGCGTGGTTGGGTCCATCGCCGCTCCCCCGGTCGCCGCCGATCTGTAAATATTAGTTGACACTCACAAGTGTCATGTACAATAGACATGGACGCCAACGGCGTCAAATACAAATCGAAAGAGAGGCCATCATCGGATGCCCACAGAGAAAGTCATCGTCGTCGGCGCCGGTATCGGCGGGCTCGTCACCGCGGTTCAATTGGCCTCGCGCGGCCTGGAGGTGCGTGTCCTCGAACGGGCCGCCGCACCGGGCGGAAAGATGCGCGAGGTCGTGGTCGGAGATCAACACATCGACGCCGGACCGACGGTCTTCACGATGCGCTGGATCTTCGAGGAGATCTTCGCAGAAGCGGGCGCATCCCTAACCGACTATCTGACGCTCGAGCCGTTCGAGATCTTAGCACGCCATGCGTGGAGCGAGCATGAGCGCTTCGACCTCTACGCCGACGAGGAGCGCACCATCGAGGCGATCGGCGACTTCGCGGGCGCGGCCGAGGCGAAACGCTACCGCGGCTTCTGCGAGCACGCGCGCACCATCTTCGAGACGCTAGACGGGCCCTTTATCCGGTCCTCGCGACCCAACCCGCTCAGTCTGGTGAGTCGCTGCGGGATCAGCGGCTTTCCGGGTCTGCGCCGCATCAAACCGTTCGACAGCCTCTGGCAGTCGCTCGGCGAGCACTTCAAGGATCAGCGTCTGCGCCAGCTCTTCGGGCGCTACTCGACCTATTGCGGCTCCTCGCCCTTCCTCGCACCGGCCACCCTGATGCTGATCGCCCATGTCGAGCGTCAAGGCGTCTGGTCGGTCGAGGGCGGCATGCACCAGACGGCCGTGGCTTTGGCGCGGCTGGCCGAATCGCTCGGCGCGAGCATCACCTACGGGGCCGACGTGGCCGAGATCCTGGTCGAACGCGGGCGCGCCCGCGGGGTTCGACTCGGCTCGGGCGAGCAGCTCAAAGCCGACGCCGTCGTCTTCAACGGCGACGCCGCCGCGCTCTCGGCCGGGTACTTGGGGGCAGGCGTGGGGCAGGCCGTGGCCAAGACCTCGCCGTCCGAGCGTTCGCTCTCGGCCATCACCTGGAGCCTGGTCGCACGCACCGAGGGCTTCCCGCTGTTGCGCCACAGCGTCTTCTTCTGTCGGGACTATCCGGCCGAGTTCGAAGACATCTTCGGCCGCGGCCAAGTCCCGCGCGAGGGGACCGTTTACATCTGCGCTCAGGATCGCGGCGCCCACGACGACGCCGCACCGCAGGGACCCGAGCGTCTACTCTGCCTTCTCAACGCCCCGGCGAAGGGCGATCGGCACCCATTCGACACCGCGGAGATCGAGCAATGCGAGCAGCGGGCATTCTCACTCCTGGAGCGCTGTGGGCTCCAGGTACATCGGACACCCGAGACGAGCGTCGTTACGACGCCGGCCGTCTTCAACCAGCTCTTCCCGGCGACGGGCGGGGCCCTTTACGGCCAGGCATCACACGGATGGAGGGCCTCCTTCACGCGTCCGCCGTCGCGCAGCAAGGTGCCGGGGCTTTATCTGGCGGGGGGGAGCGCGCATCCGGGAGCCGGGGTGCCGATGGCGGCGATGTCGGGACGCCTGGCGGCAGCGACACTGCTCGCGGACCTCGCTTCGACCTGAGGATCACGCCCGGCGGCTATCTGTGGTGGTATGTGGATGCGTTGAGCGATGACGGCGACCACGGCCTGACCATCATCGCCATGCTCGGCAGTGTCTTCTCGCCCTACTACGCGTGGGCACGGCGGCGCGGCAACCCGGACCCGCTCGATCATTGCGCGCTCAATGTCGCGCTTTACGGCAAGGCCGGTAAGCGCTGGACCATGACCGAGCGCGGGCGCAAGGCGCTGCGCCAGTCACCGGGGCGACTCGATATCGGGCCGAGCCATCTGACCTGGGACGGCACGGCGCTGACCATCGAGGTCAACGAGATCACCGCACCCATCCCCTCGCACGTGCGCGGGCGGATTCGGGTGATCCCGGCCGCCGTCAACACGCGCGAGTTCACGCTCGATCCGGCGGGGCGTCATGTCTGGTGGCCGATCGCGCCCATCTCGCGCGTGGAGGTCGATCTGGAAAAACCGGCGTTGCGCTGGAGCGGGCACGCCTATCTCGACTCCAATCGCGGGGAGGAGCCGCTCGAGGACGCCTTCGTGTGTTGGGACTGGTCGCGCGCCAATACGCCGTCTGGCACCACCATGCTCTACGACGTGACCGCGCGTCACGGGACCGGCGCCGGGCTCGCGCTGCGCTTCAATGCCTCTGGCGAGGTCGAGGAATTCGCGCCACCGCCGCGGGTGCGGCTGCCCACGACCGGGATCTGGCGCATCAAGCGCGGGACCCAATGCGAGCCGGGGCATGAGGCCCGCGTCGTCGAGACGCTGGAAGACACGCCCTTTTATGCACGTTCGCTCGTCGAGACACGCCTGGCCGGCGAGACCGCGACCTGCGTGCACGAGAGCCTCTCCCTCGATCGCTTCGCCTCGCGCATCGTCCAATTGATGCTGCCGTTTCGGATGCCGCGGGTCGGGGGTTGAAGCGCCGCCGGGACGCGGCGACAGACGGTTTGCGGATTAAACCGCGCCCAGAGCGAGATGCTGAATTTCGAGTGCGCTCGGCGTTTGGTGCATCCACGGCCCCTAGCGGGGACGCGGTTTAAGGTATTAAAAAGATTAAATTTAAACCGCGCCCCACCGAGATCAAGGACATCTCCGAAGCCAAGCGCAAAATAGAAATGACGCATGTCGCTCTGGACGCGGTTTAAAGCGCCAGGGCACGGATCGCGATCCGATCGTACTTGCCCGAATCGAGCAGCGGGAGCGCAGGGACCCGCTTGAATGTGCGAGGTCGCTCGGCACCCGAGAGGGTGCCGTCGCACCAGCGCTCGAATGCCGGCTCGTCCAGATCGCCGGCGTAGACCACCACCAAGCGATGTCCCCAGATCGTGTCTTCGAGTGCGACGACGGCGAGATCCGCGATGCCGGGGGCCGCGCGGAGCAGCCCATCCACACGGACCAGTGAGACGTTGTTGCCGCCGATGACCAAGACGTCATCGGCGCGTCCGACAACGCAAAGCTCACCTGCCGCGTCGATGCCGCCCAGGTCGGAGGTCTCGAACCAACCCTCGGCGAGCCCCTGACCCGCAACACGTCTGGGATTGGCGTAACCCGCCATCACCATGGGCCCGCGGACCCGAAGTCGACTCGGGCCTTCGAATCCGTCGCGCCGATCGATCTCCACACCCGGGAGCAACGGACCCACGCGGCCGTCGGCGGGGACGCGCTCGAGCGCATGCGCCGAGGTCGCGATCTGAGACGTGGCCTCGGTCATGCCGTAGGTGAGAAAGAGCGGCCATCCGGCATCAAGTGCGCGCTCGGCCAGCACCGGACTCAAGGCTTGCCCACCGACCAACACGACGCGCAGCGAGCGCGGCGGCGCGACGCCCGTCTCGAGCAGGCGGACCAACATCGGCGGTACCAAAGAGACATGGGTCACCGCGCAACGCTGCAGATCCTCGGCAACGGCCTGCGCGTCGAATCCCTCATGCAGGACAAGGGTCGCCCCGGCGAGCGCCCAGCGATGAATGATCGCCAGACCGCCGATATGGCTCAAACGCAGACAACAGAGCCAGACATCATCGGACCCGAAACCGAGGCGCCGATTCACAGCCGCAGCCGAGACGAGGAGATTCTCGCGGGTCAACATCACGACCTTGGGTCCGCCGCTGCTGCCGCTGGTCTTCACGAGCAAGGCGAGTTCCGAATCCGAGGACCAGGGACTCGCAGATACGGCCCCGGCCGCATGCTTGATCGGGACCAGGATCTTGGACTCGGGACACCAACGCCACTCCGCCCCGGTCGAGGTCGCCAATTCAAGGCGTTCGTTCGGGGTCAGACCGGTGCGATACGGCAACAATGCCGCTCTGATCCGCATGAGCGCCAGGATCATCGTCACCGGCTCGATCACGGGGGTATCCGGACAGAGGACAACCTGTCCCGGCCGAAGCCCCTGATGCGTCAGCGCGGCAACAGTCTCGCCGACAGGTGCATCGCGCCCGACACGACCTCGTCGGGTGCGATCCAAGAGGATGGCGCCGTGAATACCGAATGGATCAGACAAGAGGTGCGATTGCGACCGAATCGAGAGAGGCAGAGTCAGCAGCCGACGGAATCGAGGCTACCAGCGGACCTCGAAGACGCAGGACTCGGCGCCGTTGGCCTGGCAGGCAATCTCGGTGACACGCGCGTTCGGATGGACGAGCCGGGAGAACAGGCGCTCGAAGCTCCCTGCATAGAAATCACAGAGAGGCTGGTTGGCCGAAGCGCCGCGGCAGATCGGACCATCGGTCACCGATAGCCTGGTCGGGCGACCGGGCGTACCGTCGAAGACGCCGCTGCCGACAAAGGTCCAGGCGTTGCGACGAATGGCCGAGATGAGAACGCGGCTCGCCAAGCGCGCCGGCAGGATCGTGAGGAGGCGCTGGACGGGACGCGGGATGCGATTGGCGAGGAGATAATCGCCCGTGCGCAAACCCGCATCGTGCGACACCGGCCGGGCAACCTCTAGGCCCAGTTGATCGCGCAGCGCGGCTTGGAGACGGGCGACCTCGCGCTCGTCGACCATCTCGCTCGGGAGCGCCGTCAGATAGTGTTCGAGATCGGCCGCTTGAAACACCCGGGCAACGGCGTCGGCGCCGCGAGCTGCCTCCAACGCCTCGGCGACACGGATCACGGCATTGGGTCCGACCCGTGCGGACGCACCGAAATCGGTCGGCGCGTTCATGGCCCAGCCGTCGCGCGCCACTGGGTGCTTCCCCAGTCGACCGACGCGTCCTGCTCGACACAGAGCCCGTGCAGCAGATAACGGCCCTCCTCGGTAACCCGAATCCCGTCGTCCGTGACCTCGAGCAGGCCACGTCCGCCGTCGCGGCAGAGACTCTCGTACTCATGCTCCAAACCGTGAGCGGATGAGGCGGGCAGCTCGAGGTTACACATGAGATAGAGGATGGCCTCGCGACGGCGCCGATCTTGATCGCTCAGCCGACGTCCCCAGGACACGGGCAGCAGCCCCGAGGACACACAACTCTGCCAGGTCTTGAGGTCCGGCGCGTTCTGAACCAATGCACCGCCGACCTCCCCGATCCCGCTCGGGCCAAAGGCGAGCACCTGTTTGGCCGGCATCGGGGTGTAGCCGATCGCGTTGCGATAGAGGCGGCGCTCGTCTTGGGCACTGGTCAACTCGTCTGCCTCGCGCGCAAAGACATCCAAACCGACCCAGCGATACCCTGCTGCCGAGAAGGACTGCACGGCCTGATGGAACAGGGCCAGCTTCTCGGCCACCGACGGAAGGTGGTCTGCACTGATGGCGTGTTGATGGGGCCTGCTCACGGGGTCGTGAGCGTAGCTGAAACAGGCGATCCGATCCGGCCCGAGCGCGACGATCTGGTCGAGTGTCGCCTGGAACCCCTCCGGCGTCTGGAAAGGCAAGCCGTAGATCAGATCGAGATTGATGCTCTCGAACCCGGTGTCGCGCGCCGTCAGAAAGACGTCACGCACCATATCGAGCGACTGGACGCGGCCGATCGCGCGCTGAACGTCCGAGTTGAGGTCCTGCACACCGAAACTGATGCGCTTGAACCCGAGCCCGTAGAGAAGGTCGAGCTGACCGGCCGAGGTCCGGCGCGGGTTGCATTCGATCGAGGTACAGGCTTTTTCCGCAATCCGAAAGTGGCGCTCCACGATCTCGATCAGTCGAGCCAGTTGAGGCTCGTTGAGATGGTTCGGCGTGCCGCCTCCGACGTGAAGCTGGTCGGTGACCCGACCCCGACCGATGATGTCGGTGACCAAGCCCATCTCCCGGTCGAGGGCATCGAGGTATTGGTCGACCTTATCCTCGCTGTGCGTGATGGTCGTGTTGCACGCACAGTAGAGACAGCGCACGTGACAGAAGGGCACATGCACGTACACGGAAACGTGCTCATCGGGGCTGTCGCGCAGCCCCATGAGCGCTTCTTTATAGTTCGAATCCGAGAAAGCCGCATCACCACCCATCTGCGAGGCCGCCAAGGCGCACCCCGGCGGCAAATGTCCGAACCGCTCGAGGAGTTCGATCGGTAGGCTTGAAGGGAGTGGAGGCGCCATGTCTTGAACCCGGTTAGTCAGGTTGGACTGCCGTCATCTTGGGCTTGGAGACGGCGACCTTGACCGGCAGATCCGATTCCGAGACCTGCAGATCGTCCGGTGCACCGCATGCCACGACCTTGACGGGCGTTCCTTTGAAATTCATATCTGCGGACAGCTCGGGACGATCCCGCTTCAACTGCGCGATCTCGTCGGCAGTCAGAACCTTGGATGCATCGAAGCCCAAATCCACCTCGGCCGACATCCCCTTCATCTTGAGCCGCTCGAGATCGTAGAACTTCTTCGACGCGGTCGTCTTGGCGAAGGCCTTGAGGCAGCCGAGCATGTAACGCCTGCGGAACTTGTCCTTGATCCAAGGATACTCCAAGAAGCTCTTGCGCATATAGAAGCGCGCATAGTTCTTCAGCACGCCCTTGAGCACCTGCTCGCGCGTCATCGCCTCGGGCTTCATGATCGGCGTCACGAAATTGTACTTGGAGTAGTCGCGAACCTCCACCCGGTCGCCCAACTCTTCGAACAGCTCCGCGAAGGGCCATGGCGTGTACATGTTCCAGTTCGCCATGTCGGGCTTCCAATCCTGGGCGAGCTTGTAGGTCTCCTCGATGGTCTCGGGCGTCTCGTTCTCGAGACCCATGATGAACTGGACCTCGGCGACGATTCCGGCCTGCTGCAGGAGCTTGACTGCGAGCTTGTTCTGCTCGACCGTGGTCTGCTTGCGGAAGGTGTCGAGGTTCAACTGCGACACCGCCTCGGTGCCGAGCGAGACATGGACCAGACCCGCCTTGCGGTACAAGGGCAGCAGGTCGCGGTCGCGCATGATGTCGGTTACGCGGGTGTTGATACCCCAGTGGAGCGGGAGATCGCGCTTGATCAACTCCTCGCAGAGTGCGACGAACTTCTTCTGGAAGATCGTCGGCTCTTCGTCGGCGAGGATCATGAAGCCGACGTTGTAGTCACGAACCAGGGTCTCGATCTCGTCGACAAACTTCTTCGGATCGCGATGACGATATTTGCGCCAGAACTTCCACTGCGAGCAAAACCGGCACGTAAACGGACAACCGCGCGCAAAGTTCGGGACGGCAACCCGGCAGTTGAGCGGGGTGTAGATGTATTTGTCCCAGTCGAGAAGCGACCAATCCGGCGTCAGGGTATCCAGATCCTCGATGACCGGACGCGCCGGGGTCGCGACAACCTGGCCGTCGTCGTCGATATAGGCGATACCCCAGATACGCTTGCGGTCTTGCCGATGCGTGCCTGCCTCGATGGACTGCAGGAGCGCAACCGCGATCTCCTCGCCCTCGCCGCGCACGATGTAGTCGATCCAGGGCGCCTCGCTGAACACCTGGGTGTACATAAAGGTCGGATGGATGCCGCCGAGCACGGTGACGCAGTCCGGGAGCACCTCTTTGGCGATCTGCAGCGTGGTCTGCGCCTTGTAGATCTGCGGGGTGATGGCGGTCGCCAGAACGACGTCGGGCTGGTTGACCCGGATGATCTCGCGCAGCTTGTCGTCCGGAATATCATAGGTCATGGCATCGATGAACCGGATGTTCGTCATGCCCGCGTGCTTGAGCGCACCGCCGATATAGGCAACCCAACCGGGTGGCCAGTTTCCCGCGATTTCCGCACCACCACAGTGATAGTTCGGCTGGATCATCAATATACGCATGAGAATTCCTCAGGAACGGGTCGAACGGCAAACGGCCATTCAAGCCTGACCGCATTAGTCCGATCTCGGGCGAAGCCGAACTCGTCGAGCCAGCGACACCGGCAATCACACCGAGACGCGAGGACACCGGGACGCAGTGCCTCCGCGATGCGTTGGCCTAGAGCTCGAACGTTTCCGAATCGGGTCGTTTCGTAATCGCGCCGTCCGGGCGCGCATTGCTTCATACCTTAGCTGATTCCCGAGCATCTCGATATGATTCGCGTCAACCGCGCCGGGCGCTACGACATCGTCTTTCCGACAGCCGCCGTGGCCAACATCCTTGTAAGCCTAGCCGAGTCTCGGGCTCGGATCAAAGCGCTCAAGGAATCTCCGTGATCGGTGCCCCGCCTCGACCACCCCCGACCGAACGACCGGGTGACGCCGAGACCGCCTGCTGGACCGACGCCTCTCGGGAGGCCGCCATTCTGCGGGTCGATCCATCGGAAGGCGATCCCCCCTGGCCGCGCTCCCCACCCGGCTCCCCGTCGGCGTCGCGCGGCGGCAGCGCCCAGGCCCAGAGCCTTTCGTCCGGCACGGGAAGCACGAGGAACCAGTGCTCGAGGATCCCCAGACCCAAAAGGCTCGCCACCAGGATCAGGCTCACGACCTCGAACTCGCTCGCACCCGGACTCAGCGCCCGAGACACCATCAGAACCACGATCAGGGTGGCCAGGGTCACCGAGATCGGAAACAAGAGGTTCATGCTCCGCTTGGGCATGTAGGACTTCAGGTACGCCAGATGCTCGGGCAGCCAGTCGTTCAGATTGGGAACACCCAGAAAGAGATTGAGTTTTGCGCTCCAGCGCATCAGCCAGAGAACGACGAAGGTCCAGGTTCCGACCTGATTGGGCTCGCCCCATGTGATCAAGACCAGGAAGGCCACCGCCGAGAGGACCGCAAACTCATGATAGAGGCTGGTCAGAATGGCCAGACCGAAGCGCTTCCAGGCCGCACAACCGGGCGGGCACGGCGTCTTGCGCGGCCCGGTCAGAAGACCGGTGAAATAGCTCATCTCCAAGACACCCCAAACCATCACGCCGGAGGTAAAGGCAATGTAGGCGGCGCTCAGAGAGGTTGAGGTACTGCTGACGACGAGCGCAAAGACGGCAAACGCAAGCACCGCGGAGCCGCCGAGCATCGTCCAACCGAAGGTGCGACCCGGCAAATTGTCCAAATAGAGCACGACACCCGTGCTGAACCACCAGAGCCCGAGCGCGAAAAGAACGGGGTAACCATATTCGAGCATGAAATGCGCCCTATTCTCTGGCCGACGGCGATCGGAAGACCTCTCCTTCCGAGATCACCCCTGCCCTGCAGCGAAAGACCTCGCCATCGCCGGGTCGAGGATCGACCGACGTGTCGCTCGGTAGGAGCAGATCCCGCGGACGCGGAATATCGAGGTCGGGGAGTCGGATAATAACAGGCGAGACGCCGCACGAGCATTCTTCGTGTCGTCGCGACGGCAGCCGGGCAGAGGGCAGCGCTCGCCCCCCTGCCCGGCCGCAATCTCACTGAGGCGATGGCTGTGCCGATAGGAATCGACCGACGGCGACTTCGTTCGTCGGGCCGAATGCCCTGAGGTCGATAAAGAAGTCGGTCGTTTGATCCTCCAACGTAAAACGACCGTTCTCGCGAAGGCTCAGCCGATAGGGCCCATTCAGAGCGACGCCGTGCATCCGACGCTCGCGCTCCAAGGTGCGAAGCACCCCTCGAATGAACCCGTCCTCACCCGGAGGGAGCGTTTCCAGCAGCACCCCGGACTCGGCATCGTAGACCGCCAGGTCGCCCTGGCCGACCTCGACGAAACTCAGATCGCGAACCGCAACCTCGGGTGAGACGGGAGCCTGGCTCGGATCGAAGCCGGTCAGCCGAGCGACAGCGACCGCCAGGATCGTGAAACCGATCAGCAAGGCAACCGCGATGAGCATGCCCCGCGGGAACGGACGATCATGCAATTCAGTCAAGATTCAACCTCTTCTTCAGGATGTCGGAGCAGGGTCGGATCCGGCGCGATCGTCCGAGCCCGCCTCGGCATGCGCAGCGCCCGTTTCGGTCTGGGCCAGATAGCGGTTGAGGGCATCCGAGAGGATCTCGGCGACCCGACCCACATCGGGAATGGCCCGGAGCATCGGCTGCGGTTTGGCGAAATGCCAGGGGCGAACATGCGGCCACATGACCGTATAGGACGTACGCGTGGACGCCACCAGGATGATGGGGATGTCGCCGGTATCGTCGCTATGGCGTTTCATTTGCGCGGAATGGATCTGAGCAAACGGAAAGTTCACGATCATCGGCAGTGCGACACCGAAACGCATCACCAAGCGGCGCGTCGTGATGGTGTAGACCGTAGACCTCGCCATCGCCCAAGCAAGCAGCACAAGGCCGCCGATCGAGACGACGCCGAGGGCCAGGATCCAGAGCGCACCGACCACGACCTCAGCCGCGGTCTCCCCCGCGGAGAGATCCGCGAAGATCCGCCAGACCAGAATGATGGCGAAATAGACGGCGACCTTCCGAACATGAAAGGCGCGCCGCGCCAACGCGGTCCAGCGCGGCGCGCCCTGCCAGAGCATCTCCTCGCCGGGAGGAAGATGCTCGGGCAAGCCCCGAATGGGCTCGGACTCATACTCTCTCACAGCAGAGGCTCAGACCGATCCGCAGCTGCGTAAAGTTGGCCACCGGCATAGTATGCGCAGACCTTGTCCTCTTCGTAGAGGGTGACCTGATCGGGCTTGGCCAGACCCGGCACGTTCGCGAAGTGCTTGCCGGCGATCGACTTGACATTGACCTTGCGGTTTTTCTTGTCGAAGCGCGTGAAGTTGATCGGCAGCAGGACCTGCTTACCGCCTTTCGCGACCTTCACCTCGAGATACCGGATCTGCGGCTCGGAACGATCGACCCAGACGTCGGTCACGGTTCCGCCGACTTCCCCGTCGAATCCGACAACCGTCATACCGCGCGGATCCGGATCCTTCTCGGCGATCGAGAAATCGGTGGCGACGCGCAGCGGGACGATCTTGGGCGCGCCCTCGAAGGTCAGATCCGGGTGCTTTGCGCGATCCGGGGAAGCGGACGGACCGAAACCGGACAGCATCGGATCGCCGTTCGGGATGAGCGGCGAGCCCGCGCCCGGCTGAGCCGGCGTGGCATTGATCTTCTCTGCGGCCTCGACACGCGGCACGGAGAAGCTTCCGCCGTTGTGCGGAAGCACATAGGTCTTCGGCTTCGGCATGGACGGGAAACCTTCGATCTTGACCTTACCGCCACGCGTGGACTCGAGCGGATAGCCTTCCCGCTTGTTCTCGCGATGCAAATAGAAGACAAGCCCGGCGAAGAAGAACCAGAAGACATAGAGAACGATCTGGGCGACGTCGATATAGCTGGTGATGGCTGCTGTCATGAGG
This sequence comes from Thiocapsa rosea, assembly GCF_003634315.1. NCBI lineage: Bacteria > Pseudomonadati > Pseudomonadota > Gammaproteobacteria > Chromatiales > Chromatiaceae > Thiocapsa > Thiocapsa rosea. The sequence continues at coordinate 806,756 of NZ_RBXL01000001.1, forward strand.
TGACCTCCGTAGGACGAAAGACTAACCGCGAGAACCGGTTAGGCCGAAGCGCGATAACTGCCGATGACCGGGTTCGTTCGGGGGAGCGACGAGCGGATCAATGGCGGCCAACGCGGGGAAATATGCTCTGGATCTCGATGTGATAGACGCCCCCCTAGCCAGTGAAAGGACCGGAACTTGCCGGCCCGAGACGACACCCGAGCGCCGCGCCGCAACAGGCAGCGGAGCCATACGCATGGGCGCACGAACGGCAGTCTCGAAACACCACACGCGACTGCTCACGCAGGCACCAGCTCCAGCGCCTGCGAGGTATAAAAACCGACGGCGATCCGCCGGGTCCGCTGCGGATGCCAGCCCGCGAGGGCCGGATCGCCGGCCAAGAGTGCTCGCAGCCGATCCGGTCCGACCGGCACGATCGCAGGCGAACGGTTGCCGCGCGGAAAGAGCTGCCCGACGGCGTGCATCACGGCCAGCGCGGGCGTCTTGGGTGCGAAGGTGAAGAGGATCGAGCCGCCGGTTCGTGCGGCCAGCCCGGCCAACACCTTCACCACATCCGCCGGAACGTAATGGATCAAGGAATCCATGGCGACCACATGATCGAATCGGCCGTGCGCCGGGTCGAGCATGTCGCCGGCCTCGAAATGGACCGACCCTGGACCGAGGTCCTTCGGGGTACGCTCCTGCGCGATCTGGATCAGGGTCGGTGCGACGTCGATGGCGACGACCTCCGCACCGCGGCGTGCCGCCTCGAAGGCCAAGGCACCCGTCCCGCAACCGGCGTCGAGCAGACGTTTACCCGTCAAATCGGCGGGCAGCCAATTCAACAGGGTCGCCCGCATGTCGTCGCGGCCGGCGCGCACGGTCGCCCGGATGCGGCTGACCTTCACGTCGGATGTCAGCTTGCGCCAGGCGTCGGCCGCGGTGCGATCGAAATAGGTTTCGATCTCTTCGCGGCGCTCTTGATACGAGCCGTTGGCCATCAATCGAACCCCAGAAAATCAAAGATATCGCGGTCGCGCATGGGCTGCGCGTCCAATGGCTCGACCCCGTCCCACAGCATCTGGGCAAGGCGAAGATACTCGGACTTGGCATGCTCGAGTCCGTCTGCGTCGTCCATCTCGAACAGGGTCGACTTCTTCAGACGACTGCGCCGGATGACGTCCAGGTCAGGCAGATGGGCAAGCCGCTTCAGACCCACCGCATCGTTGAAACGGTCGATCTCGTCGGTATTCACGCTGCGGTTGGCGATGACGCCGCCGATGCGCACGCCGTAATGCTTGGCCTTGGCCTGGATCGCCGCCGCGATGCGGTTCATCGCGAAGATCGAGTCGAAGTCGTTGGCGGTGACGATCAGCGCACGCTCGGCATGTTGCAGCGGCGCGGCAAACCCCCCGCAGACGACGTCGCCGAGCACGTCGAAGACCACCACGTCGGTGTCTTCCAGCAGGTGATGCTGCTTGAGCAGCTTCACGGTCTGGCCGACCACATAGCCGCCGCAGCCGGTGCCGGCCGGCGGACCACCCGCCTCCACGCACATCACGCCGTTGTAGCCCTCATAGACATAGTCGCTCGGGCGCAGCTCCTCGGCATGGAAGTCCACGGATTCGAGGATGTCGATCACCGTCGGAACCAGGCACTTGGTCAGCGTAAAGGTCGAGTCGTGCTTCGGGTCACAGCCGATCTGCAGGACGCGCTTGCCGAGCTTGGAAAAAGCGACCGACAGGTTCGACGAGGTCGTGCTCTTGCCGATACCGCCCTTGCCGTAGACGGCAAAGACTTTGGCTGTATCGATCCGGATATCCGGATCGAGCTGGACCTGGACGCTGCCCTCGCCGTCCGGGTGCCGTGTGAAGTCGCCGAGCATGCCGGCCGGGATCTCTTGGATCGTCACGCAGCGGCCTCCTCGACAATGCCTTCAAGACGGTCTTCAAGCTCCTCGCCGGCCAGACGCAGCGCCTCGAGCGTGGCCGCATCGGGCGACCAGTAGTTACGCTCGTGGGCCTCGATCAGACGGTTCGCGACCTTGGCCGATGCCGTCGGGTTGAGCTGCGCCAGACGGTTGCGCATCTCTTCATCGAGCACGTAGGTCTCGGTGAGCTGCTGATAGACCCAGGGCGCGACCTGCCCGGTTGTGGCCGACCACCCCATGGTGTTGGTGACATGGACCTCGATCTGGCGCACGCCTTCGTAGCCGTGCTTGAGCATGCCCTCGTACCACTTAGGATTGAGCATGCGAGTGCGCGTTTCGAGCGCGACCTGCTCGGCCAGGGTGCGAACGACACCGTCGCCGCGGGTTTGATCGCCGATATAGACGGGGACGTCGTCGCCCTTGAAGCGACCTACCGCGCGGGTGATCCCGCCGAGGGTGTCGAAATAATGGTCGACGGTGGTCACGCCCAGCTCGACCGAGTCGAGGTTCTGATAGGCCAACTGGACGGTGGAGAGCACGCTCTTGAGCAGCTCGGCCTGACGCACCGGCTGACCGGAACGCCCGTAGGCGAAGCACTTGCGACGCGTGTAGGTCTCGGCCAGCTCGTCCTCGCCGTCCCAGTTGCTGCTGTCGACCAGGTAGTTGACGTTGGCGCCGTAGGCCCCGTCGGCATTACTGAAGACACGCAGCGAGGCTGTCTCGAGATCGCAACCCTGCGCCTCTTGGTAGGCCAGAGCATGCTTGCGCACGAAGTTCTGCTCGAGCGGCTCGTCGGCCTGGGCTGCAAGGAAGGCAGCCTCGGCCAGCAGACGGGTCTGCAGCGGCAGTAGATCGCGGAAGATGCCCGAGAGCGTCATGACCACGTCGACACGCGGACGGCCCAGCTCTTCGAGCGGGATCAGGGTCGCGCCGGCCAGACGACCGTAGTTGTCGAAACGCGGGAGCGCGCCGAGCAGCGACAGGGCCTGCCCGATCGGTCCGCCCTCGGTCTTGAGGTTGTCGGTCCCCCAAAGCACGAGCGCGATGGTCTCCGGGAAGCTGTTGCCCTCCTCCGACAGGTGACGCTCGATCAGACGCTGGGCCTGGCGCGCCCCGTCCTTGACCGCGTAGGTGCTCGGCAGACGGAAGGGGTCGAAACCGTGCAGGTTGCGCCCGGTCGGGAGGATCGCCGGGGTACGCAGCAGATCGCCGCCCGGTGCCGGTGGGATAAAGCCACCGTCGAGCGCATGCAGGATGGCCGGCGTCTCGGTGTCCTGAACCAGAAGTCGGTCGGTCTCGGCCAGCTCGCGGAACAGCTCGACGTTCTCGTGAGAGGTGGCCATCCCGCCGGCCTTGAGTGCCTTTTCCGGAGTCTTGCCCGCAACCAGCGCCTCGATGGCGGCGCGCGTCGGGTGCATGTCCTTGGACGCCTCGGCGACCGCGAGCAGCAGATCGAGCCGCTCCTCTTCGCTCGGTGCCTCGCCGACGACGTGCAGTCCGTGCGGGATCAGGGTGTATTCGAGCTCCAGAACCTTGTCATGCAGCTTGGCAATGCGGCTTTCCGCATCATCGGTCCACGTCGGCTCAAGCTCCGCCAGATCAAGCTCGGCGGCCTGGGCCTGAATCAGCACGGCCAGCTCGGCGCGCTCGTCTTTCTCCTCGGGGGGCAGACCGCGCATGCGCTCCATCGAGCCCTTCAGATCGATCAGACCCTTATAGAGCCCGGCGTGGGCGATCGGGGGCGTGATGTAGCTGATCAGGGTCGCCGCTGCGCGCCGCTTGGCGATCGTGCCCTCGGACGGATTGTTCGAGGCGTAGAGATAGACGTTGGGCAGATCCGTGATCAGTCGATCCGGCCAGCAGGCACCGGACAGACCGGCCTGTTTGCCGGGCATAAACTCCAATGCGCCATGGGTTCCGAAGTGCAGCACCGCATGGGCGCCGAAGTCGTCGCGGATCCAGCGATAGAAGGCCGAGAAGGCATGGGTCGGGGTAAAGCCCTTCTCGAAGAGCAACCGCATCGGGTCGCCCTCGTAGCCGAACGCGGGCTGGATGCCGACAAAGACGTTGCCGAACTGGGCGCCGAGCACGAACAGCGAGCCACCGTCGGTCTGCTGCTTGCCCGGTGCCGAGCCCCATTGCGCCTCGATCTCGGCCAACCACGGCTCGCGCCGGACATGATCGTCGACCGGGATGCGGACATGGACGTTCGCGTGGGAACCGAAGCGCCCGGAGTTGCCGTTGACGATCTGCTCGCGCAGCGCGTCGACGTCTTTGGGCACATCGACCTTGTAGCCTTCCGCATGCATCGTCTTGAGCGTGTGATACAGCGAGGCGAAGACCGACAGATAGGCGGCCGTGCCGGTGTTGCCGGCGTTCGGCGGGAAGTTGAACAGCACGATGGCGACCTTGCGCTCGGCGCGCTTGGCACGACGCAGACGCACCAGACGCTCCACGCGCGAGGCCAGACGTTGCGCGCGCTCGGTGTGCGACTGCATGTCGCGTGCACCGTCGCCCGAGCCGCCGCCGCTGCGACCGCCGTAGACCATGGAGCCGGTCGCGCCGTCCAGCTCGGGGATGGCGACCATCATGGTCGCCTCGACCGCGAGCAGACCTTGGCTCGATGCCTCCCATTGGTCCACATGCTGGAACTCGACCGCCAGGGTGGACAGATAAGGCACGTCCAGCTTGGTCAGGATCTCTTCGGCGGCCTTGGAGTCGTTGTAGGCCGGCCCGCCCACCAAGGAGAATCCGGTGAGCGAGATGACCGCATCGACCGTCGCCTTGCCGTCCTTCAGGAAGAACCGCTCGATCGCCGGGCGCGCGTCCAGACCGCTCGCGAAGGCGGGGATGACCTGCAGACCGCGCGACTCCAGCGCCTCGATCACACCGTTGTAGTGGGCGGCGTTGCCTGCCAGCACGTACGAGCGCATGAGCAGCAGACCGACGCGACCGACGGGGCGGCCGTTCACGGGCGGCAGGCTCGCGAGCTGATCGGAGATCCGGCCCTTCATCTTCGGATGATAGAGCCCGACGTCCGGGTACTCGACGGGCGGCGCGGCCTTGATGGTCCCGCGCAGATGGCGCCTCGGGCCGTCGGCATAGCGGTCGACCAGGAACCGGATCATGTTGCCCAGATTCTCGTCCGAGCCGGCCAGCCAATACTGAAGCGTCAGGAAGTAGGCGCGCACATCCTGGGCGGTGCCCGGTATGAAGCGCAGCAGCTTGGGGATGCGTCGCAGCATCGACATCTGCTGGGCGCCCGCGCTCTGCTTCTTCTCCTTGCCGCCGCGCAGACGCTTGAGCAGCGCCATCGGACCGCCCGGGGAGCCGTCCATCTTAAATCCGCCGAGCCGCGTCATCTTCATCAGCTCGCCGGCCGACATGCAGACGATCATGGCATCGCAGTCGTCACGACGGGCGGCGAGCGCGGGCAGGATGGGTTTGAAGTGCTCCTCCATGACCAGCATGGTGATCATGATGATGTCGCCGCGGGCGATGTCCTCGCGACAACGCTCGAGCAGCTCCGGGGAATCGGCCCATTCGGTGGCGGCATGCAGCGTCAGCTGCAGACCGGGCAGCTCACGCTGCAATGACGGACGCGCCCGCTCGGTCGTACCGGCGAGGTGCCCGTCGAGATTCACAATGACCACGCGGACGGGGGTGATGTCCGTGGTCGGGGCGCGCTTGTCAGCGGCCGAAGTGCGCTTTGGCATCGTAGAGCGTCTCCACAGTGATGGTCTGGATGCCCTGTTCCGCCGCGAAGCGCTCGGTATTCCGACGCGCCTTGCCGCGCACGAAGAAAGGGATCTTTTTCAGCTCCTGCTCGGCTTCCGCTGCCCAAATGATGGTGGAAGCATCGGCCTGCATCGGCGAATCCGCCGATTCGGCCACGGCTTGCGAACCGGCCTCGGTCGGCCGACTCGCTCCGACCCGTGATCCGAGATGCGACGGTGTCGCCGCATCGTGAAACTCGAAGTCCTCCCGGAACATGGTGATGAGATGCTCCTCGAGCCCCATCATCAAGGGGTGGACCCAGGTGTCGAACATCACGTTCGCACCTTCGAAACCCATCTGCGGCGCATACCGCGCCGGAAAATCCTGTACATGCACGGGCGCCGAGATGACCGCGCACGGGATACCCAAACGCTTGGCGATGTGGCGCTCCATCTGGGTGCCCAACATCAGCTCGGGCTGAAGCTCTGCCGCCCGTTTCTCGACCTCGAGATAATCGTCCGTGATCAGCGGCTCGACCCCGTAGCGTTTCGCGCATTCCCGAACGTCACGCGCAAACTCGCGGGCATAGGTCCCGATGCCGACGACCATGAAGCCCAACTCTTCGGCACACATCCGCGCCGCCGCGACCGCGTGGGTGGCGTCGGCGAAGATGAACACACGCTTGCCGGTCAGGTAGGTCGAATCCACCGACCGCGAGTACCAGGGCATTCTAGACGAAATCGGCGACTTGGCATCAGTCACGTCGATCCCTGCGATGCGCCCGACCTCGTCGAGAAAATCACGCGTCGCGCCGATGCCGATCGGCACCGTCTTCACCGTCGGCTGACCGAACATGCGCTCCAGCCACAGGCAGGTCTGATCTGCCGTCTCGGGATAGAGACACACGTTGAAATCCGCCTCGGGGATCCGGAGCAGATCCTCGGGGGTGGCACCCAAGGGCGCGACGACATGAACATCCACGCCGACCGAGGCGAGCAGCCGGGTGACCTCTTCGACATCGTCGCGGCAGCGAAAACCCAGCGCCGTCGGGCCGAGCAGATTCGCACGCGGGCACCGATCGGCCGGTCTCGGCTCGGGATGACGCCCCGCTTCCGGGACGCGGGGCTTGAGCAGACCGCGGACCAGTTGATAGAAGGTCTCGTTTGCGCCCCAGCACTCCTTGCGCGCATAGGCAGGCAGCTCGAGCGACAGGACCGGCACCGGCAGACCCATCCCACGGGCCAGCGCACCGGGCTGATCCTGGATCAACTCGGCCGTACAAGCCTCGCCGACCAAGAGCACGCGCGGTTTGAAACGCTCGAAGGCCTCGCCGACGCAGTTCTTGACCAGCTCCGCGGTATCGCTGCCGAGCTCGCGCGCCTGGAAGGTCGTGTAGGACACGGGCGGACGTGTGCCGCGCCGCTCGATCATGGTGAAGAGCAGATCCGCGTAGGTGTCGCCCTGAGGCGCATGCAGGACCAGATGCACGCCTTGCATGGAGGCAACGACGCGCATGGCGCCGATGTGCGGTGGTCCTTCGTATGTCCAGAGAGTGAGCTGCATCGCGTCAGACCCGCAACAAGGCGGCACGCCGCAGCGGCCGCGCGAAGAGTTCGGCAAGATCGGCGGCCTGATCGAAGCCATGGACCGGCGTGAACACCAGCTCGATGGACCACTTGGTCCGCAGACCCTCGGACTCCAGCGGATTGGCCAGGCCCAGACCGCAGACCGTGAGGTCGGGGCGATCCGCGCGCAGACGATCGAGCTGACGCTCGAGATCTTGGCCCTCGGTGAGGCGCACGCCTTCCGGCAAGAGGCGCATCTCCTCGGCCATGAGCTGACGATCGAGGAAGGGTGTACCGACCTCGACCAGCTCCATGCCGCATTCGCGCTGCAGGAAGCGCGCGAGCGGGATTTCAAGCTGCGAATCCGGGAGAAAGCTGATGCGCTTGCCTTCGAGAGACTCGCGATGATGCGCAAGTCCGCGTTGGGCCCGCGCGATCGCAGGCGCCGTGACGGCGTCGAGCACCTCGCCCGTCACGCCCCATGCCTCGGTCGCCGCGCGCAGCCAGCCGAGCGTGCCTTCGATCCCGAAGGGATAGGGCGCGGACAGCAGACGTGCCCCCCGCGCCTCACAGGCCCGCGCCGTTTCCCCTAAAAAGGGCTGGGCCAGCAGGATCTTGGTCCCGCTGCCCAGGGGAGGAAACGCGGTGGTCCGGCGCGGCGGCAGGAAGTGCACCGGACCGATCCCCAGCTCGGCAAACAGCCGGGCGAATTGATCTTCGACCACGTCGGGCAAGGTCCCGAGGACCAGGAGCGAGCGCTCGCCGCTCGGCAGCTGCGGCAACTCGGGCACCAGCGCCTTCAGACAAGCATCCTCGCCTTGCGTGAAGGTGGTCTCCAGACCGCTCGCCGAATAGTCGAGGATCCGCACCCGACCACTGTAGACACCGGACAGACGCTCGGCGGCCTTCGCCAGATCGAGCTTGATGACCTCCGACGGGCAGGAGCCGACCAGGAACAGGGTGCCGATATCGGGACGCCGCTCCAGGACCTCGGCGACCACGCGATCCAGCTCGGCGTTGCAGTCGGCCAAACCGGCGAGGTCGCGCTCGTGCAGGATCGCCGTGGCAAAGCGCGGCTCGGCGAAGATCATCACACCTGCAGCGGACTGCAGCAGGTGCGCGCAGGTGCGCGAGCCGATGACGAGAAAGAAGGCATCTTGGATCTTGCGGTGCAGCCAGACGATTCCGGCCAGGCCGCAGAACACCTGCCGCTGGCCGCGCTCGCGCGTGACGACCGGAAGCAGATCGCCGGCGGCGGATCCCCGTTCGAGCGTCGGCTGCCCACTCATTCGGCCGCCTCCGCGAGGCTCTCGCGATCCTTTGCCTGATCGCGCGCCTGATCGAGTCGGGCGGCGCGCAGCTTGATCAAGAACTGACCGGCATTGATGACGTACGCCGCATACGCCGCCAGCGCCAGCCACATGAGCCCTTGCGTATCGAGCGCAGCGGTGGCGAGCGCGATCAGATAGGCCGTATGCAGGGCCAGCACCAGCATGCTGAACACGTCTTCCCAAAAGAAGGCCGGTGCGAAGAGGTAGCGCCCGAAGACGACGCGCTCCCAGATCGCGCCCGTGATCATGATGGCGTACAACACCAGCGTCTTGACCACGATCGAGACGGTTGCGGCGAACGCCCCCTCGCCTGTCGCCAAATAGCGCAGCACGAGATAGAGACTCACGAGGAAGATCAGAAACTGCACCGGCGCAAGAATGCCTTGGACCAGCGTCCACGGGGACTCATCGCGGCGGAGGCGCTCCTCCGGGGTGTAAAGCGGTCTGCGTTGCTGGGGCTGCATTCGAGGATGATTCATCAGTGGGCGAACTAGGGTATGATCCGTCGTCGCGTTCTACATATGACGAATCTAGTCCGCTTTCAGGGATGCGTCAACCAAACTTTACGTAAACCTGACTTGACAACCCCGCGCCAGACACCACAATAGGGTAGCGAGCCCGACAGTGGTGAACCGGCGTTTCTGCATGGCCATCGGCAGCAGCTGCGCCCCGCAGCATGTGAACACCGGCTGCGGCAAGATCACCCACTCGGACTCCGCACAACGGCGGCGCTCGTTCGATCCGGAATGGATCGGCTGGGCTGTTCGCACCTCGCGCCTCGGCGTGTTTTCGTAAGACGACTGTCGTCCCCCGAGCAGCGCTAGCGGTCTTTGTGTGATCATCGATACGAGACAGGATCCGGCTGAAGTCGGAAGCCGCGTCGAGCGATGCGCTCGAGGCCGTCGGGCGCGATGGTGCAGACATCGGGCACCGACGGGCTTACCGCTCCGGCGGGAAGACTCCGGCGAGCCAGCCGCTATCGGCACCGAAATCGGGTTGCGCGGGCGCGCCCAGAGGCATTGGAGGGTCTGGTCGTCGTGAGTCCGTTCAGAGCTCCGAAGGAATCGTTCGGCAGCCTCGATGCCGACACGGCGGCGGCGCTGGTCGAAGGCGCAACCGACATCGCGGTCGTGGTCGACCAGGCGGGCATCGTCTGCGACATCTCGTTCGGCAGCGAGGATCTTTCGAGCGAGCTCAGCAGGGACTGGATCGGACAGCCGTGGCTGACCACCGTGCTGCCGGAGAGCCGCGCGAACCTCGAAGCCTTGCTCAGCGAGGCATCCGACTCCCGCGTCACACGTTGGCGACAAGTCAACCATCCCTCCGTTCGCGGGACCGATATCCCGATCCAGTACCGGGCCTTGCGTCTCGGGACGAGCGTCGTGGCACTGGGGCGCAACCTCCAAGGTATGGCCGCACTGCAACAGCAGCTCGTCGACGCGCAGCAAGCCCTCGAGCGCGACTATTGGCGTTTCCGCCAGGTCGAGACCCGTTATCGCTTGCTGTTTCGCATGGTCTCGGAGGCCATTCTCATCATTGATGCGCCGACCCAGCGGGTCGTCGAGGCGAATCCGGCCGCAGGACAGCTGCTCGGAGAATCGCCGACGCGGGTCATCGGCCGCCCGTTCCCGGAAGGATTCGACACCGAAGGCACACAGTCGATCAATGGTCTTCTGGCCGGTGTCCGTGCCGCCGGCCGGGCCGACGACGTGCGGGCCAAGCTCGCCGACGGCATGCAGGAGTTCTTGGTCTCGGCCTCGCTGCTGCGCCAGGAAAACCTCTCGTTTCTGCTCGTACGCCTGTCGCCGATCATCGCCGAGAGCGCCACCTTCACCCTGCCGGAGAACCGGGCTCGCTATCTTCGCGTGCTCGAGAACGCGCCGGACTGTGTCGTCATCACGGATGCGGACGGACGGGTGTTGAGTGCCAACAACACCTTCCTGGCCTTGACCGAGATCGCCGCTGAGCAACAGGCGCGAGGCGAGTCGCTCGACCGTTGGCTCGGGCGTCCGGGCGTCGACCTCAATGTACTGATGGCCAACCTGCGTCAGCACGACACGGTCCGGCTCTTCGCGACCACCTTGCGCGGCGAGTATGGATCCACGACCGATATCGAGATCTCCGCCGCAGCGGTGCGCAACGGGGAGCGCCCCTATTTCGGGTTCTTTATCCGAGATGTCGGGCGCCGGCTCAATGCCGAGCAACCGACGAGCCCGGAGCAGCCGCGCTGGCTCGATCAGCTCACCGATCGCGTCGGGCGGGTCCCGCTCAAGGAACTGGTGCGCGAGTCGACCGACACCATCGAACGGCTCTGCATCGAGGCTGCACTGAAGCTGACCGGAGACAATCGCGCCTCGGCGGCCGAGCTGCTGGGCTTGAGCCGCCAAAGCCTATACGTCAAAATCGATCGCTACGGCATTTCAGACCAAGCAACCGAGCCATCGGCACCATCCGAGAAGTGAGCGGCATGAATCGAAGCGCGTTACCCGCGGCACCGTCCGCCTATCCGTCCATGCCTGCGATCCTGGAAGTGTCGCATCCCATCACCTGGTTCCCGCCGATGTGGGCCTTCGCCTGCGGCGTCGTGTCCTCCGGCGCACCTGTCCTGCAGCAGTGGTGGCTTTTGCTCGCCGGCGTGCTGCTGGCCGGCCCCCTGATGTGCGGAACGAGTCAGGTCGTCAATGACTGGTACGACCGTCATGTGGACGCCATCAACGAGCCGAACCGCCCGATCCCCTCCGGACGGATCCCGGGGCGCTGGGGTCTGTATCTCGCACTCATCTGGACCACGCTCTCGCTGCTGCTCGCGTGGGTGCTCGGACCCTGGGTCTTCGGGGCATCGCTGATCGGTATGGCTCTGGCGTGGGCCTACAGCGCACCGCCGTTCCGGCTCAAGGGCAACGGCTGGTGGGGCAACCTCGCCGTCGGATTCTCATACGAGGGATTGGCCTGGGTGACCGGGGCCGCCGTCATGCTCGGCGGCGCCATGCCGGACTGGCGGATCCTTGCGCTCGCCGTGCTCTACAGCATCGGCGCGCACGGCATCATGACGCTCAACGATTTCAAAGCGATCGAGGGCGACAAACAGATGAATGTGCGCTCGCTGCCGGTTCAGCTCGGCGTCGACGGGGCCGCGCGGCTGGCCAGCATCGTGATGGCCGTGCCTCAAGCGGTCGTGATCGCGCTGCTGCTCGCTTGGGACAAGCCGGCTCACGCCATCGCGGTCGGCGTGGTTTTGATGATCCAGTTGCTGCTCATGATCCGCTTCCTGCAAAGCCCGCGCGAGCGTGCGACCTGGTTCAGCGGACTCGGCGTCAGCGTCTACGTCACCGGGATGATGATCAGCGCCTTCGCCGTGCGCGGGCTTCTCGCTTGAGTCAAACCCGACAGAAGGCTTGATCGCGCCTGCTCGGCGCCGTTGCTCCGGGCGTCGGAACACTTCGTTTTACCCCAACATCAGGGCCAGCATGCGATGACAACTCTTGAAACATTCGACGTCGTGATCGTCGGCGGCGGCCCCGCCGGTGCAACTGCCGCAACCGACCTGGCCAAGCGCGGTCGCCGCGTCCTCTTGCTCGATCGCGGCGGGCGCATCAAGCCCTGCGGCGGCGCCATTCCGCCGCAGGCGATGCGTGAGTTCGATATCCCGGAATCCATGCTGGCGAACCAGGTCAACTCCGCCCGCATGGTCTCCCCGTCCGATCAGCGTGTGGACATGCCCATCAACGGCGGCTATGTCGGCATGGTGGATCGCGAGCATTTCGACGAGTGGCTGCGCGAACGCGCCGCACAAGCCGGAGCCGAACGGCGCACCGGCACCTTCGAGGCGGTCGAGCGCGACACCGACGGTGTGGCACTCATCCGTTATCGACCGGGCGCCGGGCGCAGCGGCAACGAGTCCGAGCGGGTCCGCGCCCGTGCCGTGATCGGCGCCGACGGGGCACACTCTGCGGTCGGCAAGCAGTGCGTTCCGGGCGCCGACAAGATCAAGTATGTCGCAGCCTATCACGAGATCGTGCGGACCCCGGCCAACGGCGGTCCGGCCGACTTCGACGGCACGCGCTGCGATGTCTACTACCAAGGCGACATCTCGCCGGACTTCTACGGATGGGTCTTCCCGCACGGCGACACCACCAGCGTCGGTGTGGGCACCGCGGTCGATGGCTTCTCGCTCAAGAGCGCGACCACCGAGCTGCGTCGCCGCGCCGGACTCGAGCATGCCGAAACCCTGCGTCGCGAGGGCGCGCCCATCCCGCTGAAACCGCTCAAGCGCTGGGACAATGGACGTGACCTGGTGCTGGCCGGCGATGCCGCCGGCGTCGTGGCTCCCGCCTCGGGCGAAGGCATCTATTACGCACTGGTCGGAGGACGTCTGGCCGGGGACGCGGTCGATACCTTTCTCTCCACCGGCGACGCACGCGCGCTCAAGACCGCGCGAGCCCGCTTCATGAAGGCCCACGGCAAGGTCTTCTGGGTGCTCGGGATGATGCAGTACTTTTGGTACTCCAGCGACAAACGTCGCGAGCGTTTCGTGAGCATGTGCAAAGACCCTGACGTGCAGTCTCTGACCTGGGATGCCTACATGAACAAGCGTCTGGTCCGCGCCAAGCCGGCGGCCCATCTGCGGGTCTTCTTCAAGGACATGGCGCACCTCTTGGGTTTCGTCTCGGCACGCTGACGCGACGCGTCCGACGCAAGCACCCAGGGAGGCGCCATCATGGCCGAGCTCTTCGAAAGCGGGCGCTTGATCGATCTGATCCTCGGCCTGGTCGTGGTCGAGGCGATCGCACTGACGCTTTTCAACCGCCTGACGGGGAAAGGCGTCGCACCGCGCGATCTGGTCGGCCTGCTGCTCGCGGGCGCCTTCCTGCTGGTCGCGGTGCGTTTCGCCTTGACCGGCGCCGAGTGGATCTGGATCGGACTCTGGCTGGGCCTAGCCCTGATCGCACACCTCGCGGATTTAGCACTGCGCTGGCGCTCCTAAACCGCGTCCAGAGTGAAATGCATCGTTTTCCTTGTGTATCGGGCTCAAGGATTCTTCCGACCTTTGCGGAGACGCGGTTTAGAATTTAATCTCTTTAATATCTTAAACCGCGCCGACTCAAACGGTCGTTAAGTCTGCCGGGGCCGATCCCATCCGAAAACATCACATACCCTATCGGGCGCGGTTTAAGCCGCTCGCATCAGTTTCCGCTAGCCGGATCGCCCTTTGTGTTCTGCGCCGAATACCAGGCGAGGTGCTCGAGGAGCTGGGTGGTCCGCTGGACGGATGACTGAACGGCGTCGACCAATGCGGGCACGCGGCCCAAATCGACGCCGTCGGTCACCTCGAGTGCGGCAAGCTGCGCATTCCCGACAATGGCCGAGAGGAGTTCGCGGTACAGTGGGTTGGCACTCCATTGCAACTGCTGGCGCATGATCTTCTGCTGCTCCAGCAGACCGGCCTGAACCCGATGCCGGGCATCCTCGGCCCTTTTGCGCTCGCTCAGGTCGGTCAGCAAGAGCACAAATCCCAGGACCCGCTCCGGCGAAGAGAAGACCGGATCGGCGCGCACCAGAAACGGACGCAGGCCGCTGTCCCCGGTATTTAACTCGACCTCTCCTCGCCATGGCCGACGGTGCGTCATCAACTCTTCGAGACGGCGGCGCGCCTCCGCCTGCGTCGTCTCCGAGAACAAGCCCAGTAGTTCATCCAGACACCGCGGGCGCGATTGATCCGGATGCAGGAGCCGCTCGAAGGACTGTGTGGTCAGCAAAAACACGCCGTCCGCATCGGCGATGAGGATCGGCTGCTCGGAGACTCGGACCTGAGAGCGGACCTGGGCGAGCTGCGCTTGGGCGATCAGCACACGGACCGAGCGAAACTGCTGGATGACATCCGCCACGGATTCGCCGATCAGTCTAGCCGTGGCCAGATTCGCGGACGTCCAGGGCTCGGATGTGCCCTCGACCACCTGATGCCATTGCGCGAACGAACGCCGCGGGGAAAGCTGCGCGGGATCGTCTCCGATGAAGACCGGCTTGAAGGGATTCCCACCCCAGGTGACGGTGCGTACGCGCTCCGGACGGCACCAAATGAGATACTCCCCCGTACAGCTCGACACCGGCGCTGCGAGGATACCGCTCGCCACCGGGGTCAAATAGGCGAGACGGGGCTCGTCGCACCGCAACGAGGCGGTCGCCATCACCGCACACTGCGGCTGAGTATCCAGCCAAGCGCCGATCTCGCGTAGGTCGCGGGTTCCGGGTACATCTCCGGTGGTCAGAATCCTGCCGTCGCAGAGCAAGGCCGCTCCGGCCGCATCGACGGTCTGGAGCAGTGTTCGGGGATCGTCGAAGAGGGCGGATGTCCAGTCGCCCTCGCGCGAGATCGCCTCGACCATGCGCTGCTCGAGTCGCCGCACCGACAGCTCGGCCTGGGCCTGGACAAAGCTCTCCAAGGCGGCGATGCGGGTCGCCACCGCCTCGGCCAGCAGCTCGCAGACCGCGCGAATCTCGTACTGCACGAAGCGCGGCCCGCGATGATGGCACGCGATCAGACCCCAGAGTCTGCCGCCGACCAAGAGCGAGGCGACCAGGGTCGCCCCGACGCCCATATTCTTTAAATACTGGATGTGGATCGGCGACATGCTGCGCAGGCTGCACAGCGACATATCCAGATCTTCCCCCGTGACGGGGGAGGCCCGGGGGTGGATGCGCACCGGTGCGTAATCGACATCGACCAAGAGACGGATCCGGTTGCGCTCGTAGAGTCGACGCGCGATTTGAGGGATATCGGAATCCGGGTAACGGTTGCCGAGGTAGGCCTCCAGCTCTGGCTCGCGCTGCTCGGAAAAGACCTCGCCGTGGCCCTCGTCGTCGAACCGATAGACCATGACCCGATCGTAACCGGCAATCGACTTGAAGATTCGCGCAGCCTCGTCGCACAAGGACCGCAAGGACGCCGATGCGATGATCGTCTGCAGCGCTGCGTTGATCGGCGCCGACAGATCGACTGCGGACCCCGATGGCTCCATCTCGACGATCAATCCCCCTGCAGGCGGGCGATGCACGATGGCATCGAAATCCCGCTCCGAGCGGCCCCCCACCGGCGTGCGCAACACCAGCGGGATCTGGGCCAGATCATCATCGAGCCTCGGCCGCACCCGCGCTGCCAGGACCGGTATCAATGCGTCGAGACGGAGCCCGATCGGCTCCCGGTCGAGCCGCAACAGGGAGCGCGCATTCTCGCTGGCCTGGATCACGACAAGATCCGGCTCCGACAGAACGATCAGGGCGCCGTGCGGCTGGATGGATGCGGCGAGCTGGATCTGCTCGCGCTCGCAATTGGAAAGATCGGCGTGCCCGAACGCCGGTGAGGAGGAAAGATCGGGGGTCAATTGGACTGCACTCCGATGCTTAAACCGCGTCTCCATAAAGGTCGGAGAATCCTTAAGCCCATCACAAAATGAAAATGACGCATTTCACTCCGGGCGCGGTTTAGGGCCGATGTCCTGGATCCGTCATCGTGTCTTGATCCATTCCGTAACGCTTGAGCTTGACGTAGAGACTCTGACGACTCAAGCCCAGCAGGTCGGCGGTTGCGGTGCGATTGCCGCGCGTGAGGTCCAACGCCTCTTCGATATAGTGCTGCTCGAGCACGCTGACCGCCTCGTCCACCAAGGCACGCAAGGGGCCTTTACCGATCCGCCCGGTCAAGGCGGCCAAACGTCCACCGAGACGTTCGTCGTTGTCCTGGCGCGGCAGGCGCCTGCCCACGTCGCGGAAGAAGATTCCGATCGACGTCGGTTCGCTGTCCAGATCCCCCGCTGCCGAGATCTCAACCTCGGTCTCCCCGCCGAGCTCGCCGCGGAGTCTGGTCAAGAACGGACGTACGACGCCGAGTCGCATGATCGTCGCCAACAACACGCCCATATCGGCGCCCGGCCGGTCGAGCCAACGCCCCAGGCTCTGCTGCAACACCCCGCCCGAGGTCGGCATTTGAACGAGGTCGAGGAACGCCGGATTCACCCAGCGAATCACGCCGCCGCGATCGGTCACGACGAATCCATCGGGCAGGCGCTCGATCAGGACGCTCGCAACCTCCCCGTCGGCAGACGGCCGAGACGTCGACGCGGCCTCGGTGGCGGTCAATTGGAGAAGGTACAGTGAACCGGTCTCGGACGCGAGCCGCGAAGCACGCACCATCCAAGCCGCTCGCTCCGCGCCGAGATGCAGCAGAATACCCGGGGCGCTGCCGTGATCGTCAAGCCGTCGGAGCATCGCGTGAAAGAGGTCGCGCTCGCCGTCGACCAACTCGCCGGAAAAGTCTTTTCCGACCAACGGCCTCCGCGCTCCGGCCGGACCAACGAGGGCGCGCGACGCAGCCGGGTTGACGTCCTGGATCGCGAGACTGTCGACGCGCAACAGAATGACCGCGTCGCTGGAGGATCCGAATAAGAGCCGATACCGGGTCTCGACCTCGCGCAGCTTCCAATAGTCACGTTCCATCGTCTGTTGCGCCTCAACGAGGCGCGTCTGCAGCTCCGTCACCGCTTGGAGACTGCGGCCGATGGCGACCAGACCGGCATCCCCTCCCAAACGCACCGCGGTATACTCGATCGGAAGACGCAAGCCGGATGGAAAGATCTGGTTGACCTGCCGGAAGGCCGAGACACCCGAATCCCGAGCGTCGTCGACGAGGCTCTGCAGGCTCTCGCTTCCGAACGACTCCACCGTCTCGGCCCAGGGACGCCCGACCCAGGCATCCAGGGCCTCGCCGCGGATCGCAGGCGACAGCGCCGCCCGCCGGATCACGCCGGCGTGATCGAGAAAGATGGTGACGTCGGGCTGGGCCAGATTGGTCATGGACATGGGCGTATAGACCTGATCACGCTTCAATAATCACCGCTTCGCGGATGGACTTCAACCGATATCGGCCTGAATCGGGATCCTAACCGGTGCCTCCAGTCATTCCCCGGGTTACACTAAAGCCGATGTCGCTCGGCAGCACGCCCTCGTAGCTCAGTTGGATAGAGCGATCGCCTCCTAAGCGGTAGGTCACAGGTTCAATTCCTGTCGAGGGCGCCAAATCCCCGCATGTGACCCTCTGCTCGCTCACTTCACGCCGCAAGCCGATGCCCCGTTGCGAGCCCGCCCGGCGAGGCGGACGCTCATCCGACGGCCTGGGCTTCTTCGCCGGAAACGACCTCGAACAGTCCGCGCAAGACCAAATCAGGCACCACCTGAGCGGGTCGGTCCATGGCCGGAATCAGGCGCTCGGCGTCGCCGCCGGTCAAAATCAGCGCCGGGGGCGTCTGCGCCTGCTGCTCGAGTCGGTCGTAGAGCCGAGTTGTCAGAGCCGCAAGCGCCTGAAGACTGCCGGCCGCAACGGCGGGACCCGTGTCGACCGCCCAAGGTTCGTCGGTCGGCTCGGAGGCGATCCGCGGGATGAGTGTTCCGGCCAGAAGGCTCGCACGCATCATCTCGACCCCGGGGAGGATCAAGCCCCCGAGATGGCGCCCGTCGGCAAGCAGGAGGTCGAAGGTGGCCGCCGTTCCGGCGTCCACGATCAGCGCCGCCTCGGGAACCAAGCGATGGGCGGCGACCAGGGCGAGCCAGCGATCGACACCGAAGCGTTCCGGCGCGGGATACGCAATGCGCAGGGCGCCGAAGTGCGCTCGAGTCTGCACGAATTCCACGTCGAGCCCCCAATAGGCCCGGGTCGCGCGACCGATCGCCGTCGCGACCGAAGCTCCGCCCACGTTGCTCGCAACCACGCGCTCGGGTGTATTCAGCCGCTCCCAGTCGGCCAGAAGATCGAGCGGCACCGCTGCGCAGTGGCGAACGACCCGCACCTCGTCGGGAGGACCGCCATCGGAGAGCCCCCAGCGCAGGTTGGTGTTTCCGATATCCAACAGCAGCATCATCGCTCGCCCTCACCCTCGCGTCTCAAACTGACCTCTCCGGCATGAAACCGCCGTTCCCCGTCGGCGGTATCGAGCCGTAAAGCGCCGTCCGATGCGATCCCGAGCACCCTGCCCCGAATCTCTCGGTCTGCAAGCAGGATGCGCGCCTGCTCGCCGCGAAAGGCGTCGAATTCGGCCCAGAGTGCAAGGTACGGGGTCAAGCCCTCGCGACCGAAACGCTCGAAGGCATCGATCAGGGCATCGACGATCAGCGCCGCCAGGGTGTTGCGATCGACCCGCGAGCCACCGAGCACGTCGGTAAGATCGACCCAAGGTTGGTCGATGACCCGCCCGTGATCGGCCGTCATCCGCACATTGATTCCGATCCCCACCACCAGGGCACTGGGGCCTTTGGCCTCGCCGGCCACCTCCAGGAGCATGCCGCCGAGCTTGCGCCGATCCCAGAGCAGATCGTTCGGCCATTTCAGCGCGAGCCCTTCGGCGCCGATCCGACGCAGCACGTCCGCAACGACGGCCCCTGCGACCAAGCTGAAGCCACCCAAGGCGACCGGCGGCGCCGCGTATCGCCAGAGCATCGAAAGATAAAGGTTGGCCCCGAACGGGGAGATCCAGGCACGCCCGAGACGCCCCCGTCCGGCAGTTTGGCACTCCGCGAGGCAAAGCGTTCCGCCGGGCGCGCCCGTCGCCGCTTCGCGCATCAGGTAGCGATTGGTCGAGTCGATCTCGGTGTGGATCTCCAGACGCGCGATCGCTCGGCGAGCGGATGGGGAGAGTGCTGCCAGAAGTCGCTTCTCATCAAGGAGATCGGGGGGCACGTTCTGGCCATGAAACGCCGAGCCGAGAATCACGGGGCGCGATCCTCGCCGTCCCGGACAACGCTGGCGAGCCAACGCATGCGGGCCTCGAGCACCTCCGGCGGCACTGCGTCCAAAAGCATCACATCACAGGTATCGGATCGCGCCGGCGCCGGGATAGCTAGCACCTCGATCAACTCGTCACGCCGAAACAGATGGATCCGGACCTCGGACGAGACCGCAGCGCGTGCGACCAGGGATTCCACATTCTCCGCCGTTGCGCGCAGGCCGTCGACCGCGACCAAGACGTCTCCCGGGGCGATACCGGCACGCTCGCCCGGACCGCCGCGGATCACGTTCTGCACGATCGCCTCGGAGGCACCTGGCCGCAGGCGCAGATCCAGGGTCGGTCGCGCCTCGCGATGGCCGAAGCATTCCAGACACCCGCCCTGGTCCTTCGGCCCATCCGCGGGGCGCAACCGCATCGCGATCCCGACCCCGGCCAAGAGCGGCTCGAGATCGAGTTCCTCGGTCCCCTCCAGGGCGGTCGAGAAGAAACCGTCAAGATCGAGCCCCGACACCTCGGTCGCGACGGCCTCGACCCCGTGCTCAGGAACGCCGAGACCGGTGCGGCCATAGCGGCTCCAGAGCGCGCGCATCACGTCATCGAGCGATACCCTGCCCTGCGTCCCCGCCCGAATCCTCAGATCCAGCGCCAAGGCGACCAAGGCGCCCTTGACGTAATAGCTCACGATGGCGTTGGGTGCGTTTTCGTCTTGCTTATAGAACTTGGTCCAGGCATCGAAGCTCGACTCGACCAGGGTCTGCACCTCGCGCCCCGGGGTTCGCATCAGGCGGGTGATGGTCGCGGCGAGCAAGCCAAGATAGGTTTGGACATCGATACGACCGCTGCGCACCAGGGCAAGCTCGTCGTAGTACGACGTGATGCCTTCGAAGGCCCAAAGCGTGCGCGTGTGGATCTCCCGATCCAGCCCGCCATCCATCAAGGCAGCAGGCCGAATGCGCTTGACATGCCAGAGATGGAAATACTCGTGACTGCACAGGCCCAAGAAGCGGATATAGGCGTCGGTGCGTTTCTCGTCGGTCGGATGGGGTAGATCGTTGCGCGAGCAGAGCAGACTGGTGGAGAACCGATGTTCCAATCCACCATAACCCTCGCCCACCGCGGTGACGAGAAAGAGATAACGATCGATCGGCAATTCGCCGAATAGGGCCGCATGCTCGGCACAAATGTGTGAGAGGTCGCTCTCGAGGCGTGCCTTATCGGCTTGCTGGCGGCCCGTGATCGCCATGCGATGCGGCACGCCCGCAAGATCGAACGCCACGCGCTCGAAGCAGCCCATCTCCACCGGATGATCGATCAGATCGTCGTAATTCTCGGCGCGATAACGTCCGAAGCCACGCGCGTCGATCTGCTCGGGCGCGAGGCTGGTTGCGACCTCCCATTCCTCGCCGTCGCGAGCATCGGGGGACAATACATCGAGCAAACAGGCTCGGGCGTCCATACCGCGCACCCGCATCAGGAGAACCGCTCCGTTGAAATAGGCGTGCGTGCTGTCGAGATGCGCCGCGCGGACCGAAAGCTCCCACGCATAGACGGAATAATGCACCCTGATGGCATGGCCAGCCGTCCGGCAAACCCAGGTTTGTTTGTCGCGCTTTCGACACTCGAGCGGCATTCCGTCGGCCGATTCGGCGACCAGCGTCAGGATATTCCTCGCAAAGTCCCTGATCATATAACTGCCGGGAATCCACGAGGGCAAAGAGAGCTCAACGAGTTCGGCACCCGAATTCGGAATGTCGATATCGACGCGGAACTGGTGGGCATTCGGAGCGGCGGGAGAAACGCGATAGAGCAGGTCGAGCGACATCGGGAATGCGCAGGGGGCTGTGAGAGGAAAGGAAATCTCTACAAGATCGCGAGTTCGGTTTCGCAAACGACCTCGGGGCAATGCCCCGAGGTCGATGTCAACTTACCAGCGCGGCCCGCGTGAGGGACGCTCACCGCGCGGCTTGGCTTGGTTGACCTTCAGGTTGCGGCCCTTCAGCGGCGTCTCGTTCAGCCCCTTGATGGCGGCATCTGCCTCGGAGTTATTCGGCATCTCGACGAAGCCGAAGCCCTTAGACTCGCCGGTGAACTTGTCGGTGATCAAATTCACGCTCGAGATCTCGCCATAGGCGGAGAATGCGGTCTTCAGCTCGTCTTGGGTCACGCCGTAGGCCAGGTTGCCAACGTAAATATTCATCATTCAAGAGTTCCGTGAGAGCGCATTGAAGAGAGAGAGAACGGTCGAAAGATCAATACGCAACTGTTTCGACGGTCTTTGTCCCCAACCGTTGGGGACGAAGGTTTCGCGGGGGCAGGTTGGACCGCGTCCCCGCGAGGGCGAAGGGTGTCTAGGGCGTGACGATGCGCCCGCGCCGATCTCCGCCTCGCCATGTGCGTTTGGCTGCCGGCGAAGCAGCTGCCGCCGGCTTGCGTGCCGGTCGGCTCGGTCCACGCGAGTCGCGTCGGCCACCGAGGCTTCGGTCGGGCTCGCACTCGGGTGCAACCAGAGACGGCTCGAAACCAACGACGGGATTCATCGAGATCTCTTTGCGCAGGAGCCGCTGTATTCCTTGCAGCAAACCTTGCTCGTCATGGCTAACTAAGGACAATGCCTTGCCGCCGGCCCCTGCACGACCGGTCCGACCGATCCGGTGCACGTAATCCTCGGCGACGTTGGGCAGCTCGAAATTCACCACTTGGGGCAGATCGACGATATCCAATCCCCGCGCGGCGATATCGGTCGCCACCAATGCCCGGACGCTCCCGCGCTTGAAATCATCCAAGGCGCGTGTTCGGGCCGATTGGCTCTTGTTGCCGTGGATGGCCGCAGCCGTGATGCCCTCTCGACCCAGGTGCTCGACGAGCCGATTGGCGCCGGCCTTGGTCCGCGTGAACACCAGGACCTGATGCCAACCCTCGCTACGGAAGAGGTGCGCGAGCAGATCGCGCTTGCGGGCCTTGTCGACCGGATGCGCCGCCTGCGTGACCGATTCGGCGGCCGTGTTGCGGCGTGCAACCTCGATCAATTTCGGCCGCTTGAGCAGCCCGTCGGCCAAACGCCTGATGTCGTCGGAGTAGGTCGCCGAAAACAGCAGGTTCTGACGCCGCTCGGGGAGGAGCTGAATGATGCGCCGGATGTCGTGGATGAAGCCCATATCCAGCATGCGATCGGCCTCGTCGAGGACGAGGATTTCCACGCGAGACAGATCCACGGTGCGTCGGCCGGCGTGATCGAGCAGGCGCCCCGGGGTTGCGATCAGAACATCCACGCCACGCTGCAACTGATTGATCTGGGGCTGCATACCGACACCGCCGAAGACAATCGCCGAGCGCAAAGGCAGGTGCAGGCCGTAGGCGTGCACACGCTCGCCGACCTGGGCCGCCAACTCGCGCGTCGGCGTCAAGATCAGTGCCCGCGGATGACGTTGCGGGTGACCCTTTTCGGAGAGGCGCTGCAAAACCGGGAGCACAAAGGCCGCCGTCTTGCCTGTCCCGGTTTGAGCCCCGGCAAGCAGGTCATGACCGGCCAAAATCTCCGGTATTGCCTGCAGTTGAATCGGGGTCGGACGGGCATAACGCTGCGTTGCCACGGCACGCAGCAAATCGGCCTGAAGGCCGAGTGAATCGAATGACATGAAAACTCCTGAAACCGGCCTAATAACCGCGCGGGCGCGGGACCGGCCTAGGCAGAAAAGAGGCGTTCGAGGATGAAGCCTTGGGATAAGGTGGGGTCAGCCGCGAGACGACGCATCGACCGGATGATGCGATGTATGGAGTCTACGCGATACGTACAATGAAAGCCAGTGCCGCGCAGATCCTATTTACCGAGGCGTTTCCGAGTCAGCTCGGCCGGAGGTCGGAAACAGTCCCGACCCACCATCTCGACATCCGAGCTTGAAAGCGCCTCGTGCGATCCGAGGAAGATCGCCCGATGCCGAGATGGTTCTCCGGAAATCGCCGAAACAATCGCGCCTAGGCGTCGACCGCCTGAAGATAACTGGACTTAAAGGCTTCACGATCGGTCTTGGAGGCCGGGTCGTAGCCCTGCTCCGCCATCTTTTGCTTCATCCAGCCGGGGAGAACGCCACGCACATAGACGTTGTCGCCATTCTCCGGATCGACGTATCGCGTATACTGCCGCCCCCCGGTGGGCGAACGCCGGACCGAGCCGCCCGCACGCCGACGCTTGGATTCCACCAGAGGCAGAATTTCTTCCAATTCGTAGCCGTATTGCGCGATCAAGCCCCTAATCTGTTGAGCGACTTCCGATTTCGCCTCCTGACGGCGTACTTCCAGCGCGCGCTTCAGCTCGGTCTTGCTGCTTTCGATCTCAGCAAGCTGCTGCTGGATCTCGTCGACGCTAAGGTTAGCGTACTCCACGTGACATACCTCCAAAACGGGTAAAGGGTAATCCCTGAAAAGACAAGCGAGCCGTCGTGCGGCTCGGTCTCTATAATTTATGCGTTCTGCATTGGATGTCAAGAAGAAACGGTAAAACGCGATCGGATAAGGTGCCGGAATCGATCCATGGGACAGCTTTAAGAGAGCTGTCGCTGCGCACGACTTCACGGAGAATGTCCGCAGAATCGCACACGCTGATTGAGCCATTCGGAGCCGAATCCGATTCGGCCGAACCGCAGGCTCATCGACTCGATGAGTGGTGAAGCGCCGTATCCTCCTCATTGCGGTTCAGAAACATCGCATCGCCGTAGCTGAAGAACCGATACCGAGCATCCACGGCGTGGCGGTAGGCGTCCATCACGGGGCGATAACCCGCAAAGGCCGAAACCAGCATGAGCAGCGTCGATTCGGGCAAGTGGAAGTTGGTGATCATCGCGTTCACCACACGAAACCGATAACCGGGCCGAATAAAAAGGCGACTGTCGCCCCGAAAAGGTTTGAGCGCGCCGTCGGCTGCGGCGGTCTCGAGACTGCGCACGCTCGTGGTGCCGACGGCGACGATACGTCCGCCACTCGCGCGCGTCGAATGCACCGCACGGCAGACCTCCTCATTCACCTCGATCCATTCGGCATGCATCTCGTGTCGATCGATGTCGTCCACTCGAACCGGCTGAAAGGTCCCCGCACCGACGTGCAGCGTCACCTCCGCGAGCCCGACGCCCATCGCGCGCAGACGAACCAGCATGGCCTCGTCGAAGTGAAGACCCGCCGTCGGGGCGGCGACCGCCCCGCTGTGTCGTGCGTAAACCGTTTGATAGCGCGCCTCGTCCGAGACGTCGTCGGGGCGTTGGATATAGGGCGGTAAGGGGATATGACCCTGCTCCGACATGAGATCGGCGAAGGTACCCTCGACCAGTCCGAGTCGATAGAGATCGCCTTCGCGCTGCACCACGAGGAGCCGCGCACCTCCATCGAGCTCGATCCAGCCGCCCGGCTTGGGCGACTTGCTCGCCCGGACCTGGGCCAATGCCGCGCGCGCGTCCACAAGGCGCTCGATCAGGATCTCGACCCGACCGCCGGTGTCCTTACGCCCGAACAGCCGGGCACGCATCACCCGCGTATTGTTGAACACCAGGAGGTCACCCGGCCGGAGCAACCGCGGCAAATCGCTGAAGAGAAGGTCGCGACAGCCCTCGCCCTCGGGGTCGAGTGCGAGCAAGCGCGAGGCGCCGCGATCGGGCAGCGGACGCTGGGCGATCAAATCGGCAGGCAGGTCATAGTGAAAATCGCGAAGGTGCATGGAGCGAATAACGAAGGAGCAGGATTCAAACGGTCTTCGACAAAGGTCTCGGAGCGGGCGGTCGGCGAACGCGGCGCGCATCATAGCACCCGAAGGCCGATCGTCTTCGGTTATCCTTCGCGGATGGATACCTCAATGACGCCCGCCTGAACATCGTGAGACTCGGTATCGATCGGCTATTGGAAGACCACGCCCTGCGCCGTCCCCTGCAAGGTCGCCGAGTGGCGCTGCTCGGGCACCCCGCGTCCTGCACATCCGAGGGTCGACACAGCCTGGATGCCCTGATGGACCTCGGCGAGCTGACTGTCACGGCGGCCTTCGGCCCTCAGCACGGGATGCGCGGCGACAAGCAGGACAATATGGTCGAGACCGAAGACGCCCTGGACCCGCGACACGGCATCCCGGTCTTCAGCCTCTACGGCAAGGTGCGCTATCCGACCGACGCGATGCTCGATCGTTTCGATGTGCTGCTGGTGGATCTGCAGGACATCGGCACCCGCATCTACACCTATGTCACGACGCTCGCCTATCTGATCGACGCCTGCGCCGCGGCGGGCAAGGCCATCCGGGTACTGGACCGACCCAACCCCGCGGGCCGACCGATCGAAGGCAGCATCCTGGAGCCGGGTTGGGAGAGTTTCGTCGGCGCGGGTCCGATCATCATGCGTCACGGGCTGACCTTCGGCGAGCTGGCCCGCTGGTTCGTCGACTACCGCGGTCACGATATCGACCTGGACGTCATCGCGATGGACGGCTATCGCCCCGAGGTCGGCCCCGGTTTCGGCTGGCCGATCATGGAACTCCCCTGGATCAACCCGAGCCCCAACGCCGCGAGCCTCAACATGGCCCGCTGCTTTCCGGGCACCGTCTTGTTGGAGGGGACAACGCTGTCCGAAGGACGCGGCACCACGGTGTCTCTCGAAGTCGTCGGCGCGCCGGATGTCGACTTCGAGCGGGTACTGGCACGCATGCGCGCCGAATGTGCCGCCTGGACCGAAGGCGCCCTCATACGCCCCTGCTGGTTCGAGCCGACCTTCCACAAGCACGCCGGCCGGCTCTGCTCCGGCCTTCAGGTCCACACCGACCATCACGGCTACCGTCACGATCGCTTCAAGCCATACCGATTGGTCGCGCTTATGTTGAAAGCGGTTCGATTGGAATATCCGGACTATCCGATCTGGCGTGACTTCCCCTACGAGTACGAGACCGAGCGCCTCGCCATCGACCTGCTCTCCGGCGGTACCTTTCTGCGCGAGTGGGTCGACGATCCGGAGGCTCGACCAGGCGACTTGGAGCAGCGCCTGAGTGCGGACGAGGTGCGGTGGGCCGAGTCGACTGCGGGGGTGCGACTTTACTAGTGCAGCACGGCAGATGTGTCGAGACCGTTCGTTGTCGTTGTCGTTGTCGTTGTCGTAATCGACCATCGATACGACAACGACAACGACAACGACCACGACAACGACAACGACAACGAAAATGATCTCGGATGGTCTCGGAAATTCTGCACTGCTCCCCCAGTGGTGACTGGTAAGTGGCGAGTGGCGATTCGCCGTTACGCGACCGGGGAGCGCGCATCGCGGAAACCGATCGTAACGATGAGCCCTCCGGCATCCCCGCCGAGCACGATGGAGGCCTGGTGTAGGTCGAGCACCGCCTTCACCAGGCTCAGGCCGAGTCCGCTGCCGGGCGTTGAGCGGCTGTCGTCGAGCCGAACAAAACGATCGAGAACCCTCTCGCGCGCCTCCGGCGGAATGCCCGGCCCGGAATCGCGAATCGTCACTGTCACGCCATCCTCCCGAGACGCCCCGGCAAGCGCGATGGTCCCGCCCGACGGCGTGTATTTGATGGCGTTGTCGACCAGGTTCGCCAAGGCTTGAAACAAGAGGTCGCGGTCGCCCGTGACCTGGGCCGGACCGTCGAGCCGAAGCTTCAGGCCCTGCCCCTTCTCGGCCGCGAGCGGCTCGTAGAGCTCGGCCAAATCCTCCAGTAAGGCGGCCAGATCCAGGCGAGCGAAGGCGGACCGTCGAGCGCCCGACTCGATCCGTGCGATCCGCAGCAGCGCATTGAATGTGGACAGCATCTCCTCGGTATCGGCGATCGTCTCGGCGGCCAGCGCGCGGGCGTTCTCGCAGCCGTCGAGCTCGGCACACAGCAGCTCGAGCTTGGTGCGCACCCGGGTCAGCGGCGTGCGCAGATCATGGGCGATGTTGTCCGAGACCTGTCGCACGCCGGTCATCAGCTGCTCGATACGCTCGAGCATCCGGTTGAGGTTCGCGGCCAGCGCGTCGAAATCGTCGCCGCTGCCGTTGAGCGGAACACGTCGTGACAGATCGCCGGCCATGATCTCGCCGGCGGTCTGGTTGATCGTCTCCAGGCGCCGCATGACACCCGCGCTCATCAGCCATCCGCCCAGCAAGGCCAAGGCCGCGGTGATGGCCAGTCCCCAGCCGAGCGCATCCAGTATCAGGGCGCGCGTGGCCTCGAGATCACGCACGTCGCGCCCGACCAGAAGCCTGAGACCGCCGCGCAGCAGGAAGACCTGTCCGCGTGCCGCATGCTCTTCGGTGCGATCCGGTCCGCGCTCGCGCAGGCGGAAACCAATCCATCCGTCCGGGTCGGGAAAGCCCGCGGGCCAGCGATCGAGGTTGCCGGCGAGCGGCTCGAGGTTGTCGTCGACCAGGAGATAGACGCTCGACCCGACCGGATCGCGCGCGACGCGCTCGCTGATCACCGAGGACAGGCCGGCGAGACCGCGCCGCCGGTATTGCTCGGCAAGCCCGCGGATCTCGGCCTCGATCGTCGCCGCGGTCTGGCGGTCCATATAGCCGGCGGTCGACCAATACAGGAAGGCCATGAGGATGCCGACCGAGACGCCGAGCAGCAGCACGTAGAGGACGGCCAGACGGAAGGTCGAGCTGCGCAGAATATTGGCGGCCCGGGCACGCAGGGCCGACGGCGGAGCCTCGGCGACGCTCATGCGCCGCGGATCATGTAGCCGACACCGCGGACGGTCTGGAGGAGCGGCGGCGCGAAGTCCTTGTCGATCTTGCCGCGCAGGCGGCTGATATGGACATCGATGACGTTGGTTTGGGGGTCGAAATGATAGTCCCACACCTGCTCGAGCAGCATGGTGCGGGTCACCACCTGGCCGGCGTGGCGCACCAGATATTCGAGCAGCCGGAACTCGCGCGGCTGCAGTTGGATCTCGCGCCCGGCGCGGGTCACCTCGCGCTTGAGCAGATCCATCTCGAGGTCCGCGACCCGCAGTCGCGTCTCCGGGGTGTCGGCTTTGCCGCGACGCAGCAGCACCTCGAGTCGCGCATGCAGCTCGGAGAAGGCAAAGGGCTTAACGAGATAGTCGTCACCGCCCGCACGCAAACCCTCCACACGGTCGTCGACCTCGCCCAAGGCGCTGAGAAAAAGCACCGGCGTGCGATTGCCCGAGGCGCGCAATGTGCGCACGATGCCGACCCCGTCGAGGCCGGGCAGCATGCGGTCGACGATCAGCGCGTCGTACTCACCGCCGGCAGCCTGCAACAGACCTGCGCGACCGTCCGCGACATGGTCGGTGACCGCGCCGGTTTCGGCGAGTGCCTTCAGGAGATAGTTGGCGGTTTGGCGATCGTCTTCGATCAGGAGGACTCGCATGGATTCGGGGTTCGGGGTTCGGGGTTCGGGGTTCGGGGTTCGGGGTTCGGGGTTCGGGGTTCGGGGTTCGGGGTACAGAATAGCGCGGAATCCGCTTGGTCGGGGCCTGTGGCGGGGCGCTCGGTTGCGCGATCGCGACCTTGCCTTTCGGCAAAGCCGCGACCGCATATCACCCTGCGTTCGATGCGCCTGAGACGCGGTGGGGATCAGGTCGCGAAGGGGACGGCGATGAAGAGAGGCCGTCCGTCCTTCTCGACTCGCAGGATCAGGCTGTCGCGCTTCTCCTCGGCGGCCGCGCGCACCGCGGTGACGACCTGCTCCGGCGTGCTGACCGACTCCATCCCGACCATCGAGATGAGGCTGCCCGCCTCCACCCCGGCGCGATCGGCCGGGCTGTCGGGCTCGACCTGCGACACGAAGACGCCGGCGGCGTCAGCGCTCAGCCCGCGCTCCGCACGCAGCTCGGGGGTGAGCGGCGACAGATAGAGTCCCAGACGGGGGCGGCCTGTCGCATCGGCGTCCTCGCTCGGCACCGCGGCGATCCGATCCTCTTCGGGCATCCGGCCGATCGTCAATGTCAGGTCACGTGCCTGACCGTCCCGCACCACGCGCAGCGTCATTTCGGTGCCGGCCTTGGTCGCGGCGACCAGCTTCGAGAGGTCTTTCGGCGAGCTCAGCGGCTGCCCCGACGCGCTGAGAATGACATCGCCGGTTCGCAGATCGGACGCGGCGGCGGGAGCGCCGGGCACGAGATCCGTGATCAGAACCCCGGTCGCTTGCTCGAGCCCGAGCCCGGCGGCCAACTCCTCGGTCACCGGCTGGATCTGCACGCCCAGCCAGCCACGCTCAACGCGCCCATTCTCGCGAAGGTCGGCCACCACACGCTCGACCGTCTCGGCCGGGATGGCGAACCCGATCCCGACATTGCCCCCGCTCGGGGAGAAGATGGCGGTATTCACACCGATCACCCGACCCTCGATGTCGAACAGCGGACCACCCGAGTTGCCGCGATTGATCGGCGCGTCGATCTGCAGATAGTCGTCGTAAGGACCCGAGTTGATGTCGCGTCCGCGTGCGGAAATGATCCCGGCATTCACCGAGCCGCCTAGACCGAAGGGGTTGCCGACCGCGAGGACCCAATCGCCGACGCGGGCCTTGCTCGAATCACCCAGCTCGACGGCGACCAGCGGGCGATCGATGTCGATCTTGAGCACTGCGAGGTCCGTCTTGGTGTCGACACCGACCACGCGCGCCACATGGCTGGTGCCGTCGTTCAGGACGACGGTCACCTCGCCCGCGCCTTCGATCACGTGATGGTTGGTCACGATATGACCGTCGCTGTCCACGACGAAGCCTGAACCTTGTCCCGTGGTCTGGCGCGGCATCGACCGCCCCGGCTGCTCGAAGAAGCGACGGAAGGCTTCGGGAACGGCAGCGTCCGGCGGAAGCGCAGGGTGGCCGCGCAAGCCCATGGGTTGCACACTTTCGGTCTTGACCGAGACGTTGACCACCGCGGGGGTGACCCGCTCGGCCACGTCCGCAAAGCTGGGAAACGCCGCGGACGCAACGCGCGCATCCGCGGTGATCGGTTGATCCGCCGCGACGGCATCGCGTCCGTTCCAATAAACGGCACCGGATGCGAGGGCAAGGGCCAAGGTCGCACTGACGAGTGCCGGGCGACGCAAGGGCAGCGACGGGGCCACGGCGATCGAACGAGTCGGGGTCGTGATTCGGCGTTGTGACACGGTATTCTCCTGACCAAAATCCGGCCGACATCGCCATCGAGACGGATGCGTACCGGGACGTTGATGAACAGCTTCGGAGTATCCGGGCGCCGCCATTGCTCGAGGATGTCCGATGTCTTAATTCTTGTTCATCTAAACCGCGTCCAGAGCGAGATGCTCACTTTCGAGTGAGCTCGACGTTTGGTGCATCCGCGGCCCTTCGCGGGGACGCGGTTTAAAAATTATCATTTTCAATCTCTTAAACCTCACCGCCTCCAGCGGCCGTCAAATCCGCCGGGGCCGATCCCATCCCAAAACATCGCATACCGCACCGGGCGCGGTTTAAGCACCGTCTTCGGGGCACCGCCTTCGGGGCGCTTGCGGGAGGCGCGCGGACGGGGTACCGTGCGGGCGCCGTCTGCACCGCTTCGGTGCTGGTCGCAGCTCGGCGAGAATCCGGAGTGCCGTACCTTCGCGCAAGCACCATTCACACGTATAAGCAGACGGGTCGCCGGCTCCGACAGACGGATCCGAGTCGATCCGACGCCACAACAGGAGAGCGCATCATGAATGGAAAACCAATGGCTTTGACCTTGGCTTTCGCACTTGCAGGCGGGATCATCGTCGTGTCTTCGACAGCGCAGGCGGACGTGACCGTCATTCCGGTGACGGGCTCCGAGGTCACCTCGGAGATCAGCGGGATCGTCGAGATCGTCAACGTCGAGCGACGCATGCTCACGATCAAAACACCGGATGGCCGGTTCCACGTCATCAATGTCCCGGAACAGGTCGGGCCTCTCGACCAGATCAAGATCGGCAACAAGCTCACCATTACGGAAACCGAGGCCGTTTTGATCGATCTTGTCAAAGGACCGGATCCGGCAGCCGTCGGGACGACTCAAGAGACGGTCGTCGACCGCGAGCGCGGGGCGAAGCCGGCTGGAACCCTGACCGACACCATGACCCTGTACGGTCGGATCGCTGCGGTCGACAAGGCCAACCGCAAGGTCAGCGTCCAGGGCGCGCAGGAGACGGTCGACTTCACCGTCAACGACCCGGCACTCCTCGCCGAGCTGGCGGTGGGCGACGGCGTGGTCGCGACCTTCATCCGCTCGGTCAAAGGCAAGGTCGAGGTGCGCTGAGTCGCCCTCTTCATCGTCGGGCATCGGCTCGGAGCAGCACCGACAGCATCGGCGTTGCCCGAGCGGCCGAACGGCTCGAAGCAAAGCCGCCGGGCGCTGCCCGCATCCTTCACCCGCATCGAATCCGAGTCACGGAGCATCGACATGTCCCAAGGCGTCGCCGACGTCGCTGCTCGCCGACGCGATCAGGGATACGGAAAACCGCCGACTGGCCGACTCGGGACGCATCTCGTCACACTCGGCGCTCTGATCTGCCTGCTCGGGGTGACCGGCTGTCAATCCACGGCGACGAGCTCACGCGGCGATACCTGCACCTTCGCCCCCGGCATGACGACGGATGACTTGGCACGTTGCGGCTGCGTCGCCGGGAACTCGCGCGGCGACGGCTCCGTCATGCTGATGTCGGAAGAAGCGCTCAACAACACACGCACCGTCGCCATCATCAATTACATGTGTCCGCTCGGCGCGGCCGGTGTCGCCAGGGTTACCGTGATGAACGGCGTCGCCACAACCGTTTACGAGTAGATGCGAGTAGATGATGAGAGCACTGGACAAGCTCGTGCGGCGATGGCAGCTCAAAGCGATGGAGCACATCGATACGGCGGCGCTCCTAAAGGCCGGCAATCGACGTGTCCTCGAGCGGTTTCAACGTGTCGCGCGCGACGTACCGGCCTACGCCGCCATCCTGAATGCCCACGGCGTATCGGCGGGCGGGATCCGGACGCTGGATGACTTCACCCGGCTATGCCCGGTCATCGAGAAGCAGGACATTTTCGGCGCCTATCCCATCGATCAACTCTGTGTCGGTGGACATCTGGGCTCGCTGGCCGGTGTCTTGACGAGTTCCGGCCAAGGAGGGCGGTTCGCATTCGGCCTCTCCACGCATCGACAAGCCCGGCGCGCCGCAAAGGCGATCGAGCTGGCACTGGAGCTCAGCTTCGGGACCGACCGCTACTCGACGCTTCTGATCAACGCCCTTCCGATGGGGGTGCGCTTCTCCTGCTCGACCGTCACCATCGCCGAGACCAGTGTACGAGAGGATATGGTGTGCGCGTTGGTGGAGCAGTTTGCTCCGCATCACCAACAAACGATCCTGGTCACGGATCCATTGTTCTGCAAACGCCTCCTCGATCAGGGCCGCGATCGCGGTCTGGACTGGGGTCGTTTCAAGGTCCACGTGGTCCTCGGCGAAGAGACCTTCGGCGAGGCATTTCGGGATTATGTCGTGCGCGGTTTGGGG
Organism: Thiocapsa rosea; assembly: GCF_003634315.1. Taxonomy (NCBI): domain Bacteria; kingdom Pseudomonadati; phylum Pseudomonadota; class Gammaproteobacteria; order Chromatiales; family Chromatiaceae; genus Thiocapsa; species Thiocapsa rosea. The sequence goes on from NZ_RBXL01000001.1 coordinate 839,505, forward strand.
CAGGATCCGGACGGATGGACGGCCGGATCGGCGATCTCCTCGATGGGCGTCGGGGAGCTCGGCCTGAACCTGTTTTTCGAGACAACCGATACCGTTCGCTTGCGCCAGCGCGCCCATCGGCAACCGGAGGCATTACGCCCGGCGATCGGCGATTGGCAGGGCCGGGTCCCGCCCCTTCTCTTCGTCTATGACCCGCTTCGGATTTTTGTCGAGGTGATCGAGCCCGACCCGAGCGGCTTCGGCGCCTTGACGATCTCCAGCCTCGATCCGGACTCGATGCTTCCACTCATCCGCTATCGGACCGGAGACCGGGCCAGATTGCTCGACACCGCGACTGTCGCACGCACCTTGAGCGACATCGGCGGGGTTCACCTGAATGTGCCGAGACTCCCGATGATCGCAGTTGTCGGTCGCGCCAGCGATCATCTTCCCGATGGACGCCCCTTGCTCGACATCAAGGACGCCCTCTACGTGCGGCACGACATCGCCGACCGCCTAAGCGGCGCCTTTCGCATCGAGCATGAGGACACCGGCTGTTGCATCCATGTGCAATTGAGCGCAGGCGTGGAGAACGGAGGGCCGGAATTCGCAAGCGCGCTCGACGCCTGTCTCCCCAAACCGAACTCCGGTGACCGCGACCGAATCAAGATCTGGTCACACGCCGACTTTCCATTCGGTCAAACTTTAGATTACGAAAGAAAATTCAACTATCTCGACGCCCCGAGAAGACCCTGAACCGAATCCGGCACCAGCCGGCTCAATCGGCCCCGTGAATCCAATCAGGCACTCCGGGCCTGCTCCTGCACTTGCGGATCGCCAGCGACGGCGGACTCGATGCAGTCGGGCAAGTACTCGGACTCCAAACCGCAGGCCAGGTATTGTAGGGTTGCCGGAAAGGTCGCGTACAGAGCCGTCTCAAACGCCTCGACGCTGGTGACATAGGGCCGCACGGGGCCGAAGTAATCGACATCCGGGCCGGCGGGGATGTAACGGAAGCCCAATCGTCTCAGCATGAGATACAGACCCCGCTCCATGGCCAACATCCAGTGGGTCACCCCGCGGCGCTTGCTCTCCTGATACAGCAATCGGGAGAGTCCGATCAGGATCTCAGGGGTGTTGCGCGGAGGGCAGAAGGGCAAAATGTCGGCACTCTCCGGCCGACCGGGATCTATTCGGGGCGGGCCACCAAAGACTGAATCACCCTCGCGACGTCGAAAATTTTTCGAAACCGCCAAACGCGAGATCTCGGCAAAACCTGCCAGTGCTGGATGTGACGGGTCGTTTAAAAAGGCGTAATCGCCGGTGAACACACAGTGGCTCATCAGAGGAAAGCCGAGCGGCGAAGGCATGACGAGCCGTGCCGTTCCCGCGGGATGGCCGGCACGATGAGTGGCGAGCATATGTATCGAATACGCGTCGAACTCGTCTCGCTCCGCTTCGTCCGGGAAGTCGTTCTCGTCCAAAAAACCACGCTCTACGCAGTAGACTTGGTAGCGGATGCGATAGACGGTGTCCAGACTGGACGCATCCTCGACGCAGTTGAACCGAAAGTAGGGGTCTTGGCCGTGACCCGCCCCCGGATGACAGGCTGACTCCGATGCATTCAAGCTCATGCAACCCTCCGGTGACATTATCGATTCGCGCGATCTCGCACCTCGAAAGAAAATCGGAGGGCGAGATTGCGCTTAGCGCGCATCGCAGCGATTCCGCCGACACGCGCTTTGTCCGCTTCGAACGTCATACTCATACCGGGCAGGAGGCTATCACATCAACAACATGTCGCGTAATCCCAAGCATTACGGATCCTCTGCACGCGTCCTCTGCGGCACCGACGCGACATGCAGCGCGTTTAGCACGAACGCGGACCTTGTGTCTACGCACCTACACAGTCTAGACTTGGGCCATCGCTTGATCTCCCCAAGCTTGGTCGCGACTCCCGCGGCCGCACTCGATCATGGCGAAGATCATGACGAGAGTTACGACTCGCAGACGCCCGGAAAAACGATCCACGTCGGCACTTCCTGATCAAAGGGAAGGGCGGCAAGGTATCGGCGCTGGTTTGGAAGGCGACCTGCCCGCGACCCCATGGGTTGCGTCTGTCTTCGATCCTGTCCACCTGCGCTCGTCTAAGGATCTCGGCACGGGGCCTCGAGACTGAGCGTACCCGTGGTGGATGAGTCGATACAGGACTTCTGGAACACGCCTTGATCTCCCGTCGGTCTGTGCGCAACATCATCAAGAGCGCGGTCGGTGCGGCCTTGTGCTGCATGTCATTGCACGCCTGTCCGCAAGACTTGATCGCTCACAGAGGCGCGGGTGTCGAGACCTTGACCCGCAACGAGGCGCGTCTTTTCTTCACGATGCGCCTCAAAAATTGGCCCAACGGAACATTGGTCAAGGTTTTCGTGCTGCCCGACAACAACGCACTTCACAACCGCTTCTCCAACGAAATCCTCGGACTCTACCCCTACCAACTTCGGCGCGTTTGGGACCGACAGATCTTCTCCGGGACAGGGCAGGCGCCGACGACCGTCTCGAGCGAGCAGGAGATGCTCGACCGCGTCGCCACCACGCCGGGAGCGATCGGCTATGCAGATGGACCGATCGAGAATCCAAGCATTCGCCTGCTGGAGGTGCGTTGAGATGCGTACCCGACTCTCAATCGCGGTCCTGCTGGCCTGGATGGCTCCGAGTACGGCTCCGGCCCTGGAGTTTGTCGAGGGGAAACTGCAGGTCCACGGCTTCGCCAGCCAGGCCGTCCTCAAATCGACCGACAACGACTATTACGGCAATAGCCCCGGTACCTCGTTCGACTTCACCGAGATCGGGCTGAATGCCTCCTACCAAAGCACGCCGAGCCTGCTGTTTTCAGGGCAGCTTTTGGTTCGAAAGGCCGGAGGTATGTACGACGGCACCCCATCTCTGGACTATGGCTTAGTCGATTTTACGCCCATCTCCGATGCCGAGCGTCGCCTCGGGGTGCGCCTCGGACGCATCAAGAATCCTTTCGGACTTTACAACGAGACGCGCGACGTCCCATTCACGCGCCCCGGCATCTTCCTGCCTCAAGTGATTTACTATGACAAAGTTCGGAATCTGCTGCTGTCATACGATGGAGTCATGCTCTACGGCGACCGCTATCTCGATCAGGGCAACCTCTCCCTGAACCTCGGCGTCGGGCAGTCCGTCATCGACAACAACGTCGAATGGGCCTATCTCGGCGGCGACTTCGAGGGCGATCTCCGAGCTGAAGGCATCAACTGGGGGATCGGAAGCCTATGGTTTTCGACGCCGGCCGACGAGATCAAGCTGGGCCTCAGCGCCATCGTGACTGAAATGGATTTCAATGCCCGGCCGGAATCCCTTTTGAGCCCCGGGACCATCGACGTCTTCGACTGGGTCGCTTCGTTCCAGTACAACGCCGCGGATTGGACGATCTCGTCCGAGTACTCCCGAGCACCGACGCGCTGGAACGATCTAGGCCCCTATTTCCCCTTCAAAGATCAGGTCATGGAAGGGTACTATCTGCAGGGCGCTTACCGGCTTCGACCGAATCTCGAGATCATGGCCCGTTACGAGGAAGGTTTTGCAAACCGCAGCGATCGCAACGGGTGGGGCTCCTCGGATCTCACCGGCGGAACCACCCCGCGCTTCGATTTCTTTTCCAAGATCTGGACCCTGGGACTGCGCTGGGACATCAACCCGAACCTCATGTTTCGTCTCGAATTTCAACGGCACGACGGCACCTATGCCCTGTCGATCCGCGAAAACCCCGACCCGAGCAATCTCGTACGTGAATGGGATGTCTTCGGCGCATCCGTTTCGGTCCGTTTTTGAGGCCCCCGGGGATGGAGGACGCAGCCACCGTCAAAACGATGCCGTCGGTCGATCTAAGTCTGCGCTGGAAGGCACTCATCGCCATGACGCTGGCGCTCGTGCTCGTGAATGCATCGCTCGCGTTGATCTCGAACCTTCAACTGACCAGCCAGTTCGAGTTCCAGCAGAGCGCCGTTCGCGATCAACAGGCCAGACAGTTGCGCGCACTCGTCGAGGAGGGCACCCAAGCGATGTCCAAGCTCGCCAGTCTGGTTCCTCTGCTCGGTGGCGGCGAATCGGCGATGTCGGGTCCGGATGCCGCAATCGAGGAGGCATTGCTCACCAACGGTGCCATGCTCGACTTGGAATGGGACATTCGATCCGTCCAGTGGATTCGACCGGACGGCACCACGGCCATTGTCTGGCCGGAGGATGCTCAGGATATTCCGGACGCTTTGCGCGCCGAGCTTCAAGAAACCCCGGAGCGGGCGATTGCGGCACTCTTGTGCAGCCCGGAATGCCGGCAATACAAAGCGACACCGCTGCTTTGGGACGGCTCCTTCGCCGGCAACCTGGTCCTCGGGCGCTCGCTCGCCGATGCATTGCTGGCCTTCAACGCACTGACCGGAGCCGAGGTCGCCATCACCTGGCATGACGATGCCCGCTCCGCCGAGCTGCTGAATCCGCTCAGCCCGGACTATCTGCAGTTTCCCGCCGTCACCTACCCGGACGACACCCTGCCCGTTCTGCGTGCCGCCGCGCCGACGCTCGCGAGCGCCGACACGATGCAGGAGCCGCTCCTCATCCCGCACGGGGCGGGCTGGTACGAGATCTTTCGCATCCCGGCACTCGCCGCCGGCATCGATGCCCTGGTGGTCAACGACGTGACCACCCAGCGCGAGGCGATCCGCACGGCCACGACCGGCAGCATCCTGCTCGGAACCCTCGGTCTGATCCTCTCCGGCTCGTTGCTCTTACTGATCATCAAGGGTCCCCTGTACCGACTCAGGGATCTGGCCACGGTCATCCCCTTGCTGGCGGAAAACCGCTATACGGATCTGCGCCGTCAGCTCCCCGGACGCTCGAAATCGCTCATGCTGCGCGACGAGATCGATCTCATGACCGACACGGTGAGGAGCCTGACCGACCGCATGGAGCTGCTCCAGTACGACCGCGAGCAGGCCGAGGCCCGCCTTGTCTGGCTCGCCGATCACGACCCCTTGACCCAGCTGTACAATCGCCGCCGTTTCAACGACGATTTCGAGCGCATCCTGGATCAAACGATCCGTTTCGGTCATCAGGGCGCGCTCCTGTTCCTGGACCTCGATCAGTTCAAGGACGTCAACGATCTGAGCGGCCACCGCGTCGGTGATACCTTGTTGCAGCGCGTCTCCGAGCAATTGAGACTCGTCACCCAGACCAGCGATCTACTCGCACGCTTGGGCGGCGACGAGTTCGCCCTGGTCTTGCCCGAGGCGACCGAGGACGACGCCCTCGCCAGCGCCGAGTCGGTCCAAGAGGCGGTCTGCTCGATCAGCCTTCAAGAGCACGGCCGCCGCCACAGGGTGACGGCGAGTATCGGCATCGTCATGTTCCCGACCCAAGGCTCCGACATCGGCCAACTCATGGCGAGTGCCGATCTGGCCATGTATCAAGCCAAGGAGAAAGGACGCGGACGCTGGTATCTCTTCTCGGAGGAGGATCAGGGCAAGGAGCAGCTCGATGCCCGCGTGCTCTGGCGCGAGCAAATCAATCAGGCACTGACTCAGGGGCGATTCGAGCTGCATGTGCAACCGATTATCGAGATCGCCACCGGACGAACACGTCACATGGAGGTCTTGCTGAGGATGCGCGACGCACGCGGCGGGATGGTGTATCCGGATCGATTCATTCCGGTGGCGGAACGCACCGGGCAGATCCAGGCGATCGATCGATGGGTTATCGACAATGCCCTCGCCGCCATGGAGCTGCGGGCCGACCTGAATCTCTCGATCAACCTCTCCGCCAGCGCCATGGACGACCCCTTGCTGCTGACGGACCTGCGACACCTTTTGGAACGACACCGCATCGCGCCCGAGCGGATGTCCTTCGAGGTCACCGAGACCGCCGCGATCAACAGCCTGCTGAATGCGACGCGCCTGATGCGCGGCATGCAGGAGCTCGGGTGTCGTTTCGCCCTGGATGATTTCGGCAGCGGCTATGCCTCCTACGCCTACCTGCGTAAGCTTCCGGTCGACGAGGTCAAGATCGACGGTGCCTTCGTGCGCGACATCGCCAAGAATCCGGAAGACCGGATCTTCGTGAAAGCGATCACCGACATGGCCCACGGCATGGGCAAGCGCGTCATCGCCGAGTTCGTCGAGAACGCCGAGATCTTAGGGATTCTGAAGGGGCTCGGGGTCGACGACGCCCAAGGGTACCATTTCAGCAAGCCGGTCAAGCTGGAGCAACCGGGCACGCCGATCGCGTTCGATGGCGTGCTTTGATCGCTTAAACCGCGCCCGGCGCGGCATGCGATGTTTTTCGATGGGATCGGCACCGACGGACTTGACGACCGCCGGAGTCGGCACGGTTAAGATATTAAATAATAGATCATTTTGAACCGCGTCCCCGCTCAGGACTGTGCATGCACCAAACGTCGAGCTCACTCGTTGTCGTTGTCGTTGTCGTTGTCGTAATCGCAATCGACAACGACTGGATTGGGTGCTCCGCTTAGGCGATTTCCGGGAATCGAGATTCCAACTACACAGAGGATGGGTCGGAAGTAACGCCAACGGTCGTCGCGAAACGGCGACACCCTCCTGGGATAGACGACTTGCAGTCGTCCTCTTCAGCCGGCCCGACGACCCGCGAGGTCGCGGTCAACGCGACGCACTCGAGAACCGCGCCAAACGCGCTTTGGCACCAGTTTCCGCTGTGCTGATCCGTTCGCGATCTTCCTCTGCTTTCAGGTGTTGCCCGACGCGACGGTCGTGCGAGCGAGGCGCGGGGAAGAGGACAACTGCAAGTCGTCTATCCCGGGGGCACGCCGCTTCGCGACGTTGCTTCAGGCCGATCGGATGTGCGAGGAAGGATCGGTTCGTCCGGAATACGACTACGACTACGACTACGACTACGACTACGACAACGAGTAGAACCTTCGACGACTGACCTTGGTTCCGGCTCTGTCGGTAGATCCTTTCCCGGAAATCACCTAAATAACCCCGGCTGGAGTCCTTGCGCCGGTCCAAAACCGCGCCCGGCGCGGTATGCGTAATTTGCTGGAGTGGATTGGCCACGCCAGCTCCGACAGTCGTCGGAGCTGGCGTGGTTTAAAATATTAAAAAAACTAAAAAATTTTAAACCGCGCCGCACCGAGATCGAGGATATCTCCAAAGCCAAACGCAAAGTAAAAATGACGCACTTCACTCTGGGCGCGGTTTAGAAGAGATCTACCCCTCGCCGACCGCACCGCGGATCACCTCGAAGATGGCCGCGGAATCCTCTTCGCCCATTCCGCCCTCGACCAGCAGGTTCAGCCATTCCGCCACCATTGCCGCCGTCGTCAAGGAGATACCCAACTCCTGTGCGGACTCGAGCACGATCCGCATATCCTTCTGGTGCAGACGTGACTTGAACCCCGGCGTGTAATCGCCCTCGATCATCCGCAGGCCGTGCACCTCCAGGATGCGGCTGCCCGCAAAGCCACCGAGGAGAGCCTCGCGCACTTTGCGCGGATCAACACCGCTCGCCTGCGCCAACAAGACCGCCTCGGAGACGCCCGCAATGGTCGCGCCGACGACGATCTGGTTGCAGGACTTGCACACCTGGCCTGCCCCGCTGGGGCCGACGTGCACGATATTCCCGCCCATCGCCTCGAACAGCGGTTGCACCCGCGCAAAGGCGGCCGGCTCACCCCCGACCATGATGGACAGTGTGCCGGCCTTCGCCCCGGCCTCGCCGCCCGAGACCGGGGCATCGAGCATCTCGGCTCCGGCGAGGTGGAGCCGCTCGGCCATCATCCGCGTGGACGAGGGCGAGATCGTACTCATGTCCACCACCACCGCATCGGGTCGGACACCTTGGATGACGCCCTCGGGGCCGAGGATCACCTCTTCGACATCCGGCGTATCCGAGACCATCGTGAAGACGATCGACGCGTCTCGGGCAACCTCCGCCGGGCTCGAAGCCGTCCGGGCACCGGCGTCGGCCAGCGGCGCCATCGATTCGGCTCGCCGGGCATGGACGACGAGGTCGTAACCGGCCTTGACGAGATTCAAGGCCATCGGCCGACCCATGATACCGAGGCCGATGAAGCCGACAGCTTCGGTCATGATGTGATCCTCATATCTTGTTTCACCTGAGCCGCGCCCCGCCGAGGGCGTTTCGAGCGAAAAGGCAGATTTGACCTCAAGACAAGCCGGAGCGCTCCGAGCGCGGCTCAGCCGTCGAGCAGCTCGAGCCAATGGACGACAGGGATCGCGGTACCGCCGCCGATCTGGAGCTGGCAACCGATGTTGGCCGTCGCGATCAGCTCGGGCCGGCCCGACTCCAGGGCGTCGACCTTGTTCGCAAGCAGACGTGCCGAGAGACCGGGCTGCGTGATCGAATAGGTCCCGGCGGATCCGCAGCACAGATGCCCGTCCGGCACCGGAGTCATCGCAAACCCGAGCCGCGTCAGGACCGGCTCGACCACCTGTTTGAGCTGCTGGCCGTGCTGCAGCGTGCAGGGTGCATGGAAAGCGACCTTGCGACCTACGCCCGGCGAGCCGAGCGGCGCGAGATCCAGGCTCGCGATGACCTCGATCGGATCGCGCGCCAAGGCCGCCACACGCGCGGCCCGCTCGGCATAGCGGGGATCCTCGGCCAGCGCATGACCGTAGTCCTTCACCATGGCACCGCAGCCGCTCGCGGTGACCAGGATCGCCTCGCAGCCCGCCTCGATCTCGGGCCACCAGGCGTCGATATTGCGCCGCATGGCATCGAGCCCGTCCGACAGGGCGTTCAGATGATACGCGGCGGCACCGCAGCAGCCGGCGTCGGGCGACTTGATCAGATCGATCCCGAGCCGCGCCAACACACGCGCCGCCGCGGCGTTGGTCTTGGGTGTGGCGACCGACTGGACGCACCCGCCAAGCACCAGCATCCGACGTCGCCCGGCGGGCTTCGGCCAAGCACCGGCCGGGCGCGGTGTCGGCAGCTTCGCCTTGAGCTTGGCCGGCAACAGCGGTTTCACCCAGCGCCCGATCCGCATCAAGGGGCCGAAACGTGATGGATAGGGCACGGTTTTGACGAGCGCCCAGCGCAGCAGCCGCTCGGACACCGGACGCTCCACCCGATCCTCGACCAGATGCCGCCCGATATCGAGCAGACGCGCGTAACGCACACCCGACGGACAGGTCGTCTCGCAGGAGCGGCAGGTCAAACAGCGGTCGAGATGCTGCTGGGTGATGCGGGTCGGCGCTTGGCCTTCCATGACCAGCTTGATCTGATAGATGCGCCCGCGCGGGCCGTCAAGCTCGTCGCCGAGCAGCTGATAGGTCGGGCAGGTCGCGGTGCAGAAGCCGCAGTGGACGCAGGTCCGCAGGATGGCATCGGCCTCGCGACCGGCGGGCGTGCTCAGAAACTCGGGCAGGATCTCGGTCTGCATGCCTGGCTCCTAAACCGCGCCCGGCGCGGTCTGCGATGTTTTTGGATGGGATCGGCCCCGGCAGACTTGACGACCGTTGGAGCAGGCGCGGTTTAAAGTATTCAAAAAACTAAATTTTAAACCGCGTCTCACCGAGATCGAGGCCATCTCCGAAGCCAAACGCAAAATGAACATGACGCATGTCGCTTTGGACGCGGTTTAGAGGGCCGGGTAGAGACGACCTGGGTTCAGGATGCCGTTCGGATCGAAGGCCCGTTTCATCTCGCGATGCAGTGTCATGAGTCCGGCAGGGAGCGGGTGGAAGACCTCCGAGCGGCGATCCCCTCCGCGAAAGAGCATGGCATGCCCGCCGACCGAGCCGACCGCGGAACGGATGACCTCGGCCGAGGCATCGCTGCGCAGCCAACGTTGCGCCCCGCCCCACTCGATCAGCTGGTCGCCCGGCAGGGACAGGGGCGCGACGGTCGGCGGCACCGACAAGCGCCACAGCGGGCCGTCGCCGGCAAAGAAGGGGTGGCGTTGCTCGCGGATCTGCTCGCGCCAGAAGGCAAGCGCGTCGCCATCATCGACCGCCTCGCCCCCGATGCGCTCGGCGGCGGCCGAGACGCCGCCGTGGTTGCCGGACAACCTCACCCACAACTGTTCGCCGTCGAAGCAGGTCGCGCTGATCGGCAGCGGCTTCGCGGCCCAACTCGTCATGCGGGCGATCGCCTCCGCCTGCGAGCAAGTCTGCACCAGCGTGCGGCCGGTCGTCGGGATAGGGAGCACCTTGACGCTGATGTCGAGCAGAACACCGAGGGTCCCGAAGGCCCCGGTCATGAGCCGCGAGATGTCGTAGCCGGCGACGTTCTTCATGACCTCGCCGCCGAAGCGCAGGACCTCGGCACGCCCGGTCAACACGCGTGTGCCGAGCACCAGATCGCGGGCCGAGCCGGCGTAGGGTCGCGCCGGACCCGAGAGACCACAGGCGATGGTTCCGCCCAAGGTCGCGCCCGTCGTCGAGTCGCCTCCGCCCGAGACGTCGGCGAAATGCGGCGGCTCGAACGGGAGCATCTGTCCCTCCTCGGCGAGCACGGCCTCGATCTCGCGCAGCGGGGTGCCGCAGCGCGCGGTGACGACCAGCTCCTTGGGCTGGTAGTTGAGGATCCCGGCATGCCCGGACAGCGCCAAGACCTCGCCGTCGACCGCACGCCCGAGCAACGACTTGGTGCCGTTGCCTTCCAAGCGCAGAGGCAATGCGGCATCGGCCGCGTGGCGGACACGATCTTGAAGCTCGGCGGTCAGGTCGTTGCTCACCGGTGTCCCCCCTGTTTGGACGGAGTAGTTCGAAAAGAAGTCAGAAAACTCGACGAGAGAATCCCTTTGTTGCGGTTGTCGTTGTCGTTGTCGTTGTCGACAACAATCAGCGCCGGTATCACAGGGAGCAGTTGGGCAGGCTGCGCTTTGCCCGGTCCCGGTCCGGCAGTGTCGGAGCTTGGAGGATGGGTTTCGCTGCGCTCTACCCATCCTACGCATCTGTATACCTGGTTCTCGAACCGTCACCGAGAGTTCTGCCTTGACCTGAGAGGACGCGGTTCAGCGCGCGCTCGCAGCCCGCAGGGCGCTGCGGATGATGTCCTCGGCCCCGCCGGTGCCGTCATCCGCTGCTCGGGCCATCCGCGTCGCATCGACGGGGCGATAGCCTAGGGCCACCAGTGCGCTGACCGCATCGGCGAGCGCTTGCTCGCGCGGGTCGGCACCGCCGGCTCGCGTCTCGGGGAGATGGGGGACGCTGCCCGGAATCACATCCAGGCTGTCGCGCAATTCCATCACCAGGCGCTGGGCCGTCTTCCGACCGATCCCCGGGACCCGGATCAACGCATCCAGATCTTCGTGCTCGATCGATTGCGCAAAGCGCGCGGCGTCCATCGAGGAGAGGATCGCCAAGGCCATCTTGGCGCCGACGCCGGTCACCTTGAGCAGACGCCGGAAAAGCGCGCGCTCCTGCTCGCGGCCGAAGCCGTAGAGCGACCAAGCGTCCTCGCGCACCACCAAGTGTGTCACCAGGGCGACGGTCTCGCCGACGGCGGGGAGGTCGTAGAAGGTCGACATGGGTGCCTCGACCTCGTAGCCGACACCGCCCACGTCCAGCAACAGCTGAGGCGGATGCTTGGAGAGGATCCGGCCGTGTAGACGGCCGATCACGGGCGCCAATCCCGCCAGGAAGCGGACGCCCGTCCGCGCGCCGGGATGCCCATCGAGTGGGCATGACAGAGCGCGATCGCCAAGGCATCGGCCTCGTCCTCGCAGGGCGTCTCGGGCAGCGCAAGCAAGACTCGGATCATGTGTTGGACCTGGGCCTTGTCGGCCCCGCCGGTGCCGACGACCGCCAGCTTGACCGTCTTGGGACTGTATTCGTGCACCGTGACGCCGGATTTGAGCCCGGCACAGAGTGCCGCGCCGCGCGCCTGACCGATCTTGAGCGCGGCGGTCGGATCGCGGGCGAAGATGAGCTGCTCGACCGCCATCTCATGGGGTGCGTGCTCGGCCACGATGGCGGCGACACCGTCGAAGATGCGGCCGAGACGATCCGGCCAGGGGAATTCGCCGACACGCAGGGTGCCGCTGGCGATCCAGCGACTGCGCTGACCGTCGGTGTCGATGATCCCGTAACCGGTCGTGCGCGAGCCGGGATCGATGCCCAGGATGCGATGGCGGAGCTTTGCCGGGGATCCGATCGGCGCGCGGCCGACCGACGCACCGGGCCGGACGTCGGGCAGGCGCTGCCGGTCTTCAGGCATCGAGCTCGGCCAGGATCTCGTCGGCGATATCGGCGTTGTGGTAGACGTCTTGGACGTCGTCCAGGTCGTCGAGGACATCGACCAGACGCAGCAGCTTCTCGGCCGTGTCGCGGTCGAGCTCGGCGAGGGTCGCGGCGTTGTAGGAGACCTCGGCGACCTCGGTATCGAACCCGGCTTGGGTGAGCGCGTCCTTCACCGAGGCGAACGCCTCGGGCGTGGTCACCACGTCGAGCGAGCCGTCGTCGTTGGCGAGGACATCCTCGGCACCGGCCTCGAGCGCCGCTTCCATCACCGCATCCTCGTCGGTACCGGGCTGGAAGCTGATGATGCCCTGCTTGGTGAAGAGATAGCCGACCGAACCGTCGGTGCCCAGGTTGCCGCCGTGCTTGCTGAAGGCATGACGCACCTCGGCCGCGGTGCGGTTGCGGTTGTCGGTCATGCAATCGACCATGATGGCGACCCCGCCGGGGCCGTAGCCCTCGTAGCGGATCTCCTCGTAGTCGTCGCCCTCCATCCCGCCGGCACCGCGCTTGATGGCGCGCTCGACCGTATCGCGCGGCATGTTGGCGCCGAACGCCTTGTCCATCGCCAGACGCAATCGGGGGTTGGCGCCGGGATCACCGCCGCCTTCACGGCTCGCGACCGTCACCTCGCGGATCAGCTTGGTCCAGACCTTACCGCGCTGTTTGTCCTGCGCCGCCTTGCGATGCTTGATGTTGGCCCATTTGCTGTGACCCGCCATCGATGACCTCTCTTCACTCGATATCGACCAAGCGCGCCCCGGTTCCGGAACTGCGGCCTGAGCCGGGCCGGTTGACACCGCGGGAGTCGCGCTGCATGTTGTTTGGCCGGACATTCTAGCATCGGCCGGGAAACACCGGGTAAACCCCGGCGCGCGGATGCAAACGCGGTCCGCAGGCGGACTCGCGCCCTTAGCTCGATCCGTCCCCGGCGACAACCCGGCGAAACCCAAGCGACATCAGGACCTGGACATGTACGCGACACCCGAAACCGGCGACGGTTGGATCACGGCCCTTGTCGGCACCGACGAGGAAGGCTTTCGGGTCGAGGCGCGCTTTGCGATCTCGCAGCGATTCCGCGCACTCGTGAAGGGCCGGGAGTCGGACCTGGTCTTCGCCGCCCGCAGCCGGCTCGCACGGATCGGGATCAACATCTGCCCGCTCGACGAGCCACTCTTCAACGGCGACCATTGCACACTCCAACTTCAGGTCGTCTCGGCGATCCACTCCTTCGGCATCGCCGAGCACCTGCAGCACATCGTCGTGCCGGGCCTGCGGGTCGGACGCCTGGTGTTCTGCCCGCAAGACAACCGGCTCGACTCCGCCGCCATCCACGCACTCATCCAGGCCAATGAGATCCAGGTCCCGGCCGGCTTCTCGGTCGACAGCAACGGCTATCTCATCCTGCGGCCGCAGCGACAGCTCTTTCGATTTCTCCGCCCCTTGACGCTCGAGCAGATCACCGCGATCGCCACCCATGCCGACGGCAAAGATCTGCTGAACCGTTTGCAGATCCGCGAAGCGGTCGATCACATCGCCCTGCCCCCGAACGACGGACTGGTGACGGCCTGCTCGATGTTTCTGCACCGCCATTACGTGGTGCTGCGCAATCTGGACGACGCACTCGGCTTTCATCTGCAGGCGACGGTGCTGGACCCGGTCTCCACGCGCGGCACGAATGTCTATCTGGAGTTCATCAATCGCTCCGAGCAGTTGATCATCAATCCGAGCGTCGCCGCATCGGTGCACGACGCGATCCCGGTCACACCGACTCGACGCTATTGGCATGGTCGTGCGAGTGCCTTGTCCGACGACGCGAAGAGCGGCAACGACTATCCGCCGCTCGCGGAGGTCTTCGATCGGCTCGAAGCGGGTCCGCTCAAGGATCGCTACTCGCACCGCATGATGGCCGTGACGCAGCATCCCGAGACCCTGCTCAACGGTGCTCGACCGGATCGTATTTGGACCCAGCCCGAGGAGCCGCGCGACCCACGCGGCGGAACCGACCTGGCGGCCGGTCTGGTCGCCGAGGGCCTGAAGCTCGATACCCGCACCGAATACGGCACCGGAATCCTGGAGGATCTGGCCGACGGCGCACGCGCCACGCTGCTGCTCGGCTATTTCCCGAACCTGATCGAGCACACCGAGATCTGCGCCGCGGCCCTGCGCCAGCGCATCGGTCGCATTGTCTTTCGCCGCGCCTCCTTCGAGCACGGTCACTTCCTGTCCGCCCGCGACCACGGCCGACTGGCCGACTACGAGGGTCTCGGCATCGAGGTCTTCTGGTGCAACGATGCGCGCGCGCAAGTCGTGCGGCACGTCTTCCGCGGGCTGCGCGGTTACTTCACGTCGCCCGAGCAGGTCGACCGCTTTCGCTCCAGCCTGGTCTTCGCCATCTACGGCTCCATCAAGCCCCTGGACGAGGGGTCCGCGCGCCGGACCGAGCATCTTCTCACCAATCTGAAGGGCCTGTTCGGCAGCGACATCAGCATCCTCACCGGCGGCGGCCCGGGCGCCATGCTCCAGGTGACCGAGGCCGCACACCGGCTCGGCCTGCTGGTCGGCTCCAGCTACATCGAGACGCTGGACCAGAAGCCCAATCAAAGCGCCGACTACTACCAGACCTTCCAGGCGCGTAGCCGCCAGGCGCGTCAGCGCTGGTTCGAGATCGCCAGTTTCCACATCTTCCTCTCCGGCGGCGTCGGCACACTCGAAGAGATCGGCTTGACCCTGACGGACATGAAGCTCGGCGTCATCGAGGCCGGACCCATCGTCTTCTTCGACGGCTCGGGCGAGGGCTTCTATTGGGAGGGTCTCAAGACCCAACTCGCACGCATGGCGGCCCAAGGCCGACTGCCGGACTGGGTGCTCGACAACATCCTCATGACCGCGGACCCGGACGCCATTCCGCGCTTCTACAAGCAGACACTGCGGCTGGGTTAATCCCTCTTGAGCAACATGTTTCGCGAAGCAAAAGGGACTGCCGGCCGCTTACTGCTCCTGCTCTCTACCCTCGCGGCCTCGGCATCGGCGCAGGAGCTGCCGCTCTGGGAGGTCGGCATCGGCGGCGGCGTGATTCGCATCCCGGATTATCGCGGCTCCAGCGAGGCCGGCACTTATCCCTACCCCTTCATCATGCCGATCTATCGGGGCAGACAGCTCCAAGCGGACGAGGAAGGCATCAAGGGTGTGCTCGGCGAATCGAGCCGACTGCGGCTGGATTTCAGCGTCTTCGGCAACGTGCCCGTCAGCAGCGACAACGAGGTCCGCGAGGGCATGGACGACCTGGACCCGATCCTGGAGATCGGCCCGATGCTGCGCTACAAAGCATGGACCGCGCCCCGCTTCAATCAATCGGTGATCCTCGACCTCCCCGTCAGAGCGGCCCTGTCGGTCGGACACGGGGTCCAATATGTCGGCTATGCGGTCACCCCGCGGATTTCGTACCGGCGCCAGGTCGATCTGCTCGATAGACCCTGGAGGTGGTCGATCGGTGCCGAGGCGCTTTGGGGATCCGGGGGATTGAACCGCTACTACTATCAGGTCGATGCGGCGGACGCGACGGCTCAGCGACCGGCCTACGCGGCCGAGGCCGGCTTCGGCGGCACCCGCCTGCGCACAAGCCTCTACCACCGCGATCGGAACAAGCTCGTCAGCCTTTACGCCCTCTACGACAACCTCCAAGGGGCCGTCTTCGAAGACAGCCCGCTGGTGGAGCAAACCTCGGGTTGGACCGTCGGGTTTGTCGTCACCTGGTTTGTGTTTCAGTCAAAGAACTTGGTCGAAGTGAGGCAATGGGAATGGATGACCGAATAGCCCCTGCACACGGCGGCGCACCGGCAGGCGCGAAGGCCGTTTGGGTCCGCGAGACCCGTTTCGGGCGTTGGTTTCTGGGCACGGAGATCTGGCGTAGGTATGTCCTCGCCGAGGCCCTCCGTAACCTCGCGCGGATGGTGGAAGGACGAGTCCCCGTCGGCGGGCACATCCTCGATCTCGGGTGCGGTCAGGGGATCGCGGCACCGCTGCTCGATGCCGCGTTCGCACCGCGGCGCATCACCGGAATCGACATCGACCCCGAGCTTATCGCACTCGGACAGCGGCAGACCTACGACGCCGGGCTGTCGGACAGGCTCCTCCTGCGACCGGGCAACGCGACCGACATCCCCCTTGCCGACGCCTCCGTCGATCTGGTGCTCTGCCATCAAGTGCTCCATCACCTGGTGCCGCAGCGAGAGGCGTTGGCCGAGCTGCATCGCGTTCTGCGCCCGAGCGGCCTGCTCTTGATGGCCGAATCCTGCCGCTCCTTCATCGAGACCGGTCTTGTACGGGCGCTGTTTCGACACCCCCGCGAATCTCAGCGGAATGCCGACGAGTATCTCGACCTGGTGCGCTCGGCCGGCTTCCGGGTGGATGATCGCGATGTGGCGACCTCGAGCCCTTGGTGGTCTCGGCGCGACCTCGGCCTCCTTGGATCGCCGGATAGGCGCCGACTCACGCAGGCGGAAGAACCGACCGAAGTCCTCTGCGTCGCGGTCAAGATGTGATGAGCGAAACGCGAATCCAAACCGACTGGCCGGATCGCGACATGCCCGGCCTCCGCACCCGCACCCGCACCCCCGCCATGATCGCCTATCCAAGCTGCGATTCCGGCTGTGATGCGGCATACGATTCGGACGACCTAGGCGGATCGGTGCTCGCCGACATCCGCTTCGGACGCCACCATGAGCGCGATGCCGCCGACCCACGCCGCATCCGGATTGCAACCCCGCCCATCGGCGGCTCGCCCGAGCGCGAGGTCTGGCGTCTGCCACAGACCGGCACCGCGGGCTGGTCGGGCGACATCGGCTACGTTTGCAGCGGCGACTTTCTGTTTGCGCACCTGCTGGTCGACGAGCCCGCCGGGACCGACCTGACACGCCTCACAGGTCGAGCCTACACGCGGCTGCTCGCATTCCTGCGCGATACCGACTTCCCGCATCCGCTGCGTATCTGGAACTACATCTTCCGGATCAACGACGAGGAGCGGGGGTTGGAGCGCTATCAAGCCTTCTGCAGAGGCCGGGCTGCAGCCTTTGCAGATGCGGCGATCCCGGAACGCGGCTTTCCCGCAGCCACGGCGATCGGTTGCGAGGCGCCCGGCCTCTCCATCCATGTGTTGGCCGGGCGCGGAGCCGGCACGCCGATCGGCAATCCGCGCCAGATCAGCGCCTACCGCTATCCCCTGCCCTACGGACCGCGGCCACCGTCCTTCGCGCGCGCGCTCTGCTATTCGGGCCCGTACGGGAGCCTGGAGCTGGCCATCTCGGGAACCGCGAGCATCGTCGGCCATGTCACCATGCATCCGGACGACCCGAGGCGCCAAACCCGCGAGACGATCCGCAACCTCCGCAGCCTCGTCGAGCATGCGCGGATTGCGCCGCGCCGATCCGACCAAGCCCCCCCGGCACTGCTCAAGGTCTACCTCCGCGATCCGAACCATGTCCGCGAGGTCGACACCCTGCTGCGCGCATGGACGCGCGGGCGCTCCGAGATCATGTACCTGCAGGGCGCCATCTGTCGGCGGGATCTGGAGATCGAGATCGAAGGACACGACAGCGTCTCGCCTTACAATGCCGGCGATCTTCACCCGGACATCCAAGCCGACAGGCGAGAGGCACCACCATGAATCAACCGCCGGTTAAACAGAGCTTGTCCCCGCACCCGGTGCTTCCCGCCCACTATGCCGCGGAGGAGGACCGTGTCGGTTACATTCGGGGCCTCTTCGATCGGACCGCCGAGAGCTACGATCGCATCAACGCTTGGATGAGCCTGAATCGCGGCGAGCACTACCGCATGGAGGCGATGGTGCGTGCCGGGGTGCACGAAGGCCAATGGGTGCTCGACTGCGCCTGCGGGACCGGCGTGATGGCCGCGCATGCGCAGAGGCTCGTCGGCACCTCCGGGGTCGTCGTTGCGATCGACCCGAGCCTGCCGATGCTCGCGGTCGCCGGGACCCGCGGGGTACAAAACCGCGTATCCGGTACCGCCGAGCGGCTGCCCCTTCCGGATGCCAGCGTCGATGTCGTCACCATGGGCTATGCGCTGCGCCACGTCGCGGATCTGGGCGTCGCCTTCGCCGAGTTTGCCAGGGTGCTGCGCCCCGGTGGTCGACTGCTGATCTTGGAGATGGTGCCGCCACGCTCACCCGTCGGACACCTCCTTGCAAAGCTCTATTTGAAGCACCTGGTGCCGACGCTGGCGTCTTGGCTGGGCGGCAGCGGCGACGCCCGCCGACTGATGCAGTACTATTGGGACACAGTGGATCAGTGTGTTGCCCCGGGCGTGGTAATCGACGCCTTACAGGACGCGGGTTTCGTCTCGGTCGCACGATCGGTGAAGCTCGCACTCCTCACGGAGTACACCGCTATCGTCTCGACGACGACCGATCCTGACAGCGGCTTGAGCGGGTTTTAGGCATGACGGAAGAAACGGCAACAGCTTCGCAACCCTCGATCGAGCAGGTCGAGCAGATGGTGATCCGAGAGTTGCGGCTCGAAGAGGTGGGCATCACGCGGATCGACCCGGACGATGCGCTCTTCGGCAGTGGGCTCGGACTCGACTCGATCGACGCACTCGAGCTCGCGCTGGCCGTCTCCAAAGAGTATGGCGTGACCATCAGCTCGGAGGACCCGAAGGTGCAGCAGATCTTCGCCTCGCTCAAGCATCTCGCCACCTACATCCAGACTCAGCGACTCGGCGCATGACCCTCTCGGCGCGCGTGCTGACCGCGCTCGCGATCGCCTACCCCGTCGTGAGTCATTTCGGGGCCACCCTCGGCGCCCCGGTCGTGCCCCTGTTGTGGCTGTGTCTGATGCTCTGGGGCAGTGTCCTTTTTGGGTCGCGCTCGCCCGTGCTCCTCGCACTCGCGCTTGCGTGCCTCGGCGCGGCGGTGATCGGACATCTCGCCGGCTATGCCGACATCCTGTTGCGCGTGCCGCCCGTGATCATCTGCTTCGCCTTCGCCTGGATCTTCGGTCGTAGCCTGCTGCCGGGGCGTGTCGCGTTGATCTCGCGCATCGGCGAGCGGATGCGCGGGGAGCTGCCCGAGCCGGTCGCCCGTTACGGCCACCGCCTCACCCTCGTCTGGACCCTGTTCTTCGTGATCCTGGGACTGGAGTGCATCCTCTTAGGGCTCTTCGCCTCGCCCTTTTGGTGGTCCCTCTTTACCAACTACATCAACTATGCGCTGATCGCCCTGCTTTTCGTGGTCGAATATCCGATCAGGCGTCTGGTCCTGCGGGATCTGGAGCACACCCCCTTCATCGATTCCCTGCGCGGATCCCTGCGCTTGGACCTTCGCTGATCGAGGCGGCGGCGTCGCGTGCCCGAGACACCGCAGACCCTGCCGTTGTTGCCCGGATTCCAGGCGGACCGGCCCTTGTTTCTGACCGACTCGGCCGCTGTGGTGACGCAACGGGAATTCTTGACCCAGGCCGACGCGCTCGCCCGGACGCTGCCGACCGCACCCTATCTGATCAATCTCTGCAACGATCGCTATCTGTTCGCGCTCGCCTTCGCGGCCGGACTGATCCGAGGGGCGGTGAGCCTGTTCCCCCCGAACCGGCTCGCCGCGACCGCGCACGAGATCGCCTTGGACTATCCCGGCGCCATCTGCATCGCCGATACGCCGGTCGCGGGATTGGAGCTGCCGCTCGCCATCGTCGAGGTGCCGGATTCGCTCGCCTGCGTCGAGCGGGAAATGCCCTTCATCGCGGCCGATCGCGAGGTCTTCATCGGCTTCACCTCCGGCAGCACCGGCCTCCCGCGGCCGCATCCGAAGCGCTGGGGCGATCTTGTCGGTTGCGCACGCGCGGCCGCACGGCGCTTCGGCTTCGGCCCCGAGTCCAGCATCGTCGCCACCGTCGTCCCCCAGCATATGTACGGGATGGAGCTGTCGATCATGGTGCCCTTTGCGACCGGCGCGTGCGTTGCCGCCGCCCGCCCCTTCTTTCCGGCCGACATCCGTGACGCGCTCGCACGCGCACCGGCGCCGCGCATCCTGGTGACGACGCCGGTGCATCTCGCAGCCTGTGTCGAGGCGGGCTTGACCTGGCCTGCCGTCGATATGGTGATCTCGGCGACCGCCCCGCTGTCGCAAACACTGGCCGAGCGTGTCGAATCGCTGCTGTCCACGCAGGTGCTCGAGATCTACGGCAGCACCGAGACCGGCTCGATCGCCAGTCGGCGCACCTGCGGGGATCCCGCATGGACCTGGTACGACAGCGTGCGCCCGCTACGCGAGGCGAATGGGGTGAGCGTCACGGCCGACTTTCTGCCCGCTCCGACGATGCTGGCAGACCTCTTGGAGTTCAATGGCGAGGGTGACGCCGACGGCGGCTTTCGTCTCGTCGGCCGAGCCGCGGAGATGCTCAAGGTCGGCGGCAAGCGCGCCTCGCTGGCCGATCTGAATCTTAAGCTGACGGCGATCGAGGGCGTGCGCGACGGCATCTTCGTTGCACCCGACGGGGACCGGGATCCGGTCGGACGTCTCGCCGTGATCGCCGTCGCGCCGGGGCTGACCCGGCAGGCCCTGATTGCCGGCCTGGCGGGCCGCATCGATCCGGTCTTCCATCCGCGCAGGGTCGTCTTCGTCGATCGGCTGCCCCGGAACGAGGCCGGAAAACTGCCGCGGGAGGACCTGCTGCGGATCTTGGAAACCTCGACCGAGACCGCGATCGAGCCTGCTCTCGGGAACAGGCGCAAAGGCAAGCGGCATGCAGACTAACGGGATGCAGACTCGGCGGATCTCCATCCCGCTCGAGCATCCGGTGTTCGAGGGTCATTTCCCGGGTCGCCCCATCGTGCCCGGATCCATGTTGATCGATCTTGTGCTTGCCGCCTGGGAGGACGCGGGGGGCGATCCGGTCACCTCGGTGCCGAGCCTGAAGTTCCATCGGCCGGTAGTGCCCGGGGATGCCCTGGTGCTGCACTTCACACCGACAACCCCGGGGTCCGGGACCGAGGCCGGGGTGCGCTTCACCTGTCTGCGCGAGCAGACGCTTGTCTGCTCCGGTCTGCTCATGCCACGCGCACCATGACCGACTGGTCCAGCCAAGGCGAGCGCGGCAGCCCCTTCGCGGTGCGGCTGATCCTCTGGATCGCGCTCCATCTGGGCCGAGCACCGGCGCGCGGGCTGCTCTACCCGATCACGCTCTATTTCCTGGTCAAGGCCGGGCCGCAACGACGCGCGTCGCGGCGCTTCCTGACGCACGTGCTCGGCAGACCGGCGCGGCTGTCGGACATCGCCCGCCATATCCACAGCTTTGCCGCGACCATTCTGGACCGCGTCTTTCTGCTCGCCGGGCGACGGGAACTGCTGGATATCCGCCTGCACCACCCGGAGCGGGTCACCGATCGGGTCGCGGCCGGGCAGGGCTTCCTGTTGCTCGGCTCGCATCTGGGCAGCTTCGAGATCCTGCGCGCACTCGCCATCGAGGAGGCGCGGATGCCGCTGAAGATCCTCATGTCTCCGACCCACAACCGCATCATCACCGAGCTGCTGCACGCCTTGAACCCGGCGATCGCCGACTCGGTGATCTCGCTCGCCTCGCCGCAGCCCCTCCTGGCCGTTGCGGAAAACCTACAGGCCGGCCGGATCGTCGGCCTGCTCGGGGATCGCCACATGCCGGGCGAGCCGACGGAGATGTGTGACTTTCTCGGCCGTCGCGCGGCCTTTCCGACCGGCCCGCTGAGCCTGGCCGCAGTGACCGGCGTGCCCGTGATCCTGCCCTTCGGGATCTATCGCGGCGGCAACCGGTACGACGTCTATTTCGAGGTTCTCGCCGAGCGCATCCAGCTCGATCGCGCGCGACGCAAGGCATCGCTGCAGGAGTGGATTCAGCGCTACGCGGACCGCCTCGCCCATTACAGCCGGGAGGCGCCCGAGAATTGGTTCAACTTCTATGACTTTTGGGAGGAGGACGATGGCCCGAAGACGCCGTCCCGGGCTGATCGCTAGAGGGCGCGCGGCTTGTCTCGCGCTCTGCCTTTGCCTGTCGTACGCGGGGACCCTCTCCGCGGCGGGACAGCCGGTCGACGCGCAAGCCCTGATGCAACTCCTCGGGCACGTCAAGCGTGCCGAGGTCGCCTACCAAGAGCGCGTGGAGTCCGGGCTGATCGACACCGCCATCGCGACGCGCGGCAATCTGGTTTACCAGGCCCCGGACCGCATCCGCCGCGTCAGCGACGGCGGTGACGGCTTCGCCCTGGAGGGAGACCGGATGCAGCTCATCAAAGGCAATCAGGTCGCAGACGAGCTGGACGTCTCCGAGATCAAGCCGCTGGCGGCCTTGGTCGGCGCCCTGCGCGCCACCTTCGCAGGCGACCTCGCCGCGCTGCAGGCGGACTATCGACTCGACTACGGCACGACCGAGCAGACCTGGACCCTCGACCTCGCACCCCGGGGGATGGCGCTCTCGCCCTTGTTCCAGCGCATTCGGATCATCGGCGACGGGGCGACGATCGAGACCATCGATATGCTGGAGGCGAACGGCGACCGGCGCACCCTGCAGATGCGGCTGCTGGCACGCGAGCCGGCCGGACTCAAGTAAGCGATGCAGCTGGCGACGCTAAAGCGGCGCTCGATCCTGCTGACGGCCTGGCTCGTCGTTCTGGGGTTCCTCGCCCTCTGGAACGGTTTCAACCTGCGCCCGAGCACCGACCTGTCTCAGTTCCTCCCACGCGGCGTGTCCCTGCAAGACGAGGTGCTCCTGTCGCAGGTGCGCAGCGGTGTCGCCGCCCGCACCCTGCTGCTGCGCATCGGCGGGGAGCGGCCGGCCGAGGCGCTGGCCGACGCGAGCCGCGCTCTGGCCGCGCGGCTGCGCAACGATGAGGGATTCCAGCAGGTCGCCAACGGCGAACTCGATCTCGCAATACGCGACACGGACCCGGACCTCTTCCGCTACCGCTATCTGATCGGCCCGCACGACGCCTGCGTCGATGCACTCACCGAGCCCGCACTGCGTGCCGCACTCGAAGAACGCCTCGCGGAGCTGGCCTCGGGCGCGGCCATGCTCGACAAAGAACGCTTCGGTGCGGATCCCACCGCCTGCTATCGCCACCTGCTGCACGCGCTGATCCCGCAACACACACCGGATCGCCGGCATGGGGTCTGGTTCAGCCCCGACGGCGACCATGTGCTGATGGTCGTGGTCACGGATGCGCAGGCATCGGATCTCGCCGCGCAACGCCGTGCGGTCGAGCACATACGGGACGTCTTCGATCACCTGCCCGAGGGCGCCGGTCTGACCTTGGACCTCGCCGGACCCGGCTATTTCGCGGTCGGCTCGGAGCAACGCATCAAGACCGAGACGCTGGTGTTGAGCATCGCGGCCGGCATCGCCACCGCAGGGATCCTGGCCCTCGCCTTCCGCTCCGCGGCGCTGGTGCTGCTCGGCATGCTGCCGCTCCTGAGCGGGGTCATGGTCGGAGCCGCATTGGTGTCCTGGGTGTTCGGCTCGGTGCACGGGATCACCCTGGCCTTGGGTGTCACGCTGCTCGGGGTCGCGCTCGACTATCCGGTGCACGTTTACGCCCATGCCGCCGGCGCCGATGACCTGCAGACCAAGTCGGTCTGGCGCACGCTGCTGCTGGGCATGGCGACGACGGTGCTCGGCTACGCGGCCTTGGCCTGGACCAGCTTCGAGGGCCTGTCGCAGCTCGGCGTCCTCGCCGCGGCGGGTTTGATCACGGCGGCATTGACCTCCCGTTACCTGCTGCCTGCCCTCATGCCCGACAGCTACCGGCTACCGGAGCGCCGCTGGCTGGCCGCGTTACAGGCCCGTCGACCGCATTGGTCGCCGCGGACAGGTCTCCTTCTGTTGCTGCTCGGTCTCGCCGGACTCGGGCTGGTCGTGTCGATCGGCGGCAACCCGTGGGAAACCGACATCCGCCGTCTGAGCACGGTGCCGCAGGCCGAGATCGAGAAGGACAGCCTGATCCGCGCCCAGCTCGGCGCCCCGGACGTCTCGCGCCTGCTCTATGTCGTGGCGGATGACGAAGCGGACGTGCTCGAGCGTCTGGAGGCGGTGCTGCCCGACTTGGCCGCCCTCCAAGCACAAGGGCTGATCGGCGGATTCGACACTGTCGCACGTTGGCTGCCGAGCCCTCAGACTCAAGCAGCGCGCCGCGCGGCACTCCCGGAGCGCGCCGAGCTGACCGCGCGCTTGGCGGCCGCCAACGCCGAGCTGCCGTTTCGTCTCGAACGGCTCGCGCCCTTCCTCGACGACGTGGAAGCCTCGCGGGATCTCGAGCCACTGAGGGCTGCCGATCTTGCCCGAGGGCTCATCGGGACGCGCGTCTCGATGCTGCTCCAACCCCTCGGCGACGCCTGGCTCGGCCTGGTGCCCCTGTCCGGTGTCGGCGAGGACGCCGTCGCCCCCCTGCAGGCGTTGGCCGAGCCCGGCGGGATCCGTTATCTCGACCTGCGAGAAGGCACTGCCGAACTGCTGGCCGGATTCTTTACCGAGACCCTGGACAAATTCCTTCTCGCCGCACTCGTCATCGCGCTCGCCCTCGCCCTCGCGCTGCGTGGCCTCGCGCGGATCGGCTTGGTGCTGCTCCCGATCGTCATCGCACTCGTCTGGACCTTCACGCTGTTGATCCTGATCCAGGGTTCGGTCAACCTCTTCCATCTGGTCTCGCTGCTCCTGGTCGCGGGGCTCGCCGTCGACTATAGCCTCTTCCTGAATCGCCCGGCCGCCGACGAGGCGGACCGGCTGCGCTCGCTGCTCTCGGTCAGTGTCGGCGCAGGATCGAGCTTCGCCATGTTCGGCTTTCTTGCGCTGTCCGCGATCCCGGCTTTGCAGGCAATCGGTCTCACCGTGACCTTGGGCATCCTCTGCGCCTACGTCATGTCGCTGCTGCTGGCGAGGGCCTGGCCTGTTGGTTAAACTCGGGTAAACCGCGTCCAGAGCGAGATGCTCGCTTTCGAGTGAGTTCGACGTTTGGTGCATCCACGGCCCTTAGCGTGGACGCGGTTTAGAATATTATATTTTTTAATAACTTAAACCGCGCCAACTCCAGCGTTCGTCAAGTCCGCCGGGGCCGATCCCATCCAAAGGCATCGCATACCGCTCTGGGCGCGGTTTAAACAGGGTTTTTCAACGCCAGGGAACGCCACCGCCGAACAACCATGCCGATCTCGCCCGCCAGGATCCGTGCCTACACGCTGACGACGGCGTTGGGACACGGCTGCCGACCGCACCGTCAAGCCCTGAGCGAGATGCGGCCCGGCCTGCGTCTCTGGACGCCGGAGGAGGCGCCCGTGCAGTCCTGGGCGGGTGTCGTCGACGGCCTGGATGCGGTGCGTCTGCCGGCGCGGCTCGCCGAGTTCGATTGCCGCAACAACCGTCTCGCCGAGCTTGCGCTCGGCGGCGACGGCTTCGCCGAGCAGGTCGAGGCGGCTCGCGAGCGCCGCGGCCCGAGCCGGATCGGCCTCTTTCTCGGCACCAGCACGTCCGGCATCCGCCACACCGAGCAGTGTTACCGGCGCCATTTCGAGGAGAAGACGCCCGGTCTCGGCGATGATCTGCGCTTCGCCTATACCCACGCCTACGTCTCGCTCGCGGACTACTGCAGACGTCGGCTCGGACTGAGCGGGCCGGCCGTGGTGATCTCCACGGCCTGCTCTTCCGGCGCCAAGACCTTTGCGGCGGCTCAGCGAGCCTTATCGGCCGGACTCTGCGATGCGGCCGTCGTCGGTGGCGTCGATACACTGTGCGCAACCACGCTCTTGGGGTTTCACGCACTCGGCCTGCTCTCGCCCACCCCTTGCACCCCTTGGGGGCAAGGACGTACCGGCATCAGCATCGGCGAGGGCGCGGCCTTTGCCCTGCTGGAGCGCGACGGCGACGCGGACGACGACGGCCTGTCCCTGCTCGGCTTCGGCGAGAGCACCGACGCCTACCACATCGCATCGCCTCACCCGCAGGGCGACGGCGCGGTGCTGGCGATGCGCGCGGCACTCGACTCGGCGGGCCTGAGCGCCGACGCGATCGATTACATCAACCTGCACGGCACCGGGACACCGGCCAACGACCTGTCGGAAGACCGGGCCGTGGCGCGGGTGTTCGGCGAAGCCGCGATCGCCGGCGCCACGAAGGGCTGGACCGGGCATACCCTTGGCGCGTCCGGGGCGGTCGAGGCGGTGATTTCGCTGATCTGTCTTCGGGAGGGGCTGCTCCCGGGCACGCTCAATACGCAGCGGTTCGATCCCGAGCTCAAAACACGCCTGATTCGCAACAGCGAGGCGCGACCCATCGCTCGGGTACTGAGCAACGCCTTCGGTTTCGCCGGCAACAACTGCGCACTCGTCTTCGGACGGACCTCATGCGCCTGACCGTGACCGGGATCGGAATCGTCGGACCCGGGCTCGCCGACTGGACCGATGCTCGCCCCGTGCTCGCTGGCGATCGGCCCTATGTCCCCGACACGCTGAGGGTCACGGCGCCGGTCGGACTGAATCCGAACGAGCGGCGCCGCGCGACACTGGCGACTCGCCTCGCCCTGGATGCGGCACGGCAAGCGACTGCCCAGCGAGCGAATGCCCAGCGAGCGAATGGAGGCGACGATGAGGCCACGACCGAGCTCGCCACCGTCTTCGCCTCCGCCGACGGGGACATGGGTCTGATCGACTCCATGTGCCGGGACATCTACGCGCATCGGGTCCCGCCGTCGCCGACGGTGTTCCAGAACTCGGTCCACAACGCGGTCGCCGGCTATTGGTCGATCGCCGAGGGCTGCCGGGGTCCGTCCACCAGCCTCGCGGCCGGCGACGGCACCTTCGCGGCGGGGCTGCTCGAGGCCGCTACCCAGGTGACCTACTTCGCAGGCTCGGTGCTCTTGGTCGCCTTCGAGGTGCCTGCACCCGAGCGGCTGCATCCCCATCGGCCCTTCGACAGCGCCTTCGCTTGTGCACTGCGGCTCGGACCGGCGGCACCGAGCAGCGACCGAACCACGCTCGATCTGACCCTGTGCGACGACGAACAGCCATTCACGCCGATGCAGGATGGCGCACTGGAGGCCATGCGCCGGGGCAACCCGGCGGCCCGCGCGCTGCCGCTGCTCGCGGCCATCGCCGCCGGCAGACCGGCCGTCATCCGATTGCCCTACTGGCCGGGGCTTCGGCTCGACGTCCGTCTGGAGCCAGCCGCATGACCCTGCTCGACGAGGTCTACGCCAAGCTTCCGCACGCCGGTGCCATGTGCCTGCTCGAGGAGGCACTCGAGCACGACCGAGACTCTATCCGCTGCGCGACGACATCCCACCGCGACCCGTGCAATCCGCTGCGTCGCGACGGCACCCTGTCCTCGGTTCAGGGCGTGGAATATGCCGCCCAAGCCGCGGCTGCGCACGGCGTCCTGACCGATGTCCTCGACGGCGAGACGGCCCTGCTTCTCGGAGCCGTACGCGACCTGGAGCTGAGCGTCGCGAGACTCGACTGTCTGCCGACTCCGCTTCAGGTGACGGCATGGCTCGAAGCCCGCGCCGGGGTCAATGCCGTCTACCGCTTCGAGCTGAGCGCGGACGAACGCGTCTGCGTGCGCGGCCGCATCACCCTGTTAAACCGCGTCTCACCGAGATCGAGGACACCTCCGAAGCCAAACGCAACATGAAAATGACGTATGTCGCGCTGGGCGCGGTTTAGGCCCCGCCACGGACGCCGTATGAAACACGCACTGGACACGGGTGCGAGCGGCGCCCTTGGCCGGCATGAAGGCGGAACAAGGGTCACGCGTCGTCGACGTCGCCTTGCTCGGCTTCTACAATGTCACCCAGCCCCTGCTCCTGCCGATGATTCGCGAGCGCTGGGGACAGATCATCAACCTGAACGGCGCCATGGCATGAAAGGAACCATCGTTGTCATCCCCGCATTCAACGAAGCGCGAACGATCCGCGAGGTCGTCACGGCCGTCCGTCGCCAGGACGTCGATCGCATCATCGTCGTCGATGACGGCTCTATGGATGCCACCGCGACGCTGATTCGTTCGCTTCCGACGGAGGACGCCGCCCTGCCGAGCCTGGAGCTGATCCGCCATCGGACCAATCTCGGCAAAGGCTTCGCCTTGGCAAGCGGCATCGCCCGGGCCATCGCCTGCGGCGGGCAGCGCATCGTCACAATCGATGCGGATGGTCAGCACTGCTCGGGCGACATCCCGCGCTTGGAGCGGGCCGCCATGCGCGCGCCCGAGGCCATCGTCATCGCCGCGCGAACCGAGGCCCGGGAGGCGGCCCCAGCCCTGCGCCGCTTCGCCAACGAGGTCGCGGATTTTTGGATCTCCTGGGCCTGCGGGCGTCGCATCGAGGACACCCAGTCCGGCTTCAGACTCTATCCCGCCGCCGTGCTCGCGCGTCTGAGCGTGCGACCGCGCCGCAATGCCGGTTTCGCCTTCGAGACCGAGATGCTGATCGACAGCGTCGCCGCGGGCGCCGAGATCCGCAGCGTCCCCATCATGACCCGCTACCTGCCGGACCGACGTCTCAGCCATTACCGACCCTGGCGCGATACCTGGAGCATCATCCGGCTGGTCGGCGCAAAACTGCTGCGCCGCGGCCTGTATCCGACGGGCTTGCTGCGCTCGCTCGACCGGGGAGTCGGCTCGGCGAAAGGCGGCACCGCTGCGCTGCGGGACATCGACTGAGCTCAACGCAGAAGCGGACCACTGCCCTTCAGGCTATCGGGCGCTGGAAAAGAAGAACCCACCGCCCAACGGCCTGAAGGCTCAGTCGACGCGGTGATGACGACAACAATAGGGAAAAGCAGATGGAAAACGAGATCGCGCTCGGCAAACAGAGCCCCAAGAACGCTTCACGGCGCCGGGGGATTCAGGGGATCTTCAATATACGGATGCTCATGCTGCTGGTCATGGCCGCGAGCGTCATCGGTCTCGGCGGCTGTCGGACCGCGCCGATCCGGGATCTCGACGCACGTCCGATCCCGCCGGGCGCCACCCTTCCCCAGGTCAGCAAGGCGATCCAGGGCGCCGGCAACAGCTTGGGATGGGCGATGCAGGAGACCCGCCCGGGCATGATCGTCGGCACCATCTTCCTGCGCGACCATATGGCGAAGGTCGAGATCCCCTTCTCCACGTCCAGTTACAGCATTCGCTACAGCGCCAGCACGAACTTGAAATACAACGAAGAGAAGCAGACGATCCATTCCAACTACAACAGTTGGATCGCGAACCTCGACAACCAGATCCGAGCGAACCTATCGATGCTCTAAACCGCGCCCCACGCGGCATGCAATGTTTTTGGATGAAATCAGCCCCGGCGGATTTGACGACCGCCGGAGCCGGCGCGGTTTAAGAGATTAAAAAAGATATGATTTTAAATCGCGTCCCCGCTAAGGGCCGTCGATGCACCAAACGCCGAACTCACTCGAAAACGAGCATCTCGCTCTGGACGCGGTTTAGCCTCGATCGTGAAGACACCGTGAGCACACCCGGAACGATCGATCGGGACGAGATCGGAACCTTTGCGCTGACCTGTCTGGTCGGGGTCGCGGGGCTGGGGCTTCCGTTCTTGGTCGCGTTCGCCCGCGTGCTCGCGGTCGGCCTGCGAACGAAGGCCGATGGCGCAACCGGCGTGGTCGTGGTCTTCGGCAAGCGCTTGGTCGAGGACCGACCGGACCGGGACTATCGGGCACGGCTCGAAACGGCCGCGCGGGTGGCGGCCGTTTCGAGCCGCCGCATCCTGATCCTCGGAGGCCGTACAGGCGGGGCACGCATCACCGAGGCCGAGGCGGGGGAGCAGATGCTGCGCGAACTCCCCGGCGATTACGAGCTGCGCATTGCGCTGGAGCAGACCTCGCACGACACCTTGACGAATCTGCGCAATGCGCGCGAGCTCATGGCCCAGAGCGAGTCGCGCGAGCCGCTGACACTCGTCTCCAATCGCTATCACCTGGCCCGGGTCGGTCAGATGGCGACCAGCCTCGGCCTGAGATACCGACTCTGCGCAGCCGAGGATGTCGCCACCGCGCTGCGCCCCTCGTCCCTTCATCGCTGGCTGATCGAGGGCTTCTACGTCGCCTGGTTCGCCACCGGCAAGACTTGGGCCCGCCTGACCCGCAACCGCCGCATGGTCGCCCGGGTGACCTGAGGCGCGACCGCCGCGGCCGGCCCCGAGCATCGAATGCCGCCCCGCTCCCCGGTGGCCGAGGAAGTCCAGCCGTATGCACATCCTGCTGATCAAACCCAAGGCGCGACTGAGGTCCGTTCTCGGTCTTCAGGCGTTTCAACGCATGGAGCCCCTTGAGCTCGGCTACCTGGCCGCCGCGGCCGGCCCCGAGCACGACACCCGGATCCTGGATCTGCGCCTGGCCGCCTGGCCCGAACTCGACCTCCTCGACAGCCTGCGGCGCTTTCGCCCCGATCTGGTCGGCATCACCGGCTACAGCCACGAGGCGTCCAGCGTCAAGCGGATCGCCAGCCGAGTGCGCCGATCGTTGCCCGGAACAACCATCGTCGTCGGCGGACATCATGCGACCGTCGCCCCACGGGACTATCGGATCGAGGCGATCGACGCCATCGTCCGCGGCGAAGGATGCGCACCCTTCGCACAGATCGTCGGTGCGCTCGCCGCCGGCCGCGGGCTCGAAGACATCCCGCAGGTGCTGTTGCCGAATCGGAGCTGGCGCGACGACGAGGAGCGGCTCTGGCCTTTGTTTCCCGATCCCGCCATGCTGCCGCTGCCCAGGCGCGACCTCTGGGACACCCGCCATTACCGCAGCATCTGGACCGGCGAGAAGCTGCCGCGCTGGCATCCCTTGTTCCCGAGGGTGGCGATGGTCCGCACCTCCTGGGGCTGCCGCATGAAGTGCTCCTTCTGCATCGTGCCGCATCTGTGCGGCGGCATCCACCGCACGCGTCCGGTGCAGTCCGTGGTCGAGGAGATCGCCTCATTGGCTGTGGATCACGTCTATTTTTGCGACGACGAGAACTTCATCGACGAGCCCTTCGCCTGGGCGCTGGCCGAAGCCTTGGAGGCACGCGGCGTGAAGAAACGCTACTTCGCCTGGACCCGCGCCACCACCGTCAACCGCTCCCCGGAGCTGCTGCGACGCTGGCGCGAGATCGGCCTGGATGCGGCCTTTATCGGCTTCGAGTTCCCGAGCGACGCGGAGCTCAAGCGCGCGGCCAAAGGCGGAACCGTCGCCGCCAACGAACGTGCCCTGGAGCGGCTGCGCGCGATGGACGTGGCCGTGCATGCCGCCTTCATGGTGCAGCCCGAATACCGGGCGCTCGAGTTCGCGAGACTGCGCGACTACGTCAGCCGACTGCCGCCGGTGCAGTGCAGCTTCACCGTCTGCACGCCCTCCCCCGGCACCCCGGACTATCAGGCCATGCAGCCGCGGATCTGGGTCGACAACCCGCATGACCTGCACGACTGCATGCATCCCCTGACCCCGACGGCGCTGCCGCTTCGCGAGTTTGTGCGCTCATTCGCCGAGCAGGCCCATGTCGCCCTGGAAAAGGTGCCGATGCGGGTCAATCGCCATCTGGCCGCGCCCGATCAAATGATGAGGGTCGCTCTCGCCGGCCGGAAGTATCATCAGGGTCTCGCGTCCATCGATCGCGACTACCCCGCGGCGCTTCGGGGCAAAACGGCCGCCGCGATCAGTCCCGAAGGATGAGCCTGAGGCGCGTCGCCGGCGCAAATCGATGTGGGCGATTCATGACAACGGGAGAGCAAGCATGCGGAAAGGAAATATGTCGAAGGCATCGATCGTCGGCCTACTGGTCGCCCTCGCGGCCTTGACGGCCTGTACCAAGCAAGAGTCGAAAGAAAACTGGAACAACATCAAGGAAGGCTCGAAAAACACCTGGCAGCACGCCAAGAAGGCGGTTTCGGAGGGTACCGAGGACTTCAAGGAGAGTACGAAGTAGGCTCGCGGATCAGGCGCTCGAAACGCGCCTCGGGCACCCGCGGTGCCCTCGATACGAGGGGCGGTTCAATGCGGTGCCCGAGGACCGTATCCGGCGTGATGATCGGATGATCGGCGCGGGCGTGACAACCCCTCGCGAAATCGGGAGAATTCCGGCCATGGTAGCGCGCACCGCATCGCGTGGTGCGCCACATTCGAACAATTACCGCGCCGACCGAGCCGAGATGACCGGATCCGGATCGCGCCGAGCCCCGAGGCGCCTTTGTGTCGACACTGATGACCTTCGAGCATCCGCTGAACGAGCGCGTCCGCACCTTCCTGCGGATAGAGCATCTGTTCGAGCGGCTCAACCACTTCGCACCTCAGTACGACGCCTGGGCGACCCGAGTCGCTGTCGAGACCTTGCTCGACATTGCCGCGGTGACCGCACGCGCAGACGTCAAGAACGAGCTGCTCAAGGAGCTTGAGCGCAACATGACCACGCTCAAGCGTTTCGGGGATCAGCCCGGGGTCGATCCACGGGCCTTGGAGCAGGTACTCGGCGACCTTGCGGATGCCGTCGGCGGCGTCCATGGCCTGTCCGGACCCATCGGGCAAATCGCCCGCGAGGACGATCTTCTCAAGAGCGTCGCCCAGCGCAGCAGTATTCCGGGCGGCGCCTGCAGCTTCGATCTGCCGCAGTTTCATCACTGGCTCATCCAGGCACCGGAGCTCAGGAAGGCACGGATCGACCACTGGCTTCAAGATCTGCGACCGGCGGAGCGGGCAATCCGTCTCGTCCTCTCGCTCGCCCGCACCAGCGCATCACCGCGTCAGGTGCTCGCGGAGGGCGGTTTCTTCCAGGAGGCGCTCGATGTGCAGGCGCCTGCGCAGATGGTGCGGGTCGGCATCAACGGGACCGGTGCACTCTATCCGGAGATCAGCGGGCACAAGGGCCGCTTCAGTATCCGTTTCATGATGACCGGCACTCAAGGACGGCCAGCTCAGATCCCGGAAAACATCCCCTTCAAGCTCACCTGCTGCGTCTTTTGAACCGCGTCCTGCACATCATGCATTGTTTCGACTCCACCCCTGCCC
Organism: Thiocapsa rosea; assembly: GCF_003634315.1. NCBI lineage: Bacteria > Pseudomonadati > Pseudomonadota > Gammaproteobacteria > Chromatiales > Chromatiaceae > Thiocapsa > Thiocapsa rosea. Next base: position 872,754 of record NZ_RBXL01000001.1, read on the forward strand.
TCGCACCCACCAAGCGCCTCATCGGTGGACGCGGTTCAGAGGTTTTCGTTTTGCTCCTTAACCGCGTCCGGCACGGATCCTTAGACGTGCACCGAACCGCCGACGACAGCGAAACATCGATCTTCACTCGGGACGCGGTTTAGCCATGGACACGATCGTCTCCTGTCCGCGTTGCGGCAAATCGGTCGTTTGGGGTCCGGAGTCGCCATGGCGCCCCTTCTGCAGCAAGCGCTGCCGTTTAGTCGATTTGGGCGAGTGGCTGGACGAGAATCACCGGATCCCCGGCACGGAGGACGATCCCGACGAAGATTCGCCGATGAGCGAGCATTAAACCGCGCCCGGCGCGGTATGCGATGTTTTGGGTGGGATCGACCCCGGCGGATTTGACAACCGCTGGAGCCGGCGCGGTTTAACCGATCAATCGATCGGCCAGAAGCCTCGAATCGCCGCAACACCCTGCGCACCATGCTCACGGGCGAGATCCAGATCAGCTCCGGTCAAGCCGCCCAGCGCATAGACCGGGAGTGTCGCCGCATCCGCCAGCTCGGCGAAGCGGCGCCAGCCGAGCGGCACGGCCTCGGGGTGGGAGGCGGTCGGCTGGACTGGCGAGAGCAGGGCGTAGTCGAGCCCGATGCGCGCCGCCCGCAAGAGGTCTTCGGCGTCGTGACAGGAGGCACCCACGAGATCGTCGGGCAGACCCGGACGCCCGCTCAGTCCGGCGAGGGTCTGGCTGCGGAGATGCAGGCCGTGACGCGGGATACCGAGCGTCTCGCCCGGATCGCGATTCAAGAGGAGACGTGCACCGCTTTGCTCGCAGAGCCTGAAGGCGTCGCGTGCCAGATTCCGATAGTCGGCGTGATCCAGTTCATGCGCACGCAGCTGAACGAGCCTGATACCGCCCGCGACGGCACGCGCGAGCCGCGCGAGGAAGACCTCGGGCCTGAGCGGGTCGGGACCCGTGATCAGCATCCGCCCGGGCAGGCGCAGCGCGGCGATGATGGGACGATCCGCAGCGGGGAAACAGGCCGGATCCATGGTCTCGGGGCGCTGCCAGGCGAGGGGCTGCCCTTCCAAGCCCGCCGGAATGCCCGTGTAGGAGCGAACACACCGGACATCCAGCAGGACATGGCGGTCGCCGTAATGGTGTCGGATGCGGATCAGCGGACGGCTGTCGCTGACCTCGATACCCAGCTCCTCGGCCAGCTCGCGCGCAAGGCCCTGCTCGGGCGACTCGCCGGGCTCGAGCTTGCCGCCCGGAAACTCCCACAGCCCGCCCTGATGGACATGATCGGGACGTTTGGTGACCAGCACGCGTCCAGCCGGGTCGGAAATCGCGCCGACCATCACATGAATCGGATCGACGCTCAACTGCGGTATTCGGCGTTGATCCGAACGTATTCATAGGACAGATCGCAGGTCAAGACCTGCGCCTCGGCCAGACCCCGTCCAAGCAAGACGCGGATCAGGATCTCGGGCTCGGCCATGACGGCGGCTCCGGCCTCCTCCGTATAGTCCGGTGCGCGACCGCCGTCGGCCACGATCAGGACCTCGCCGAGATGGATTCTGACCCGATCGATATCGAGATCCCGAAGACCCGCACGTCCGACCGCGGCCAGGATACGGCCCCAATTGGGATCCGACGCAAAAAGCGCCGTCTTCACCAGGGGCGAATGGGCGATGGTGTAGGCGACCGCGCGAGCCTCCTCCACATCCGCAGCGCCTTCGACCTGCACGGTCACCAGCTTGGTCGCACCCTCGGCGTCGCGCACGATGGCGGTCGCCAGCTCGACACAGACCGCATCGACGGCGCACTGGAGTGCAGCGTATCCCGGCGACGCGCCGTCGCGGATCTCCGAATTCCCGCAGGCCCCGGTTGCAGCAAGCACGCACGCATCGTTGGTCGAGGTGTCGCCATCCACCGTGATGGCATTGAACGACCGAGCGACCGCTGAGCCTAGACAGGCTTGGAGCAGATCGGGCGACACGGCGGCATCGGTCGCGATGAAGGCCAGCATAGTCGCCATGTTCGGACAGATCATCCCGGCGCCTTTGGCGATACCGGTGATCGAGGCGGTGCGCCCGTCGATCTCGAAGCGGCGCGAGACCAGTTTCGGCACCCGATCCGTGGTCATGATGGCCCGCGCTGCAGCGGGCCAATCGGATGCATCCAATCGGCTGAGCAGGCCCGGCAATGCCGCGGAGATGCGAGCGACCGGCAGATGCTCGCCGATCACGCCGGTCGAGAAGGGCAGGACCTCCTCGGCGACACAGTCGCCGACAACGGCGAGTGCCGCACAGCTCGACTCGGCGTCCGCCATCCCGCGCCGACCTGTCCCGGCGTTGGCGTTACCGGCGTTGATCAGCAGGTAGCGCGGCATCGCTTGACCCAAGTGGGCCTTGGCGACCCGCACGGGCGCTGCGCAGAAGGCATTGCGGGTAAAAACGGCCGCACATCGGCTGCCGGGAGCGAACTCCAGGATGACCAGATCGTCACGCCCCTGGTAACGAATGCCGGCCGCACCCGCGGCCAAGCGTACACCCCCGACGGGGAGCCAGGTTTGTTCCGACTGGACCTGATCGGATGCAATGGGCTCGGACGGGGGCTGCTCGGACCGCGTCATGGTGTCGCTCAGCTCGCCTTGCCGTGACATTGTTTGTACTTCTTGCCCGAGCCGCAGGGACAGGGCTCGTTGCGGCCGACCTTGCGATCGCCGCGGACATAGGGTTGAGCGTGCGCGTCCTCGGCTCCGCGGGTGCTCGCCCGATCGCGACCGTCGGGCTGCGCATCATCCTCGGACCCGGGACCTTGACCGAACCCCTCGAAGCGCTCGTGCTTGAACTCGAACTCGCGCTCTCGCGCTGCCCCGAGCCCCGCAGCCGGCTCGGCCGCGGCACCCGGCTGCGTCTGCACCTGGAGCTTGGCGAGCGTGGCGACGACGTCGTGCTTGATGCTGTCGAGCATCGCGGAGAACATCTCGAAGGCCTCGCGCTTGTACTCCTGCTTGGGGTTCTTCTGAGCGTAGCCGCGCAGATGGATCCCTTGGCGCAGATAGTCCATCGCGGCGAGATGGTCCTTCCAGTGGGTATCCAGGGTCTGGAGCATGACCGCCGTCTCGATCTGGCGCATGGTCGGCGAGCCGACAAGCTGCTCGCGCTCGGTGTAGGCCCCGGTCAGGGTGTCGTGGATCCGCGCGCGCAGCGTCTCTTCGTGGAGCGAATCGTCCTCGTCGAGCCATTTGCGGATCGGCCAGTCGCCACCGAAGTGCTCGCTCAAGGCGGCGCCGAGTCCGTCGACGTCCCATTGCTCTTCGAGGCTTTCGGGCGGGACATAGGTGTTGATCAGGCGCGTCAGCGCATCATCGCGCATCGCGGTGACGGTATCGGAGACATCGACACTGTCCATCAGCTCGCGGCGTTGGCGATAGATGACCTTGCGCTGATCGTTGGCGACGTCGTCGTACTCGAGCAACTGCTTGCGGATATCGAAGTTGCGACCCTCGACCTTGCGCTGGGCGTTCTCGATCGCCTTCGTCACCCAGGGGTGCTCGATCGCCTCGCCCTTCTGCATCCCGAGCTTCTGCATCATCTTGCCGACGCGGTCGGAGGCGAAGATACGCATCAGGTTGTCTTCGAGCGACAGATAGAAACGCGAGGAGCCCGGGTCGCCTTGGCGACCGGAGCGACCGCGCAACTGGTTGTCGATACGGCGGGACTCGTGCCGCTCGGTACCCACGACATGCAGACCGCCGGCGGCCACCACTTGGGCGTGGCGCTCCTTCCAGGCGGCGCGGATGGCGGCGCGATCCGCGTCGGGACCGGCCTCCTCGAGTTCGGCCTCAAGATTGCCGCCGAGGACGATGTCGGTCCCGCGACCGGCCATGTTGGTGGCGATGGTGACGGCGCCGGGGCGGCCGGCCTGGGCGATGATCCCGGCCTCGCGCTCATGTTGCTTGGCGTTGAGGACCTCATGCGGGATCTTCTGCTCCACGAGCAGTCGGTCGATCAGCTCCGAGGTCTCGATCGAGGCGGTACCCACCAAGGCAGGCTGACCGCGGGCGATGCAGTCCCGGATATCCTCGACGATGGCCTCGTACTTCTCCTCCTGGGTCAGATAGACGAGGTCGCCCCGATCGTCGCGGACCATCGGCTGGTTGGTCGGGATGACGACGACCTCCAGACCGTAGATCTGTTGGAACTCGTAGGCCTCGGTATCCGCCGTGCCGGTCATGCCCGAGAGCTTGGGATAGAGCCGGAACAGGTTCTGGAAGGTGATCGAGGCCATCGTCTGGTTTTCGGGCTGGATCGCAACCCCTTCTTTGGCCTCGACCGCCTGATGCAAACCTTCCGACCAGCGCCGTCCCGGCATGGTGCGGCCGGTGAACTCGTCGACGATGATGATCTGGCCGTCGCGCACGATGTACTCAACGTTCTTTTGAAACAGCGCGTGCGCACGCAGCGCCGCATAGACGTGGTGCATCAGGACGATGTTGGCCGGATCGTAGAGACCGCCTTCCTCGGCGAGAAGACCGATCTCGACCAGCATCTGCTCGACGTGCTCGTGACCTTCCTCGCTCAGATAAACCTGGCGCGCCTTCTCGTCGACCGAATAATCACCGGGACCGAAGTCGGGTTGACCCTCTTCGTTGGTGATGGGGGGCTGACGGGTCAGTCGCGGAATGACCTTGTCGATCTGCTTGTAGAGATCCGTGCTCCCTTCGGAGGGACCCGAGATGATGAGCGGGGTGCGCGCCTCGTCGATGAGGATGGAGTCGACCTCGTCGACGATCGCGTAGAAGGGATCGCGCTGCACGCGCTGCTCGGCCACGAAGGCCATGTTGTCGCGCAGATAATCGAACCCGAACTCGTTGTTGGTCCCGTAGGTGATATCCGCGGCATAGGTCTCCTTGCGGGAGACCGGGCGCATGTGGCGGTAACCTTGACCGACCGGCGGCTCGTAGCTCAAATCGAAGAGAAACGACGCCGAGTCCGGACCTGTTCCGCCCGACGAATTGATGACGCCGGTGGACAGACCGAGAAAATGGTAGATTTGACCCATCCAGGCGGCGTCGCGCCGAGCCAGATAATCGTTGACGGTGACGACGTGAACGCCTTTGCCCGGAAGCGCATTGAGGTACGCCGAGAGGGTCGCGACCAGGGTCTTGCCCTCGCCGGTGCGCATCTCGGCGATCTTCCCGTCGTTGAGCACCATGCCGCCGACCATCTGCACGTCGAAGTGACGCAGGCCGAGCGTTCGCTTGGACGCCTCGCGCACGACCGCGAATGCCTCGGGGATCAAGCTGTCGAGATCGGCGCCCGCGGCAAGACGCTCCCGAAACTCAGTCGTCTTCGCGGCCAGGGCCTGATCGGAGAGTGGCTCGAGCTCGGGCTCGAGGGCGTTGATCCGTGCGACGGACTTGAGCAATGTCTTGACGAGCCGGTCATTCCGGCTGCCGAAGACCTTCTTGAACAGATGCTTGACCATCGGATACGTTTGAGACCTGTCGGGAAAATCCCGCCATGATACCGGAATTCAAGGACAACCGCAGGTGGCATCGGATGCGCGCCCGGGGCCGGGGTCGGCGGCCGTTGCCTGCACAAATGGCCCGCAGATCCCCGTGCACCCCGATCGATTCAGCGAGCCCCGAGCCCTAAACCGCGTCCAGAGCGAGATGCTGAATTTTCGTGTGAGACCGCCGTTTGGTGCATCCACGGCCTTTGGCGGGGACGCGGTTTAAAATAATATATTCTTAAAATCTTAAACCGCGCCGGCTCCAACGGCCGCCGAGTCTGCCGGGGCCGATCCCATCCAAAAACCTCGCATATCGCGCTGGGCGCGGTTTAACCGGGTTGATCCTCGGACCCGCCGGCCAGCACGGGCCGGGGCTGACGGTCGATGTAACGGAAAGGATCGACCGCCTTGCCGTCCTTGAGAACCTCGAAGTGGACATGCGGGCCGGTCGCGGTTCCGGAGGATCCGACCGTCGCGATCTTCTGTCCCTGCCGGACCATCTGGCCCTCTTTGACCAGGTTGTCCTGGTTATGGGCATAACGCGTGACCAGCCCGTTGACATGCCGGATGTCGACCATCCGCCCGTATCCGCCCTTGCGACCGCTGAAGGTCACGACACCGTCGGCAACCGCGACAATCGGCGTGCCGCGTGGGCTTGCGAAGTCGACACCCTCGTGAAAGAGGCGTCGTTTCTTGATGGGATGGACCCGAAAACCGAAATTCGAGGTGATGTAACCGGAGCGGACCGGCCAACCGGAGGGCATCGCCTGCGCGGCGAGGCCCTTGTCCATGATGACATCTTCGAGGACCTCGAGCTTACGCTTGCGATCCTGCACCAGGCTGACCATGCTGCCGAGTTCGCTGGCGATCTCGCGAATCGTGAAGTCTCGTGCCGGACCGTCTTCGGCACCGCCACGCGGCGGCGGGTCCGTGAAATCGAACTCTTCGGGATTCAATCCTGACATCTGCACCAGACGTTCGCCGAGTGCATTCAGCCTGAGAAGCTCGGCTTGCATCTCGCCGACACGCGAGGCGATGACATCGAGATCTTCGGTAGCAGCGGGTGGGGGTGCGGGGGTCAGAGGTGCGGGCAATGATCGGGGAACTCTTGCAGGCTGCTGGGCACGGTTGTCGACAAGTGTCGTCATATTTTGATAGTGACCGATCCAGAATCCTAATCCTCCACCGGCCAAGGTGAACAAGACAACGGCCAAGAGCGCTATAACGGCCTGTCCGCGAGCGGTTTTTCGTCGATCGAGGTGGTGCATCGTTGTTTACTCTGCTTTGGTCTCTAACTGATGAGCACTGGGCATATGGCATGATTGTCGCCACAATCGCGCCTCAGGTCGATTCGTTTTTCGCCGTGGGCAAACATCGGGACTCCGTTTGCTCAGGCCTTGCGCATACCGAGGTAAACCTCCGATGCTTCGTCCGGGATTGGCCCATGTCCGCGAGCTACTTCAATCCAACCGCCTGATTCGCCGGCATCTTGAGCATCGCGACCGTGAATTGGCACTGCTCGGCATGGTCCTGAGCCGGTTGCCCGACCCGCTGCGTGCGCACTGTCGCGACGTCGTGTTGAGCGATGGGATCCTGACGCTTTTTCTCGATTCGCCGGCTTGGGTCACCCGCGCACGCTTCATGATCGAGGATCTGACCCGAGCCCTCGAGCGCGAAGGCGTTGCCAAGGTGGTTGCTCAGGTCCGCGTCCGTTCGGAACGCGATGGAATGGATGCCCTCGGGCCAAAACCGCGAGGGACGGTCGAGAGACAACCGAACGGCGGCGGGCGACTGACCCAACAGACTCGCGCCCATCTCCTCGGCGCAGCGGAAGGGATGTCGGATCCGGCCTTAGCCGAGGTCTTTCGACGTTTTGCAAACAATCATGCCCCGGCCGCCATGACGGCGGCCGGGGACAACAGGGACTCGCCGGAATCGCCCGGTATCGTTAAGACGCCTGCTGCGCGATCGGACTAGGCCAGCGCCACCGGGTGTGCATAGCAGATCGGAGACTCCGCGGAGTCCTCGAACACCACCTCTTCCCAAGCACTGACGTCGGCCACCAAAGCCCTCAGCAGGGTGTTGTTGAGTGCATGCCCGGACTTGTGCGCCTGGAAGGATCCGATCAGGGTGTGCCCCAAGAGATAGAGGTCGCCGATCGCATCCAGGATCTTGTGCTTCACGAACTCGTCTTCGTAACGTAGACCCTCGTCGTTGAGGACACGATACTCGTCGACCACCACGGCATTGTCGAGACTGCCGCCGAGCGCGAGATTCTGTGCACGTAATGCCTCGATTTCCCGCAGGAAACCGAAGGTACGTGCCCGGCTTATCTCCTTCACGAAGGAGGAGGTCGAAAAGTCGACGATCGCACGGTTGGATCGCGCATGGAACGCGGGATGATCGAAGTCGATCGAGAACTCCACCTTGAACCCGTTGTACGGCGTGAAGCGCGCGTATTTGTCGCCGTCCCGAACCTCGACCGGCCGCTTGATCCGGATAAAACGCTTGGCGCGGTTCTGCTCCTCGACGCCGGCCGACTGGACGAGGAAGACGAATGGCCCGGCGCTGCCGTCCATGATCGGCACCTCGGCGGCGCCGACATCCACATAGGCGTTGTCGATCCCGAGCCCGGCAAAGGCCGAGAGGATGTGCTCGACCGTCGAGACGCGAACATCCCCCTTCACCAATGTCGTCGACAGCCGAGTATCGCCGACATTGAAGGGTGTCGCCTTGATCTCGACGGGCACGTCCAAATCCACCCGACGGAAAACAATCCCCGTATCGGGCGCCGCCGGCCGCAAGGTCAACGGGATCTTCTCGCCGGTGTGCAGGCCGACGCCGGTCGCCCGGATCACATTCTTCAAGGTACGCTGCTTGAGCATCGGTCGAGGTCTCCCATCGCAAGCCATGGCGGCTGTCGGCATCCGTTGCCGGCTGATCGACGACCGGTCGTGACCCGGCGAGTCCACGCCCGAGCCACGATCGCTTTCCATTCGTCATGTTGTTTTGCGGCTCGCATGCGAGCCACCTGCCGACAAGCTTAGGGTTTTCCCCGACGTTTATCAAGATCAACAACGAACCATTTTGAAGATGCCTGTTTTAAAAGAACTATTCGATACAGGGAAACCCCTGATCAATCGGCCTGGCGCCGCAGAAATGCCGGGATATCCAGATAATCGAGGTCATTCTCGACCACGGCTTCGGCCACAGCGGCGCCGGCGCCGCCGCCCCGGCGATAGATGGCGGGCCGACCCAGGTCGTTGTAGTTCGGCGCGCTCTCGTTGCCGCCCACGCTGCTGACCAGATGCATCGCGGCCGTTTCTTGTGCCACCTGGCGTTTGAGCATGACGCGACGCTCGCCCAGCCCGGTCGCCACGACGGTGACCCGCAACTCGTCGTCCAGCGTCGGATCGATCACGGTGCCCACCACGACCGTGGCATCGTCGTCGGCGAAATCACGCACCGTGTTGCCGACCTCGTCGAACTCGCCGATGGTCAGGCTCAGTCCGGCGGTGATGTTGACCAGGATGCCCTTCGCTCCTGCAAGGTCGATATCCTCCAGCAGCGGGCTGCGGATGGCGGCCTCTGCGGCCTCGCGGGCACGATGCTCGCCGCGCGCAGCACCCGTTCCCATCATGGCCACGCCCATCTCGGACATGACCGTCTTCACATCAGCAAAGTCGACGTTGATCAATCCCGGACGGGTGATCAGCTCGGCGATGCCTTGGGTCGCATGCAACAGCACGTCGTTGGCGGCGCTGAAGGCACCGAGCAGACTCATTTCCTTGCCCAGAACGGCCAGAAGTTTTTCGTTGGGAATGGTAATCAAGGAGTCGACGTGTTTGGCCAACTCCGCAATCCCTTCCTCGGCGATGCGGCGACGCTTGGTCCCCTCGAACGGGAACGGCTTGGTCACGACGGCGACCGTCAGGATACCCAGCTCCTTCGCGATCTGCGCCACGATCGGCGCGGCACCTGTACCGGTCCCGCCACCCATGCCGGCGGTGATGAAGACCATGTCCGCACCCTCCAGGGCCTCTTGGATGCGATCGCGGTCCTCCATCGCGGAGTTGCGACCGACCTCAGGATCGGCACCGGCACCCAAACCTTTGGTGATGCCGGCACCGAGCTGAAGGATGGTCTTCACCTGCGAACTCTTCAGCGCCTGAGCGTCGGTATTGGCGCAGATGAAGTCGACCCCTTCGATGGTCGCGGCGACCATGTGATTGACCGCATTCCCGCCCCCGCCCCCGACGCCCACGACCTTGATGACGGCGTTCTGACTGTGGGTATCCATGAGCTCAAACATGCTGTTGTCTCCTCTCGAATTCGTTCGTTGCACGACCTATGAAACCTCGTACGTGCGCGCCTCGGCGCGCACGCCCCCCCGACACCGCCGCGACGCGGGATGCGTCGCGGCCCGAGACCGCAGGCCGCGGCCCCCCGACCGACGGGGCTTGACGAAACACCCCATCATCAATCCGCTTTCAGCAGGATCAACGCCAAACGCGGTTGCACTAAAAATTGCCCTGGAACCAACTGCGCATCCGTGACCAAGCCCCACGCAGCCCGGCGGAATCTCCGATCTCCGGACGCCGCGAGAAGCGGTGCTGACGCGCGTACATCAGCAACCCCACGCCGGTCGAATAGATTGGATTGTTCACCACCTCGTCCATCCCGATCACGTACTGCGGGACTCCGAGCCGCACCGGCATGTGGAAGACCTCCTCGGCCAGCTCGATCAGACCGTCCATCTTCGAGCTGCCGCCGGTCAGTACCACGCCGCCCGCCACCAGATCCTCGAAGCCGCTGCGGCGCAGCTCGTTGTGCAGCAGGGTCAGAAGCTCCTCGTAGCGGGGCTCGACCACCTCGGCCAAGGTCTGGCGCGAGAGCCTGCGCGGCGGGCGATCGCCGATGCTCGGCACCTCGATGGACTCGCTGTTGGCCGCCAGCTGCGCCAAGGCGCAGGCATGCTTGACCTTGATCAGCTCGGCATGCTGGGTCGGCGTGCGCAGCGCCACGGCGATGTCGTTGGTCACCTGATCGCCGGCGATCGGGATCACCGCGGTGTGGCGAATCGCCCCGTCGGTGAAGACGGCAAGATCCGTCGTCCCGCCGCCGATGTCGACGACACAGACGCCGAGCTCCTTCTCGTCGTCGCCGAGCACCGAATAGCTCGAGCTGAGCTGCGCGAGCACCAGATCGTCGACCTCGAGCCCGCAGCGGCGAATACACTTGATGATGTTTTGGGCGGCACTCACCGCACCCGTGACCATGTGCACGCGGGCTTCGAGCCGCACGCCGCACATCCCGATCGGCTCGCGGATGCCCTCCTGATCGTCGATGATGAATTCCTGCGGCAGGATATGCAGGATCTTCTGATCGGCCGGGATCGCGACGGCGCGCGCGGCATCGATGACCCGATCGACATCGGCCTGGGTGACCTCGACCTCCTTGATCGCGGTGATGCCGTGCGAGTTGAGGCTGCGCACATGGCTGCCGGCGATCCCGGCGTGGACCGAGTGGATCTCGCAGCCGGCCATCAGCTCGGCCTCCTCGACCGCACGCTGAATCGACTGGACGGTCGACTCGATGTCGACGACTACGCCCTTTTTCAGACCCCGCGAGGGGTGTGTGCCGATGCCGATGATCTCGATCTGGTTGTCGTCCTTGAGCTCGCCGACCAAGGCGGCCACCTTCGAGGTCCCGATATCCAAGCCCACCAATAGATTCTTGTCGTTACGTCTCGACATCCGGTCTTATCCTCGTTTGCCGGATCGCGTCGGGCGATCCGTTGTCGCACGAGCCTGCGGCTCGGCGTTCGCTGCCCATTTCACGGCGAAACCGTTGCTGTAGCGCAGGTCCACCACCAGCGGCTGGCCGGCCGCCTCCAATTGCGTCGCGCTGGCGATATAGCGCGCAAGCCGTTGATCGACGCCTTCCGTGCCGAGATACAACTCGACCCCCATGACCAGCTCGACCCGCCACGCCCCGCGCGGGTCGACCGAGAGCGTCTGGATAAGATGGCCGATCAGCATCAGATCGTCGCGCCACTGCGCATAGCGCTTGACCACCTCGGGCGCACGCCGATCCTCGCCTTCGAGCAGCGGCAGACCCGCCGGGACCGTGCCCGTACCGGGCCGAAAAACGATGCCCTCCGCGGTCACCAGACCGTCGCGATTCCAGCGTGCGATCGGGCGGTGCTCCTCGACCTCGACCTGCAGCCGATCCGGCCAGACGCGCCGCACGGTGGCGCGACCAACCCAGGCCAGGTCCTCTGCAGCCTGCTTTAGATCGTGCAAATCCGCCGTCAAGATGCCGCCGCGCAGCCGCTCGCTGATGGTCTGCTGAAGCAACCGCGAGGAGTGATGATGCAGCTCGCCCTCCACGGCGATGACGCGCACGGGCAACAGGTGCGGCTCCCAATGAACGAGCAGCCAAACGCCGCCGGCCATGACCGAAATCAAGAGCAACCCGACAAGCGCCAGCCAACGCCCGGAGCGGCGCGCACGCACCTCTACGATCGGAGGGGTTGTCCGTGCCGGGTCAACCACGGTCGAGACTCGTTTCCAGGATCCGCCAAACCAGGGTGTCGAAGTCCAGCCCCGCTACCCGCGCAGCCATCGGGACCAGGCTGTGGTCGGTCATGCCCGGCACCGTGTTGATCTCGAGCAGGAACGGCTCTCCGCTCCCGTCGACCATCAGGTCGACACGGCCCCAACCGCTCGCACCGGTCGCCTCGAAGGCGTCGAGCGCGAGTCGCTGCAGGCGTGACTCCTCTGCTTCGGGCAGACCGCAGGGACAGTGATAGCGCGTACTGTCGGCCCGATACTTGGCCTCGAAGTCGTAAAAGGCGTGCGGCGTTTCGAGCCGGATCATGGGGAGCGCCGCCTGTCCGAGCACGGCACAGGTGTATTCCGCGCCCTGGATCCAGCGCTCGGCGAGCACCAGTGCGTCGTAACCGCGTGCCGTGCGCCAGGCATCGGCGAGTGCGGCCGGATCCTCGACGCGCGCCATCCCGATACTCGAACCCTCGTGAACGGGCTTGATCATGAGCGGGAAGCCGAGAGCCTCGGCAGCCGCCAGATCGGCGTCCGTGCGCAGCAGCACCGATGCGGCCGTCGGCAAACCGCACCCCGTCCAGGCCAGCTTGCAGCGATACTTGTCCATGCCGAGCGCCGAACCCAGAACCCCGGAACCCGTGTAGGGCATCCCGATGGTCTCCAAGGCGCCTTGAATCTGACCGTCTTCGCCGCCGCGTCCGTGCAGGATGATGAAGGCGCGATCGAAACCGCCGGTGCGCAGATGTTCGAGAACCTGCTCGTCCGGATCCAGTGCATGGGCGTCGACGCCCTGACGCAACAGGGCCGCCAGCACGGCGCTGCCGCTCTTCAGCGAGATCTCGCGCTCCGCCGCGCGCCCGCCGAGGAGCACCGCGACCTTGCCGAACCGAGCACGCGCCTGGATTTTCTCTGGTGTCATGGATGCTCTCCGGCGATTCGTTTGACCTCGGGCACCAACCGGACACCGGTAGCGTCCTCGACCCGGCGCTGCACCAGGTCGATCAGCTCGCGGATGTCCGCGGCACTGGCCTCGCCCGTGTTGATGATGAAATTCGCGTGCTTCTCGGACACCTGCGCACCGCCGATCCGATATCCCTTGAGTCCCTCCGCCTCGATTAGACGCGCGGCATGATCGCCGGGCGGATTGCGGAACACCGATCCGCAGCTCGGGAGCCCCACGGGCTGTGTCTGCGCACGCCGGTCGAGCAGCTCGCGAATCCGGGCCATCCCCGCTTTGCCGTCGCCGGGGGCAAGCTCGAGCGCGACGTCCAGGAACCACTCGCCGGGCGGCCCGATCACCTCGCGGTAGCCGATCGAGAAATCGCCCGGCCCCCGCTCGCGAATCCGACCGAACCGATCGATGGTCCGCACCGAGACGACATGCTCCCAGGTCTCGCCGCCCCAGGCGCCCGCATTCATCGCCAGCGCCCCCCCCATGGTGCCCGGGATGCCGGCAAGGAACTCGCACCCGACCAGATCGTGCCGCGACGCGAATCGGGCCACCTTGGCACAGGAGACACCGGACTCGGCATGGATACCGGTCGCACCCCGTCGTTCCAACCGTGTCAGACAGTCCCGGGTCTGGATCACGGTGCCGGGAAAACCGGCGTCGTCCACCAGCAGATTGCTCCCGAGCCCGAGCCATAAGAGTGGCTCCTGCGGGTCGAGGCGCGCCAGGAAGGCAGCCAGATCCGCCGCATCCGTCGGCCGATAGAAGCGACGCGCGGGACCGCCGACCCGCCAGCTGGTGTGGCGGGAGAGTGGCTCGCGCTCGCGCAGCTCGCCCATCATGCCCCCGACCGCCCCATCTGGCTCGGCAGACGCGCCGCTAAGCCACCGATGTCGCCGGCTCCCATCATCAGCACCATGTCGCCGTCGAGCACCAGGTTGTCCAAAAGACCCGGCACCTCGTCGATCGTCTGCGCGAACACCGGATCCAGCTCGCCGCGCGTGCGGATCGCACGGCTCAATGCACGCCCGTCGGCACCCGGGATCGGTGCCTCGCCGGCCGGGTAGACCTCGCACAAGACGAGTGCATCCGGGCTGGACAGCACCGCCACGAAGTCCTCGAACTGCTCCTGGGTCCGCGTAAACCGATGGGGCTGGAACACCAAGACCAGCCGGCGTCCGGGCCATCCGGCGCGCGCGGCCGCCAAGGTGGCTGCGATCTCGCGCGGGTGGTGCCCGTAGTCGTCGACCAAGAGCCATCGGCGATCGCGCATGTCGGTCAGCGCGCTGATCATGAAGCGACGCCCGACCCCTTCGAAACGGGACAGGGCCCGCACGATCGCATCGTCCTCGACACCCAGCTCAAGCGCGACGGTGATTGCAGCCAGCGCGTTCAGCACGTTGTGCCGGCCGGGCAGGTTGAGATCGATCTCCAACGGGGAATCGAGATCACGCGCCTCGACGCGAAAACGGGTGCGCATGCCGTCCTGTCGGATCTCGACCGCGCGCACATCGGCCTCCGGGCGCGTGCCGTAGGTGCGCGCCGGACGCGGCATCGAGTCGACCAGGGCGCGAATCTCGTCGTCGTCGATACAGAGCACCGCGAGGCCGTAGAAAGGCAGATGGTGCAGAAACTCCATGAAGGTGGCACGCAACCGATTGAAGTCGTTGCCGTAGGTATGCATGTGATCGGCATCGATGTTGGTGACGATCGAGATCATGGGCTGCAGATAGAGGAAGGAGGCATCGCTCTCGTCGGCCTCGGCGACCAGATACTTGGTGGTCCCCAGCTTGGCATTGGCGCCCGCACTGTTGAGCCGACCGCCGATCACGAAGGTCGGATCGAGTCCGCCCTCGGCCAGGATGCTGGCCACCAGACTGGTGGTTGTCGTTTTGCCGTGCGTGCCGGCCACCGCGACGCCGTAATAGAAGCGCATCAGCTCGGCGAGCATTTCGGCACGACGCACGATCGGGATACGTCCGGCACGCGCGCTCTGGATCTCGGGATTGGCCTCGTCGATCGCGCTCGACACGACGACGGCGTCTGCATCCGCGACCTGCTCGGCCCGGTGACCGATGAAGATCTCGACACCCAACCCTTTGAGGCGACGCGTCGCATCGCTCTCGCGCAGATCCGACCCCGCGACCTCGTAGCCCAGATTGGCCATCAGCTCGGCGATGCCGCTCATCCCGGAGCCACCGATCCCCACGAAGTGGAGTCGGCGCACCCGACCCATCCGGGCGGCGGTATGTTGAAGATGTGCGCTCATCGACCGGCAACCTCCAAGCAAGCAGCCGCGATCCGTCCAGCGGCATCCGGCTGCGCGCGCTCGCGGGCCGCATCGGCCATCGTCGACAGGGTCTCGCGATCGCCCAGCAATTCAGTCAGCAGCGCGGTCAAACCGGCAACGGTCAGATCGCGTTGAATCACGAGTCGGGCCGCGCCGACATCGGCGAGATAGCGGGCGTTGCCGACCTGATGGTCGTCGACCGCGAATGGATACGGCACCAACACCGAGGCGACGCCGGCCGCGGCCAGCTCCGAGACCGTCAGCGCGCCGGCCCGGCAGACGACCAGGTCGGCCCAACCATAGGCTTCGGCCATGTCGTTGATAAAGGGCGCAACCTCCGCCTCGACACCGACCGTCCGATAGGCCGCCTGCGCGGTCTCGAGCGTGCGCTCGCCGGCCTGATGGCGAACGCGCGGACGCAGCTCCGCCGGCAGCGCCGCCAGCGCGGCGGGGACCATTTCGTTGAGGACCTGAGCCCCGAGCGAGCCGCCCAGAATCAGCAACCGAGCCGGCTCGGCCGACCCCTCGGCGTGCCGCCGCGCCAGACGCTCGCGCGGTGCCGGCAGATCCACGATCGCGCGACGCACGGGATTTCCGCAAGCCTGCGCACCACGCGCACCCGGAAAGCTCCCTGGAAATGCCTCGAACACCCGCGTGGCGATCCGCGCCAACCACTGATTGGTCATTCCCGGCACGAAGTTCTGCTCATGGATCACCAACGGAAACCCCAACACACGCGCGGCCAAGCCGCCGGGCCCGGAGGCGAATCCACCCATCCCCAGCACCACTGTCGGGCGACGCCGACGCAGGATCCGTGCAGCCTGCCAGAGTGCAACCGCGATCTTGAAGGGGGCACCGAGGATCTGAGCGACCCCCTTGCCGCGCAGGCCCTCGATGCGGATCCACTCCATCTCCAAGCCGTGCTCGGGCACCAGACGCGACTCCATCCCGCGACGCGTCCCGATCCAGAAGACGCCCACACCTTGCTCGCGCAGACGCTCGGCGACCGCAAGCGCGGGAAAGACATGCCCGCCGGTGCCCCCGGCCATGACGGCTACGCGCGTACCCATGGCAGCCCCCGTGCGGGTCCCTTCTCGGCCTCGATGCGACGCACCGTCGCGTCGATCCGCAGCAGGATCGCGATCGACATACAAGCGGCGATCAGGCTGTTGCTCCCGTAGCTCAGGAAGGGCAGCGTCAAGCCCTTGGTCGGCAACATTCCGACGTTCACGCCGATATTCACGAACGCCTGCAGACCGAGACCGAGGCCGACACCCTGGGCGACATAGGCGGAAAACCGTTCGCCGGCGGCCTCCGCACGCGCCCCGATCGAGAAGGCCCGCCACGTCAGGAACGCGAATGCCGCGATCAGCACCAGCATCCCGACCAGACCGAGCTCCTCGCCGATGACCGATGCAATAAAGTCGGTATGGGCCTCCGGAAGAAAGAACTGCTTCTGGATCCCGTTGCCCAGGCCCACACCGAGCCATTCACCCCGTCCGAAAGCGATCAAGGCCTGGCTCAACTGATAGCCCGTATTGAAAGGGTCCTGAAAGGGATCAAGAAACGAGGTCACGCGCTGTAATCGATAGGGCGAGATGATGATCAGCACCAAGAGCCCGGCGGCGACGACCAAGAACAAGACCACGAAGGGCATGAGGCTGACACCGCCCAAAAACAGCATGCCCATGACGGTCGCGAGCATGACCGCCGTGGTCCCGAAGTCCGGCTGCTGGAGGATCAATGCACCGGCGATGCCGATCAAAATCATGGGCCGGATGAATCCCGAGATCCGGTTGACCACGTCGTCGGCATGGCGTACCAGGTATCCGGAGACATAGATGACGGCGAACAGCTTCACCAGCTCGGAGGGCTGAAGATTCAGCGGACCGAGCGGGATCCATCGCGTCGCGCCGTTGACCTCGCGGCCCACGCCCGGCACCAGAACCACGACGAGCGACAGGAGACCGAGGAGGAAAAGCCAAACCCCGCCGCGCTCCCACCAATCAACCGGCACGCTGTAGGCCAGGACAGCCGCGGTCAAGGCAAGGCCCAGCGCAAAGCCGTGGCGCGTCACGTAATAGAAAGGATCGCCGCAGCAGTTGGACGCGATCGACATCGATGCCGAGGCCACCATCACAAAGCCGAACGCCACCAACCCAAGTGCGCAAACGAGCAAGGGGTAGTCCACGCCGGCGACCGAGCGCTCACGCCTGCGCTGTGTTCTGCGCGCTGGATTTCCACGCAGCTGGCGGGCGGCGACGCTCATGTTCCGAGCCCCCGCACTGCCTCGGCGAAGACCCGCCCGCGATGCTCGTAGCTTTCGAACATATCGAAACTGGCACAGGCCGGCGAGAGGAGAACCGTATCGCCGGGTCGGGCGATCTCCGCCGCCCGAGCGACCGCATCCTGCATATTCGCGGCCTCCAACAGCGGGACCTCGCCGTCCAGCGCCTGCGCAATCAGCCCGGCATCCCGTCCGATCAGGACGACTGCGCGCGTCGTACGCTTGACCGCCGAGCGCAGAGGTGAGAAATCGGCACCCTT
This sequence comes from Thiocapsa rosea, assembly GCF_003634315.1. Lineage (NCBI taxonomy): Bacteria > Pseudomonadati > Pseudomonadota > Gammaproteobacteria > Chromatiales > Chromatiaceae > Thiocapsa > Thiocapsa rosea. The sequence continues at coordinate 890,615 of NZ_RBXL01000001.1, forward strand.
GCCCTCGCCGCCGGCAATCAGGACGGCACGGCCGGTGCTCCCCGGAGGAATCAACCCTTCGAGCGCCGCCACTGTTGCCCCCGGATTCGTCCCTTTGGAATCGTCGTACCAGAGCACGCCGTCGCGCTCGGCGACCAGCTCGCTACGGTGCGGAAGGCCCGAGAAGCGACGCAAAACCGCACAGGACTGCTCCATCGGCAGGCCGCATCCGCTGGCCAGCGCCAAGGCCGCAAGGGCATTCGCCAGGTTGTGCAGACCCGCAATGCGGACCTCGGAGGCCGGCATCAGGGGCTGCGTCCCTCGGCAGAGCCAACGCGCACCGTCGTGGATGCGCAGCCCGAAGTCGCTGTCCGTTGGCTCGCCGAGTGTAAATCCGATCTTGAGTGCTGCATCCCGCGGCATGGCCACGACGATCGGATCATCGCGATTCACGACGGCGACGCGCGCGCCCCGGTAGATGCGTCCCTTGGTCTGCGCATAGGCGTCCAGATCGGGGTAGCGGTCCATGTGGTCGGCCGAGACATTGAGTACAACCGCCACATCGGCGTGCAGACTGAAGGTCGTCTCCAACTGGAAGCTCGAAAGCTCCAGCACATAGCGCTGGGTCGAGGCATCGAGCAGATCCAAGGCGGGCTCGCCCAAATTACCGCCGACGCAGACGCGCTGCCCGGCGGCGGCCGCCATCTGCCCGACCAGGGTCGTGACCGTGCTCTTGCCGTTCGAGCCGGTGATGGCGCAGATCGGGGCCTGCGCGGCACGGGCGAAGAGCTCGACGTCGCCGACGACCTCGACACCGCGTGCCGACGCATCCCGAATCAAGGGGTCGGAAACGGGAACACCCGGACTGACGACCAGACGCGCCGCGGCTGAAAAGGCTTCGGGCGCGAAGCCGCCGACGAAGACCGCGACCTCCGGCATCTCGTCACGCAATTGCTGCAGGCCGGGGGGATTCTCGCGCGAATCGGTCACGGCCGTCGCGATGCCTTGCGAGCGCAAATAGCGGGCACACGAGAGTCCTGTCTTGCCGAGCCCGACCACCAGGGTCTTCGCGGTATCGGACAGCGGACTCATCGCACCTGCTCGCAAGACATCCGCGGACCCGTGCCGCGATTGTCCGTCTCGATCGCTTTCATTCCCCCCCCGTCGAATCAAACCCTACACGAACCCAAAACCTTCGCTGCGCCTACCGGATCTTCAAGCTCGCCAATCCGACCAGCACCAGAACCACGGTCACGATCCAGAAGCGGACGATGACGCGCGGCTCGGGCCAGCCCTTGAGCTCGAAATGATGATGGATCGGCGCCATGCGGAAGATGCGTTTGCCCGTGAGCTTGAAGGACATCACCTGCATCATCACCGAGATGGTCTCCACCACGAAGACGCCGCCCATGATGAAGAGGACCAGCTCCTGGCGTGCCGCCACTGCAACCACCCCGAGCGCGGCGCCCAGAGCCAAGGCGCCGACGTCGCCCATGAAGACCTGCGCCGGATAGGCGTTGAACCAGAGAAAACCCAGCCCCGCGCCGACCAGGGCACCGCAGAAGACGACCAGCTCGCCGACCTCCGGGATGTGCGGGATCAGCAGGTATCCGGAGATCGGTCCATGGCTCGCGGCATAGACGAAGACCGCGAGTGCGCCGGCGACCAAGACCGTCGGCATGACGGCGAGACCGTCCAGACCATCGGTCAGGTTCACCGCGTTGCTGGCCCCGACGATCACGAAATAGGTCAGCAGAATGAACCAGGGTCCGAGTTGGATCGAGACGTTCTTCAGATACGGAATCAGCAGCTCGGTCTCCGCCGGCGAGCCGGCCGTCACATAGAGTGCGATTGCCGCGGAAAAACCCGCGACGGTCTGCCAGAGATACTTCCAGCGCGCCGCCAAACCGCGCGGGTTGCGCAGCACCAACTTCTTGTAGTCGTCCACCAAACCGACAAGGCCGAACGCAAGCGTGGTCAAGAGCACGATCCAGACATAGCGGTTGTCCAGATCGGCCCACAACAGCGTGCTGATCGCGACGGCCACGAGGATGAGCGCACCGCCCATGGTCGGAGTACCGGCCTTGGAAAGATGACTCTGCGGGCCATCGTCGCGCACCATCTGACCGACCTTGTAGGCGCGCAGACGGGTGATCATCGGCCGACCGACGAGCAGAGCGATGGCGAGCGCCGTGAGCACGCCCATGATGGCGCGCAGGGTCAGATACCGGAAGACATTGAATCCGGTCTGATACTGCGACAGCCATTCGACAAGGTAAAGCAACACCTAACTCTCTCCTCCGGCGCACAGCGCCTCGACAACCTGCTCCATCCGAGCGGAGCGCGAACCTTTGACCAGGATACGGTCGTTTGCGGACATCTCGGTCCGAAGCGCACGCACGAGCTCCCCCTGATCGGTAAAGTGGCGTGCGCCGTGACCGAAGGCAGAGGTCGCCGCCGTGCTCAGGACGCCCACGCTGAAAAGACGGTCGATGCCGGCCTCGCGCGCGATCTCGCCGACCTCGCGGTGCAGGGCCTCGGCCTCCGAGCCCAGCTCGGCGAGGTCCCCCAACACCAGCCAGCGACGGCCCGACAGGCCCGCAAGGACCTGGATCGCAGCGGCGATCGAGTCCGGGTTGGCGTTGTAGGTGTCGTCGATGACGCCTAACTCGCCACACCGACGGGGACAGAGACGGCCCTTCACGGGCGTCAGCGTCGCAAGACCCGCCTGGATCGCGCCCGGCTCGATCCCGAGCGCCAGCGCCATCGCCGCGGCGGCCAAGGCGTTGCGGGCGTTGTGTTCGCCGGCCAGACGCAGGGCGATCGGGATCGCCTTGCCCTCGTGATGCGCGACGACGTGCGTGGCAAAACCCGCCTCGGTCCACTCGACCCGGATCGCCGAGCGATCCGCCCGGAGGTCGGCCCGGAGATCCGCAGGGCCATCCAGTCCGAACGTCAGGGCGCGGCGGCCCGCGGCCAGCTCGCGCCAGAGACCCGCGTACGGGGAATCGCCGGCGAAGACGAACACCCCGTCGCCCGACAAACCGCGGGCGATTTCACCTTTGGCACGGGCAACGCCGTCGACGCTGCCGAAGCCCTCCAGGTGAGCGCGGCCGGCATTGGTGATGAGGGCGACATCCGGACGGGCGATGTCGGTCATATAGCCGATCTCGCCGTGGTGATTGGCGCCCATTTCCAGGACGAGAAAGTCTTCGTCCCGAGCGCTCAACAGGGTCAAGGGCATCCCGATATCGTTGTTCAGATTGCCGCGGGTCGCGCGGACGCTGCCGACCTGATCGAGGATGGCGGCAACCATCTCCTTCACCGTGGTCTTGCCGTTGCTCCCCGTGATGGCGACGACCCGACCGGGGAAGACATCGCGCCAAGCCGCGGCGAGGGCCCCGAGCCCGGAGCGGGTGTCCTCGACGATCCACTGAGGCAGGTCCACCGGAAGCGGATGGTCGACCATCGCGGCGACGGCACCCGCGGCGCGCGCGGCAGCGACATGGTCATGCCCGTCGAAGCGCTCGCCGCGCAGGGCGACGAAGAGCTGGCCGCTGCAATCGGCACGGCTGTCGGTGCCGACCGAGACGAAGCGGCGATCTTCGCCTTCGAAACGGCCACCGGCGCGAGCAACGGCTTCGGAGAGAGACCACATCACCGGCGCCCCTCCTGCCATTCCCGCAAGGCTTCGACAACGTGGGCGCGGTCGCTGAAGCCGAGGACGCGGTCCGCCATCATGGCTTGACCTCGCGTCGCGCCAGCAGCATCGAGGGCTGCGGATCGTCCGGCGGCACGTTGAACAGACGCAGGGCGCCTTCCATGACCTTCTGGAACACAGGCGCGGCGACCAATCCGCCGTAGTAGGCCTTACCCTTCGGCTCGTCGATCATCACGGCGATCACCAGGCGCGGCGAACCCGCCGGAGCAAAGCCCGCGAAGACCGCCTGATAGAGCCCGCCGCCATAGCCGGCACGCCCTGCGGATTTTTTCGCCGTTCCTGTCTTTCCGGCGACCCGATAACCGGTGATGGCGGCACGTCTCGCGGTGCCTTGGTCGGAGACCACCGTCTCCATCATCGCCCGCACCTTGCGCGCCGTGTCGGCGCTGAGCACGCGCGTCTCCTCGGGCCCATGCGCAGGCGACGCGGGATCCTGCCTCAACAGGGAGACCGGGCGCTTGATCCCGTCGGCAGCCAACACGCCATAGGCTTGCGCCAGCTGCAGTGCCGTCACCGACAGGCCGTATCCGAAGGCCTGGGTGGCATGCTCGAAGACGCGCCAGGTTGAATGATGTCGCAGCACGCCCCGGCTCTCGCCCGGGACACCGACAGCGGTCGCATGGCCGAAGCCGAGCTGATCGTAAAGACCCCAAAGATCGCCGTAGCTCATCATCTGGGCGATCTTCACGACGCCGACGTTGCTCGATTTGGTGATGACGCCGGTCGCATCGAGGTTGCCGTAGTTGCGCACGTCCTTCACGGTGTTGCGTCCGACCGCCATCGATCCGCCCCGTGTCGCGATCGTCGTGGTCGGCTTGATCAAACCCCGCTCCAGTGCGGCGGCCACGACGAACGGCTTGATCGTCGAGCCCGGCTCCATGACGTCGGTTACGGCACGGTTGCGGCGACGCTCGCTGCTGCCGCCGCGCGCGGCGTTCGGGTTGTAGCCCGGCTGGTTGACCATCGCGAGGATCTCGCCGGTCTCGACATCCAAGGCCACCAGCGTTCCGCCGACCGCCTTGTGCTCGGCAACGGCGGCCTTGAGCTCGCGGTAGGCAAGAAACTGCAGGCGTCGGTCGAGGCTGAGCGCGAGATCCGCGCCCTGTCGCGGCGCACGGACCTGCTCGATCTCCTGCACGATCTGCTGTCGACCGTCGCGAATGACGCGACGCAGACCGGGCTCCGACTTCAGCCAAGAGTCGTACGTGAGCTCGATACCCTCCTGGCCCTTGTCGTCGATGTCGGTAAACCCGAGGACGTGCCCGAAGACCTCGACACCCGGATAGAAGCGACGGTACTCGGTCTCGAAGTCCACGCCGCCGAGATTGTGATCGGCGATGACCTGTCGCACCGCGCGCGCTTCCTCGAAGCTGACGCGCCGCTTGAGATAGAGAAACCCGCGTTGGGAGGTGGCGTCGAGGCGCTCCTGCAGCGCCTTCGGATCAAGCCCCAACGCAACGGCCAACGGCGGGATCGCATCGCGTCGCTCCACCAGCTTGCGCGGCTCGCCCCAAACGGTTTCCACCGGCGTGCTCACCGCCAGCGGCTCGCCGTTGCGGTCGGTGATCATGCCGCGACGCGCGGCAATCTCGCCGACGCGCAGATAACGGCGCTCGCCTTCGCTGCGCAGATAATCGGTCTCGACGACTTGCCGATAGAAGACCGCCACCGAGAGGATGACGAAGGCGCTCGACAGGACACCGACCAACAGGCGGCGACGCAACGCGAGATTCGGCCTGGCTCGCCGCCGCTCCGGACGTCGGGCACGGCGGTTACGGGTAGGCACGGCCGACCTCCTCGATCATCAAGACATCCTCGAACCTTGGATTGAACATGCCCAACTGGGCCCTGGCTTTACGCTCGACCCGAACGTGCGTCGAGAGGGCAGCCTCCTCGAGACGGAGCCGATTCCACTCCACGTCGACGGCGTCGCGCTGGGCGCGCAGCTCCTGCAATTGACCGAAATGGATCCGCGTCTGGTACTTGGTGTACACCACGGCGACCGCCGAGAGGGTCACGGCCAAGGCCAACCCGATCAGAATCCAGAGCGGTCGCGCACTCATGAGAGGCGCTCCGCGACACGCATGATGGCGCTGCGTGCACGTGGATTGGACGCGACCTCGTCGGGCGAAGGACGCACCGGCTTGCCGAGGATGCGCAAGCGCCCGAGCGATTCCTCCGCGGTGACCGGAAGACCTTTGGGCAGGACGGGACCGCGCGACTGCGTGCGCATGAAACGCTTGACGATACGGTCCTCCAGGGAATGAAAACTGATGACGACCAGCCGTCCGGCATGTGCCAAAAGGTCGCAGGATTGGCGCAGGCAATCCTGAATCTCATCGAGTTCGTCGTTGATCCGGATGCGCAGGGCCTGGAAGGTCCGAGTTGCCGGGTGCTTGCCGGGCTCGCGTGTCGGCACCGACCGCGCAACCAAGGCCGCGAGCTGGGTCGTCGTCGTCAAGGGGCTCTCGCTGCGCTGCGCAACGATATTGCGCGCGATGCGTTTGGCGAAACGCTCCTCGCCGAAGTCGAACAGGACCTTGACGATCTCGGCTTCGGAGGCATGGGCCAGCCATTGCGCCCCCGACTCGCCGCGGGTGGGGTCCATCCTCAGATCCAACGGACCCTCGGACGAAAAACTGAAGCCGCGCTCCGCCGTGTCGAGCTGAGGCGAGGACACCCCGAAATCCAACAGCAAACCGCAGAGGTTGCCCTGGACGCCGATGTGCGCGAGCAGCTCGGTGATCGAGCCGAACCGACCGGCCACCATCGTGAAGCGCCCGTCGATACGCGCAAGCGCGTGCCCCGCGGAGACCGCCTCGGGATCGCGATCGATCGCGATCAGTCGACCCGCCCCGCCGAGGCGCGCCAAAACGGCACGACTGTGCCCGCCACGCCCGAAGGTGCCGTCGACATAGATGCCGTTCGGATCGACGACCAAGGCGTGCACACTCTCCTCCAGCAAAACCGGCAGATGTTGTTGTTCAATCAAAGGGATACTCTAAAGCGTCAAGGAACCGAGCCCGGCCGCCGTCGCCAACTCTCCGATACCCGCATCGCTGAGGGCCGCTTCGTTGCGCGCGTTCCATGCGGGCTCGTCCCAGAGCTCGAATTTCGAGCCCTGACCGACGAAGGCGACACGTTTATCAAGCGAGGCGAAATCACGCAGGTACTGCGGCAGCAGGATTCGGCCCTGGGCGTCCATCTCGACCTCCTGTGCGTTGCCGATATAGAGGCGCTGGATCGCACGGGCCGTGTTGTCGAACGCGGGAAGCGCGGCGAGCTTTGCCTCGATCAGCTCCCACTCGGGCTCGGGGTACAGCAAGAGACAGCGATCGCGATCGACGGTAACGACGAGCTGAGAGTTGCACGACGACTGCAGCCGCTCGCGGTATTTTGCAGGAACCGCAAGACGCCCTTTGACGTCGAGGTTGACGATAAAGACCCCCCGAAACACGGCAGCCCCCTGTGGTGACTTGCGCCAGGCGACTCCTTCCCCAACTCCCCACTTTCCCCCACTTGAGCTTCATCTTAGAGCTGCCCAACGGGATCGTCAAGGTAATGCATACCTTTAATTCTTGACAGACAGCAACTTAGATGCGACGCCCCGAGTACAGCATAACCTCGCGGAAAACATTTGTTTTCATGCGACTAAAGGATAAAGCTGAAGGGGTTTACAGGAGAGAATCAAACAACGGGGACGCGCCAGCCCGGCTGCCGTCGGTCGGATCCGCGGCAGGGTCCCCGTGACGGGTCGAGGGAAGGATCTGGGAGCCGGCCTATAAGCCGGGTTCTGTCGAGGACAGCCATTCATCTGGGACGTACGTCACCGTACGCCTCGAGCGACCTACCCGGGAGCACGCGCGGGCCGCGCGCTGCAGCACAGGGCTGCATGCCCCCCTATTTGGTCTTGCTCCGGGTGGGGTTTACCCTGCCGCTGCTGTTGCCACCAGCGCGGTGCGCTCTTACCGCACCATTTCACCCTTACCTCTCGTCATGTAGACGGGATCGGCGGTATCTTTTCTGTGGCACTTTCCGTGGACTTGCGCCCCCCAGGCGTTACCTGGCACCCTGCCCTACGGAGCCCGGACTTTCCTCCCTCGCCACGAAGTGCGAGCGCGGCTGTCCGGCCGACTCCCAGCCGCCAAGTATAGCGCCAACCGGGGCTTCCGGTCTCGGTCGATATCGCGAACGCGTGCCGCACCGTCACGCCTCACATCTGCGTGTCCGTCGCGGCGACATCCCGGGCAGCTTGACCCAAATCCAACTCGAGGCCCAATCGGTAGAGCGCATTCTTCTTGATGCCGGTCAGGCGCGCCGCGATCGCCACGGCCTGAGCCAGCGGCAAGGTCTCGCCGAGGATGCGCAGGACCCGCTCCGCCTCCGCGCGATCCGGATCTGTCGTATCGGCGTTTCCCTCGACCAGCACGACCAGCTCGCCGAGGCGCTGCTCGGCGTCGCCCTCGACGCGCTGCGCCAACTCCGACGCGGTGCCGACGAGGAAGGTCTCGAAGTGCTTGGTCAGCTCGCGCGCGAGGACCAGACGCCGTGTCTCGCCCAAGGCTTCACCGAGATCATGCAGGGTGGCGAGGATCCGTTTGCCGCTCTCGTAGAGGATCAGCGTACCCCGCTCCCCCTTGAGCTCGCCGAGCCAGGCCAGGCGATGCGATCGGGTGCGCGGGGGAAATCCGACGAACAGGAAGCGATCGCTCGGTAAACCCGCCGCCGAGAGTGCACAGATGGCGGCATTCGCGCCCGGCACCGGGACAACGCTCATACCACGCTCGCGCGCCGCAGCCACGAGGCTGAAGCCGGGATCGCTGATCAGCGGCGTACCCGCATCGGAGACGAGCGCGACGCTCCGGCCGGTCTCGATCTCGGCGAGGAGCCGAGGCGCAACGCTGGCCTCGTTGTGGTCGTGATAGGCCACCAGCTTGGACGAGATGCCGAAATGGGTCAGCAACCGAAGCGTCTGACGGGTATCCTCCGCCGCGATCAAATCGACCTCGCTCAACACCTTACGTGCCCGATCGGTCATGTCCCCGAGATTGCCGATCGGCGTGGCGACCACGTATAGTACCCCCGCTGACTGCTGCACCTTAGCCTCCCAACGTCTCGAACCGGAACGGATCATGCCCAAGAATCGCGTTGACCACCGTCCCCTGTCCACTCCGATCACAGTCATCGCTCTACTCGCTGCCGTTTCACTCGTTGCCCTTTCACTGGCCGGATGCGCGATCGATCCGGTCCGGGACGAGGCGCGCCTGCTGGCGCCGGTCGCAGGAGAGCCGCTGAAACAAGCCGATGCACTCGCCGCCCAAGGACAGGCGGACGCGGCGGCCAAGGCCTATCTGGACATCGCAAAGGGAGCAACGCCGCCCGCACGCGAGCAACTCCAGTTGAAGGCGGCTCGCGCCTTTCTTTCCGCGGGCGACACCCGGCAAGCACAGCAGACCATCGGCGAGGTCTCGCGCCCGGCACTCACGATCGGGCAACGCGAGCAGCTCCTGCTGATCGAGGCGGATCTCGCGCTCTTGGACGGACGCCCCAAGGATGCGATCGCGCGACTCCAGGCCATGCAGGTCCAAACCTTGCCGAGGGATTTGAGGATTCAACGGCTCGGCACGCTCGCCGCCGCCCAGCGTCTCGCCAACGACCCCGTCGCCTCGGCCGAGTCGCTGATCGCGCTCGATCGGCTGCTCGACAACGAGGACGCGCGTCTACTGAATCAAGTCTCGCTGATCACGACCTTGAGCGCACTGAGCAGCGAAGAACTGCGCAAACTCGCGCGCAGCGGAAGCGGAACACTGAGAGGCTGGGCGGAGATCGCACTCCTGGCGCACGACGCGGGCGCGGATCCTGCGACGTTCCAGACCCGCTATCGTCAAGAGCACGCCAAACGACTCGGCCATCCCGCCCATCCGAGGCTGGCCGAGGCGTATGTCAAGTTCCTGTCCGGGGGATACGCCTCGGGCGACAGCGTGACGGTCATGCTCCCGCGCGGGGGACGCTTCGCCGGCGCGGCCACATCGGTGAAGGAGGGCATCGAGGCCGCCAGCCGAGCAGACAGCAGCGGCAACCGACCGGCACTGGATTTCATCGACAGCGGCCAGACCGCGCGCGCGCGCGCCATTCACGCGCAGGCCGTCGGAGCCGGCGCGGACTATGTCATCGGCCCGCTCGAAAAGGAATCCGTGGACAGCCTCGCGGCCGGCCCCGCACTCGCGGTGCCGACGCTGGCCCTGAACCAGACGACCCGCGACAGCCAGCCCGCAGCGAATCTCTTTCAGTTCTCGCTCTCGCCCGAGAACGAGGCGGCGGAGGTCGCCAACAAGGCCGCCGCGATGGGTCTGAAGCGCGCTGCGGTGCTGTATCCCGAGGGGCCTTGGGGAGCGCGTCTGGCCAGTGCATTCCGCAACCAATGGCGCCGACTGGGCGGAACGCTGGAGGCTGAAGCCGTCTACAGCCCGACGGCGCGAAGCTTCGAGAAGACGGTGACCAGCCTGCTCGGCGACTCGCAGGCGGATGTCGTCTTCCTGGTCGCGACCAACGAGCTCGCGCACAAGCTGTATCCGCAGATCCGGCTGAGCAGATCGTCGGTGACGGTGATGTCTACCTCGCACGTTTACTCCGGCGTCTTCGATCCGGCCCGCGACCGGGTGCTGGCGGGGCTGTATTTCGTCGATATCCCTTGGATGCTGAACAATCGCGCAGAGGGTGCCCTGTCGCGGCGACGCCTGAGCGGATCCTCCTTCGAGGTCGCCAATCCGTTGGCCCGTCTGTACGCGATGGGGATCGACGCCTACCGAATCGCTCCGCGACTGCCCGCGCTGGCTAAAAGCCCGGGCGCCTTTTATCCGGGACAGACCGGCGGTCTCTCGGTCGACGCGCTGGGCCGCATCCAGCGCCAGCTCGCGCTCGGACGTTTCGGCGAGACGGGCGTGCTCGAGGCCGGGGAGTCATCCGACACGCCGGCCTCGGAGAACCCTTGAGCGGCGACCCCCGTCGCGCGTCCTCGGGGACAACCGGCAAAGCAGCCGGAACCCGGGGTGTCGGCGACGCCAAGGAGCGGCTCGCCGAGGACTATCTGAAACGCCGGCATCTGCAACCCATCGCACGCAATCACCGCTGCCGCTTCGGGGAGATCGACCTGGTGATGCGCGACGGCGAAGCGCTGGTCTTCGTGGAGGTTCGATACCGACGCTCGGAGCGCTTCGGAACGCCCGCCGAGACGGTCGACCGACGCAAGCAACAGCGTTTGACGGCGGCCGCGAGCCATTATCTTCAAGCTCACCCGACCATGTTACCCTGTCGATTCGACGTGGTCGCGATCAGTAGCGAAGACCGAATCGAATGGATCAAAAATGCCTTTACCGTTGAATCATAAACCGCTCTTCGGCCTCCTCACGCGCACGCAGCTCGGTCAAGCCGGCGCGGTCGCGCGGTCGATGACGCAACCGCGACGCTCCGCAGCGGCCCTGCTGCTGCTCGGCGCGACGCTCCTCTCAGGGTGCGCGCCGATGCTTATCGGGGCGGCTGCCGTCGGTACCGCCGCGACGGTTCACGACAGACGCCCCGCCAGCGTGATCTTCGACGATCAGCAGATCGAGCTGGAGGCGATGACCGCCTTGCTGCGCAACAGCGGTGTCAGGGACCGCTCGCAGATCTCGGCGACCAGCTACAACCGCACCCTTCTGCTCACCGGCAACGCCGACACGACCGAGGTGGGCCAAGAGGCCGCAGCGCTGGTGAGCCGCATCGGCAAGGTGCAACGGGTCGTCGACGAGGTCAGAGTCGGCCCACGGCTCGACATGAGACGTCAGGCCGAAGACACCTTCATTACCGGCCGCGTCAACACCGACCTGATCGGCGTGCGGCTGCCCGGATTCGACCCGACCCGGGTCAAGGTGGTCACGAACGACGGTGAGGTCTTTCTGATGGGTCTGGTCAGCCCCGCGGAAGCCGAAGCCGCGGCGGAAAAGGCCAGTTACGTCCCGGGCGTCAAACGTGTGGTGAAGCTCTTCGAGTATGTCGACGATACCAACACCTGAGCTGTCGCCGGGGTTTCTGAAGAGTCTTGCACGGATCGCCGGGGTCGGGCACCTGCTCACGGATCCGGCCGATTGCTGGCCCTATGGATACGACAACAGCAGACTCCACGCACTGCCCCGAGGGGTCGTGTTCGCCGCCGACGAGGCGCAGATCATGGCCCTGGTCGTGCTCTGCCGCGACGCCGGCATTCCGCTCGTCGCACGTGGGCGCGGGACCGGCACCACCGGGGCGACGGTTCCGGACCACGGCGGCATCGTGCTCTCCTTCGAGCGCATGGATACCATCCTGCGCATCGCACCGGAGGATCGCCTGGCCGTCGTGCAGCCCGGGGTGCTCAACGAGCAGCTTCAACAGGCCGTCGGCGCCTTCGGTTTCTTCTGGCCGCCGGATCCCACCAGTGCGGCGAGCTGCACCGTCGGCGGGAATCTCGCCTACAACTCGGCGGGGCCGAGGGCGGTCAAGTACGGGACACCGCGCGAAAACACGCTTGGACTGACGGCGATCAGCGGTCGCGGCGAGCGACTGCGCACGGGCGTCCTCACGACCAAAGGCGTGGTCGGCTACGACCTGACACGTCTCATCATCGGCTCGGAGGGCACGCTTGCCCTGATTACCGAAGCGACGCTGAAGCTCACCCCGCGGCCCGAGGCCAAGCGCACGCTGCGCGCGGCCTATGCGGATATCCACGCGGCCGCGGCTGCCGTCTCTGCGATCATGGCGCAGCCCGTAATCCCCTGTGCCTTGGAGATCATGGACGCCGCGGCAATCCGCGCCGTCCGGCGCCATGCGGGGCTCGACCTGCCCGAGGGCGTCGGCGCCCTGTTGATGATCGAGGTCGACGGACCCGCCGCCTGTATCGATCAGTCCGTCGCCGCGGTCGCCGCAGCCGCCCACCATGCCGGCCTGATCGAGCTGCGTTGCGCCGAGTCGGCCGCGGAGGTCGCCGCGCTCTGGAAGACCCGCAAGGCACTTTCCCCGGCCTTGCGCCATATCGCGCCGAAAAAGATCAACGAGGACATTGTCGTCCCGGTCTCGCGCATGGGCGAACTCATCGAGGGCCTCGAGCGGCTCTCGCATGAGAGCGGCGTGCAGATCGTGAACTTCGGTCATGCGGGCAACGGCAACATCCATGTGAATCTTTTGATCGACCCGGACGACCCGGCGGCGGTGGAGAGCGCACATGCGTGCCTGGACGCGATGTTCTCGCTCGTACTGCAGCTCGGCGGCACGCTCTCGGGCGAGCACGGGATCGGGATCGCCAAGCGCGACTTCGTCGACCGCGAGATCGAGGCACCCGTGCTCGCACTCATGCGCGACATCAAGCGCCAATTCGATCCGGCCGGGATCCTCAATCCCGGGAAGGGCTTTCCGGAGACCGCCGAGCCCACTGCAACCAATCGCTGAACCGAAACCCAGTATCCCGGCACCGGCTACTTACCCGGACGCACCAAGCCCCCGAGCCCGACCGCTTCGAGCGCATCCAGGAGCAGGCGCCGCACGGACGCCGCATCCTCGCATTGCAACGCCACCTTGAGCACCTCGCGGGCGCGTGCCCGACTGATGCTGCGGATGACGCGCTTCACGCGCAGCAGGCTTCCGGCCCCCATACTCAGACTATGCACACCCATCCCGAGCAGGAGGAAGGTCGCGAGCGGATCCCCGGCCATCTCCCCGCAAACGCTCACCTCGCGACCATGCACGCGCGCACCTGCGAGGATCTGCAGCAGCGCACGCAAGACCGCCGGATGAAACTCGTCGTAAAGCTTCGCGACGTGGGCGTTGTTGCGATCGACCGCGAGTAGGTACTGGGTGAGGTCGTTGGTCCCGACGGAAAGAAAATCGACCCGTCGCGCAAGCGCTTCACACTGGTAGACGGCGGCCGGGACCTCGATCATCACGCCGATCGGCGGCAGTTTGACCTGATAGCCCTCTTCGAGCAGCTCCTCGTTGGCACGATGGATGAGCAGCAGTGCCTCGTCGACCTCGCCGACCGTGCTGATCATGGGCAGGAGGATCTGCAGATTATCCAACCCGATGGACGCACGCAGGATGGCGCGAACCTGGGTCAAGAAGATCTCGGGCTGGTCTAGCGTGATCCGGATGCCGCGCCAGCCCAAGAAGGGATTGGCCTCGTGCATCGGAAAATAGGGCAACGGCTTGTCCCCGCCGATATCCAAGGTCCGGATCGTCACGGGTCGCGGAGCAAACAGCTCGAGCACCCGCCGATAGTTCGACATCTGCGCCGCCTCGCCCGGAAAGGTATCGCGCACGATGAAAGGCAGCTCGGTGCGGTAGAGTCCGACACCCGCGGATTCCTCGATGCCGAGCGGACGCGCCTCGGAGACCAGACCCGTGTTCAGATAAAGGGGCACCAGATAGCCGTCGGTGGTCTCGGCCGGGAGATGGCGCAACGCCTGCAGCTCGTTGGTCAGGGCCGCGTCGTCTTCGGCGAGACGCTGATACTCGGCGCGCACGGCCGGACCGGGTGCGACGTAGACCCGCCCGCGATAACCGTCCACCACCAGCTCGCGTCCCTCCACACGCCCGACCGGCAGGTCGGCGACGGCCATCGCCGCCGGCACACCCATCCCGCGGGCCAGGATGCCGACATGCGAGGAGCCCGAGCCGGTGGTCGAGACGATCCCGGCGAGCATCTCGCGCGGGACGTCGGCGATCTGCATCGCGCTGATCTCGTCGCCGACCAGGATGGTGTTGGGGACGTACTGAATCGGCGCCGCGGCCAACTTCTGCAGATGGGTCAGGATGCAGCGACCGAGATCACGCACGTCCGAGGCGCGTTCGCGCAGATAGGCATCGTCCATGTCGTCGAACACCTTGGCGTGCTCGGCGATCGTCTCGCGCAGCGCCCCGGGCGCCCAATTGCCCGCGCGGATGCGCGAGAGTGTCCCGTCGATCAGGGTGTCGCTCTCGAGCATCAGACGCCAGGCGTCGAATAGGGCCATGTCTTCGGCACTGAGATGCGCCTGGGTCCGAGCCGCGAAGCGATCCAGGTCCTCGGCCACATGCTCCACGGCACCGAGAAAATCCTTGGCCTCGTTGTCCGCATTCTCCGCGCGCCGATCCGGAACGGCGTTGAGATCGGCCGGTGGATAAACCACCACGGCGGTCCCGATGCCGATGCCGGGCGAGGCGGGCAAGCCGGGCAGAAAGCGCTGCGGGATCCCGTCATCCTGCAGACGCGCCAGCTCGCCGTTGGTGCGTGCGAAGGTGATGGCGCCGGCGAGCTGGGACGCCAGAGTGACGACGAAGGTCACCTCGTCGTCGCCGAAATGGCGCTTTTCGCGTTGTCGCAGGACCAGCACGCCCAAGACCTTGCGATTCTGGATGATCGGCGCACCGAGGAATCCGTGATAGTGCTCTTCGCCGGTATCCGTGATGCGCTGGTAGCGCGGATGGCTGACCGCGTCGTCGAGGTTGATCGGCTCGGCGCGCTCGCTGACCAAACCGATCAGCCCCCGCCCAAGCTCCAACCGCACCCGACCGACCGCCCTGGCGCGCAGCCCGTCGGTGGCATGCAGGACATGCCGACGGTTGTCGAAGTCGTTGAGATAGACCGAGCAGACGTCGGCCCCGACGGCGTGTTTGACCCGCTGAACGATGATGGTGAGCGCGCGCTCGAGGTCGGGTGCGTTGTTGACCTCCTGCACGATGCGGCGCAGCGATTCGAGCATCGGCAAGCGCTGGCCCGGAGCCGCCGAGGATCCGACGACCGACGCGCCGCTTTCGAGCCCCACCGACCCTCGCTCGAGGTGATCCGCGGCGAGACCTGTCATCGTCCGCGCTGGTGCATCAAGCCGACCACCCGGGACTGGTTGTCCTCGCGGGCGGGCGGACCCTCGGGGTAGAGGCTCGGGGCGAGCTCTTCGAGCGCCTGCATGTAGACACGCCGCTTGAAGTAGACCACTTCATGCAGCGGCTGCCAGTAGCGGACCCAGCGCCAGGCATCGAACTCGGGCTTGTCGGTCTTGTCCAGACAGAAGGCGTCCTCGCCGCAATCCACACGCAACATGAACCAGACCTGCTTCTGACCGATGCAGGTTGGACCGCAATGCCGACGAATATAGCGCTTGGGGAGATGATATCTGAGCCAACCGCGGGTGCATCCGAGAATGGTGACCTGCCTGGACTGAAGTCCGACCTCCTCCTCGAGCTCGCGATACATGGCCTGCTCGGGCGTCTCGTCGGAATGGATCCCGCCCTGCGGAAACTGCCAGGCATTCTGTCCGACGCGACGACCCCAAAATAGTCGCCGGTCCCGATTGCTCAGGATAATGCCGACGTTGGGTCTGAAACCGTCGTGATCGATCAAGGAACCGAGTCCGTGAGGCCATGATGCCTCATTCTTCCACATCCGGCGCATGACCGGCAAGCAGACACCTAATATAAGCGATTGCCATTCAATGGCTTTCGCATGCCCTCTGAAACCGCCTCGCGCCCCATGACGGGCCATCGGGCGAAGTCGCCCGCCCCGGCTTGAAACCCCGGCATGATTCCGCGACCATCCTGTGAAGCGAGACAACACACCGGCGCACGAGCAGGACGCCGATGCACCTCGCACCGCACGACATCAACCGAAGAAGGATGAAGGACATGGCGCTGGCGATCTTCGATCTGGACAACACCCTCTTGGCAGGCGACTCCGATTATCTCTGGGGTCGCTTCCTCGCCGCCGAGGGGATCGTCGATGCAGATCACTACGAGCGCGAAAACGAGCGCTTCTATCGCGAGTACAAGGACGGGACCCTGGATATCGCGGAGTTCCTACGGTTCTCCCTGCGCCCGCTGCGCGATCACCCGCGCACGCATCTCGAGGCGCTGCGCGAGCGCTTTGTCGCCGAGCTGATCGCGCCCATCATGCTCCCGGCCGCCAAAGACCTCGTCGAGTCGCACCGCGAGGCCGGAGACACCCTCATGATCATCACGGCGACCAATGCCTTCGTCACGGCCCCGATCGCGCAGCGCTTCGGAATTGCGCATCTGATCGCGACGCTGCCGGCGGAGGAGAACGGGCGTTTCACCGGCGAGCCTGCCGGCCAACCGGCGTTCCGGGAGGGCAAGGTCGAGCGTCTGCAGACCTGGCTGGGCGAGCATCGGGAGACCCTCGGCGGGAGCAGCTTCTACAGCGACTCGCACAACGACCTCCCCCTCCTTGAACGCGTCGATCGGCCGGTCGCGGTCGACCCCGATCCGCAACTGCGCGCAACGGCCCTGTCGCGCGGGTGGCCCGTCATCTCGTTGAGGCCCTGAACCCCGGGGAGCAACGTCGCTTGCTCGCATCCCGGCTCGCATCCCGGCTCGCATCTCGGCGCCCCTCACGTCGACGTTCACAGCGGCGTCACGCAGCCCACATACGCCCGCAACACTCCGAATCTATGATGGCCCTCCACGCAATGGTTCTTTTTCCGAGGGCATGCAATGGTTGCGACTGCGTCTGCGTTGACCGCCAAGCGCGGGGAACGCCTGTTTGTCGAGCTCGCCGCGTCCGAGCCGGAGATCCGCGAGGCACAAGCCCTCAGGTATCGGGTGTTCGGCGAGGAGTTGGGCGCAAAGCTGAAGACGGGCCCGAACGGACTGGACGTGGACGATTTCGATGCCTACTGCCAGCACCTCTTGGTTCGCGACACGCGCAGCGGCGAGGTCGTCGGCTGTACCCGGATCCTGACCGACCGCAACGCCGCGCGCATCGGTCGGTTCTATTCCGAGAGCGAATTCGACTTGGGGGCGATCCCCCGCCTTAAGGGCCGTCTCCTGGAGGTCGGCCGGACCTGCATCTCGGCGGAGTTTCGGCAAGGCACGGCGATCGCCGTGCTCTGGTCCGGGCTGGCCGGGTTCATCCAGCTCCACGGCTTCGACTATCTGTTTGGCTGCGCCAGCATGCCGCTCGGCGAAGACGACCTCCAGGCCGCAGCCATCATGAACCGCTTGCGCCGACACGCCATGGTTTCGCCCGAGCTGCGCGTGGTCCCGCGGGTGCCGCTGCGCACCGCACAGGTGCCCGACGATGTCCTGGATGCACCCCTGCCGGCCTTGCTGCGCACTTACGTGAGACTCGGCGCAAAGGTCTGCGGAGAGCCCTGCCGCGATCCCGATTTCGGCGTGGCGGATGTGCTCATGCTGCTGGATGTGGACGCGCTGAATCCGACCTATTCGCGGCACTTTTTCGATCGCACCGCGAGTCTGTGACGCGATGGGGCACGCGCGTTCGGCTCGGCGGCTTGCACGCATCCTCGCTCACCTGGGCAAGGGTGCGACGCTCGCCCTCTACATCGGTCTGCTTTCGCGATTCGGCCGGCGACCGACACGGATCCCGGACATGACCCGGCGCTGGCACCGAAGCCTCTGCGCGATCCTCGGCATCCGGATTCGCGTCGTCGGCAGCGCGCAACCCGGGTGCCTCCTGATCGGCAACCATATCTCTTGGCTCGACATCCCCGTGGTTGGCGCACAGAGCGAGATCGCGTTCCTTTCCAAGGCCGAGGTTCGCGATTGGCCGCTGATCGGCTGGCTCGCCGAGACCGCGGGGACGCTGTTCGTCGAGCGCGGCGCCATCCGCATCGACGCGCTTGCCGGGACGCTGCGCAAGATCGGCCGAGATCGCTCCTTGATGCTGTTTCCCGAGGGGACGACGAGCGACGGCTCAGGCGTGCTGCGTTTCCACCCTCGCTTGTTTGCGCTCGCTCAGGAGACCGGGCTGATGATCCAGCCGGTAGCCATCGCCTACCGTGGCCACGCAGACGAGAAGCCCGACCCCGTCGCCCCCTTCATCGGCGACGACACACTCCTGGCCCATCTGCTGCGGGTGATTCGCCATCCCGGGCTCACGGCAGAGGTCCATTTCCTCGCGCCGATGATGATCGGCGAAGACAACAACACCCGGCGCCTGCTCGCCGAGCGCACGCGCGGCGCGATCGTCGAAGCACTCGGCATGCGCCCCGACACCGTGCCGCGACGCCCGAGCCTTGCGAATCCCGCCAGAACCCCGGATGCCATTCCAGGTCCGCCCCCGGCTCGACCCGAATCCATCCCGACCGGCGGAATCGCTCATGTCGCCTGACATCATGCCGCGAGACACCGATATGCCTCCCGGGCGTCTGCGCATCGCGATCGTCACCGAAACCTATCCTCCCGAGATCAACGGCGTTGCCCACACCATGCGGCATCTCGCCGAGGGTTTGGCCGAGCGCGGACACGCCATTGAACTGATCCGCCCTCGACAGCACGGCGAGCAACGCGACCCGGCTGCACCGACGCTCGGCCGAATCGGTGTACACCTCGTCCCCGGCCTGCCGATCCCAGGGTACCGCGGTCTGCGATTCGGACTTCCGGTCTATTGGCGGCTGCGTCGTCTCTGGGGCCGCGCCGCGCCGGATCTCGTCTACATCGCAACCCAGGGCCCACTCGGCCACGCCGCGCTCTCCGCCGCGCACAGGCTCGGGATCGCGACGGTGACCGGATTCCATACCCAGTTTCAGCAGTACAGCCAACATTACGGTCTCGGCCTTTTCACCCATCAGATCGCCGAGACGCTGCGCCATTTCCACAACCGATCGGATGCAACCCTGGTACCCACCGCCGAGCTGAAAGCCGAACTCTCGGGCGAGGGATTCCATGATGTCCACGTCTTCGGCCGCGGTGTGGACGTGGACCTCTTCTCGCCCGAGTGGCGCGACGAGGCATTGAGACGCAGCTGGGGCTGCGACGAGGAGACCTTGGCTGTGCTCTACGTCGGGCGGATTGCACCGGAGAAGAATCTCGACCTCGCACGGGACGCCTTTCAGGCAATCCAATCCGCTCGACCGAAGGCGCGCTTCATCCTGGTCGGCGAGGGTCCCGCGCGCGAGCACATGCAACGCGAGAACCCCGATTTCATCTGTCCAGGGTCCAAAATCGGCGTCGAACTCTCGAAATATTACGCCTCGGGCGATCTTTTCCTCTTTCCGAGCCTGACCGAGACCTTCGGAAACGTCGTGCTCGAGGCGATGGCCAGCGCTCTACCAGTCGTCGCTTTCGATTATGCGGCGGCTCGATCCCTGATTGATCCCTGGCGGAACGGGGTTACATTACCGTTAGACGATCGTGAAGCGTTCATTGCTGCCGGATGCGAGCTGGGCCGGGACTTGGAACGCGTCCGACGGCTCGGCGCACAGGCCCGCTGCGCAGCGGAGGAGATCAGTTGGGATCGCGTCATCCGGGGCGTCGAGGAGCGTCTCTTTCAAGTTATCCACCGACAACGTGGAACGGAGGCTTACCGTGCGACTGTGGCTACAACATCTGAATGAGATCGAGGTGTCGCTCTGCCGTGCTTGGAGCCGAGGCGGTCGGCGCCTGTGGGTTAAACACCCTTTCGCGATCATCAGTCGGCTCGGCGACGGTGTCTTCTGGTACAGCTTGATCGCCATCCTGCCGATGACCCATGGGCTCCTCGGCCTCAAAGCCAGTCTGCACATGCTCGCCACGGGCGGCGTCGCGCTCGCGCTCTACAAGTCGCTCAAGATCTACACGCGCCGCGAACGGCCCTGCCACTATGCCTCCGAGATCATCGCCCTGGTCCCTCCGCTCGACCGCTACAGCTTTCCATCCGGCCATACGCTGCATGCCGTGAGCTTCTCGACCGTTGCCATCTACTATATTCCCGAGCTCGCCTGGATTCTCGTGCCCTTCACCATGCTGGTCGCCAGCTCGCGGATTATCCTCGGCTTGCACTATCCCAGCGATGTGCTGGTCGCAACCTTGATCGGACTTGCACTGGCCTTTACCGGCATCCTGATGTTGGCTTGAAACTCAACGTCGGCAGTTGAGTCAAGGGACGCAGGTCGGATGGAGGAGCGATTGCGCGTTCCACCCGGTACTGCGCCGGCGCCGGTGGACTGCGCTGCGCTTGTCTATCCTACGGCGCTTGTCCACCCTTCGGTCCCGATCGGTCCCGATCAGCGACGAAATGCGGCCGCGACAAACACAAAAAGGCCGGGCAATTGCCCGGCCTTTTTGCGGCGGCGCACTCGCGGTGCGCCGAACCATCGGAGCGGTCTTACTTGGCTTCAGGCTGAGCCGGAGCAACAGGCGCCATCGGGGCAACCGGTGCTGCATAGGGGTAGGCGTAAGGGTAACCGCCACCGTAGTACGGAGCGCCGTAGCCGTAGTAGGGGTTGTTGTAGCCGTAGCCGTGACCGTAGCCGCGACCCAGACCGCGACCGTAGCCGCGCCCGCTGCCGCCGCCGCTCATGCCGAAGTTGAAATCACCATAGCCGTCGCCGAACATGTCGCCGAAGGCATCGCCGAGACCCGAGCCGTAGCCGGGGCCGTAACCGCCGTAGCCCGGACCCCACCAAGCGGACGCGGAAGCGGAGGCACCGAGGAGGGCAGCGACGGCAGCAGCAGTAGCAAGCTTGTTCATTCTATTCTCCGAATCGATTTATGTTGTTGGCAGCAAGCGTGGATGCCTGATCAGCACCCACGGAACGCATTATATTAGCAAATGATTAAATATGAAATAAGTAATATCAATCGGATTGATCTTTATCATTGCCGCTGCCGATTACCGCGCCTCGCCCCTCGCGCAGGCCCCGTGCAACCTCCACCAGATCCTCCCAGGCTTTCACCTTCTGATCGGGCGAGCGCAGCAGATAGGCCGGATGATAGGTCACGCGCAGCGGAATCGCCCCCGTCCGAAACGCGAGCCAGCGCCCTCTTAGACTCCCCAGCGGCGCGTCCGTCTGCAGAACATGCTGGGCCGCCACGCGTCCGACACAGAGGATCGCGCGCGGGCCGAGCAGCTCGATCTGCCGCAAGAGATAAGCCTCGCACTGTTTGGCCTCCTCGGGGCGTGGATCGCGATTCCCCGGCGGGCGGCACTTGAGCACGTTGGCGATGTAGACCTGCTCGCGCGCGAGGCCGATCGCCGCGAGCATGCGGTTGAGCAACTGGCCCGCTCGCCCGACGAAGGGCTCGCCGGCGCGATCCTCGTCCGCGCCCGGGGCCTCGCCGATGATCAGGAGATCCGCGTTGCGGTTTCCCACCCCGAAGACGGTATTGGTGCGGGTCTCGCAGAGCCCGCAGGCACGGCATCCGGACACCGCCGTCGCGAGCGCATCCCAATCCATGCGCGCCGGATCATGCGTCGACGTGGCTTCGGGCAAATCGTGTTCGACCAGACCGATCTCCAGCACATCGGGCTCGATCGGTCCGGACGCGACGGGGCCCGGAGCGACCTCGGGATCCGCGGCCCGCACCGGCAGGGTTTGGAGCACCGGCGGCACGGACGGCGGAACGGGACTCGGGGAGACACACTCAAGCGCGGGCGCGACGCGCTCGGGCTCGGGCTCGACGAGGGCAATCTCGTCGGACCTCTCAACCGCACCCGCACCCGCACCCGCATCGACATGACGCGGCATCCAAACATCGACCCCCATCGCACTCAAATAGCCCAGGCGTCGGCGCTCGTCCATCGCCATGCGGCTCAGACGTCGCCGGTCTGAGGATGGGCGCGCTGGGCCGGCTGGAGGATCTTGTTGCAGGCGTTGATGTAGGCCTTGGCGGAGGCGATCACGATGTCGGTATCCGCGCCCTGCCCGTTGACGATGCGCCCGCCGCGCTCGAGCCGGACCGTGACCTCGCCTTGTGCGTCGGTGCCGCTGGTGATGGCGTTGACCGAGTAAAGTTTGAGAATGGTTCCGCTGTCGACGATCGACTCGATCGCCTTGAAGGTCGCATCCACGGGCCCGCCGCCGCTGGCGGTCCCGGTCAGCTCCTCGCCGTCGAACGCCAGTACCAGGTTTGCACAGGGCGTCTCGCCGGTCTCGGAGCAGACCCGAAGCGAGACCAGCTTCACCCGTTCGTTGGCCGCGTCCAGGGTCGCATCCGTCACCAGCGTCTGCAGGTCCTCGTCGAAGATCTCGTGTTTCTTGTCGGCGAGATCCTTGAAGCGCGAGAAGGCGGCATTGAGCTCCTCCTCCGAACCCATGACGATGCCGAGCTCCTGCAGCCGCGTGCGAAAGGCATTGCGACCCGAATGTTTGCCCATCACCATCCGATTGGCGTTCCAGCCAACGTCCTCCGCGCGCATGATCTCGTAGGTCTCGCGATGCTTGAGCACCCCGTCCTGATGGATGCCCGACTCGTGCGCGAAGGCGTTGGCGCCGACCACCGCCTTGTTCGGCTGCACCGCGAAACCCGTGATGCCCGAGACCAGGCGCGAGCAGTTCATGATCTGGGTCGTATCGAGCCGGGTTTGACAGTCAAACAGATCCTGACGGGTCCGGACCGTCATCACGATCTCCTCGAGCGCGGCGTTGCCGGCGCGCTCGCCCAGACCGTTGATGGTGCATTCCACCTGGCGCGCGCCGTTGCGTACCGCGGCAAGCGAGTTGGCCACCGCAAGCCCCAGGTCGTTGTGACAATGCACCGAGAAGACCACCTTGTCGGCATTCGGGATCCGCTCGCGCAACGTCCTGATCAGGCTTCCGAACTGATCGGGAATGTTGTACCCGACGGTATCCGGAATATTCACGGTGCCGGCGCCGGCATCGATGACCGCTTCGAGGACCCGACAGAGAAAATCGATCTCGGAGCGTCCGGCATCCTCGGGGGAGAACTCCACATCGTCGGTGTAACGCCGCGCCCGCTGGACGGCATGCACCGCTTGGGCGAGCACCTGATCCGGGGTCATGTTCAGCTTGCGCTGCATGTGGATGGGCGAGGTGGCGATGAAGGTATGGATCCGTCCGGCGTTGGCACCGGCCAGAGCCTCGCCGGCCCGGTCGATGTCCTTGTCGAGCGCACGGGCCAGGCCGCAGACACGGCTTTCCTTGACCGTCTCGGCCACCGCCTTGACGGCCTCGAAATCGCCCGGACTGGCAATCGGGAAGCCCGCCTCGATCACGTCGACACGCATCCGCTCCAACGCCTTGGCGATGCGCACCTTCTCGTCGCGGGTCATGGATGCGCCGGGACTCTGCTCGCCGTCGCGCAGGGTCGTGTCGAAAATGATCAAGTGGTCTTTTGCGGTCATGGAGGGTCTCTGAGTCGCGCGGCCGTCTGATTAGGAAGGAACTTCGTCTTCGGGAGGCTATTGTAGGCGATCCGCGCGGGAGCGTTGCCCCCTGATCGAGTTCGAGGCGACCTCGCGACGCATCGCAGCCGCTTTAAACCGCGCCAGCTCCGACAGTCGGCGGAGCTGGCGCGGCCGAGCCATTCCAACGCATGAGGCATACCGCACGGGGCGCGGTTTAAGACGATTCGGGATCTTGTGACCCGCATCGGTTCCTGTATAAGCTGCCGTCGGCGGTGATCGGACCGCGGACCTCGAGGTTGCGGCCCCGAACGGCCGGCAACCGAACGACTCGACGCCCCACGGATCCCGAGGAGGCCACGCACGCGATGATGCCGGACCTGCACGACCTGGAGATTCTACTGCGTTCGGACACCCCGATCGTGCTCATCGAGTCGATCGAGGAGCCGCGGGTCGTCGAGCTGTTTGCCGGCCTTGCCGTGCGTCTCGCCGAGCCGGCCTTTCGATGGTCGGTCACCGAGGGGCTGCGGCGCATCGAGCTCGATACCGAGCCGCAAAGTCGCCTGGCCGATCCGACCGAGGCGCTGCGCAATATCCGCTCCACACAGCAACGCGGCATCTATCTGCTGCTCGACTTTCATCCCTATCTCGACAACCCGCTGCACGTGCGCCTGCTCAAGGAGATCGCACAAGGCTACGCGGACCTACCCCGTACCCTGGTCTTGGTCAGTCATGCGCTCGAGGTTCCGCCCGAGCTGCACCATCTGAGCGTGCGGTTCGGCCTGCGCCTGCCTGACCGTCAGCGCATCATGGGCCTGATTCGCGAGGAGGCCAAGCGCTGGCAGGATTCCTCCGGCGGGCGCAGCTTCCGGACCGGTCGCGACGCGGTGGAGCAACTCGCCCGCAATCTACTCGGCGTCACCGAGTCCGACGCGCGCCGCCTGATCCGCAACGCCATCCGTCACGACGGCGCCATCACCCGGGAAGACGTCGAGACGGTCAAGCGCGCCAAATACGATCTGCTCAGTCCCGATGGCGCCATCAGCTTCGAGTACGACACTCGATCCTTCGCCGAGGTCGCCGGTTTGGGCAACCTCAAGGCATGGATCGACCGCCGCCGCGGTGCCTTTCTGGATCCCGCCCGCACCCGGGATCACCCGCGCGGGGTTCTGCTCTTGGGCGTTCAGGGCGGCGGCAAGAGCTTGGCCGCGAAGGCGGTTGCCGGACGTTTCGGCGTCCCGCTGCTGCGCCTGGACTTCGGTGCCCTCTACGACAAATATATCGGCGAAACCGAAAAGAACCTCCGCAAGGCATTGGCGACGGCCGATGTCATGTCGCCTTGTGTTCTGTGGATCGACGAGATCGAAAAAGGCGTCGCAACCGGCGCGGAGGACGACGGGGTCGGCCGGCGCATCCTCGGCACCCTGCTGACCTGGATGGCCGAGCGCAACACACGCGTCTTTCTCACTGCGACCGCGAACGACATCTCCCGACTCTCGCCCGAACTCATCCGCAAAGGGCGGATCGACGAACTCTTCTTCGTGGATCTCCCCGGTGCGCCCGTGCGACACGAGATCTTTGCGATCCATCTGCGCAGGCGGGGGCTCGATCCCGAGCGCTTCGACCTCGCTCGGCTCGCCGAGGCGAGCGAGGGCTTCACCGGCGCCGGCATCGAACAGGCCGTCGTCTCCGCGCTCTACGCCGACGAGACCGCCGGGGATGGCCTGACCACGGCCGATCTCCTGCGCGAGATCGCCGACACTCAGCCCTTGTCCGTCGTCATGCACGGCCAGCTTCAAGCGCTGCGCGCCTGGGCATCGGGCCGAACGGTTCAGGCGCACGCACCCGAAGAACAAGACGACGCGGCCGTGCTTGGACGCGACGTCGCCGCCGCGATGGCCTCGGCCCCCATGGAGCCCGCCGGGGAGGCGCTCGACGCGCAGCCCCCCGGACGCTCCGACTAAACCCATTCACTCTAACGCGACCCGTGCAATGACCGTCGCCAGCCCATACCTCCCCTCACAACACGAGGTTCACGAGTTCGTGTCGGCCAAACCTTCGAGGCGCTGCGATGGAATACAAGGACTACTATAAGACGTTGGGCGTGACGCGGGACGCCACCCAACCCGAAATCAAGCGGGCCTATCGAAAGCTTGCGCGCAAATTCCACCCCGACGTCAGCAAAGAGCCCGACGCCGAGGCCCGGTTCAAAGAGATCAACGAGGCCAACGAGGTCCTGCATGACCCGGAGAAGCGTGCCGCTTACGACGCGCTCGGCAGCAGCTGGCATGCCGGCCAGGATTTTCGCCCGCCGCCCGGCGGTGTTCATCACGACTTCCATTTCGGCGCCGACGAGGCCGCCGAGTTCAGCGACTTTTTTTCCAGCATCTTCGGACGCGAGTTTCATCCCGGAGCACAGGGGCAACGCCGGCGGCGCGGTCAAGATCAGACCGCTCGGATCGCAATCGACCTGGAGGACGCCTATCGCGGGGCAACACGGCAGCTGCGCCTCGACATCCCCGAGGTCGGCCCGGACGGGCGCGTCACCTCACGCACCCGCACCCTGAACGTGCGCATCCCGCCCGGTGTCACGCAAGGTCGCCAGATCCGCTTGGCCGGCCAGGGCGGGCCGGGGATCAACGGCGGTCATGCCGGCGATCTCTACTTGGAGATCGATATCAATCCGCACCGTTTCTTTACAACGGACGGCAAGGACATCCATCTACGCCTGCCCATCGCACCCTGGGAGGCGGCACTCGGTGCGTCCGTCTCGGTCCCCACACTCGGCGGAACAGTGAACCTTAAGGTCCCGCCGGGATCTCAGTCCGGGCAACGCCTGCGCTTGAAGGGGCGGGGGCTGCCCGGCGAGCCGGCCGGGGACGCGATGATCATGCTCGAGATCGTTACCCCGCCCGCAACCACGGATGCCGCCAAGGCAGCCTATCGCGACATGGCCGAGCGTCTACACTTCAACCCAAGGGCCGAGATGGGAGTCTGACGCATGACGCAGACCGAGACACGCATTGAAGGGATCGTGCTCGACGAGGGGCTGACGGTCACCCTCACCGAACTGACCCAGCTCTGCGGCTCCAGCGGCCGCGTGGTGAGGCTGATGGTGACCGAAGGGCTCCTGCACCCAGAGGGTCAAGCCCCGGACGATTGGCGGTTCGACGGCTTCGAGGTACGTCGAGCACGTCGCGCCGTGCGCCTGCAGCGCGACCTCGACCTCAACCTCCCCGGCACCGCACTCGCGCTCGATCTGCTCGATGAGCTGGAGCGACTGCGCGATCGATTACGCGCGCTTGAGCACCAACTCGGACAACGGCGCACGCGCGAGCTCGGTTAAACCGCGCCCGGCGCGACATGCCATGTCTTTGGATGGGATCAGCTCCGGCAGACTTGACGAGCGCTGGATCGAGCGCGGTTTAAGATATTAAAAGATATATCATTTTAAACCGCGTCTCACCGAGGTCGAGGACATCTCCGAAGCCAAACGCAAAACGAAAACGACGCATGTCGCTCTGGACGCGGTTTAACCCATGAAGCGCATCGAGAGATCGACTGCGGTCACGTCCTTCGTCAGCGCGCCAACCGAAATGCGGTCGACGCCGGTTTCCGCGATGGCCCGAATGGTCGCAAGACCCACACCGCCCGATGCCTCCAGCCTGGCGCGCCCCGCGCTCATGGCGACCGCCAAACGCAAGTCCCCGAGCGCGAAGTTATCGAGAAGGACCGACTCCGCCCCGCCGTCCAAGGCGGTCCGCAGCTCGTCGAGACTCTCCACCTCGATCTGAATCTCAACGCCGGCACCGGCCGCTTCGGCCGCGGCGGAGAGCGCGGCCGGGATCGAGCCCGCAGCGAGGATGTGGTTTTCCTTGATGAGGATCGCGTCGAACAGACCCATGCGGTGGTTGTGGCAGCCCCCGCAGAGGACCGCATATTTCTGTTGGACGCGCAGACCGGGCAACGTCTTGCGGGTGTCCAACACCGCGACGGGGAGACCGGCGACCGCGGCGGCAAACTCAGCCGCGCGGGTCGCTGTCCCTGAAAGGGTCTGAAGGTAATTCATGGCCGTGCGCTCGCCGGTCAGCAGACCGGCCGACGGACCTTCGATCAGCGCCAGACGCTGACCCGGGTGGATCCGATCGCCGTCGGCGACCTCCCAACGGACGGCGATCTCCGGATCAAGCAGCCTAAACACCGTCTCGAACCAGGCGCATCCACAGATGACCGCGGGCTCGCGCGTGATCAGCTCGGCGCGGGCGCGCTGATCGCGCGGCACCAAAGCCGCGGTGAGGTCGCCGGCACCGACATCCTCCTCGAGCGCCGCTCGGACTTGGGCCTCGATGAGACGCGGGTCCGGAAGGCGCACCGGACGCACCGCCGGGCGCAAGGGATTCATCTCTTGGGTTGTTTCAGCCATTGGAAGGGGCCTTTTTTAGACTCGTCAACATCGCACGCAAGGCATGATCCGCCAGCGGCGTCTCGCCGTTGCCCAGAATCGTGACCCGTCCCGCCGCGATCGCCTCGGCCAGACCCCGAGCGGAAAAACGCGTGGGGGACCGCCCCTGTCGGTCGAAGAACAACAACTCCTCGCGCGCGGGATTCCAAGCGACCAACTTGAGACGGACCCGCCCGACATCCTCGCGCGCCCAATCGATCCAATCGCCGATCGCGCATCCGCACGGAATCGGGATCGGAGCCGGGATCCGAGCCGAGACCGAATCGCCTGACTCGACATCGGAGCCGCCAAGCACGGCGCCGCGCGCGGACCCCTGAAGCACGTCCAAATGCAGGGTCTGCAGCTCCCCGAGCCAGCGTGCCGTCAGACGTGGATCGCAGCCGACCTCGGAGAGCCCCCGCCGCAAGGTCTCGAGCAAGCGCGGGATCCGATTGAGCAACTGACGACGCTCCTCGGCGGTACGCTTCGCGCTCACGCTCCAGAGCATTCGATCGATCAACTCAAGCGCGGCTTGCCAGTCCGGGCTATCCGAGCCCTGTGAGCGATGGATCTCAAGCAGCACCAAAGACCAGCCCTCGCGCAGCAAGACATCGACCGTGCTCGGGATCCGTGCATAAGGCGCCAAGCGATCGGCAAGAGCAGCCGCGACCGCCTCCCGTGCGGGATCGGCGGTTGCACCGTTGGGATCGGCGTCGAAGATCGCCACGGCCGGGCCGAAAAGGCCAAACGACTTCGACCCTTGCGGCTCGGCGGGCGGCTCGGCGGGCGGCTCCCCGGCCGCGGCAGCGGCTCGGGCATCCTCGCGGGCGAGGAAGGCCCTGAAATACCGATCCATTCGGGCAAACAGTTTGGGATCCCCGTCGAAATCCAGCACCAGGCGCTCGATCACCCGATCGATCATCCCGTAGAGGCTGTCGGGGCTACGCCCGTCAGCATCGCTCCAACCGATCGCGGCCCTGCCGATATTGTTGATCAACACCCGCGCAGGGTGCGCATCGTCGGAGAAAAACTCCATGTCCAACAGAGCCATCTTCGCGACCGGGATCTGCATCCTCGCGATCAGGATCTTGATGGGGTCGGGAATCGCGCCGCCGGCCAACAGATGCTCGAAGAAGAGAAAAACCAGATCGAGTGTATCCTCGTCGCGCTCCGCCAAGACACGTCTCGGACGATCCTCGCGGCAAAGCGCCGCGGAGAGTTGCGCACGCAGGAACGCCTCCGACGCCGGATAGCCGATCGCCGGGTCGGGAGCGACATCCAGATTGTCCAACAAGGACAGAAGCTCGCCCGTCGCGACCTCCACCCGAGCGCCCTCGATACGCGGAGCGCTGTCCGAACGTTGGCGTGCCAGCAAGGTCCGCAAGGCATCGAACGGGATCGAGAGGGTGTCCGGGGGCGGCTCTGGCATCTCCGGCGTGCTCGGCGTACCGAAAGACGACACGGACGGCGGAGCGGGGTTTGGCCTTGCAGCAGGGATGGCGATCTCGGACGCCGCGGGCTCGACATGGCTCAGACAACGGCGATAGAAGTCGCCCAACTGGTCCATGACATGACGATCGAAGAGCTTGTAGACGACAAGCTTGACGGACGGCTCGAACGGGGGCAGCGCAGTGAGGGTGTCGCGAAAGGCATGGCACAGGGCGGACGGACCGAAGGGATTCTCCTCGAGCCCGATCTCGCCCCAGCCCATCAGGGCGGCAAATCGGCGATCCAGCTCCATCAGATCGCTGCGGTAGCGCGATTCCGCCTTCGACACCAGGTTTTCGGCGGCGAGAATCTCCTCGAGCTCGGACTGCGCAAGCAAGGCCAGATCACCGAACCCCGGCTCCTTGCCCGTGCCGCGCACGCGCTCGGGCTCGCGATCCCGACCGACAAGATCGCCTGCCCCTTGCTCGACGCGCCGCAAAAAATCGCTCTGAAGACGTCGGCGCTGTTTGACGAGGATCTCGCGAGCATCGAAATAGACGCGGTAGCTCGAATCGTTGGTCGATTTATCCGCAAGATCGTGCAGGGCGTCGTCGAGCTTGCCGAACATCGCGCCCCAGAGTGACGGCAGGCGTTCGCCGAGCAGACGCGCGCAGTCGACCACGAATCGCCCGCGCACGATCATCGCATCGCCGCCGGGACCGGATGCTGGATGGACTCGGGGGGACTTGATCACGTGAATCTCGACGCCGATTGCCGGTCATGTCACCATCATGGCCCGAGGTACGGGGCGGCCGGCAAACCTCGAGGAACCGATGGAATATGTTGCCGCGATGGTAAGCAATGCAATGAACGGTGTCACCTTCGATCGGCGGGCTCTCGGCCGACTGCCCCCCTCTGCCCGCCCGCGCTGCGCCTGATGAACCCCGACGAGGATGCCGCCATCGATCCCTGCGCGGTCGCATCGGCGATGGCGCGATCCTCGCCCGCGCGGATCGATGCAGTCGAGCACGCGCGTACGAACGCCCGTGCGGTCGTTGGCGAACTCGCCGATGTCAACGCGGATATCGACGAAGAAGGCTGGTTAGCAGGCGCGGAGCGCCGGCCCTCGCCGAGCCAGGACGCCCGACCGCCGGGCACGCAGATCGATCTGTTGGTGATCCACAACATCAGCTTGCCGCCGGGCGAATTCTCGGGCGACTGGATCGACGATCTCTTTCTCGATCGGCTCGATCCCGCCGCACACCCCTACTTCCGCGAGATCGCCGGTCTGCGCGTCTCTGCACATCTCTTGATCCGGCGCAACGGCCGACTCCTGCAGTATGTCCCTTTCGAGCAACGCGCCTGGCACGCGGGCGTCTCGCGATTCGCGGAACGAGAGCGCTGCAACGATTTTTCAATCGGGATCGAGCTCGAGGGGACCGACGATATCCCCTTCACCGACGCGCAATACGCGCGCCTTGTCCAGTGCACACGGCAGATCCTCCGTCGCTACCCCGGAATCACCGAGGATCGGATCGCGGGACACGCCGAGATCGCCCCGGGTCGCAAGACGGACCCGGGGCCGGCGTTCGATTGGAATCGCTATCGAAGATCGATGCGCGCTGAAGGTCGAGCGGTTGCTCTCGACCCGCTGCAAGAATGACCGGCTCGATCAGCCGCAGAATGACCCGGCGACCACCCCGCTAGCCGACCCGCGCCAGAGCCAAGCGCTCCTGCGCGACGCCCGCGCTCTGCGGATAGGCGTCGGTCCAGCGCAACAGCTCGAGCCGACCGTCGTGGTGCTCCACGAGGGCGGTGCAGCTCTCCACCCAGTCGCCGCAGTTGCAGTAGGCCACCCCGGCGATCTCGCGCATCTCCGCGTGGTGGATATGTCCGCAAATCATCCCGTCGACCCGACGGCGCTCCGCCTCGCCCGCGACCGCGGCCTCGAAGTTGCCGATATAGCTCACGGCATTCTTGACCTTGTGCTTGAGATACCCGGCCAACGACCAGTACTCGAGGCCGAGCATACGGCGAATCCGGCTGACGAGTCCGTTGAGCATCAACAAACCGTCATAGGCGCGCGAGCCGATCACGGCGAGCCACTTGCCGTTCTGAACCACCGCGTCGAACGCATCCCCGTGCATCACCAGAAAACGGCGACCGTCGGCTGTCGTGTGAATCACCTCTTCGCGCACCGCCACATTGCCGAAATCGGCGCCCAGATGCGTACGGAACAGCTCGTCGTGATTCCCTGGTGTATAGATGACCTCCGTCCCTCGCTTGGCCTTGTCGAGCACCTCGCGGACCACCTGATTGTGGGCCTCGGGCCAATAGACACCGTTCTTCATCGCCCAGATGTCGACGATGTCGCCGACCAGGTATAACTGCTTGCACTCGGTCGATTGCAGGAAATCGAGCACGAGAGAGGCTTGGCACCCTCGAAAGCCCAAATGGACATCGGAGATAAAAATACTCCGATACTTCAATGGATTCATGCGCTTGATGTCGGTCATCGTATCGCCGGCCTCGAGCTATCAACGTCGGGATATCATCTCCGCGCGCGATTGCCGGGATATTGACGAACCGTGAAGATGCGATGAAATCTCGGGGCAGCGCGCAATGCCGACTCAACCGGGGCCATCCACCCGGGCGTGCCGACCCGAGCAACCGATCGCCCCGGAAAGCACCGGGCAATCCCCTAGTGGAGCAGTGCAGAGATTCGGAGACCGTTCGAGATCATTGTCGTTGTCGTTGTCGTTGTCGTTGTCGTTGTCGGATTCCGAACGAAACGATCCTTCCTTGCACATCCGCTCAGCCGGAAGCAGCGTCGGAGCTGGCGCGGCCAAGCCATTCCAACACATGACGCATACCGCACCTGGCGCGGTTTAGAAACATCGCATACCGCCCCGGGCGCGGTTTAGTCCGCGCCCCAATGCGGGGTGCCGATCGCGTCGCCGAGATCGGCGGCGACGAGCAGACGCCTGATCTCGAGCAGACGCTCGATGAGCGCCGGCTCGCACGCCGCGTAGGCGTCACGATCGGGAACGCGCTTGACCACGACACCGAGCAGCTCCGTGATGGCATTGCCGATCGAGTTCTGACTGATGGTCAACATCAGCCGGCCGGAGTCATGCCGAAAGATAAGCTGCTTGAAGGCCGGCTCCCAGCGGATGGAGCTGGCGTAGGCCGGGTCGCCGAGGCAGCGCTCGCGAACCCGCTTGGCGGTCTGCATGAAGGCGTTGTCGAAGAGCAGGACCGATTCGATCTGATCGGGAAAGTAGACGTCCGACAGGATCTCGGCATTGCGGCTCGACACCTGCGAGAAGAAGGTGCGGTAGAAGTCGAGAAACCCGCGCAGGATCTCGTCGTACTCCGCCCAGAAGACGGTGTCGCCGAGGGCCGCGACCCCGCCTTGGATCTCCCAGCAGGGCAAACCCTCCGGATAGCCGGTGAGCGCGAGGCGCGACTCGTCCGTATGCACCGTTCGCAGGATGCGCAGGTCCAGCGCCTCGTCGAAAAAGCGACGGTAGACATCGCGCATGTGGGCCTGAAAGAGGCTGTGCTGGCCGCCGTCGGTCAGATTGGGGTGGCTCGGATCGGCCGGCGGGGCAGCGCGTAGCTGCTCGGTGGGGAAGACGATAAAGTGGTTGTGCAGCATGCGGATGCTCGGCACGCCCGGCGAGGTCAGCGGCCAGGTGGCATCCAGGCTTGCCTCGCCGGCCATCACCAGTGCCTCGCCCGGATCCGGATAGCGTCCGAGCATCTCCTCGATGATGATCCGATTCATCCGGTTCCAGACGCGCTTCACCGACGGCGAGACCTGGGTGCGGCGCACCGGACGGCCGAGCGGATTGAGGATGCGTTTGGAGGTGTCGTAGATGATCGAGCAATCCAGCTCGGTGGAATGCCCCAGCGCCTTACGGTAAAGCAGCAGATCTTCTTGGTTGCGCAGCAGGCCGTTGTTCTGCACCAAATCCCGAAGGTTCTCGGCGCTGTTGAAGAACTCGTTCGGCGTCAGACCCGCCGGAACCTCCAACGGGATGGGCCGAAATGGGGTGATGATCTCGCGTGGACCCGATGTCATGACGCTATGACTGCTCCCGCTCCGAGCAATGCCCGTCGCGAAGACGCCGGGCATAGTCCAGGCGCATGGGACATGTCTCCCAATCGCCCTGGGCGCATTCCGTCTTGCGGCAATCAAATTCGCAACAGGAGACCTCGTCCGGCACCCGAGCGACCCATCGACGGGAAAGCGACGATCCGATACGGCGCAGAAAGCCCGGCTTCTTCTCGGACGCCTCGTTCATTTCGGCCCTCGAACAGAGAGATCTGGTGTTGCCCGACGCAGCGCCGTCACAGGCGCGGGCAGTCATCCGGGTCCATCCGCTCGCGGTCGGTCCGTCCGAGCTTAAACCGCGCCCGGTGCGGTATGCGTCATGTGTTGGACTGGCTTGGCCGCGCCAGCTCCGACGACTGTCGGAGCTGGCGCGGTTTAAAGTATTAAAAATTTAAATTTTAAACCGCGTGTCGCTGAGATCAAGGAAGTCTCAGACGCTAAACACAACATGAAAATCACGCATTTCGCTCAGGACGCGGTTTAAACCCATGGTTTGGCCTCGAACATCGCATCCTAGCAGTTTCGGGACCCGGGGAAAGTGCCCCGTCGATACAGCGCCAAACAAGCGCCTTGCACACCAACCAGCGAGCACGCCATGGATCAGGGAGGCGACCGCCCGCCGTGGCCGCGACCATCCAAACCGGTGTCTGCCCGCAGGCGCAAATCACCGAATCGATCGCGGGACCGACCTCGGGGTTAATCGCGCCGATGGCGCAGACGACTCTTGCGCAATCGCATCAAGGTCCACACGGGACCCGAAACCGCGTAGGTCGTCGCCATCAAGAAGAGCATCAGCGGCGGATTGACAAAGACCACGGCAAAGCCAAGCATGACGGCGACGGCCAAGAGAAAGGGGACGCGGCCCTGGAAATTGAGCTGTTTGAAGCTGAGATACCGAAAATTGCTCACCATCAGCAGACCGGCCCCTGCAGTCAGGATGGCCGCGAGCCAGGCGACATCGGCCCCGGCGACCCCCGTATCCGCGCCGAGCCAGACCCCGCTCGCGATGATGGCCGCTGCCGCCGGACTGGCGAGACCTTGGAAGTAACGCTTGTCGGCGATCCCGACCTGCGTGTTGAACCGCGCCAGGCGCAATGCCGCAGCTGCGGTGAACACGAAGGCAGCAAGCCAGCCGACCTTGCCGAGTCCACCCAAGGCCCAGTGATAGGCAACGAGCGCCGGAGCGACCCCGAAGGCCACCATGTCCGAGAGGCTGTCGTACTCGGCACCGAAATCGCTTTGCGTTTGTGTGATGCGAGCCACGCGCCCGTCGATCCCGTCAAGCAACTGGGCCGCAAAGATGGCGAGCGCAGCCGCCTCGAAGCGACCCTGCGTGGCCGCGAGGACGGCGTAAAACCCAGCGAAGAGCGCCGCTGTGGTGAAAAGATTGGGCAGCAAATAGATGCCGCGTCTTCGCTTACGGGAAGCTGGCGCGTTGTCCATGGGATCAATCTCGTTGGCGGCCGTCTGGTCGGGTCGCGAGTATAGCCGGGAGCGGGCCGGCACCGAAAGGAAGCGCGGCGAGACCGAGCGCACCGAAAGTGCGCGAAAAGAAGAACGTCGACACGCTATCCATCTGTCATAGACTTGTGGCATCGTGCGGTCGCATCGCCGTCGGCGACGCGATCGCTCGGCAACCATGACCCATTGAATCGGAGGGGAGATGAGTCTGCAGCAAGCAAAGCCGCCACTGCCCAGTGACGACAAGCGTTGGAAGCTCGTCAACGCCACCATGCGCCGCAACGGCTATGCCGACCACGCCTTGATCGAGACCCTGCACAGCGTGCAGGACGCCTTCGGGTTTCTCGACGAGGGCTCCTTGCGGTTTGTTGCCGCATCGCTCGACCTTCCGTTGAGCAAGGTCTTCGGTGTCGCCACTTTTTATCATCTCTTCACGCTCAAGCCGAAGGGACGTCATGCGTGCGTCGTGTGCACCGGCACCGCCTGCTACATCAAAGGCGCCGGGGGACTCGTCGAGCGCCTGCAGGAGCGCTACGACATCAATCCCGGCGAAACGACCGAAGACGACCGGCTTTCGCTGCTGACGGCACGCTGTGTCGGCGCCTGTGGTCTGGCCCCGGCGATCGTGATCGACGGCGATGTACTGGGAAAACTCGACAGCGAATCACTCATTGCCAAGCTCGAGGAGCTGACCTGATGAACCTCGACGATCTGGCCGATCTGGCCGAGCAATACCGCGCCATCGACGCGAACGTCGAGCGCGAGGTCCGCGTCTGCATGGCCGCCAGTTGCCAGTCATCC
Source organism: Thiocapsa rosea (assembly GCF_003634315.1). NCBI lineage: Bacteria > Pseudomonadati > Pseudomonadota > Gammaproteobacteria > Chromatiales > Chromatiaceae > Thiocapsa > Thiocapsa rosea. The sequence continues at coordinate 926,646 of NZ_RBXL01000001.1, forward strand.
GGCGCCGCGCCCGTCTTGGACGCACTCGTCGCCGGTCTCGGGGAGAGTCAACCCGCGTGCAAGGTCAAAGGGGTTGGATGTATGGGGCTCTGCTCGGCCGGCCCCTTGGTATCGATCGCTCACAGGGACGGCTCGCTCGAAGAGTCGACGATCTATCGCGACGTCACCGCGGATGACGCCGCCGACATCATCGCAAGCCTCGACGGCCCTCCCGTGGAGCGTCTGCGCTGCCCGACGGATCAGCCCTTCTTCGCGCGCCAGCAGAAGATCGTGCTGGAGAATGCCGGCATCATCGATCCGGACAGCTTCAAGGGCTATGTGGCCGTCGGCGGTTACTCCGCGCTGATCCGGGCCTTGAGCGAGATGACCCCGGCCGACGTGCTGCGCGAAGTGACCGACAGCGGTCTGCGCGGACGCGGCGGCGGCGGCTACCCGACGGGCCTGAAATGGTCGACCGTCGCCAAGATGCCCGCAACCCAGAAGTACGTCATCTGCAACGCGGACGAGGGCGACCCGGGTGCCTTTATGGATCGAGCGATCCTGGAGTCGGACCCGCATCGCGTGATCGAGGGCATGGCCATCGCCGCCTACGCGATCGGGGCGAACAAGGCTTATGTCTATGTCCGCGCCGAGTACCCGCTCGCGGTCGAGCGACTCCAGACCGCCATTCGCAAAGCCAAACGCTCGGGCTTCCTGGGCAACAAGATCGGCGACACCCAGTTCAGCCTGGAGGTCGAGATCCGGCTCGGCGCCGGGGCCTTCGTCTGCGGCGAGGAAACGGCACTGATGGCCTCGATCGAGGGTCTACGGGGCCAACCACGCCCGCGTCCACCCTACCCCGCCGAGTCGGGACTCTGGGGCTACCCCACGCTCATCAACAACGTCGAGACCTTCGCCAACATCGCCCCGATCGTGCGCGAGGGGGGCGAGTGGTTCGCCTCGATCGGCACCGAGCGATCAAAAGGGACGAAGGTCTTCGCACTCGCCGGGACCATCACCAACACCGGCCTCATCGAAGTCCCGATGGGCACCTCGCTGCGCGACATCATCGAGGTCATCGGTGGCGGCATCCCGGGCGGCAAGGCATTCAAGGCGGTGCAGACCGGCGGACCCTCGGGCGGTTGTATCCCGGCGCAGCACCTCGACATTGCCGTGGATTACGACAGTCTCAAGACACTCGGAACCATGATGGGTTCGGGCGGCATGATCGTGATGGACGAGACCTCCAGCATGGTCGATGTCGCGCGCTATTTCATGGAGTTCTGCATGACCGAGTCGTGCGGAAAGTGCGTCCCGTGCCGCACCGGCACGCAGCAGATGCACAGCATCCTGGACCGGCTCGCCAAATCGCAGGCCAGCCGGGCCGAGCTAGCCCTTTTGGAAGAGCTCTGCGAGGTGGTGCAGGCCACCAGTCTCTGCGGACTGGGGCAGACGGCGCCGAATCCGGTGTTGAGCACCATGCGGTATTTCCGCGACGAGTACGAAGCAAAGCTCGGCGACGCTTAAACCGCACCGGCTCCGACACTGATCGGAGCCGGTGCGGCCGAGCCAAATCCAACGAACGACGCATACCGCGCCGGGCGCGGTGTAGATGCCGCCGGAAGCGAATATCTGCAGCGACGGACCTTGCGTTGTTTCCTGCGCGCCTTTGCGGTTCAAACTGCACGAACGAGGTTGACGGAGCCGATATGCCCCCACCCGCCAAGCAACCGAATGTCCGCGTCGTCACGCTCACCATCGACGGTCGGGATCTCTCCGCCCGCGAAGACGAGACCATCATCGAGGTCTGTCGCGAGAACCAAATCCCGATTCCGAGTCTCTGTTATCTCGAAGGACTCTCGGTCTGGGGCGCCTGTCGGCTCTGTCTCGTCGAGCTGGCCGGCCAAGGTCGTCTGCTGGCCGCCTGCTCGACCCGCGTCACCGAAGGCATGCAGATCCAGACGAACACCGAGAAGCTCCAGCGCTATCGCCGCACCATCGTCGAGCTGCTGTTTGCCGAGCGCAACCATGTCTGCTCGGTCTGCGTCTCCAACGGGCATTGCGAGCTTCAGTACATGGCGCAGAAGTGCGGTGTCGACCATGTCCGTGTGCCCTACAGGCAAGCGAGCTATCCGGTCGACAGCTCGCACGAGATGTTTCGCCTCGATCACGACCGCTGCATCCTCTGCACCCGATGCGTGCGTGTCTGCGACGAGATCGAGGGCGCACATACCTGGGACGTCATGGGCCGCGGCACCGAGTGCCGCGTGATCACCGACATGGCACAACCCTGGGGCGAGAGCGACACCTGCACGAGTTGCGGCAAGTGTGTGCAGGTCTGTCCGACCGGCGCGCTGGTCAAACAGGGCACTTCGGTCGGCGAGATGGTCAAAGATCAACACTTCCTGCCGATTCTCGCACGCCGGAGACATGCCCAATGAGCACATCGCCCAAGATCACGGTCGCGACCACCTGGCTGGACGGCTGCTCGGGCTGTCATATGTCCTTCCTGGACATGGACGAGCGCCTGATCGAGCTGGTCCAGCAGGTCGACATCGTCTACAGCCCGTTGGTCGATACCAAAACCCTGCCCGACCATGTGGACGTGGGCATCCTGGAAGGCTCGATCAGCTCGGAAGACGATCTGGAAAAGGCACATGCGTTTCGCAAGCACTGCAAGATCCTGGTCAGCCTGGGCGATTGCGCCGTCAACGGAAACGTCCCGGCCATGCGCAACCACTTCAAGCTCGCCGACGTCGTCAATCACGCCTACCGCGACACCGTCGCGGTCCAACCGCAGACCCCGACTCGAGGGGTTCCTGCCTTGCTGTCCGTCGTGAAACCCATCCACGGTGTCGTGGGGGTCGATGTCTTTGTGCCCGGCTGCCCGCCGAGCGCCGACGCCATTTGGTACGTGTTGAGCGAGCTGATCGCGGGACGCACACCGGACCCCAGCTCCGTGACACGTTTCGGGGCCTGAACCCGTGACCAAGCCTTTTGCCCCAAGTCCATCGGCACAGGATTCCGATGCGGGCGTCATCGTCGCGCTTCTCGAGCGCCTGCGCACCCAGCGCCTGCCGCGCCTGCTCGACATCAAGTCCAAGGTCGAGCGCGGCGCGGGGCTTGACAGCTTCGATATCGAGTTCCTGACCGAGGTCTTCGCCGATGCCAAGGACAAGCAGTCCAAGTGGACGCAGCACCCGGAGCTCGATGACATCATCGCCAGGATGACCCATCTCTACCACGAGATTACCGAGCGCGCCTTGAGCAACGAAGGCGAAGACTCGAACGCCACACCGAATCCCAACCGCCAGGGGCCGCATCCATGAGCCGCACCGTCATCATCGAACCCGTCACCCGCATCGAGGGCCATGCCCGCATCACCCTGCAGCTCGGGGACACCGGAGAGGTCGAAGACGCCAAGTTCCATCTCACCCAGTTCCGCGGCTTCGAGAAATTCTGCGAGGGCCGACCCTATCGCGAGATGCCCGCGCTGACGGCGCGAACCTGCGGGATCTGCCCGGTCAGTCATGTCCTGGCATCCAACAAGGCCTGCGATCACCTGCTCTCGGTCAGCATCCCGCCGACCGGCGAGAAGCTTCGCCGCATCATCAACCTCGCGCAGATCACCCAGTCGCACGCCCTATCGTTTTTTCATCTCTCCTCGCCGGACCTCTTGCTCGGCTGGGACTCGGATCCGGTCTCGCGCAACATCTTCGGCGTCATGCGCCAAGACCCGGCGCTGGCCAAAGACGGCATCCGACTGCGTCAGATCGGCCAGACCATCATCGAGACCTTGGGCGGCAAAAAGATCCACCCGACCTGGGTCGTCCCGGGCGGGGTCAGCGAGCCGCTGACGCAGGAGAAGCGCGATGCGATGCTCAAGCTGATGCCCGAGGGACTGGACATCGCCAAGCGGACCTACGCCTTCTTCAAGACCCTGGTGCCGAAGTTCAAGGACGAGGCCAGTCACTTCGGCAATCAACCGACCATGTTTCTGAGCCTGGTCAGCCCCAAAGGTCACTTGGAGCACTACGACGGGTTCCTGCGACTCAAAGACGCCCAGGGCCGAATCCTCGAAGACATGGTGCCGCCGCACGAGTACGAGCGTCTGATCGGCGAGGCCGTCGAGGACTTCAGCTACATGAAGTTCCCCTACTACAAACCGCAGGGCTATCCCAAGGGGATCTATCGGGTCGGACCCCTTGCGCGACTGAACAACGTCGATGCCTGCGGCACGCCCTATGCCGACGTCGCACTCGCTGAATTTCACATGCTTCAGGAATCCGGCCCGATCGCGAGCAGCTTCCACTATCACTATGCACGCCTCGTCGAGATCATCTACGCGCTCGAGATGATGGAGCGCCTTCTCAAGGATCCGACCATCCTCGACGCGCGCGTGCGTGCCCGTGCCCGCAGCAACCGCTACGAAGGCATCGGGGTGACCGAAGCCCCTCGCGGGATCCTGATGCATCACTACCGCATCGACGACGAGGGGCTCATCACCTGGGTGAACCTCATCATCGCGACCGGACACAACAACCTCGCCATGAACCAGAGCATCCGTCAGGTCGCCGATGCCTATGTCGACGGCAACAATCTTCAGGAGGGGATGCTCAATCGCGTCGAGGCGGTTATCCGCTGCTTCGACCCCTGTCTGTCCTGCGCCTCGCATGCCTTCGGGGAGATGCCGCTCGCCATCGAGCTGAAGGATGCGACCGGCCGGGTTGTCGACACGCTCAGGCGCGGCTGAATGGATCGCACAAGCATGGGAGGCAGGAAGATCTTGATCATCGGCTACGGCAGCCCGATCCGCGGCGATGACGCGATTGGGCCGCTGGTCGCGGATCGGCTACAGGCCGAGGGCATGCCGGAAGGCGTGGAGGTGATCTCGCGCCACATCCTCACAGCCGAACTGGTCGCCGATTTGGTGGAGCACGACCGCGTCGTCTTTCTCGACGCCGCGGTCGACGGCGCACCGGGCGAGGTGCGCTGCCGGTCGCTCGCCCCCGACGCCAGCGCCATGTCGACCATGGCGCATTTTCTGGATCCACGCGAGCTGCTCGCCTGGTGCGAGACACTCTACGACAAGGTCCCCGAGACCTTCCTGGTCTCGGCGTGCGGGACCTCCTTCGACTATTCCAATTACGTGCTGACGCCGACCGCCGAAGCGGCGATCGAGCCGATGCTGGATTGGGTGCGGCGCCTGATCGACCCGAGCGAGCCTCTCGCATCGGATCAGCTGCCGGGCGCATCGCCGCGCGAGACAGAAACGCCGCTTCGGATTCCCTAAACCGCGCCCGGAGCGGTATGCGTCATTTGTTGGAATGGCTTGGCCGCGCCGGCTCCGATGACTGTCGGAGCCGGCGCGGTTTAGATTCGATGCTCAACTTGCCGAGCACCCTCGCAGACGTGTGGGCATCGATTACCAATGCCGCAGCTTATTCGTCGGCGTTCGCCGCCGACGGCTTCACGGTCGTGAAGCCGAGCTGCTCCCACATCTGCATCCCGCCGCGATACCACTTGATCCGATCCGCGGGATAGCCGAGCGCCAGCAAGGCGCGGATATTGGTCGGGGATTGCCCGCACCAAGGTCCGTTGCAGTAAAAGACCAAGGTCTTGGCGGCGCTGAAGTTCCAGAGCGCATTCAAGCGAATCGCACCGAGTTCGAACTCCAACAACTCGGCCACCGCCTCGGGCTGCGCGTGCGCCGGATCCAGTCGCGTGTAGGGGAGATGGATTGCACCCGGGATCATCCCCTGCGACACCCATGGCTCGATGCGTGAATCGATCACCAGGATCGGCTCGCCCTTGGATGCGCGCACGAGATAGGCGATCAGCTCGAGCTCGCCGATGGTCTCCACGCCGGGCGCCAGCTGCATCGGTTGGATGCAGTAGGGAGGGCAGTCGCGGGCGGTCTGCTCGTAGGGCGCAACGATGGTGTGATCCGGCTCCTGGTGGCGCATCAAGATGACCGGTTTCCCCGCGTGCTCGACCTCAACATAGGGAAGGGTTTCGGTGATTTTCACCCGAAGATCGTCCAGATCGAAGAGCCCCTCCTCCGGGTTGGCCGCGCCGGCGCCGGTCGCAACAGCGGCAAGCAACACGAGCGACGTCCTCAGGCCTGACGGCAGAGTCAATCTCATCGACACCTCTCTTGACCTCCTCCGAACCCCGCCTGCGGCGGGGGTTCTCGATACGACCAACGCACTCCCCTTACCGATCGTGTCTCAGCCGCGCTCGAACAGGGCACGGAACAACGCTTGGTGGTCGTCGTGCAGATACCGATCGAAGACCTCGGCGAATGCCTCGCGGGCCTGCTCCTGGCGCCCCAAGAGCTGACCGACGAGCGCGCCCATCGCGAGCAGCGTCTCGGTATCGGCCCTAGCCTCGGCCTGCATCTGCTTGGCCCAGTCGAGCAGGTGCTCGGCCTGTACCGCCAAGTCCTGAATCAGACCAAGATGATCAAGCAGGGTCTTGAGCAGCTTGATCAATCGGGTCATCTTGCCCCGCGGATAGAGACTCTGGAAAAGCTCCATCAGGTATCGGAGCTTCTTGCAGCTCTTGCGCAGCTCATGCAGCTCGGTGGCGGGGGAGTCCGGCCGAATGGCGAGACCCTCGCGACGCACGCGTTTCGCCATGCGCCGAATGCGCTCGTCGGCGAGCGCCTTGATCGGACGCAGGGCATTGGGCTCGGCCAGATGCTCGGCGATCGGAGCCTCGAGGAAGACCCTCCACTCCCGCATCAAATCGGCGAAGGCGGGGGAGCTCAAGGCAACGGAAAGGCGGCCCTGCTCCTCGCTCAGGCGGGCCGACAAGAAGGCATGGACCGGGTCGAGACTCGGACGCAGCCGGACCGGCAGTGCCTCGCGATAACGGTCGAAATCCAGGAGATAGACATCCAAATCACGGACCGGCCCGGTGACCTGCTGCAACCAAGCGAACCTGACCTTGTAAGCCTCGAGGAGATCGGCCGGAAACACGCCCTTCGCCTGGCCCAGGACCGAGCGCGTGCGGCGCGTGGCGACGCGCAGATCATGCAGGAACTCACTGTCCAGATGCTCCCGCGCACCGTCCAGATTTGCGATCAGGGTCGTGAACAGGCTCCGCAGGAGCGTCTTGAGCGCCGCGTCCGATCTCTGATCGGGATCGAGGCGATCCTCGATCTTGGACGAATAGTCTCCGGGGGATCGACCGCACGCCGAGAGCGCCTCCAACAGGATCGGTGTCTCGACGGCCTCGAGCCCGAGTCGTTCGGTCAGGAGATCGGTCACCTCCTGCGCGATCTGCTCGTGGTAGTGCTCCGCGACGAGGCGGATACGCGACGCGAGCGGCCCGCAGACAGCACCGCCCGCGTTGCGTGCGCTCAGCGCCTCGATCTCGACGCGCAACAGGGTCTCGGCATCGTCGTTGACGAGCCGAAAGACGGTGATATGACTCTCGACCTCGACAAGCGGGAGCAGCCGTCGGATCCCGCAAATCTCCAGGATGCGCTCGCGCACCGGTCCGAGCGGAAGATCGGAGGCGAAACCGGGATCACCGGCAAGGGTCTGAGACAGAGACGGCGACGCGCCGTCCAGATCGCTTCGGATCAGACGTCGCGTCGAGCGCTGCGTACGGCATTCCAGAGCACCGCCGTCGTGAAAGATCGCCCAATCGAAGGTGTCGTAAAACACACGCGTCGTCGTCTCCGATGGCGCGAGGATAGGACGATAGAATCCCGTCAGCAGATCCGAGACCTGTTGGAACGGCGTGCCGTCGGGCACCCGAAGCTCCGTTGTCGAATGGCTCATAGGATGTTCGAAACACCTCGTACCCTTGGCCCGATAGGTCTTGAGTATGAACGACAAGAGCGCAGAGGACACCCGCGGAATCGACACCGGCGAAACGCCCTCGACGGGTCACCCTGCCGGCGCGGTTCTTGCGCGGCTGCGCGACAGGCCCTTTTCTGGAGGCGCATCGAGCGCCCGGACGGATTCGAAATCGTCATCGGATTCCGTTAAGGTCAACCCATCGACGCCGACGCGTCTCAACCTTGAAGAAGGTGTGGAACCATGAGCAAGCTCGACCAACTCAAGACCATGACCACGGTCGTCGCCGACACCGGCGATTTCGAGTCCATCGCCGAGTATCAGCCCCAAGATGCCACCACCAACCCGTCCCTGATCTTCAAAGCGGCCCAGATGCCGCAGTACCGCGAACTGGTGGAGGACGCCGTTCTCTTCGGCACCCGCGAGGGCGGCAGCGACCCGATGGGCCAAGCCCGGGCAGCCATGGACAAGCTCGCCGTGAACTTCGGCACGGAGATCCTGAAGATTGTTCCCGGACGGGTCTCGACCGAGATCGATGCGCGGCTCTCCTTCAACACCGAGGCGACGCTTAAGCGCGCCGCGGCACTGGTGGAGCTGTACCAAGCCGTCGGCATCGACCCGAGCACCCGAGTCCTCTTCAAGATCGCCTCGACCTGGGAAGGCATCCGAGCCGCCGAGATCCTGCAGCGCCAAGGGCTGCACTGCAATTTGACCCTCTTGTTCAGCTTCGCCCAAGCCGTCGCCTGCGCCGACGCGGGCGTCACACTCATCTCGCCCTTCGTCGGACGTATCCTCGACTGGTACAAGAACACCGACAACGTCTCCGGCTACCCGGCCGACGAGGATCCGGGTGTGCAGTCCGTCACCCGCATCTACAACTACTACAAACGCCACGGCTACGACACCGTCGTCATGGGCGCGAGCTTCCGCAATCTCGACGAGATCCTGGAGCTGGCCGGCTGCGACTACCTCACCATCTCGCCCGCCCTGCTCGGCGAGCTTGCTTCGACCGAAGGCGATGTTCCGCGCAAACTCGACCCCGAAGGGGCGCTCGACATGGAGATCCCGAAGGTCGGGTTCGACGAGCCCGGCTTCCGCTGGGAACTCAACGAAGACGCCATGGCCTCCGAAAAACTCGCCGAGGGTATCCGACTCTTCGCCGCCGATACGCGTAAACTCGAGCAGTTCGCCCACGAGGTCTGCCACAACTGCTAAAACGCGCCCGGTGCGGTATGCGTCGTTTGTTGGAGCTGGCGCGGTTTAAGCCCCGAATCCAATCGTTGTCGTTGTCGTAATCGGATTCCGGACGACGACGAACACGACAACGACAACGACAACGACAACGACAACGACAACGACAACGACAACGAGTATAGCCTTCGACCACTTGGTTCCGGCTCTGCGGGTAGATCCTTTTCCGGAGATCGCCTCAACTCACCGGGCGCCGGACGCCCAGGCGCAAAATACCCCTCGAATATATCAACCATCTTAGAGCCGACGTGGTTTAAATGAAAAAAAATACTCTCTTAAACTGCGTCGGCTCCGACGGCCGTGGATTGATCGGAGGCCGAATCGAGGCGCAACCAATCCATATCAGGCCGGACGCAGTTTAATGGACCACCGCGCACGCAAGCGTTTCGGCCAGAACTTCCTTCACGACCGCCAGGTGATCGACCGTATCCACGGGGCGATTGCCGCCACACCCGGCGAGCGCGTCGTCGAGATCGGTCCCGGGCAGGGCGCCATCACACAAGGACTCCTGACCGCCGTCGGCTCGCTCGATGTCGTCGAGCTGGATCGCGACCTGGTCGGCCCGCTCGCCGATCGGCTCGGCCCGCTCGGAGAGCTTCGGATCCACCAGGCCGATGCCCTGAACTTCGACCTCTGCGGACTCGTGCACGAGGGCGAGAGCCTGCGTCTCGTCGGGAATCTCCCCTACAACATCTCCACACCGCTCTTGTTCCGATTCCTGGAGCAGGCCGACTGCATCGAGGACATGCACCTGATGCTTCAAAAGGAGGTCGTGGAGCGCATCGTCGCGGACCCGGGCGACAAGACCTACGGGCGACTCTCGGTGATGGTTCAGACGCTGTGCTCGACGGACTGCCTCTTTCGCATCGGTGCTGGCGCCTTCACCCCGGCCCCGAAGGTCGAGTCCGCTTTCCTCAGGTTACGGCCCCATCGACCGCTTCCCTACCCCGTCGACGACCCGGCACTGCACGCCCGTATCGTCGCCGCGGCCTTCGGGCAGCGTCGCAAGACCCTGCGCAACAGTCTCTCCAAACTGGTCGATGCACAGCTGCTGATCGCAACCGGGATCGATCCGACGCTGAGGGCCGAAAACCTCGATGTCGCGAGCTATGCGCGCTTGGCGAATGCCGCTTGCAAATCGCCGGTCGTACCCTGAAATTGACCGATCCGATTGGGGTATTGACGAAGGAGGACAGCGCAATGGCGGTCGAGGATTCAGGCGAGGATTTAGGAGAGGATTCGAGCGATATCAGGGGCGACGAGGGTTCCGAAATCACGCTCGCGCGGGCCAACGATGTCCTCCCGACCCGCATCCCCATCCTGCCGGTCGCCTCGCGTCCCTTCTTTCCCGGCCAAGCCGTTCCGCTGATGATGGATGCGGAGAGCTGGTCCTCGACACTCAAGGTGGTCGGGGAGAGCGAGCACAAGATCCTGGGCGTCGTGCTGGTGCGCAGCGAGACCTCCGAAGAGGCGCAGACGACCGATTTCTATCCGGTCGGCACGGCCTGCCGGGTCCACCGCGTCCATCAGCAAGACGGCCACCTCCAAGTCCTGGTGGAGTGCCTGCAGCGCTTCAGCATCGCCAACTGGGTCAGCCGCGAAGTCCCCTTCGACGCGCAGGTGACCTATCTCCCCGAGCCGGCCGGTCCGCCGAACGAGGAGATCAAGGCCTACGCCATGGCCGTGATCAACACCATCAAAGAGCTGCTGCCGCTCAACCCGCTCTATGTCGAAGAGCTGCGGATGTTCCTCGACCGCTTCGGCCCCGACGATCCGTCGCATCTGTCCGATTTCGCGGCCAGCCTCACGACCTCCACCAAGGAGCAGCTGCAGGATGTCCTGGAGATCCTCCCGCTCTTGCCGCGCATGGAGAAGGTGCTGGTCTTGCTCAACAACGAGCTCGAGCTCGCCCGCGCACAGCAGAAGATCCGGCGCACGGTCGAGGAGAAGATGCACAAGCAGCAGCGCGAGTTCTTTTTGCGCGAGCAGCTCAAGGCGATCCAGAAGGAGCTCGGCATCGCCAAGGACGACCGCACGGCGGAGATCGACCGCTTCAACGAGCGGATCGAAAAGCTCGTTCTGACCGAGCAGGCGAGCAAGCGGATCGAAGAGGAGATGGACAAGCTGCGCATGCTGGAGACCGGTTCTCCGGAATACGCCGTGACCCGCAACTATCTGGACTGGATCACGATCCTGCCTTGGGGCAAGCACTCGGCCGACAAGCTGGATCTCAAGCGGGCGCGCCGCGTGTTGGATCGAGACCATTACGGCCTGGAGGATGTGAAGAAACGTATCCTGGAGTTCCTCGCCGTCGGTATCCACAAGGGCGAGATCGCCGGCTCCATCATCCTGCTGGTCGGCCCTCCCGGTGTGGGCAAGACCTCGATCGGGCACTCCATCGCCGACGCGCTCGGCCGACGCTTCTATCGCTTCTCGGTCGGCGGCATCCGCGACGAGGCCGAGATCAAGGGCCACCGTCGCACCTACATCGGCGCCATGCCCGGCAAGTTCCTCCAGGCGATCAAAGACGCCGGCACGGCCAATCCCGTCATCATGCTCGACGAGATCGACAAGGTCGGCGCCTCATACCATGGCGACCCCGCCTCGGCCCTGCTCGAGGTCCTCGACCCGGAGCAGAACAGCGACTTTCTCGATCATTATCTGGATCTGCGTTTCGACCTCTCGAAGGTTCTGTTCGTCTGCACGGCAAACCAGACCGACAGCATCCCCGGCCCCTTGCTCGACCGCATGGAGGTCATTCAGCTCTCCGGCTATATCGCCGAGGAGAAGCTCCAGATCGCGAAGAAATATCTGCTGCCGCGCCAGATCGCCCGGGCAGGGCTTGCCAAACGTGCGGTGACGCTCGACACCAAGACACTGCGCGCCCTGATCGATGCCTATGCCCGCGACGCCGGGGTGCGGCGATTGGAAAAGCAGCTCGGCAAGATCGTGCGCAAGGTCGCCGTGCGGATGCTCGAGGGCGAAGAGACACCGATCAGCGTCGGCGCGGACGACCTGAAGGGCTATCTCGGCAGCCCGGTGTTTCGCGACGAGCGCAAGCTCTCCGGCCCCGGCGTCGTCACCGGTCTGGCCTGGACCGCGATGGGCGGCGCCACGCTCTCCATCGAGGCCGCCCGGACCCACAGCTTCACACGCGGCTTCAAGCTCACCGGCCAGCTCGGCGACGTCATGAAGGAATCCGCCGAGATCGCCTACGGCTACCTGGTCGGCCACGCCGCCGAGCTTGGTGCCGATCCGGCCTTCTTCGAGAACGCCTTCATCCATATCCACGTCCCCGCGGGCGCCACCCCCAAGGACGGCCCCTCGGCCGGCATCACCATGACATCGGCCCTCCTCTCCCTCGCCCGCAACCAACCGATCCGGCGGCTCGCCATGACCGGCGAGATCACCTTGACCGGCGAGGTCTTCCCGGTCGGCGGGATTCGCGAGAAGCTGATCGCGGCACGGCGCGCCGGCATCCGCGAGATCATCCTTCCCGAAGACAACCGAGGCGAGTTCGAAGAGGTGCCCGAGCACGTTCGCAAGGGCTTAAAGGTGCACTTCGCCTCGCGCTATCACGACGTCTTGCCGCTCTTGTTCGGGAATGCGTCGAGGACGTGATCCCGCGCGGTCCGAGGCATAAACCTAAACCGCGTCCAGCGCGGTTCTCGAGCGCGTCGCGTTGACTGCGAACTTGCGGGCCGTCGGGCCGGCTGAAGAGGACGACTGCAAGTCGTCTATCCCGGGGGGTTCGCCGCTTCGCGACGACCGTAGGCGGCACTGCCGGACGATCCTCTGCGCAATTGGGATGTTGATTTCCGGAGATCGCCTTAATGTTGCCTTTGGCTTCGGAGATATCCTCGATCTCAACGAGACGCGGTTTAAATTTTTATATTTTTCAAAATTTTAAACCGCGCCAACTCCAACGGTCGTGACGTCTGCCGGGGCCGATCCCATCCAAAAACATCGCATATCACTCCGGGCGCGGTTTAAGCCTTCTCGTCCAGACACTGCTTTAACGACAACCGCCAGTCGGGCATCGCCAGCCCGAAGGTCTCTTGGAAGAGGCCGTTGTCCAGGACCGAGTAGAGCGGGCGGCGCGCCGGCGCCGGATATTCAGACGAGGGAATCGGGATCAGACTCGCGTCCAGGCCGGCGTCCTCCAGGATCGCGCTCGCGAACCCGTACCAGCTGACCTGACCCGAGCCGGTCAGATGATAGAGCCCGCCGACCTTCTCCAGATCCAGGTCGCCGCGCAAGACCCTGTAGAGCACCAGTGCCGTCGCCGAGGCCAACATGCGGCTCCAGGTCGGCGAGCCGATCTGGTCGTCGACGATCCGCAGCTCATCGCGCTCTTTGAGCAGACGCAGCATCGTCAGCAGGAAATTGGCACCGCGGATGCCATAGACCCAGCTGGTGCGAAAGATCAGGGCACGGGCGCCGGAGCTCAGCAACGCCTGCTCGCCGGCGAGCTTGGTCTCGCCATAGACATTGAGCGGACCCGGTGCGTCGTCTTCCCGGTAGGGCCGATCCAGGTTGCCGGAGAACACGAAGTCGGTCGAGTAATGGATGATCGGCGTCCCGCGCCCGGCCAGCATGGCGCCCAGCTCGCCGACCGCATCGGCATTGATCCGCCGCGCGATATCGCGGTCCGTCTCGGCCTTGTCCACGGCGGTATAGGCGGCGGCGTTGACAACAGCGTCCGGAGCGGTGTCCTGGACAAGCCTCGCCAAAGATGCCGGATCCAGCAGATCGATCGTCGGTCCGTATTCCCCTTCGAGGGAGGCCGGGATCACATCCCCGAGTGTCGCGAGTGTGCGCCGCAACTCCCAACCGACTTGCCCGTTGGCGCCGATCAGGAGGATACGGGGCCGTTCGGTGGCCGTACGCTTGGTGGTCATAGGCTGGCCTCGTATTCGGGAAGGCGTTCGGGTGGGATCTCGCTCAAAAAGGCCGCGGCAGCATCCTTTGCAGAGAGCTCGGGCATCCCCTCCAGCTGCCAGTCGATGCCGATCTCGGGGTCGTCCCAACGCAGACTGAGCTCGGTCTCGGGACTGTAATAGTCCGTGTTCTTGTAGATGAAGAGGGCCGAGTCGCCGGTGACCAGAAAGCCGTGTGCAAACCCCGGCGGGATCCAGAACTGGCGCCGATTCTCTCCCGACAGCGTGGCACCCACCCAACGCCCGAAGGTCGGCGAGCCGCGACGGATATCGACCGCGACATCGAAGACCTCGCCGTCCATCACCTGCACCAACTTACCTTGGGCATGCGGGTGCTGGACGTGCAGGCCGCGCAGGACACCCCGGCGCGAGTAGGACAGATTGTCTTGAACAAAGGGTGCGGGGATGCCCAGCTCGGCATAGCGATTGGTCCGGTAGGTCTCCATGAAGAAACCGCGCTCGTCGCCGAACACCTTTGGCTCGAGGATCAGGACACCCGGGATCGCCGTTTCGATAACCTTCATACGTCACCCCGCCTCAGCAGACTCAGCAGATACTCGCCGTAGCCGCTCTTCTTCAGCTCCTCGCCCATCGCGCGGAGCTGATCGTCGTCGATCCAGCCGTTGAAGTAGGCCACCTCTTCCGGACAGCAGATCTTGAGACCTTGGCGACGCTCGATCGTCTCGATGAACTGCCCGGCCTGCATCAGCGACTCGTGCGTGCCGGTATCGAGCCAGGCCGTTCCGCGGCCGATGCGGGTCACGTGAAGCTCGCCTTGCTCGAGATAGCGGATGTTGAGATCCGTGATCTCCAGCTCGCCGCGCGGCGACGGGCGCAGACCCTCGGCGAGCCCGCAGACCTGATTGTCGTAGAAATAGATACCGGTCACCGCCCAGTTGGACTTGGGCGTGCTCGGTTTCTCTTCGAGACTCAGGACATGCCCACTCGCATCGAACTCGGCCACGCCGTAGCGCTCCGGATCCGAGACGTAGTAACCGAAGACGGTGGCGCCGCGCTCGCGCGCACCCGCGGCCCGCAGCTGATCGACCAAGCCGTGACCGTAGAAGATGTTGTCTCCCAAGATCAGACAGGAGGGCGATGTCCCGACGAAGTCCTTGCCGATCAGGAAGGCTTGCGCGAGCCCGCCCGGATGGGGCTGCTCGGCATACTCGAGATGCAGCCCCCATTGAGATCCGTCCCCGAGCAGGGATCGGAACATCGGCAGATCATGCGGCGTGGAGATGATCAGAATCTCGCGAATCCCCGCCAACATCAGGGTCGAGAGCGGGTAATAGATCATCGGTTTATCGTAGATCGGCAGCAGTTGCTTGCTGATCGCCCGCGTCAGCGGGTAGAGACGCGTGCCGGAGCCCCCGGCCAGGATGATGCCTTTTCGATTCATGATCCGATCCCTCAACCGGCGCCGCCGAGACGCTCGCCGAGATAGCTTCCGTCGGTGACGCGCCGACACCAATCCGGGTTGTCCAAGAACCAGTCGACCGTGCGTCGCATTCCGGATTCAAAGGTCTCCGCCGGCTCCCAACCCAGCTCGCGTTTAAGCTTGCCGGCATCGATCGCGTAGCGCCGATCGTGTCCGGGACGGTCTTTGACGAAGGTCTTCAGATCCACGTGCGGCCGATAGGGCGAATCGGGCAGGCGCTCGTCGAGCAGGGCGCAGAGCGTATCGACGACCTCGAGATTGGTCTTCTCGCTGTTGCCGCCGACGTTGTAGACCTCGCCGGGTCTGCCGGCCTCGAGAACGCGCAGGATCGCCCGGCAGTGATCGATGACGTACAACCAGTCGCGCACGTTCCCGCCGTCGCCGTAGATGGGCAAGGACTCGCCGCGCTGGGCCTTCAGGATCATCAAGGGGATCAACTTCTCCGGGAACTGGTAAGGCCCGTAGTTGTTCGAGCAGTTGGTCGTCAACACCGGCAGGCCGTAGGTGTGAAACCAGGCGCGCACCAGATGGTCGGACGCGGCCTTGGACGCGGAATAGGGCGAGTTGGGCGCGTACGGAGTCGACTCGGTAAAGAGGCCCGTCGGCCCGAGCGAGCCATAGACCTCGTCGGTCGAGACATGCAGGAAGCGAAAGGCATCCTTGGCCGCGCCGCTGCGCTTGGCCCAATGGGCACGGGAGCAGTCCAGCAGGTTGAAGGTGCCGACCACGTTGGTCTGGACGAACTGCGCCGGGCCGTCGATCGAGCGGTCGACATGGCTCTCGGCCGCAAAGTTCACGACCGCGTCGACCTCGTACTCGGCAAGGAGCCGGGCGACCAGCGCAGGATCGGCGATGTCGCCCTGCACGAAGACGTGACGCGGGTTGTCCTTCAGATCGGCGAGTGTGTCCAGATTGCCGGCGTAGGTCAGGAGGTCGAGGTTGACCACCCGCGCATCGGTCGTCTCGATGATGTGGTGGACAAAGTTGCCGCCGATGAATCCGGCCCCGCCGGTGACGAGAAGGGTCAGCACTCGCGATGCTCCTTGACGCTGGTGGTGGAAGGCTTAAACCGCGCCCCGCGCGGCATGCGATGTTTTTGGACGGGATCGGCCCCGGCAGACTTAACGACCGTTGGAGCCGGCGCGGTTTAAGAATTTAAAAAATTGATTATTCTAAACCGCGTCCCCGCCAAGGGCCGTCGATGCACAAAAGGTCGAGCTCACTCAAAATCAGCATCTCGCTCTGGACGCGGTTTAAAACGGGATGTCGTCGTCGAAATCCGCCGCACCTTGGCTGCTGCCTCCGGGGCTACTGCCTCCCGACGACGGCGCCGGACTTGAGGACTGCGGCCGCCCGCCGCGCGAGGACTGATGGGCGGGCGCGTCGTCGAAGGGCACCGATGACCCCATACCACCGCCGCCCGAACGGCTGTCGAGCATCTGCATGGTCCCGTTGATGTCGACTATGATCTCGGTCGTGTAGCGATCTTGTCCGTCCTGACCCTGCCATTTTTTAGTGCGCAGCTTGCCTTCGACATAGATCTTCGACCCCTTGTGCAGATACTGCTTGACGATCTCGGCGATCTTGCCGAAGAACACGACGTTGTGCCACTCGGTGCGCTCCTGTCTCTCGCCCGTGTTCTTATCCTTCCAGGTCTCGCTTGTTGCGATGCGGATATTCGCCACCGCATCGCCGCTCGGCATGTAACGCACCTCCGGATCAGCCCCGAGGTTGCCGATGAGAATTACCTTGTTGACGCCTGCCATGCAGTCCTCCCGCTCCGCGCCATACGCGGGCGATTGTTGTCTCGCCAAAAAACACGCGGCCGACCCGGGCGTTTGTCCTCAGGCTCTGGCCGAAAATGTCTGCAATGTTGCCCAATCCAGTCGGCCACTGTCCACCTTTAGGTAGGCGACACCCTCGTCGAGCGCGACGACGGCGTCCTCCACACCCGGGATGGCCAGCAGACGCGCCTCGAGACCCAAACCCTCGTCGCCCGGTCGATCGCCGAGCGAGAGGACATGGGCCGTCAGATTCGCCGGCATCGCCATCGTGGCCGCCAGACCGATCCACACCAGCGAGGTCGCGGCCCCGACCAGATAGACGGCGTCCGCCCCGAAGCTCTGATGTGCCAAACCGCCGAGCAGTCCGCCCAAAAAAGCACCGATGAACTGCGAGCTGGAGAAGACCCCCATCGCCGTCCCGCGCGCACCGGCACGCGCGGCCTTCGAGACCAGCGACGGCAGGATGGCCTCCATCAGGTTGAAGACGGTGAACATCACCAGCAGCAGGAACCCGACGACCCAAATCGACTGATTGAACAGGTAGAAGCCCACCATCGACGCACACATCGCCGTGACCGCACCGATCAGCACGGCCTTCACCTTGCCGCCGCGCTCGGCCATGATGATGAAGGGGACCATGATCACGATCGCGAGCAGGACAACCGGCAGATAGAGCAGCCAATGATCCACGGCCGCCAGGCCGGCCGATTCGATCGACAGCGGCAGCACTACGAACATGCTCACCATGGTGAGGTGCAGCAGGAAGATGCCCAGATCCAGGCGCAGCAACGTGGGGTTACCCAGCACGCCCGCGAACTGATCCATCACCGGCTGGGCCTCGCGATGGACGCTGGAGCGTTCGGGCTCGGGCACGACATAGGCCAGCACCAACATGCCGGCGATCGCCAGAAACGCGGTCAGCCAAAAGATGCCCGAGATCCCGAGCCAGCGCGCCAAGGGCGGTCCGACCACAAGCGCCGCGGCAAACGACAGGGCGACGCTGATCCCGATCGCCGCCATGGCGCGCGTGCGCACCGCATCGCGGGTCAGATCGGCGGTGAGCGCAATGGTCGCCGCCGCGATGGCACCGCTGCCCTGAATCACGCGCCCCAGGATGACCAGCTCGATCTGATCGGCAAGGGCCGCGACGACGCTGCCGATCGCGAACAACACCAGCCCCCCGTAGATCACGGGTTTGCGGCCGATCCGATCCGACAGCAGCCCGAGCGGGATCTGAAACAGCGCCTGCGTCAAGCCGTAGGCGCCGATCGCCAGTCCGACCAGCAAGGGCGTAGCGCCCTCCAGGTCGTGTGCATAGAGTGCAAAAACCGGCAGGACCATAAAGAGGCCCAGCATGCGCGTGGAGAAGATCGCGGCCAGACCGGCCGCAGCGCGCTTCTCCAGCCCGGTGAAGGCGACAAGGGGTTGATGAGACGGGGTCAAGGACGGTGGCCTGCGACGTCGATTCGGGGAAGACGCGAGTATAAGGGCTTGTCGGCGATCGTGCCCGATCGCGATTGACAGGGATCCTCCCGCAGACCAGTCTTCTCAAAACGAATTCCGCGGAGAAACACCGAATGACGGCAGACATCGAAAATCTCGTCCTCGAGCATCTTCGCGCGATCCGAGCGGACATCGCAGACATCAAACGCGAGGTGACCGCCAACAGTCTCCAGCTCTCGGCGATGGGGCAACAGCTCGCAGGACTCACGGCAGCGGTCTACGGCAGCAAATCGGACGTCGACGACATCAAACGCCGC
Source organism: Thiocapsa rosea (assembly GCF_003634315.1). Classification (NCBI taxonomy): domain Bacteria; kingdom Pseudomonadati; phylum Pseudomonadota; class Gammaproteobacteria; order Chromatiales; family Chromatiaceae; genus Thiocapsa; species Thiocapsa rosea. The sequence continues at coordinate 945,612 of NZ_RBXL01000001.1, forward strand.
CTGGAACGTTTGGAGCGGCGATTGGAGCTTCACGACGAGCATTGAGCGCTGCGTGTAGCCGCCGATGACACGGCGGCCATACCTGCCGTCGCATCTTCCCCGACACCGGGGGCCAGCCTTGGTCGCCGCCCCGGCACCATCCGCCGCAGACCGCCCGATCCGCGGCGGCGGATGGAGACGGTCGAGCGATCTTTAAGGAATAATCGGGAATTGGCCGCCCACCCGCCGCAGGTCTCCCAGCCCCATGGACACAATCCGCATCCGCGGCGCACGCACCCATAACCTCAAAAGCATTGATCTCGACCTGCCCCGCCAACGGCTGATCGTCTTCACCGGTCTGTCGGGCTCGGGCAAGTCATCGCTCGCCTTCGACACCATCTATGCCGAGGGCCAGCGCCGCTATGTCGAGTCGCTCTCGTCCTATGCCCGGCAATTCCTGTCGGTCATGGAGAAGCCGGACCTGGACCATATCGAGGGGCTCTCCCCGGCCATCTCGATCGAGCAGAAGACGACCTCGCACAATCCGCGCTCCACCGTCGGCACCATCACCGAGATCTACGACTATCTGCGCCTGCTCTTCGCACGCGTCGGCCAGCCGCGCTGCCCGGCGCACGACGAGCCGCTGGAGGCCCAGACGATCAGTCAGATGGTGGATCAAGTCATGGCCCTACCGGAGGGCGATCGGCTGATGCTGCTCGCACCCGTAGTCTCGGCGCGCAAGGGCGAGTACCAGCGGCTGATCGGCGAGCTGCATGCGCAAGGCTTCGTGCGCGCCCGCATCGACGGCGATCTCTACGAGCTCGACGACCCGCCCGAGCTGGACATCAAGAAGAAGCACGACATCGAGGTGGTGGTGGACCGCTTCCGGGTGCGTCCCGATCTCGCCCTGCGACTGGCCGAGTCCTTCGAGACCGCGCTCAAGCTCTCGGGCGGCATCGTCCGCGTCGCCGCGATCGACGAGCCCGAGCGGCCCATGATCACCTTCTCGGCGTCCTTCGCCTGCCCGGTCTGCGGCTACAGCATCCCGGAGCTCGAACCCCGGATCTTCTCCTTCAACAACCCGGTCGGCGCCTGCCCCACCTGCGACGGGCTCGGGATGGAGCAGTTCTTCGACCCCGCAAAGGTCGTTCTCCATCCGGAGATGAGCCTGGCGGCCGGCGCGGTGCGCGGCTGGGATCGGCGCAACTCCTTTTACTTTCAGGTGATCCGTGGTCTGGGCGAGCACTATGGGTTCGATGTCGAGACGCCATGGAACCAACTCGACACCCCGACTCAGGAGCTGATCCTCTTCGGCACCGGCAAGGAGAAGATCAAGCTCAAGTTGCCGCACGAACGGGGTGCGGCCAAGGTGCGTCCCTTCGAGGGCATCATCCGCAACATGGAGCGGCGCTACAAAGAGACCGACTCCAGCGCAGTCCGCGAGGAGCTCGCGCGTTATCTCTCGTACCAACCCTGCCCCACCTGCGGCGGCTCGCGCCTGAACGAAGCGGCCCGTCATGTCTTTCTGGAGACTTACAACCTGCCCGCCGTCGCCGCCATGCCGGTCGGCGACTCCCTGACCTTCTTCGAGGCGCTGGAGCTCCCCGGCAAGCGCGGCGAGATCGGCGCTCGGGTCATCAAGGAGATCGCCACCCGGCTGCGCTTCCTGGTCGACGTCGGCCTCGACTATCTGACCCTCGACCGCAGCGCCGAGACGCTCTCCGGCGGCGAGGCCCAACGCATCCGGCTCGCCAGCCAGATCGGCGCCGGGCTGGTCGGCGTCATGTACATCCTGGACGAGCCATCGATCGGGCTGCACCAGCGCGACAATGCCCGCCTGCTCAAGACCCTGACCCACCTGCGCGACATCGGCAACACCGTCATCGTCGTCGAGCACGACGAGGAGGCGATCCGCTGCGCCGATCTGGTCGTCGACCTGGGACCGGGCGCCGGCGTGCACGGCGGCGAGATCGTCGCCCAAGGGACCGCGGAGCAGATCACGGCCGCACCCCGATCCCTGACCGGGCGCTACCTCTGCGGTGACCTGCGCGTCGCCATCCCGACACAGCGCACGGCCAACGATCCGGACCGCCAACTGCGTATCCTGGGTGCACGGGGCAACAACCTGCGCGCCGTCGATGCCGAGATCCCGGTTGGGAGCTTCGTCTGCATCACCGGCGTCTCGGGCTCGGGCAAGTCCACCCTGATCAACGACACGCTCTTCCCCGTCGCCGCACGTCATCTCAACGGCTCCAGCCTCCAGCCGGCACCCCATACCGCCATCGAAGGGCTCGACTACTTCGACAAGGTCGTCGACATCGACCAGAGTCCCATCGGTCGGACCCCGCGCTCCAACCCCGCCACCTACACCGGGCTCTTCAACCTGGTGCGCGACCTCTTCGCCGCCGTCCCCGAGGCGCGCTCGCGCGGCTATGGACCCGGCCGCTTCAGCTTCAACGTCAAGGGCGGACGCTGCGAGGCGTGCAAAGGGGACGGACTCATTCGGGTCGAGATGCACTTCCTGCCCGACATCTATGTCCAGTGCGACACCTGCAAGGGCCGGCGCTACAACCGCGAAACGCTCGAGATCCGCTACAAGGGCAAGACCATCGACGAGGTGCTGAACCTCACCATCGAGGACGCGCTCGACTTCTTCTCGCCCGTCCAGCTCATCAAACGCAAGCTCCAGACCCTGATGGATGTCGGCCTCGCCTATGTCCGCCTCGGCCAGAGCGCCACCACGCTCTCCGGCGGCGAGGCCCAACGCGTCAAGCTCAGCCGCGAGCTCAGCAAGCGCGACACCGGCCGGACGCTCTATATCCTCGACGAGCCCACCACCGGCCTGCACTTCCACGACGTCAAGCACCTGCTCGATGTGCTGCACCGCTTCCGCGACCAGGGCAACACCGTAGTCGTGATCGAGCACAACCTGGATGTCATCAAAACGGCGGATTGGATCATCGACTTGGGGCCGGAGGGCGGGCACCGGGGCGGCGAGATCATCGCGGTCGGGACGCCCGAGCAGATTGCCGCGAACGCGCGGTCGCATACCGGGCGGTTTTTGGGGCCGTTGTTGGAGCGGGGGTGGTGAGTGGACGGATCGTGATTGCGGCCGTTGCGCCACACACCGGGCGCGGTGAGCTAGCAAGCCGCGCCGGATGTACAGGGTGCGGGTCGTTCCTCGCCGCACCCTGCGGACCGTTCCGACGGGAGGCCGCACATCATGGGCTTGGTGAACGAGCGATGCTCGAATTTCGGCAGGAGCCGATCGGCGAATCGAAGTAACCTATGGTCTGAAACGGCCAGAGGCGAAGCCGAATGAGAGTTGCATCTCCGGCGGTTCGACATCGACCGAGTCGCTGATGGCGACACAACACCTGGAGCCAGACTCAATGAACGCAGTGTCAGACAGCATCACGCCCCCTCTCGTACCTGGACGGCCGTATCACCGTCAATCCTGACCTCTGCAACGGACATCCGACCATCAGGGGACTGCGGATCACCGTCGAGACGATCCTGGGTTTCCTCAGCGCCGGAGAGACACGGGAGGAAATCCTGAACCAGTATCCATCGCTGGAGCCAGCCGATATCGATGCTTGTCTGCGATTCGCTGCTGATTTGATGAGACACCGTTACGCGCTGAAGAGCTTGGCGCGATGAGGTTTCTGATCGACGCCAGTTCTCGAAAACCGTGGTCTGTCCCGAATGGCACCCTGTTCCTATCCCGAACCCTCGTCACGTTACGCGACACCTTGCTGCCGCAACTGCTGAGTGGGGAACTTGCAACGTGCGAACATAAACTATGAACACCTACTTCATCAGAAGTTTCGACGTTACAGGACTCTGGGGTTACAAGAACTACCCCATATTACTTCATGAAGACGTAAACGTGATCATTGGGCCAAATGCCTCGGGGAAAACGACCCTGATTAATATTCTATACGATACCCTCACCGCAAATTTCCCGCGCCTATGCCGCACGCAGTTCTCTGAAGTGGTCTTAGGGCTAAAGGCATTCGAAGGAAATGAGCGACGTGAAGTGCGGCTTACACAATCAGAACAAGATCTCACGATTCATATTGATAGACAGCCCTTTAACGTCCCACTCGCTCCCTTTCAGCAGTTTGGCGACGACCCAAGTTTCGCCGATATTCCACTTGAAATGGCGCGCCGCCATTTTGGGATTAAAGGCGACCTACGTCGTCTACAAAAAAGTCTTCGGGAGTTAGTCCCCGCGGTTTGGCTTCCGGTTAGTCGAAGACTTCCCATTGCAGAAGAAGAAGAGGTGGCGCGAAAGCGCTTGCATAGGAAGCCACTAGAGTCCGTTGATGAATGCCTTGCGGGCTTAGTGGATTCGTTGCAACAATATCGTCTATCGCTAAATACAGAGCTTTCAGAGTTAAGAAAAGAATTCCAGCGTCACGCACTGGAAAACATTCTCTATGATAAGCAACATGATAGACTGCTGCTGAAACCACAGCAATCGATTGCGCCATCCGAGGGGGACAAGCAGGCGCTCCTTCAAGCGTTCCGCGATGTAGGGTTGGTAGACAGGAATATGGAGGAAAGGATTAACGATCATTTTGCTGCCGCAAAAAGGGCTCTGTCAAAGTTTACGTCAAGCCCAACCGAAATCGACATGGAAACGTTGATCATTATCCCGCTGATAAGTCGCACGCGATCGATCGTGACGTTCGCTCAGGAATTGGAGACTAAGCGTGAGAAGCTATTCTCTCCGCTTCACTCATACGAAAGGATTGTAAACTCCTTCCTAAGAGAGAAATCAGTCGACGTCTCTGATCGTGGAGAATTGGTTATTTCCCCAAACAAAGCGCAACGGGGTCCGATTGAATGGCGCCATCTATCTTCCGGCGAAAAGCAGATATTGATTCTACTTACACAGGCGTTACTGTCTGAAAAATCGCCAGTGGTTTATGTAGCGGACGAGCCCGAGCTTTCACTTCATGTATCATGGCAGGAGAAGTTACTGGGTTCACTGACGCAGCTTGCCGGGCGTTGCCAGTTTATCGTTGCAACGCACTCGCCTGATATCGCCGCCGGCTTCGGAAACAAAGTGATCGACTTGGCACGATTCTAAGTAACCGTTCAAAAACAAGTTAAACATTTTAATAAGCGAACCCATTCGGATCGACAAGGTAGTTCCATTGTCCGTTCACGCAGTCATGGCGAATGAACCGATCCTTGACGTCGCGGAACGTGTCGGAGCACGTGCGCCCGATCTCGTAAGTTGCATCGAGGATCCGCGCGGTCACGTTCAACCCCGTTTGGGTGCGTGTCTGCTCGACGGTGCGCAGAGCCGTCTCCGGGCTGTCGAGCATGACCCCGCGCCAGGAGCGCTCGACCTGGCTGAACAGGCGGTGCTCGATGGGGTTCCACTTGGAGGTATAGGGCGGATAGTGGGCGATGCGCAGACGCACGCCCAAGCGCCGGGCCAGGTCGATCAGGTCCTCCTTGAAGCGCAGCGAGCGCGCGGCATTGGCCCCGCCGCAGTCCAACAGCAACAGCAGTTCGGTCGCGTTGGGATACATCGCCCGGAACAGCACCGTCCAGGCCAAGGCGATGGCGTCGCAGACGAAGGCGCTGGTCTCGCGCGAGGTCCCGAGCGTGATGAAGCCGACGTTGGCGCGCACGTCGTAGACGCCATGCGGCACCAGCACGCCGTCGGCGAGGTGGCGAAAGTCGTGATCGAAGACCGTTTGCGGTGCGGTGCTGTAGGACTGTCCCGGCCGATGCAGGGTGCCGAGCAACTCCTTCTTCTTGGTGTCGATACTGAACACCGGAATCCCGCGCCGACGCGCCAGACGGCGCAGCGCGGCGATGTGGCGGAACTGCTCGTCGCGCGCCTTCGGGTCGACCACGCCGGTGATCAACTCCTTGCGCAGGGCGCGGCGACGAAAGCCGGCCCGATCCAGCAACGCGGCGGCCGTATTGCGACTGATCTCGAACCCGTGCTCAAGCAGGCGATGGGCCAACTGCAGCGGTTTGAGATCGGTCCAGCGCACCCGCTCGTCGGTCGGACTGCCGGCGCTATGGACCTCGAGCACCTCGTGCAGCGTCGATTCCAGCTGCGGTTTGCGTTCGGTGATCGGCGGACGGCCCCCGCCCGGGCGGCGCACCCGCTTGGCATCGCCGCTCGGGCGCCGCGGATGGTCCGGGTCGTCTTCGCGCAACTGCTCCAACTCGCGAATCCCGGTGTAGAGCGTGCGTCGACTCATCCCCAGCACACGCGCCACATAGGTGATGCCGCCGAAACCGATCTTCAGCGCCTCGATCGCCGCGTAGCGGCGGCGATGGTCCTCGTCCAAGGTGCGCGAGAACATCCGCATCGTCTCCTCGTGCGCTGCGCCGTAACCCGGAAACTCGTTCATGCTGCGACCACTCCCGTTCGGATCATCGCCAGCGATGCTCGCAGCAGGTCGATTCTTTTTCAAGTGGGTGACGCTCTTCGTATACAAATGGCCCGAGATGAAATGCGTTACTTGTTAGTGAATCGTTCCTAATTATGTGTTTCTCAAGAACGCCCGGCGGCCTCGCGGAAAAGTGGAGATTCCATCAGGTTCCGACCATTTGGGTTGAAGGACCAACCGACATCTTTTTCTACGAGCCAATTACAGAGCAAATTCCCTGCCGCATGGAAGCTTTTCACGGTTCGGAGAATGCCAATGCGCTCATTCAAGCCCTGGTAGATCACGACTACCCCTACCTCGTGATTCTGGATGGCGACTATAGGATATTGAAGCGCACAAAGGTGCCTCACCGTTGCGTCATTATTCTGGCGCGTTATTCGTTCGAGAACTATTTGTGGGAACATGAGCCAGTCAATCGAGCCTGCCTTCGGCACGCTCGATGCGGAGAGAACAAGGACTTGGTTGGAGGGGAGATGGAAAGAGTTGAAAAGCATCTTAGGGATGAATTGCTTCATGCAGTAGCCTTGGATATTGCGGCAAGAAGATCGCCAACTCCACCACGCGTTCTTCCGGATGCGATTGAACAGCTTGAGCTTACCCGTTCTGGACCAGACATTGATCCAGCAAAGATTTCTTCCCTTGTCGCATTGATCGAACCACAACTTGATCCAGTTAAGATTATGGATGCGGAAGCGGAGCTAACTAGCTTTCTAGAAAAGCGCTGCATTACTCACATTCTCAATGGGCACCTCATTCTTGCCATCTTGAGGCGCTTGTTTATTCGGTCGGCTAAGAACGAGAGCGGTACTCCGTCCTCACTTTCCAATGATGCTCTTACTCAGCTGCTCGCCGATATTGTATGGAGGCGATGTCAGTCAGACGATCACAAGCGCCTCAAGCGCGCTGTGCGAGCCAAAACACGGAAACTCTTGGCAAAGTATCCTGTGAATGCGCTGTCGTCGTCATCCATCCTGTAGAATGAGGGAAAGGGTTTAGGTTCAATTAAGTCTGCGAAAAGTGGCCAGATTTACCTTTGTTGCGGAAACCTGATCCGCGTGAACGGTCTTGGGTCAATACCCCACCGAGCAGACCCGACGATGCGCCTTAAGGTGCTCCGAACCCGATCGTGTTCTTCCTGTAATCATGGGCGTGCCCGTTGGCCCGCTGCCTGTCCGATGCGTGTCCAATCCCAGACATCGAGTTGATGCCCGGCAGCCTTGGCAAGATGTTTGTCGTTGGTAAAAAACTGCTCGCATTCGGATGTCAGTGCCGCGGCAAGGTGGAGCGCATCCGGTGTCTTGATACCGTGATCGATACGGAGGCGACTCGCGAGATCGAACAGCGAACGTTCGAAGGGGACAAGCAGGCAACTGTCAAAATAGCCGTCGTCGATGTTGATCAAGTCGTCTCGTTGATCGCGGACCGCTTGTAGCCTTGATTCCATGCGAACGAACTCGCTGCCGAACACCTCCTTGCCGGCGATCAGAGCCTTGAGGTTGTCCTGCTGCTCCGGGGTACCTTCGATGAAATCGATCACGATACAGGTGTCGAGAAAGATGCGCCTCATCGTCAGTTCCAACTCGGACGCTCAGCTTCAACTTGGGCAGCAATCGATCGGTGATCTCGCCCGGGTGAATTCTTGGGAAGTGTCGCGAGGAAAGCGTCGAGATTCCCCCGCACGGTTTCACTCTCGGCCTGCATATTCCTCTCGGTTTGTAACTGTTCAGGTCGGCTTGCCAAACAACACCCTGGGGCGGTAAGTTTGCGACATGCCTAAGCCGCCACCGACAACCGACCGCCCCGACAGCAAAGATGCCGAGCTGACGCGGTTGCGGGCGCAGAACGCCGAGCAGGCGAAACAGATCGCCGAACTGCTCCAGCGCATTCGCGATTTGGAAGCGCGCTTGGGCAAGGATAGCCACAACTCCAGCAAGCCCCCGTCCTCGGACCCGCCGTTCAAGAAACCGCCGCCGCGCTCGCGCCGCGTGCGCAGCGGCATGAAGCCCGGTGGTCAGAAGGATCATCCCGGCGCCACCCGAGCACTGGTCGAGGATCCCGAGCACCGCATCGTTGTGCCCCTGGAGGGGCTTTGCGGCTGCGGGCGCGACTGCGCCGAGCTGGCTGTCGAGGTCTTGCCCGAGCGCCGTCAGGTCATCGATTTGGTCGTGCGCCGCGAGGTCACCGAGTATCGGACCGTGACCGGCGTGTGTAGCTGCGGCCAAGTGCATTGCAGCGCCTTCCCGGACGCGCTCGGTGCGCCGGTGCAGTATGGCCCCGGGTTGTCGGCCTTGGCGGTGTATTTGACGCATTATCAGCTCTTACCCTATCGGCGCAGCGCCGAGCTGCTCGGTGTCTTGGCGGGCATCACGCTCTCCCCGGCCACCCTCGTCGGGATGGGTCGCGAGGCGGCGGCGCGCTTGGCGGCACCCGTGGCGGCGATCGGTCAATCCATCGTGCGCAGCGTCGTGGCCCATGCCGATGAAACGGGGATGCGCGTCGCCGGCGCCCTGCAGTGGCTGCATGTGCTGTGCACCTCGGTCCTGACGTTCTATGCCGTGCACGCCAAGCGCGGCGCCGAGGCGTTGACCGGCATCGGTCTGCTCGACGGCTTTCGCGGCATCCTGGTCCACGACCACTGGCGGGCGTACTTGAGCACCCCGGCACAGCACGCCTTCTGCAATGCCCATCACCTGCGCGAGCTTATCGCCCTGGCCGAAGCCGACCCCGTGCTGTCCTGGCCCAAGCAGCTGATCGCCTTGCTGTGCGAGGCCAACGACGCCACGGTCGCCGCCCGCGCGGCCGGCCTCGAAACCCTCCCCGGCCCGGTGGTGGAGGGCTTCTTCACCCGTTACGACACCATCCTCGCCGAGGGGGCCTTCTTTCATCCCCAGCGCCTCCCGCCACCGGGCAGTCGACGACGGGTCAAACAGACGCCGGCCTACAACCTGGTCGCACGCCTGCGCACCCACCGCGACGAGGTCATGCGGTTTGTCACGGACCTGCGCGTCCCCTTCGACAATAACCAAGCCGAGCGCGACCTGCGCATGCCCAAGCTCAAGCAAAAGGTCTCGGGCTGCTTCCGCGCGCCCGAAGGTGCCGCGGCCTTCGCCACGGTACGCTCCTATCTGTCCACCCTGCGCAAGCAGTCGATCGATCTCTATCCCGCCCTGGTGATGACCTTCCGGGGTCAGCCTCCGATGCCGCACTTGCCGTAAGGCAGTTGGCTACCTGAACAGTTACCTCGGTTTCGTACAGGACGACGACCCGCACGCGGCCTGTGCGCGCCTCGCTTGGGAGCTTAAGGTGGATGGAGCGGTCTGCCGTGATTTCGATGTCCAACTCGATGGCGTTCATGGCAGTCTCGGATTCTGGGGTTTCGGGTCTTGGTGGTTGTCTGGATTTTCTTCCGGTCATGGGCAAGTACGATCTTGCCCGACGCCGGGGCGTTAGATCAAAGCACCCCTAATGCATTCAACAAACCTCCCACGCGCTCTATCCGGACCTTGCCGAAGGAGACGAAGGGCGACGTTCCGAGTACCGAGGACTCTTCGCCGAAGCGACACCGCAGGACATGCTGAACGCCCTTCGGGACGCGACCATCGGTGGCTTCGTCCGCGGGAGTCGACGCTTTCATGAACAGATCGCGATCACGGTCGGTCGACGGACTTGGCCCGGCGCGTCCGCGCCGGGGACGCACCATGGAAGCCGTGGGCTGTTCCCGGTTTTCGCCTCTGGGTCTTATGCCGCTCAAACGTACCTCTTGACGTACGTACGAAATATCCGACAATCGGCATTTGTAGCTCATTTGGAGATGTGTTATGGCTGCAATTTCGGCCAGCGAAGCGCGCGCAAACCTGTATCGCCTGATCGACGAGACCGCATCCTCGCATCAGCCGTTGCTGATTTCGGGGAAGCGGAACAGTGCAGTGCTGGTTTCCGCGGAGGACTGGGAGGCGATCCAGGAGACTCTGTTTCTGCTATCTGTCCCTGGTATGCGCGAATCGATCCGGGAAGGTATGAAGACGCCCGCTGACGAATGTGCCGGTGATCTAAATTGGTGAACTGGCAGGTCGTTTATACGAAGCAAGCACAGAAGGACGCGAAGAGGCTGGCTTCAAGTGGGTTGAAGCCAAAGGCAGAGGAGTTGTTGGCGATTCTTGCCGAAGACCCATTTAAGCGGCCACCCCCTTTCGAGAAACTCGTTGGCGATCTTGCGGGCGCCTATTCAAGGCGAATCAATATATAGCATCGCATGGTATACGAGATTCTGGAAGAGGAAAGGATTGTTAAGGTGCTACGGCTATGGACCCATTACGAATAACGTGGACCCGTTACGCTGAGCAGAGTTCACTCGATCGCCGCCGCAGCAAGCCCAGGGTCATGCCTTGTAATGCTGCGTTCTGGGCTGATTTGTCAACATGGTATGGCACTCCGAAACGCGCCTCCGCGGAACCTCTGAGGTCTTGTAGCCCCGCACCGTGCGAGGGAAGGCTGGTTGTGGCCTGCACGGGTGATCTGCGAGCCTTTCCCACCGATCTTCATGACACCCAGTTCCGTGAGGACTCGGCGCCGCATGTCACGGCCGGCAAGCACGATCGCCTCGACGAGCCGCTTGCGGCGGACGCCGGGCGGAGCCTGCTCGCCTCGGGTGTGCGTGCCGGCGACCTCCTCGAGCAGGCAGGACGACTCGGTCAAGTCGGCCATCGGCTGCCTGTCAGAGCGCCGGGAATGCTCTTGCCAAACCCCGCCAAACGGGTGCGAATGACGACCACACGCGCATCGACACGGTGCCGCTCAGCGCTCAGCGCACGGAAACCGTCAACGCGAATGGCTCATCGCTGATGGAGCGCATGAGTTGGCCGACCTCAATCCGATAGGTTTTCTTCTCGGTCGTGAAGCTGTATTGATCCCGCCCGTCGACGAGGCCGGAGACCGACAACACGATGTTATTGCCTTCGACCGAGACGTCCGCGCGTTGGCCCGCACTGGTTCTGAGCTCGTAGCAAACAACGTCATCCGGCGGAGCGATCCCGCGGACGGTGCCCGAGGAATGCCCCCGCTTGAACTGAATAGGCTCGCACGATTGGGCTTGGGCGGTGCCGGCGGCAACGAGCAAATGGATCGCCGCAAGGCAGGCGAACCCGGGTAGCTGTGGTGTCCTAATGATCCCTTCTGGCGAAACGTCGCGGTTGGAGTCAAGGAACAGACAACATACCGTACGCAGGCGAGAGTCTTCCAGCGACGTCGACCTGGGTCGGCGTCGGGTCGAGATCATATGCTCGACAGGCCGGATCGCCCTCGCGGGGTCACTCCTCGAAGTGATCCGGCCACTGCCGGGCACCTTGATAGACACGCAGGATTTGCAGCTGATCGCCGCTGACCTGGTAGGGAGCGATGTAGACGGTTCCGGGGATGGCCAGCTCGCGCGTGCCGGGAACCCGGCCGGGCTTGCCGATGTGCGGGGTATCCTCGAGGTCCCTGATGCGGCTGCGAAGTCGTTTCAGCAAAGCGCGCGCCGCGTCCGGGTTGTCGCTCGCGATGTAGAGAAAGATCTCCCGAAGATCGTCGCGCGCCTCTGGCGAGAAGACGATCTTCATGCGTCACGCGTGCGCGCTGTCTGCTCGATCAGCGCGTCCATTTCCTCCATCACCGCGTCGAACGGGATGCCTTCCCCGCGATCAAGCGAGGCTTGCGCCTGTTTGATTCCCTCGATCTGCCAGGACTGGGTCTGGATGTATTGTTTGAGCGCCTCCTCGATGACCCAGTTTCGGGACCGATCCATTGCCTGCGCGAGGACGGCGATTTGCGCGGCGACTTCCGGGTCTGTGCGCACGGTGATGGTGCTTCCGGCCATGCGGGAACCTCATGTGTATGCATTGCAATCTTTTGCAATCATGGCATGAAAGACCAAGGACAAACAAGCGAATGCGATGCATCAGGCGTCCTGCCGCACCTCGCCGCAGCCTTTCCGGGTACCCCAATCCATTGATTGCTTCGCGCTGCTGCGCACGATCAGCCAGGGCGAGATCGCGTCTATCGTTCTGAGCCGCGCGCGGGTGCGACAGTCACTGTCGCGGGGCAGTGCTAGTCTGGTGTCTTTGCCGAGGAATCACCCATGACATCCTTCGAGTCTCGTTTCGAAGCCGCGCTCTGCCTCGCCGCGCAGGCTCACCGGGGGCAGTCGCGCAAGGGCACGGCCAACGCCTCGGGGCTGGCGCTGCCCTACATCACCCATCCGGTGGCGGTCGCGACGCTGGTGCAGCGTCACGGCGGGGACGCCGAGCAGATCATCGCCGCGCTGCTGCACGATGTGCTGGAGGACGGCGGCGCGCACTGGGCGGAGCCGATCGCGGCGGGGTTCGGTCCCGAGGTGCTGGCGCTGGTGCGCTTCTGCACCGACGGGGTGCCGGATGCGGCGGGGCACAAGGCCCCTTGGCGGGAGCGCAAGGAGGCCTACCTGGCGCATCTGGCGCGGGCCACGGGGCCGGGGCTGCTGGTGTCGGCCTGCGACAAGCTCGCCAACCTGCAGGCGATCCACCTGGATCGGCTGGAGTGTGGCGCGGTGGTCTGGTCGCGCTTCAGCGCCGGGCGCGCGGGCACGCTCTGGTACTACGGGGCCTTGGTCGAGACCTTTGCGGGGCGTCTGCCGGCGGCGCTCGAACAGGCGCTGCGGCGCGAGTGGGCGGCGGTGGAGGCCCTCGCCGACGAGGAGGGCCCGTGAGGCTCTTGGCATGTTCGCCCTGGTCGACTGCAACAACTTCTATGCCTCCTGCGAGTGCTTTCTGGACCTGACCGGGGTCCTGGATCCGACTGCCCTGGGCTTGGAGATCGCCCGCACCGTGCGGCGCTGGACCGGCATCCCGGTGGCGGTCGGGATCGCCCCGACCAAGACGCTTGCCAAGCTCGCCAATCGGCTGGCCAAGAAGGGCTATGGGCCGGCCGGTCCGGTGCTCGATTGGTCGGCGCTGCCGGATCGAGACGCCGTGCTGGCGGGGGTTGCGGTGGAAGACCTCTGGGGCATGGCGGCGCGCTCGGGGGCACGTCTACGCGCACTCGGCATCGCCGATGCACTGGCGTTGCGCGAGGCGCATCCGCAGCGATTGCGCGCGTCCTTCGGCGTGGTGGTCGAGCGCATCGCCCGGGAACTGCGCGGGCAAGCCTGTCTGGCGCTGGAGGAGGTGGCGCCGCCGCGCCGTCAGGTCATGGTCTCGCGCAGCTTCGGTGCTGAGGTGACCGCGCCGGCGGAGCTGCGGGCGGCGGTCACGGCCTTCGCGAGCCGTGCCGGCGAGAAGCTGCGGTCGCAGGGGCTCTCCGCCCCGGCGCTGACGGTGTTCGTGCAGACCAATCCTTTCGATACGGGCCGGGCGTTCTACGCGAACGCCGTGACGCTGGGTTTCCCCGTGCCGACTCAGGACAGCACGGCGCTGGTGCGGGCCGCGACCCGCGGGGTCGATCGGCTGTTTCGCGCAGGCGATGCCTACCGCAAGGCCGGGGTGCTGTTGCCGGATGTGGTCCCGGCCGAGCAGGCGCCGGCGGATCTGTTCGCCGAGGTCGGAGAGGACGATCGTGCGCGGCGGCGCATGGCGGTGCTGAATGCGGTCAATCGCAAGTACGGGCGCGAGACTCTGAGGTTCGCAGGTCAGCTTGTCCGGGTCCGGTTGGCGGCGGCGCTCGGAGCGCGGCTCCGGGGTCTCGACGACACGCTGGGCGGGATTGGCGACGGTGCGCGCGGGGTCCCCGACGTCCCGAGTCGGGGCGACGACGTCAATCAAGAGGGCCGCACGGTCCCGGCGTCGTTGCCTCGTGTGGATTTCTTCCATTGGGTCCTGATGGATATCCCGGCCTCCGTGACCGAGATCGCCGAAGGCAGTCATGCCGCCGGCGTGACCCCGCGAGGCAAGTCCGGGCCGGCCGCGCCGGACGGGATGCGCCACGGCCTGAACGACTACACATCGCGTTGTGCCGTCAGCCGTCCTCGCCGTACACCATGGGGCGAGTACAAGCGCGGCAGGCGCTTCTTCTCGAAGCATCAATGCCCTCCCATCAACTCGTTTCGGTACGGCTCGGCAAACAACGCCGGCTGCCCGCCAGTGTGCCAGAACAGGATGCGTGCATCGCTCGGGAAGAAGCCCTCACGGATGAGATCCAGCAGACCGCCGGCGGCACGCCCGGTGTAGACCGGATCCAGCAGGATGCCCTCGGTGCGGGCGAAGATCTTGATCGCCTCGCGCTCCAGATCGGTCATGAACCCGTAGCCCGCTCCGCAGTAGCGATCATCGACGTGCACGTCCGCGGGGTCGAAGGCGATGCGTGCGCCCAGCGCCGCGCTTGCGTCGCTCGCCAGGGCGGCGACCTGTGACGTCAGCGCGGATGCCGGCTCGTCGATGCTGATTCCGAGCAGTGTCCCCCGGTAACCGAAGACGCGCTGCCCCAGGACCAGCCCGGCCTGGGTGCCGCCGCTGGAGGTGGCGAAGACCATCCAATCCACCTCGATCCCCTGCGCCAGCACCTCCTGCATCGCAAAGGCATAGCCCAGTGCTCCGGTCGGGCTGCTGCCCCCGTAGGGAACCCGGTAAGGGGCTTGGCCCTGCGCCGCGGCGGTCTCGACGGTCTCCTCGAGGAGCCGATCGCGGTCGCGGCGATCGGATGTCGCGACGATCCGCGCATCCAGAAGGTGATCGAGGAGCAGATTCCCGGTCGCTTCGGCGGGGCGCTCGCCGGTCAACACCAGGATGCAGTCCATCCCGCAGCGGGCCGCCGCCGCGGCGGTCTGGCGACAGTGGTTGGACTGCCAGGCGCCGGTCGTGACGAGGGTCCGGGCACCCTGTGCCTGCGCTTCGGCCACCAGGAACTCCAGCTTGCGGGTCTTGTTGCCGCCGAGCGCGAGGCCGGTCTGATCGTCGCGCTTGATGAAGAGCCGGGGACCGCCGAGCAGGGCGGAGAGCCGCGGCAGCGGCTCGACGGGCGTGGGCAGGTGGGCCAGGCTCAGGCGGGGGATGGATGCGGCTGTCATCGGGGGATTCTCCGCAGGTCCTTGGCACGAACAGCGAGGCGCAGATCCGCCTCCACCCAGACAGCTACTCGGTATGGTAGCTGTCGAGGTTGTCTCGGGTGATATGGGCAATGCCGGTATCGACGACAGCGGGCAGGGGCCGCCCGAGACGGGCCATCCAAAGCGCCGTGACCGCCCAGCTGCCTTGCAAATAGGGCTTGGTCGAGGCGGATGAATCCACCACGCACTGACGAATCAGCTCCAAGAGGGGATCGAGGTCATCCAGACCAACGCTGTGGACCTTGCCCGCAAGACCAGCCTCGGCGATGGCCCGGCCGATGCCGATCGGCCCCAAGGCATTGCACGAGACAAAACCATTGAGGTCGGGATGCGCCTTGAGGATGGCGCCCGCCCCGGTCTGCACGCGTGCGATGTCGTCCTGATCGATGCCTTCGGCGACGACATCGATGTCGGGGTACCTGGCGAAGACGGCCTTATGCGCGTCGTAGCGCAAGCGGTGATTCGGCGCTGTTGGAACACCTTGCATGATGGCCACCTTGCCCTTGCCGCCCATCAGCTCCACCAGCCGCTCCGCGGCCATGGTTGCCTGAGCGCGGAAGTCGTTGCCGATACTCAGAATCCCGAGTTCATCGGGAGCGACCGAGTCGAATGCCACCATGGGAATGTCGGCTGCCAGCGCAGCGGCTGTAAGCGCTGTTCTCCTCGCCGGATGATTCGCTCGGCATCGAAATCCAGTACGCGTCGTGCCTCGACATCGTCGAGGTCCGTTCGACTCCTCGCGCGGATGTTGGTGGGTGCTTGCTGCCGCACTGCGCGCTTGTGGCGACGGTCGCACAGCGCCTCACGCCCGTCAAGCCGGCGCCAATGGTGCACCAGCTCCTTCGCTGCTGGGGCGCTCGCGGCTGTGGGCGCCGCGCCTCGAGGCCCGATGACCGGATGCAGGGCCTGACCAATCGTCCGCCATACGGCCACGATCGCATAGGCGAACTCCTCGGCGTCTGCGCCGTCGGACGCCCGGTCAGCCAGCGGCGCAGGCCATCAACCACCCATTCGGTTTTCCAGCTTCCACTGCAGCGACGGCAGCGCGCGGAAGACTTTGCGCGTGCCCTCGAGCCACTGCCGGGTCAGCGCGTCGAAGTAGACGTCCCCCTCGGCGAAGCGGCGCTTCATGGTGACCCGCAGGCTGTTCCGGGCATAGCACAACAAGTCGATCGGCATGCCCACCGAGAGATTGCTGAGCATCGTCGAATCGAAGGAC
Organism: Thiocapsa rosea; assembly: GCF_003634315.1. Lineage (NCBI taxonomy): Bacteria > Pseudomonadati > Pseudomonadota > Gammaproteobacteria > Chromatiales > Chromatiaceae > Thiocapsa > Thiocapsa rosea. The sequence continues at coordinate 962,290 of NZ_RBXL01000001.1, forward strand.
ACCAGCACGCATTTGGTCGCGTCCTCCAGTGTCGCGCTGGAGCTCACGCCGAGGTCGAGGATCGGCTTGCCGTATTTGGCCTCTCCGGTTTGCAGGAAATTGGTGTCGGTGCCGGCCTCGATGAAGTTGCCCTCGGCATAGATCCGGAAGAGCCGCATCTCCTCGTCCGCGATCTGGCCGCCGAGGATGAAGGACGCGTTGAACTTCAGGCCGCTGCTCTCCAAGAAGGGGGTGTCGCGGCGCTCGATATCGCGCATCGCATCCGACACCAGGTTGGCCACATCGAACATGGAGTCGACACTCCAGAGATGCGGCGCTTCGCCGGTGGCGCGTCGGCGCAGCAGGTTGATCACCGTCTGCGTGGCGGCCAAGCCGCCCGAACTCAGCAGCACCAGTACCCGATCGCTCGGGCGATCGAACACCGTCATTTTGCAGAACTTGGCGTAGTTGTCGACACCCGCATGGGTGCGCGAGTCGCTGGCGAAGATCATGCCTTGGTCGAGCTTAACTCCGACGCAGTAGGTCATGGCCCGGCAACCTCTTCGGCCCAGACCTTGAAGCGCTCCAGGGTGTTTGGCCCGAAGGTGCTCGCGAGGGCGACGTCGCAGGCGTCTCGGCCGCGAGCGACGAGCACGCGACCGACGCGCGGCGTGTTGTTGCGCGCATCGAAGGTGTACCAGCGGTCGCCCAGGTAGGCCTCGAACCAGCCGGCGAAATCCATGGGCCCGTGGGGCGGCTCCGTGCCCATGTCGCCGAGATAGCCGGTGCAGTACCGGGCGGGAATGTTCATGGAGCGGCACAACGTCACCGCCAGGTGGGCATAGTCGCGGCAAACGCCCCGTCGCTCCATGTAGGCCTCCCGGGCCGAGCGCGTGCGGCGTGCATGCGCGTAGCCGAACTCGATGTGCCGGTGGACGAAGTCGCAGATCGCCTGCACGCGGGCCCAACCGGTCGGCCCGTCGCCGAACTTCTGCCACGCGATGTCGGACAACAGATCCGTCTCGCAATAGCGGCTCCCCTGCAGGTAGACCAGGGTCGATTCCGGCAGGTGCTCGACCGGCGTCTGGGTTGCCCCCGGGGCCACAACGTCGGGCTCCCCGGAGTCGTTGATCAGCGCATCGGTGCCGAGCAGGAAGCGCCCCGGCGGCGCGACCAGGCGGCTGCACCAGTTCCCGAACTGGTCGCGATACGCGGTGACCGGCACGGCGGGGTGCGTGACGAGAACATCCGGTCGCACCAAGTCGGAAGCCCGCGAATAGTGGATGTTGAGCGCCAGGATCATCGGCGTCGGGCCAGGGCACCGGTACTCCATCTCGAAACCGACACGTATCTGCATCATTGTCGCCGCTCCAGTGCTGCCGTGCCGCTTGGACGGCGCGTAAGTCACATGCTGGGCTCATGTCGTCGGCAGGTCTGTTCGGCAGCGTACCTACGGGACTCAACAGCCAGGGCGCGGCGCAACCCCGGTTTCGCTTATCCTTTGGCCCGGCCGGGCGCTGCTCAACCGCGGTAAGGGGACTCGCTCACCCGTTTGAGAGCAAGCCTTTCCGGCACCCGCTAGCGCGCATGATTCCCGGTGGTGAGGGTCAGCAGGATATCGGCGTACCAGGCGCAGTTCAGGCCCAGCGACTCCTCGGCCCGCATGTCCCCGCCGCTCATGTCCAGTCGGGCGGAGTGCACGCCGAGTAGCTTCCACGGCAATCGCGCATCCCCGGCAAAGAAGAACCCGCTCGCGCCGGTGAGCCGTTGGCTTCCGAAAAAGGTCGAAACGCGGGCAGTCGTCAACAGCAGGGATTCGATCATGGCAATCGAGAACGGAAGCCGATGCGGCACGAAGGCACGAGGCCGGGTCAAGATCAAATTTTTGGCGCCGATTTCCCGTGCGCCACAGGGAATAGTTCGCCGTCATGGACGGCGCCGACACCTGCGCCACCCCGGCACGCCGCACCTCTGCCGGCGAATGGTGAAAGTCCGACAGTCCTCCCCCCTTTCCGGGGACAGTTTACCTAACTTCGCCACCGGTCCTCGAACAATCGCGTAGTCGTCAGCTCGCACAGATCGTGGCATTTCGGGAAGCGTACCCTCTCAAAAGGCAAATTTCACGCCTATGCTTTTTGGCTCCGGTGGGCCGCACAAGCCTCCCGCGGCGTGACTCGTTTTCGTGGCTCAGGCAACGCAGCCGTTTGATGAACTCGAAAATAGCCGAAAGATCTATATTTTTTAGTATCTTAAACCGCGCCGGCCCAACGGTCGCCAAGGCTGCCGGGACCAATCCCATCCAAAAACATCGCATACCGATCTGAGCGCGGTTTAAGCGGCCGCCTCCGCGCAAAGCCACTTCTGAAAGTCCACAAAGAGACCCTTGATCTCGGCGGCACCCCCGAGATCGGCGACCGCGTCGCTCAACGAGTTCCGGTATCTGAGTCGAAGCAGAGGGGTGTGAGTTTCTCCGTCTCCAGCTCCTCGACACCGACCTGCACGTAATGCAGCAGCACGAAGTCGAGGAACGCCTGTTGGGTGCCGGAGAAGCGTGCATCGATGATGACCTTCGCGCGTGCTGCGCGCTCCTCGCGCGAGAGCGGCGCGGCTGCGTAGCCGACATAGGCGAGCACGTCGAAGAGATCGCTCTGCTCCGCCTCGATGATCTTCTGCATCTCGGCAAGCTGCTCTTTTCCGAAGCCCTGCTCGGCGAGCCCCGCAAGTAGCCTCGCGCGGGTGTCGGGCAGGCTCCATAGCCTGCGCAGCTCGTCTTCGTCCTTCAAGAACTCGGGCAGCCGGCCGAACAGCACCTCCATGAACTGTTGGGCTGACATCGGCGTCCCGTCGGGGTGCCAAAACGACGTCACCGTCATGTGCTGGATGGCCCGCTCCTTGCCGTCGGGGTGCCAAAACGACGTCACCGTCATGTGCTGGATGGCCCGCTCCTTGCCGTCGGCGAGCTTCACGCGCGCCTTCCCCTTCTTTCGGCAGACGCAGGGCCTCTCGCCACAGACATGACAGGGCGGTCGTGGCACCTTGACGCAGACGGAAGGCACCTTTCCGCACAGGTCGCAGGGGACGGGATCCGGCGTCTCGCACACGCAGGGGTACTCGCCGCACCGCTCGCAGGTCTCGGGGGCGATCGGCTCCCCGTCCCACTCCGGATCGCTGAAGTGGTGGTGTGCCTTCACGAAGTCGTAGATGGTGAAGTAGTTCTTGCCGTCGTAGAGGCGCGTGCCGCGGCCGATGATCTGCTTGAACTCCACCATGGAGTTCACCGGCCGCATCAGGACGATGTTGCGCACATTGCGTGCATCCACGCCGGTCGAGAGCTTCTGCGACGTGGTCAGGATGGTCGGGATGGTCTTCCCGTTGTCCTGAAAGTCGCGCAGATGTTGGTCGCCCAAGACGCCGTCGTCCGCGGTGACGCGGTGGCAGTAGTTCGGGTCTTTGCTCGTCGTGGCCTGGTTGACGAGGTCGCGTACCGCAAGCGTGGAAACCGGGGACGGACAACGGTTGTTTCTGGTTGACTCGGGTAACTGTGTTCTGTGATTGTTCAGCCTTGAGAAAGCTTGGACTGTCAGAGAGTTATCCCCTGTCCGTGTATCCCCCGATGAAAGCAACGTCCGATGTCACTCGTTACGGCCACGTCCTCGCTCCTTCTTTGCTTTCCGGATCATGCCCTTACATCCCGACGTCAATCGCGTAAGACGGCCCTTGTTCTTCATTCCGGCCATCGTGGCAAGTGGCGCAGAGCGCCACGGGCACGCGTGACACCGCGGAGCGGGTGTCACGAGCGATTGAGCAAAGACGGAAACGGGTGACTTTTCGAGGCCGGCCATCGGGCATTCAGCGCGGTTTCCGAGATCTTCGCATCGAGCGCGACCCTCGGCAGTTGTCGGGGCGGCGGAAGGGGACGACTGCAAGTCGTCTATCCCGGGGGTGTCGCCGCTTCGCGGCGATGGCGGTCTCGCGAGCGCCCCGACCTGCCACCCGGGACACCGCGCGGAGGGTAGTGTACCGAAGTCCGCTATCGTTCCTTCCCGATGCCCCCTGCGAGATTTGCTCCCTGCCCGAGGGCGGATACCTCGCCACCCAGGCAAGATGTCACCGGGTCGGCGCCTTTGCAGCTCGATCGACTGTGAAGACGAAATGCTCGGTCTACGCAGGATGCTCGGCGGTGGCCTCCAGACCCAACCATGCGTTCAGGGTCGTTTTGGTTCGGTAAGGCTCCGTTGGGTAGCGCTCACCAAGGATCATCGATCGCGGGGTTGTTGTAGCGACGCACGGTGTCCAACCAATCCGGCATCTCTTCCTTGACGGTCTGCTTCAACTCTGCCAGGTCGTCCGCGCTCACCAAGCCCTTTTCGTGCATAAAGGCATAGAACTTCTTGAGGCTTGCCGCGTTCTCCTTGATGCTGGATGTATTTGACCACATGGCCTTCCTGATAAACCAGTCGCCGAGAAACATGCCGACTTCGCCCGCGCCGTCCTTGGCCTCGAGCGTATCGTCGTAGAGCAGATAGTCGTTGATGTAGAAATCGATATTGAGACGATGGTTCTTGACGACCTTCTCGGACAGGCCGGACGCCTTGAGCCAGGCCGTAAACTCCGTCAGTAGAATCGCATTCTCGGTACGGATGATTTCGCACTTGTCTTCGTAGGCTTGGTAATCGCTCATGGAAAAGGCTCCAGGGTTTAGCGGGTTTGGATGAGTCCTTGCGGAGGCGGGCGCAACTCCACACGCCGGACCTGTTCGTCGCTCCGGCCATCGCGGCACTTGGCGCAGAGCGCCGGGTGGCATGCGTGACAGCGCAGAGCGGGTGGCACGAGCGACTGACAGGAACGCTAACCGATAACGTCTTCCGGCCGGCCAAAGGCCATTCAGCGTGGTTTCCGAGATCTTCGCGTCGAGCGCGGCGCTGCCGGCGGCCGGAGCAGGCCAGGGAGCTGGCGAACCGACTCTACGACGTACTTCTGTCGGGCGATGCCCGCCTCCCTCTCGAACCGGGTCTGCCGTCGCTCCCATTGGCCTGATCGGGCCTACAGGGTTACGAAAAGATGACAGTTTGGTTACCATGCCGACCAAGAGCCTGACACCGTTTCTGGGAGATTTTGAACCGGAGATGGTGTCATCTGTTGTACGGAGGCAGTCTATCCCTTGGGCGTCAAAGCCATTCAGACCGCCGCAGGTACTGTTCATCGGGGCCACGACCGGACCGGTGTAAGGGCACCGCTTTGACAGGCCGTCGCATCATCTTGCCGATCATGTTGATGGGACTCGGCTACGGGTTCTGGGTCAGCCCGACCTTCAAGGAGATTGCCGCGGGCGTCGCCCTTTTCCTCTTCGGCATGTTGTCTTTGGAGCAAGGCTTCAAGGCCTTCACCGGGGGCGCTCTCGAGAGGGTGCTTCGCGGATCGACCAACCGGCTCTGGAAGAGCATCGGCTTCGGCGTGATCAGCACCACCCTCATGCAGTCCAGCACACTGGTCTCCTTGGTGACCATCTCATTCGTCAGTGCCGAGATGATCACCTTGGCGGCCGGTATCGGGATCATCATGGGTGCCAACCTGGGGACCACGACGGGTGCCTGGCTCATCGCCGGACTGGGCATGACCGTGAACATCGCCGAGTATGCCATGCCCGCACTGGTCTTCGGGGTCGTCTTGCTGCTACAAAAGCCCAAGGCCATGAAAGGGTTGGGCTATTTGGCCATGGGCGTGGGTTTCCTCTTCTTGGGCATCGCCTACATGAAGTCGGGGTTCGACGCCTTCCAGGGCGCGTTCGATCTCTCGGCCTATGCGGTGGAAGGGTTCCTCGGTGTGCTCTTGTACACCGCCATCGGCGTGGCGATCACCGTCGTCATGCAGTCAAGCCATGCGACCTTGCTGGTCATCATCGCTGCTCTCGCCGCAGGCCAAATCACCTACGACAATGCCCTGGCGCTTGCGATCGGCGCCAACCTGGGGAGCGCCATCACGACGGCGATCGGAGGCATGACCGCCAACCTCGGCGGCAAGCGTCTTGCGGTCGCACACGTCATCTTCAACCTGTTGACTGCCGCAGTCGCGATCGCGCTGATCCGGCAGATAGGATGGGCGGTCGACTACTTGGGCGGGTTGATCGGCATCGCCGATGATAATCTGCTCCTCAAACTCGCCTTGTTCCACACCCTCTTCAATCTGTTCGGGGTCATCTTGCTGGCCCCTTTCACCCGGCTCCTGGAAAGCTTCCTGATTCGCCATGTGACCTCCGTCGCCAAGCCCATGGAGCAACCCCGTTACCTGTATCCGGGCGCGCTCGAGACATCGTCCAGCGCAATCAACGCACTGCGCAAGGAGCTCGGCCGTCTGTACGACAATGCCTATGACCTGATCGCGAAGGGACTGAGCCTCTCGCGTTCGGTGATCGAATCCGATCAATCACTCACGGCGGCGGTGGCCAGCACCCAACGCATGATTCCACTCGACGTGGACGACGTTTACGAGCGTAAGATCAAGAGCCTGCACAGCGCAATCATCGCCTTCATCAGCGAGACCCAGGGACGCGGGTTGGCGGCATCAGAGGGCAATCAGCTCTACGCGCTCCAGCAGGCCAGCCGGGACATCGTCGAGGCCGTAAAGGCCATGAAGCACATGCACAAGAATCTCTCCACCTACGGCCTGTCGTCTGATCCCATCGTGCGTGGGCCCTACAATCGGATTCGGCGGCGGATCGCCAGAGTCTTCAGGGAGATCCAACAGATTCGGTCGCAGGATCCGGAGACTGTCACGAGCTTGTCATTGGACGCGCTCAAACTCTCGCTCGAGACATCGAGTCAAGACCTCACGTCCGATATCAACGAGATGATTCGCAGCAGACGGCTTGCGCCAGGGATGGCCACCTCGATGATGAACGACGAGAGCTATGCCTCCGAGATCTGCGATAATCTGATCGAGGCATCTAAGGCCCTGCTGCAACCGGGGACACCGGAGGACGAGGCCATGGAAGACAAGCTGGCCCTCGATGATGACGAGATTCAGCGTATCGCCGCTGATCGTAATTCCGAAACAAAGAGGTTCGGTGCACACCATGGCCCGGAAAAAGCTTCTCAATAAGTTGGCCCGGTTTTTCGATGCCGACAGGGCAGCCCAGCGGAAAGAGATCGACTCAATCCTCAAGGTGACGAAAAAGCTCAAGATCAAGGAACGAGAGCTGCGTGAGAAGCTGACGAAGACCCCGGCCGGCGAGGAGCACGACGAGATTGCGGGCAAGCTGGACGTCATCGAGGCCCAACGTAACAAGGCGCTCAAGCTGATTCAAGAATTGCGCGCGGGTCCGAAAAAAGACTCGGCCTGATCGGCGGCTCGGCAGGCACAGACGGCGGGCCGATTCCGGCTGCCTCGGTCACGGTGTTTTCGGCTCCAAGCAAGGCGCCTTCAGCCGACTCGTTCGGCGGCGAGCGACGTGCTGGTCGACTTCGAGTTCGAGACCCTTTCGCGGCGAAGTGCGGCCCGAAACGGGGCGCCTCCAGCGACCATCGTCGCGCCCCTTTCGATCGGAAGCTCGCCACTCAAGTGCGGGTGGAACATCTCACCCCGGCGACACATGATCGGCTCTCCGCGCCTGACGGTATCGATTGATACAAAAGCGAATTCTTTTTGAGCTGCGCATTACGGGGCAGCAAGCCCCGGATCGGACGGCCTTGCTCACTGCCGGCCCGGACCTTATAGTCCGTCGAGGTCCGTCCAGGTCAGACCACCAAAACCTTCGACGATGAATGCCATTCTCAGCGTGACCGACGCCAAGGCCCGCTTCTCCTGAGGTCGTCTGGCAGGCCAGCCAGGGCGAGGACATCATCATCACGAGGATGCCAAGTGTGATGTGCGCACCCTTCTCGTCTGAGCGCTCGCGACCGACGGCTCCGCGCCGCGACGCAACCGCCCCCGCCACAGTGAATCCATGCCATGACCCCACAAGCCACCTTCATCAACATCGGCGAACGCACCAACGTCACCGGTTCCGCCAAGTTCAAGCGACTCATCCTCGACGGCAACTTCGACGCCGCGCTCGATGTCGCGCGCCAGCAGGTGGAGAACGGCGCCCAGATCATCGACATCAACATGGACGAGGCGATGCTGGACTCGCAGGCGGCCATGATGCGCTTCCTGAACCTGATCGCCGCGGAGCCGGACATCGCGCGCGTGCCCATCATGATCGACTCGTCCAAGTGGTCGGTGATCGAGGCCGGGCTCAAATGCGTCCAGGGCAAGTGCATCGTCAACTCGATCAGCATGAAGGAGGGCGAGGCCGCCTTCCGCGAGCAGGCCAAGAAGGTCAAGCGTTACGGCGCGGCGGCCGTGATCATGGCCTTCGACGAGGTCGGTCAGGCCGATACGCAGGACCGCAAATTCGAGATCTGCGCGCGCGCCTATCGCATCCTGGTCGATGAGATCGGCTTCGCGCCCGAGGACATCATCTTCGATCCGAACATCTTCGCCGTGGCCACCGGCATCGAGGAGCACAACAACTACGCGGTCGACTTCATCGAGGCGACCCGTCGCATCAAGCGCGAGCTGCCCTATGCCAAGGTCTCGGGCGGCGTCTCCAACGTCAGTTTCTCCTTCCGCGGCAACGACCCGGTGCGCGAGGCGATCCACTCGGTCTTCCTCTACCACGCCATCCGCGCCGGGATGGACATGGGGATCGTCAACGCCGGTCAGCTCGCCATCTATGACGACCTTCCGGCGGAGCTGCGCGAGGCGGTCGAGGACGTCATCCTCAATCGGCGCCCGGATGCCACCGAGCGGCTGCTCGACATCGCGCCCAAGTACAAGGGCGACGGCTCGGGCATCGAGAACAAGCAGGATCTCTCCTGGCGCGAAACGACGGTGGAGAAGCGCATCGAACATGCGCTGATCAAGGGCATCACCGACTTCATCGTCGAGGACACCGAGGAGGCACGCCAGAAGCTCGGCGCACCCATCAACGTCATCGAAGGCCCGCTGATGGACGGCATGAACGTGGTCGGCGACCTCTTCGGCGAGGGCAAGATGTTCCTGCCGCAGGTGGTCAAATCCGCGCGCGTCATGAAGAAGTCCGTCGCCTATCTGGAGCCCTTCCTGGAGGCCGAGAAGTGCGAGGGCGACACCCAGGGCCGCATCCTCATGGCGACGGTGAAGGGCGACGTGCACGACATCGGCAAGAACATCGTCGGCGTGGTGCTTCAGTGCAACAGCTATGAAGTGATCGACATGGGCGTCATGGTGCCGGCCGATCGGATTCTGGCCAAGGCGCGCGAGGTGAACGCCGACATCATCGGGTTATCCGGCCTGATCACTCCTTCGCTCGACGAGATGGTCCATGTCGCCAAGGAGATGCAGCGCCAGGGCTTCACCATCCCGCTGCTGATCGGCGGTGCGACCACCTCGAAGCTACACACCGCGGTCAAGATCGAGCCCCAGTACGCGCACCCGGTCATCCATGTAAAGGACGCCTCGCGCGCCGTCGGTGTCGCCGGCAGTCTGCTGTCGAAGGAGATGAAGGAGAAGTATGTCGCCGGTGTGCGGGCCGAATACGTGCAGATCCGCGAGCGTCGCGCCTCGCGCGACGAGGCCCGCGACCTGGTGCCCCTAACCAAAGCCCAAGCCAACCGCACGCCGATCGATTGGGAGCACTATCAGCCGCCGGTCCCCGCCGAGCCCGGTGTACAGACCTTTCACGACATCCCCCTCGGAGAGATCGCGGCCTACATCGACTGGACCTTCTTCTTCCATGCCTGGGAGCTGCGCGGACGCTATCCGCAGATCCTGGACGACCCCGAGAAGGGCGTCGAGGCGCGCAAGCTCTTCGACGACGCCAAGGCGATGCTGCACAAGATCATCAGCGAGAAGTGGCTCGGCGCCGCCGCCGTCATCGGCATCTTCCCCGCCAACGCGGTCGGTGACGATATCGCGGTTTACGCCGACGAGAGTCGCAGCGAGACCCTGCTGACCTTCCACTGTCTGCGCAAGCAGGGCAAACAGCCGCCGGGCAAATACAACGAGTGTCTGGCCGACTATGTCGCCCCGGCCGAGACCGGCATCCCCGACTACGTCGGCGGTTTTGCCTGCACCACCGGGATCGGGATCGACGCGCGCGTCGCCGCCTTCGAGGCCGATCACGACGACTACTCCGCCATCATGCTCAAGGCCATCGCCGACCGGCTCGCCGAGGCACTGGCCGAGATGCTGCACGCGCGGGTGCGCACACGCCATTGGCGCTATGCACCCGACGAGACCTTGAGCAACGAGGACATGATCGAGGAGCGCTATCAGGGTATCCGCCCCGCCATGGGGTATCCGGCCGCCCCCGATCACACCGAAAAGGACCTGCTCTGGCAGGCCCTGGATGCGCAGCGCAACACCGGCATCTGGCTGACCGAATCCAAGGCGATGGTCCCCACCGCCGCGGTCAGCGGGCTGTATTTCTCGCACCCCGACAGCCGTTACTTCGCGGTCGGCAAGCTGGCCCGCGACCAGGTTGCAGACTACGCCGAGCGCAAAGGCATGCCGCTGCCCGAGATCGAGCGCTGGCTGGCGCCGAATTTGGCGTACGAGGCGGACTAAACCGCGCCCGGGGCGGTATGCGATGTTTTTGGATGGGATCGGCCCCGGCAGACTTGACGGCCGCTGGAGCCGGCGCGGTTTAGGATTTTAAAAAACATATCCGGGAATCGCCTTACCACAACTTGCCGGCGGCAATGATCAGTCCGCCGACCGTGGTGATGAACGCGATCAGCCACAGGAAGTGGCGATCGTGGCGACGGATCATCTCGTCGAAGCGCTTGTCGATCTGTTCGAAGCGCTTTTCAACTTGCTCGAAGCGTTTGTCGATCTGCTCGAAGCGCTTATCCATGTTGGCCTGCATCGCCTCGAAGCGCTTGTCCATCTGCTCGAAGCCCTGACGCATCAACTCGCGCTGGTGCTTGAGCTCCTCCTCGACACGCACCATGCGCTCGCGCAGCTCGATCTCGTAGACGGCCGGCGGCTTGCCGAGACTCTGCTCGGCGAGCCAAACGGCCATGTTGGATTTGATGAAATCGATGTCTTGCTGGGTCAGGCTCATAGCGGGCTCCGCTGGATCGCGCGCGGTCGGGATTATATAACGAGCTACAGCGGATCAACCCCCTGTCGAGATCCCCATCCCGGCCCGTATACAGCTTAAGAGTCCATAGTTGTAGCGGCCTTCGAAGGCGTCGTAGATCGGCTTGAGGCTGATAAGCGCGCCCTCGGGCTGTTGCTCGATGGCGAATTCGATGGCCCGTAGACTGTCTCGGTCGAGGGTAACGACCTCGCCGACCGAAAGCTCGCCGACCTCGATGCAGCGCGACAGGTGCGTATAGATGGTGCTGGCCTTGAGCTCACGGCGATCGGCAATTGCATCCACCGAGAGTCCAGAACGCAGCAGCGCCAGGGTCTCTCGCACCGAGTCGTTCAGCTCGATCGCACCGGCGCGGGCCTCGCTCGCCGCCGCTCGGGCGGCCGGCAGGACCGGCACCCGTTCGGGTCGGCCGTGCTCGGCTTCATGCAGGGCGAGCAGCCGTAGGAAGCCCTCGCCGAAGCGCTCGAGCTTCACCTGACCGACACCGTTGATCCGAGACAGCTCGTCGCGATCGCGCGGGCGGTAGGTCAGCATCTCGTTGAGCGTGACATCGTTGAAGATGTGGTACGCCGGCACATCCTGCTCCACGGCGAGCTGACGCCGGTAGTCGCGCAGGGCCTGCCAGAGCGCGAGCGCCTCCGGATCGGTCGGCGGCGCCATGGCGGGGCGACGTGCGGCGGAGCTCGTGCGTTTGCGGTCCGGATCCCGGCGCAGGTGCAGCGTTCGCTCGCCCCGCAGCAAGGGACGGCTCTGCTCGGTCAGGCAGAGCGCCCCGTGCCCCTCGAAATCGACCCTGATGAAGCCGGCTGCGACGAGCTGACGATAGACGGACTTCCATTGATCCGCGGAGAGCTCCTGGCCGATGCCGAAGGTCGTGACTTGGTCATGTCCGAAGCGGCGGATGCGCTCGTTTGCCTTGCCGAGCAGGACGTCCACCAGATAACTGCTGCCGAAGCGCTGGCCCGTGCGATAGATGCAGGAGAGCGCCATCTGCGCCGCCCGAGTCCCGTCCCAGGTGGCGACCGGCTCCAGGCAGGTGTCGCAGTTGCCGCAGGGCTTGGGAAGCGGCTCGCCGAAATAGTTGAGCAGAACCTGGCGCCGACATTCGGTGGTCTCGCAGAAGCCGAGCATGCTGTCGAGCTTCTGCATCTCCACCCGCTTGAAGCGCTCCTCGGCCTCGGAGTCCTCGATCATGCGACGCAGCATCACCACGTCGCCCAGACCATAGGTCATCCAGGCATCGGCGGGCTGACCGTCCCGGCCGCCGCGTCCGGTCTCCTGGTAGTAGGCTTCCAGGCTTTTGGGCAGGTCCAGATGGGCGACGAAGCGCACGTCCGGCTTGTCGATCCCCATCCCGAAGGCGATGGTCGCGACGATGATCACGCCCTCCTCGCGCAGGAACCGGGCTTGGTGCGTGCGGCGGGTCTCGGCCGGAAGCCCTGCGTGATAGGGCAGCGCCGCGATGCCCTGGGTCGCGAGATAGGTCGCCGTCTCCTCGACCTTGCGCCGCGACAGACAATAGACGATGCCGGCATCGCCGGGATGCTCGTTGCGCAGGAAGGCGATGAGCTGCTGACGCGGGTTGGCCTTCTCGACGATGCGATAGCGGATGTTCGGTCGATCGAAGCTGGACACGAACTGCCCGGCCTGCTCCAAACCCAAGCGGGTCAGGATCTCGGCTCGGGTCGGCGCGTCGGCGGTCGCGGTGAGTGCGACGCGCGGGATCTGGGGCCAGCGCTCGTGCAGCAGGTGGAGCTGGATGTATTCGGGGCGGAAATCATGGCCCCATTGGGAGACGCAGTGGGCCTCGTCGATCGCGAACAAGGCAACCCGGACGCGATCCAACAGCGCGAGGAAACGCTCGGTCAGCAGCCGCTCCGGAGCGACATAGACCAGGTCCAGATCGCCCGAGATCATCGCCTCCTCGACCGTGCGGGCCTCCTGCAGCGTCAGCGATGAGTTCAGAAAGGCGGCCCGCACGCCGAGCTGCCGCAGTGCATCGACCTGGTCCTGCATCAAGGCGATCAACGGCGAAACCACGACCCCCACGCCGGGGCGCAGGATCGCCGGAATCTGATAACAGAGCGACTTGCCCCCACCCGTCGGCATGAGGACCAGGGCGTCTCCGCCGGCGATCAGCCGATCGATAATCTCCGCCTGCGCACCGCGAAAACGGTCGTAGCCGAAGACGCGGTTGAGCACCTGAAGCGGCGTCTCGTTCATCCTGTCACTCCACGGAATCGCAACCGCATCGGTTGCGATGCACATTTTAACCTATTCGTGTACGATGGGCGCTCTGCACGCATGCGTGCGGCCACATCGAGCAGCATCAACGCACGTCACCCGCGACGGAGTCGGCTTCTGGTACCATTTACGCGCCGCTCAGCGTTGGACCCTGCCATGATTGAAGAGCCCGTCCAGGACGCCGTCGAGACCATGCTGCCAGAGGTCGTCGCAGCCGTCGATCTCGGATCCAATAGCTTTCACATGATCGTCGCCCGCATCGGCAACGGTCACATGCAGGTGACCGATCGCCTCAAGGAGATGGTCCGACTCGGCGAAGGCGTGGGCGAGGACAAGCAGCTCGACGCGCAGGTCGCCGAGCGCGCCTTGGCGTGCCTGGAGCGATTCGGCCAGAGGCTCCGTGGCTTCCCTCCCGGCAGCGTGCGTGCGGTCGGAACCAATACCTTGCGCCAGCTCGCGCCCGACAGCGATTTTCTCCCCCGGGCGGAAGCCAAGCTCGGTCACCCGATCGAGGTCATCGCGGGCCGCGAAGAGGCGCGGCTGATCTACCTCGGCGTCGCCCACGATCTAGCCGCAGGCACCGAGCGCCGCCTCGTCGTCGACATCGGCGGCGGCAGCACGGAGATCATCGTCGGGCTCGGTTTTTCTCCGCGCCTGCGCGAGAGCCTGCACATGGGCTGCGTGAGCATGTCGCGCCGTCATTTCGCCGACGGGCGCATCACCGCCCGGGCCATGGAAAAGGCCGAGCTTACGGGAGCGCTCGAGGTGCGGCCCGTACGCGAGCTGTTTCGCCGCACGGGCTGGCAAACGGCCGTGGGCAGCTCCGGCACCATCAAATCCATCGCAGCTGTCGTGGCGGCCGAAGGCTGGTGCGAGGACGGGATCTCGGCGACGGCGCTGCTGCGACTTCGCGATGCGCTCGTGGAGACGGGCCGAATCTCCGCCCTCGCGCTCAAGGGCTTGGCCGAGGAGCGTAAGCCGGTCTTCGCCGGCGGTGTCGCCGTCCTGCGATCGGTCTTCGAGACGCTCGGGATCCAACATCTGCAGGTCTCGGAATACGCACTGCGTGAAGGCTTGATCTACGAAACGATGGGGCGCAGCCAACACGTGGACGTCCGGGAACGCACCGTCGAGACCCTCGGCCGACACTTTCAGATCGATCAGGACCACGCCCAGCGCGTCCGGGCGACGGCCGTGGCCCTCTTGCGCCGACTCGCCGGGCCTTGGTCGCTGCAGGACCCCAACCACAGGCTCATGCTCGCGTGGGCGGCACGACTCCACGAAATCGGCGTCATGGTCGCCCACAGCCAGCACCAGAAACACGGGGCCTATTTGCTGCGCAACGCCGATCTCGCCGGCTTCACGCGACCGGAGCAAATGCTGCTCGCCGTCTTGGTGCTCGGACACAGAAGGAAGTTTCCCGTCCAAGAGCTCGCGGTCCTACCCCGCGAGACCGGGGAGGCGGCGCGCAGGCTCTGCATGATCCTGCGGCTGGCCGTTCTGCTGCATCGCGGTCGCTCCTCGGAAAGCAAACCCAATCCGACGCTCACGACCGACGGGGACAACCTCGCCTTGAGCTTCCCGGACGATTGGCTCGCCGATCACCCCTTGACCCGGTTGGAGCTTGAAGAGGAGGCCGAGCGCCTGGCTTCCGCGGGGATTCGCCTGGAATTCGGATGAGCCTGTCGGGTCCGCCCGGATGGAACCACCTGCTCGCCCGTATCCTTTTCCCCTCATCCTGGTAAAATTACAAGTGAACCTGGGTTCGCCACCGCAGACCCCGGAACGGAATTTTCCCGCCGCCGCGGTATCGCGCGCGGTTTCAACGCCGCTAAACTGGAGGACAACAATGGCCGCACTTTTTTCAGCAGACTGGATGAACCATCTTAAGGACGCTTGGAACGGTGAGCCGGAGGTCACGGACAAGCTGGCCGAGATCGACTTCAACTCGGTGATCTATTGTGGATTCAAAGACGAAGAGAATCCGCGCGGCGTCTTCGTCGTCGAAAAGGGCGTCTGCGTGCGGGCCGGCGCTTGGTCGGAGACGGATCCGCCCGCCAACTGGGACATGCGCGCGGACCTCAAGGATTGGCTCAAGTGGGTCGAGAAGGGCATCGGTATGGCCGGCATGGGCACCGCCTTCATGACCGGCAAGCTCAAGTTCAAGGAAGGTGACTACAAGGCGATGCTGAAGGACCCGCGCATGGCCAATCCCTTCGTGAAGAGCTTCGGGCTCATGCAGCAGATTCCGACGGACGAACTCGGCTGAACCTGAACCGCGCCGGCAGTAACATCAATCGTTTCGAGGTGACTGCGAGGTCACCTCGGACAACCGACTCGGCGGGACGCGGTTCAGGTTGATTGAAGATCTTCCCGCGCTTGGCGTCTTGGCCTAATAACAGCTCGTTTCGGATTAGCCAAGCGCATACCCCGCGTCGACGTTGAGGCACGCACCGGTAATCCTGCGCGCATTCTCGGACGCAAGAAAGAGGACGGCACGGGCCACGTCGTTCGGCTCGACGGCCTCTTGGCGTAAGCGATGACGGCGCTTCACGGTCGAGGCGATCAGATCGCTCGCCCCTCCCCACATCGGGGATTCCACCACGCCCGGAGCCACAGCGTTCACCCGAATGCCGCGTGACCCCAACGCCATCGCCAATCGCCGCGTCAACATCTCCAGACCCGCCTTGCTGGCGGAATAGCTGGTCGATGTGCAGGTCTCGAAGGGGTGCTGCGCGCAGGCCGACGACATGTTGATCACGACCGGAGCGGCGCTTTGCTCCAACACGCCGAGACAGGCTTGGGTCAGGGCAAAAGGCGCAATCAGGTTGACCTCCAGGGTCGTCCGCCAGGCATCGACCGTCTCGTCTATATCGCCTTGGCTCAAGATCACGCCGGCATTATTGACCAAGACGTCCAGTCGCCCGTCCGTATCCCGAATCTCGGCGACGAGACGCGCGCGGAAGTCCGCATGCGTCACGTCGCCCACGAGCAGACGTAAGCTCCCGCAGTCAACGGCCTGACCCCACGTCTGCGCGAGCGCGGCGACCTTCTCCGAATCCCGCCCGAAGGTCACGACCCGATCGCCGGCCTCGATGAAGGCGGCAACGAGCCCCGCGCCGATCCCGGATGTCCCGCCACTGATACAGACGATGCGCGGCGCCTTAGCGGTCATCGCGGTCATCGCTCGCGCTGCCCGAGGTTGGCGTGAATAAGTGCACCGTTCAGCACCGGGGCATGGGCAGCAAAGGCCACGGTGTCGGCGATCTCTTCCGGCTCGATCAGCCGATCGAACGCCGACATCCCCGCCAAGGCGGCAAGCGTGTCCGGATCGCCGTCGATCATGGCACGGATCTGCTCGGTATCCGTAAAGCCGGGGCAGATCATGCAGGTGTGGATCCCGCGCCCGGCAAGATCCTGGCAGGTCGACCGCATCATCCCGGCCAGGGCATGCTTGGCGATCACGTAGCTCGCCACGCCGGGCACCGCCTTCTCCGCCAGGGTCGAGCCGATGTAGATGATGCTCGACCCGGCACTCATATGCGGCAGAACCAATTGATTCAGCGCGTTGGCGGCCACCAGATTGAGTTCGAGTACAGCGCGAAGCTCCTCGCTCGGCAAGGCGTCGATGGTGTCGCGACGCATAACCGAAGCGCTGTGGACCAGACAGATGCGCTCGGCATCGGCCAACCAGACGGTCAGCCTGTCGGCGATCCGCTCGATCGCCTCCGGCTGGGCCAGGTCGCATGCCAGATTCTCCACCCCACGTTCCGTGCAGGGACGGCGAGAGAGATTGACGACGACGCTGCCCTCCACCAGGAAGCGGGTCGCGATGGCACGGCCGATCCCCGCACTCGCGCCGGTGACGACAAGTAGATTCATGATGTCCTCCAAGACGAAAAGGCCCATTGCCCGGCACCCGAGGAGACACCCAGCTCGATGGCGCGCAGATCCCGACCCGCCAGCTCGGGTCGCGCGCGCAGCCGCGCAAGCAGCAGTTCGGCCAGCTCTTCGATCGTCACATTTCGAATGGGCAGGAGCAGCACGTCGCGCTCGAGGAAGGTCAGGCGCTCCTCGCCGAACCAAGCGATTACCATCCCGTCGCCACGCTCGACGCGCAGGTGCGGCGAGCACTCGGGCAGCAGAAGACGCTCGTCGAGCTCGTCGCAAAGCGCCTTGAGCACCCGCTTGAGCATGACGTAATCGAACGCCATCCCGTCCGCGCCGACCGACGCCGTGACATTGCAGCGAATCCGGAAATTATGGCCATGGAGATTCTCCCGCTCGGTCGCGGAGAAGATGGTGAAATGGCCGGCGCTGAAATTGAGATATTCCTTGCTGATCTCGATACGGGTCAGGATGTCGGTATCCAAGGTCGTCTCCGGTGCGGCTCGCGTGCCCCGGGACCGGAGCACCCGTCGGTGAAGGGCGCGATCGCTCGCACCTGTCCGACACTTGGGGGATGTGGGGGCACTCGACCGAATCCAAGCTGAACCGCGTCCGTGGTGCATGATGATGCTTGAGTCCACTCGCCCGTCCGAAGACACCAACGACGTTGGAGTCGACGCGATTCAGGGCAAAAAATCGAAAGACTTAAACCGCGCCCGCTGCAAGGGCCATTGATTCCTGCGAGACCGATTCAAGGCAAAACGGTGCATACCGTGCGGAGGCGCGGTTTAAAGAGGCTCCACCTCGCCGTCGTAGGGCTCGATCTCGGTCACGTCGATCCGATAGCCTGCGTCGGCCAGGTCGCTGCTGCTGCGGATCACCCGAAGCGTCCCCGTGACCCAGACGGTATCGAACAGCTCGCCGACATACTCGCGGCCCTCGGGCGCAACGACATGAATCGTCTGATTCGCGGGCGGCGGCGGAACATGGATGCAGGCGCCGTAATAAGGCACCAAAAGAAACTCGGACATCCTGCGCGCATCCAGCTCCAAGGGCACGACGAAGCCGGGAAGTCGGACCCGCAGCCCGTCCAGCTCCTCCACCACCGGAGCATCGGCCCAGAGGGCCATGAGCTTGTCCATCAGCTCTAAGGCGCGCGGATCGTCGTCGTCCAGCTCATCGAGCGCGTCGAGGTCGAAGTCTTCGAGCAGGGTTTCGGGCTGCCACTCGACCGGGATCAAGCGATCCCAGTCGATCTCCTCGACCGGCATCGCGCTTGAAGTCGCCGACTCGGGTCCAGCGGATTCTTCACCGCAACCCACGAGCCATAGGGCAAGAATAACCGGGAACAGACGCGCAAACAGTCTCATCGTTTGAGTTCTCAGGGATTAAACCGCGTCCAGAGCGAGACGCGTCATTTTCACGTTGCGTTTGGCCTTGGAGGTATCCTCGATCTCGGTGAGACGCGGCGAGACGCGGTTTAAAATTTAATTTTCTTCAATAACTTAAACCGCGCCACCTCCGACAGTTGTCGGAGCTGGCGCGGCCAAGCCAATCCAAAAAACGACGCCTATCGCATCGGGCGCGGTTTAATCACTCACACTCGAATCGACAGCCCGTCCGCCAGAGACATCCGATACGCGCGATAAGCGGGGATCAGGCCGACCAGGAATCCAGCGGCGAGGACCAGTGCCAGCAACATCATCTCATGAGCCGAGAGGGTTCCGACAGCGACGAAGACCCCCATCGCCGACAGGATCAACGGCTGGGCCACCAGCAGGCCCGCGTAGAGAAGCCCCAGGCCGAGAAGGATGCCGAGCAGGGTCAACGCGAGCGCCTCGCCCAGAATCAGCGCAAAGACATGGGCCGGGCGGGCGCCGACCGAGCGCAGGATCGCCATCTCGCGTCTTCGCTCGCCGAGACTCGTCAACAGCACCGTCAGGAGACCGAAGAGACCGACGACGACGACGAATCCCGAAACCAGCAGCAAGGCCCGCTCGCCGACTGCAATCAGGCCCCAGAGCTCGGCGAGTGCCACGCCGGGCAGGATGGCCATCAGCGGTTCCGCTCGGTAGTCGTTGACGAAGCGCTGCACCTGGAAGGTCGAGATCCGCGAGGTTAGACCCACCAAGGCCGCGGTAATGGCTTTGGGGGCAAGGTCCATCGCACGCGCAGCATCTGCATCGACGACGCGGCCCGGCCGAGGTGCTCCGCCCTCCCAACCGACATGGACCGCCTCGATCCCCTCCAGGCTCACGTGGACCGTGCGGTCGACCGGGGTGCCGGTCGGCGCGAGGATCCCGGCAACCCGAAATGGATGGTCGTCGTGCCGCGCGAAGGCGACATCCGAGGCGCCGTGTGCAATCACGATGGAATCGCCCAAGCCGTAACCCAGCGCCTTCGCCACATCGGCCCCGAGCACCGCGTCGTAGAGGTCGGAGAAAATCGCACCCTCCGCCAGGAGGAGCGTGCGACCGCGACCGTATCGGTAATGCTCGAAGTAGGCCGAGTTGGTGCCGAGGACGGGGTATCCGCGGTGCGAGTCACCCAGAGAGATCGGGATGGACCAGGCGACGCGGGGGTGGGCCGCGATGTCCAGGTAGGAGTCCCAGGAGATGTTGTTGGTGGCGTGACCGATTCGGAAGACCGCATAAAGCAGCAGCTGAACCGGTCCGGTCCGCGCCCCGACGATCAGGTCGGTGCCCGAGATGGTGTTGGCGAAGCTCGCACGCGTCTCGGTTCGAAGACGCTCCACGCCGACAAGCAGCGCGACGCTCAGACCGATCGATATGACCGTCAGCAACGCCGTACCGCGACGATTGAGGAGGCTCTTCCAAGCCAGGCTCAGGATGGGCACGGATCCTCGGGGCCCTAAGGAGGTGTAAATTAATAAGTGGCCGATTTCCGGTGATCTGAGCGAGGCTTGATGAGGTAGTTCCAATCCATGCCATGAAATCTGGCAGGAACAAGATTCACGGCGCGAAACTCGTCGTCGCTCACGGAAATGCCGGTCGGATAGCCTGCCTCGTCGAGCTCGGCTCGGATCTCCAATCCTTTCGTCGTCGTGGTGTTTGCGATGAGGTTGACGATGACTTCGTGATTGATGAGCGGTCGGCCCCGCCAGTTCTCGGTGATGTGACAGAACATGCGATGCTCGATTTTGTTCCACTTGCTGGTGCCGGGCGGAAAGTGGCGCACGTAGATGGCGAGTCCGAGCTCGTCGGCCAGTTTCTGCAACTCCACCTTCCAGAGCCGGTTGCGGCTGGCATTGCTGCCGCCCCCATCGGCGGTGATCAGCAGCGACTGCGCATGCGGGTAGCACTGGTGTCCCATCCGAGCCCACCAGCGACGAATCGAGGCCACGGCGAATTGGGCGGTATCATGATCCACGCCGACGCTGACCCAGCCGCGATTGTCGGTGAGATCATAGATTCCATAGGGGCACACCTTGCCCAGCGCTTTGTCGGCGAAATCGTGCGTCCGGACGGGTTCCGGCTGTCCCTTCGGGCGATATTCCCGGCCCCGATTGGCAAAGGGACCAACCAGTTCCTTTTTCTTGGCGTCCACGGAGATCACCGGCTGACCGGCCCGTTGAAACACTCTCACACACCGATTGATATAGCGAAACTGCGCGTCCCGATCAGGATGCGAGTTCCCCTCGAGACATTTGCGCGTCCCTTGCAGGCGATAGTCCAGTTGCTTGAGCAACTGCGCTACTTTGCTGTGACTGACCCCATGACCTTGTCGCGCCAACGCTTCAGCGAGCTTGCGTGTGCTCTTGCAGGTCCAGCGCAAGGGGGACATGGGATCGCCCCGCGCACTCGGCTCCACCAAGGCTTCCAGTGCCTCGAGTAGTTTCGGATCCTGTGCCGTCACCGCATGCCGGCCTCCTCCGGAGCGCCGTATCCGACCCGCAGGCGATGGATCCGATGCCTCTTCACCGCGCATTTCCTCGCAACCACGCTGAATCGTGCGCTCGCCTAAACCGGTGGCTTGAGCGACGGCGCGGATGCCGCCGTGACCGAGCTCCAGTGCTTCACACGCCGCCCAGTGCCGACGCCCCCGCTCGTCCAGCACGCTTTGCAAGCGCTGGAACTTCCGCCTTACGCGCTCAATCAGTGCCGGTTCGACCATGCAGAAAACATGGCACAACATCACCAAATCGGCCAGTTATTTATTTACGACGTCTAACAGCTCAAGCCTTCGATCCGGCTCGCCAGCGTGAAATCAAGCGCAGTAATCCCGCCCGCGTCGTGGGTCGCGAGATCGACAACAACGTGGTTGTAGACGTTGCGCCACTCCGGATGATGATCCATCGACTCGGCCACCAGCGCGACCCGACTCATAAAGCCAAACGCCTCGACGAAGTCCTTGAACCGGAATTCTTTGTGCAGCTTACCGTCGGCCAGATTCCACGGCGACGCGGCGGAGGCGTTGAGCTCCGAAAGCGCCCTCGCGATCGATTCGGCATCCAGCTTGGCACGGCTCATGTTGAACCGCGCCGGGCACGACATGGACTGCTTGAGGTTTTGTCAGGCTTCATAGGCACCCCCAGAGGTTTGAGCAGACGCGGTTCAAGAAGTGGACAACATCCAAAAGGAAAATGTCTGCTCTTCTCACCTAAACCGCGTATCAGCCAAGGTTTGTGGCCGCGCCAAAGGGGTGGATCACTCCGCCCCCGACAAGAACCCCGAACGCGGTTTAGTGATGGGCAATCTGTTTTTCGGTGAAGAGATAGTCCTTCAACTCTTTGTCGAAAGACGGATCCTTACGGCGGATCCATTCGAGAACCATCGCTGCGTGTTCCTTTTCTTCGTCGCGATTGTGCGCCAGGATCGCCTTCAGGTCCTCGTCCTTGCAGACGTCGACCCGTTGGTTGTACCAGTCGACCGCTTCGAGCTCCTCCATCAGCGAGATGATGGCCCGGTGCATGTCCCGGGTCTCGTCGGACAATTCTTCGGTCGGCTCGTGGTAGCCCTCGTTCGCCATGGACACTTCTCCGAATCGTTTGGTTCACCGATCATGCGCATCGTCGGCGCTTCGCCGATTGTCGGACGTGCAGCGTCGAAACACAACCGCGGCCTAAACCGCGTCCAGAGCGACATGCGTCGTTTTCATGTTGCGTTTGGCTTCGGAGATGTCCTCGATCCCGGCGAGACGCGGTTTAGAATTTGATATTTTTTGAATACTTTAAACTGCGGCAACACATGACGCATACCGCACCGGTCGCGGTTTAGGATTGGCGGTCGCGGCGCAGGGTCTCGATCAGGATCTCGCGATTGCGGTAGCGGATGTCCTTGCCCTCGGCCACGTAGATGACCTGCTCGGCGATGTTGGAGGCGTGATTGCCGATACGTTCCAGGGCATGGGCACTGGTCAAGAGACACACGATCTGGCGTGGCGTGAATCCTGCGAGGTCCTCTTTGCCGAGGAAGTCGCGTGCCTCGTCGGAGGCGTCGAAGAGTCGCGGCTCATCCTCGAAGACGCCGAGCGCAAGCTCGACGTCGAAGCCGGCGACGGCCTGGATGCTGCGCTCGAACATACAGCAGGCATGATCGTCGAGCTTACGGAGCAAGTCCTTGAGTGCATCAGACGGAATGCCGCCTTGGCCGATGCCGATTTCGCGCAGGACCAGGGATTGACGGGCAATGCGCACCGCCTTGTCCCCGGCACGCTCGACGTCGCCGGCGATCCGGGAGAGTGCGAGCACGATGCGCAGATCCACGGCGGTCGGCTGACGACGGGCGATGACCCGGAAGATCTCCTCGTCCGCGTCCAGCGAGAGGTAGTCGATCTGGGGCTCGCGATCGAGCACTCGGTAGGCTTGGGTCTCCTCGCCGTCGACGACCGCGGCGACGGCGGCTTGAGTCTGCTCGATCACCCGCTGACCCATGTCGAGGATGATCCCGCGCAGCTTCGCGAGCTCTTGGTCGTAACGGCGTACCGTGTGACCGCCCGCAAGGTCTGCCGCCGACGCGGCGTTGTTGTCGCCGACCATCAGCCGAACCGCCCCGTGATGTAGTCCTCGGTCAACCTGTGCTTGGGGTTGGTGAAGATCTGATTGGTCTCGCCGACCTCGATCAGGTCCCCGAGATGGAAATAAGCCGTGCGTTGCGACACACGCGCGGCTTGCTGCATCGAGTGGGTGACGATGGCGATGCTGTAGTTGGCCCGCAGCTCGTCGATCAACTCCTCTATGATGGCCGTGGCGATCGGATCCAGCGCCGAGCAGGGCTCGTCCATCAGGATGACCTCGGGCGAGACCGCGATGGTCCTGGCGATGCAGAGACGTTGCTGCTGGCCTCCAGACAAACCCGTGCCGGGCTTGTCGAGTCGGTCTTTCACCTCGTTCCAGAGGCCGGCCTTTTGCAGGCTGCCCTCGATCACCTCGTCGAGCTCCGCCTTGGAGTTGGTAAGACCGTGGATGCGAGGCCCGTAGGCGACATTCTCGTAGATCGACTTGGGGAAGGGATTGGGTTTCTGGAACACCATCCCGACCTGCGCGCGCAACGGCACCGGATCAAGCCCCTTGTCGTAGATATCCTGGCCATCGAGCTGGATGGACCCGGTGACACGACAGCCGTCGATGGTGTCGTTCATCCGGTTCAGGCAGCGCAGGAAGGTCGATTTCCCGCAGCCCGACGGGCCGATCATGGAAACGACCTCGTTCTTGCCGATATCCAGGCTCACGCCTTTGATCGCCTGCGTGCTCCCGTAGAACACATCCACATCGCGACAGACCATTCTCGGATTGGCGCACGTGACATCGCCGACCGTCGCCCGTGACTCGCGTCCACCCGCCAGCTCGGCCGAACTCATCGCGCCGGTGCGTCGACTCATTTCATCAACCGTGGTGCTCATAACTGACCTCAAGTGTATACCCAACGTTCATGGACGTCGGTACCTAATCCGCGTCCAGAGCAACATGCGTCGTTTTCATGTTGCGTTTGGCTTCGGAGATGTCCTCGACCCCGTTGAGACGCGGTTTAGTCGTATTTTACGAGACGCACTCACCAGCGCCGCTCGAACCGGCGCCGCAGCAGGACAGCGCCCAGATTCATCAGGATCAGGAAGGCAAGCAGCACCATGATCGCCGCCGAGGTGCGCTCGACGAAGGCACGCTCGGGGCTGTCGGCCCAGAGGAAGATCTGAACCGGCAGGACCGTGGACGGCGAGGTGAAGCCACTCGGAATGTCCACGATGAAGGCAATCATGCCGATCATCAGCAGCGGCGCCGTCTCGCCCAGGGCTTGGGCCATCCCGATGATGGTCCCGGTCAACATGCCGGGCATCGCCAGGGGCAACACATGGTGCATCTGCGTCTGCAACGGCGAGGCCCCGACCCCCAAGGCCGCCTCCCGGATCGACGGGGGAACCGACTTCAGGGCCGCTCGACTGGCGATGATGATGGTCGGGAGGGTCATGAGCGACAACACCAGCGCCGCAACCAAAGGGGTTGAGCGCGGCACGCCGAACAAGGCGATAAAGACGGCGAGCCCGAGTAACCCGAAGACGATCGAAGGGACCGCCGCCAGGTTGTTGATGTTCACCTCGATCAGATCGGTCCAGCGATTCTTCGGCGCGAACTCCTCGAGATAGAGGGCTGCGCCGACACCGATCGGGAAGGAGATGAGGAGGGTCAACACCAGGGTGTAGAAGGAGCCCATCAACGCCCCCGCGATGCCGGCCAGCTCGGGCTCGCGCGATGTCCCGTTGGTGAAGAAGATGGTGTTGAAGCGCTTCTCGATGCGTCCCTGCGACTCGAGCTGCTCGACCCAGCCGACCGTCTGATCCTTAACGCGGCGCTCGCTCTCGGGAAGGTTCCGATCGATATGACCCTTCATCAGCATGTCGATGTCGTCATCGGCAAGCAGCCAGACCTCTCGGGTGGTGCCGACCAGATCCGGATTCTTCAGGACCATGTCACGCAGGTGCGAGGGTGCCCCCACGCTGATTATGGACGCAAGCGCGCGGGTCGCGCGCCGCTCGGTGACCTCCGGGAACTCGTTGCGCAGCGCATCCCGAATGACAGCCTGATAATTGGCCCGCGCCAGGGTCTCGGGGTCGCGCGTCCCCATGGGGTCAAGCGTCTCCGCGTCGAAGGTCACCGGGAGTTGGATGTAGGTCTGGACGAAGGCCGTATGACCTTTCGCGATGATGTCCGCGAACAGCAAACCCACGAAGGTCAGCCCCAGGATCACCGCGGCGAGACCGACCAGACGGAATCGCCGCTCGCGGGCATAACGCCGCTTCAGGCTCGCGTTCACGATGTCGATGGTGCGTTTCGGCGGCGCACCGGCCGCGTGGCTCTTACTCATACTGTTCTCGATACTTGCGCACGATGTGCAGCGCGATCACGTTGAGTGCCAAGGTCACCACGAAAAGGGTCAGACCCAGGGCAAAGGCCGCCATGGTCTTGGCGCTGTCGAACTCCTGGTCGCCGGTGAGTAGGGTTACGATCTGAACGGTCACCGTGGTGACGCTGTCGAGCGGATTCGCGGTCAGGTTGGCTGCGAGCCCCGCCGCCATCACCACGATCATGGTCTCTCCGATCGCGCGGGAGACGGCCAAAAGGACGCCGCCGACGATCCCGGGCAAGGCGGCCGGGATCACCACCCGGCGAATCGTCTCCGACTGGGTCGCGCCGAGCGCGTAGGAGCCGTCCCGCATCGCCTGGGGAACCGCATTGATCACGTCCTCGGACAAGGACGAGACAAAGGGGATAATCATGACCCCCATGACGAGCCCGGCTGCCAGCGCACTCTCGGAGGCAACGTTCAGCCCCATGGACATGCCGAGCTCACGGATAAAGGGGGCAACGGTCAAGGCGGCGAAGAAACCGTAGACCACGGTCGGCACCCCGGCCAAGACCTCGAGTGTCGGCTTGGCCCACGAGCGCACGCGACGCGGCGCGTACTCCGAGAGATAGATCGCCGACATCAGGCCGATCGGGACCGCAACCAGCATGGCGATGGTCGATACCATCAATGTGCCGGTGAAGAGGGGCACCGCCCCGAAGGCTCCCGAAGCACCGACTTGGTCGGCCCTCAGGGCCGTCTGCGGGCTCCACAGGGTGCCGAAGAAGAAGTCGAGCGGAGAGATCTCCTGGAAGAACCGCAAGGACTCGAACAAGACCGAAAGCACGATCCCCAGGGTGGTCAAGATGGCAATCGAGGAGAAGACCACCAGGATGACCATGAAGATGGATTCGACGCGGTTGCGTGCGCGCATCCGCGGGTTGGTCCGGAGCCAAGCGAACGCCATTCCGCCGACGGCAAGCGCCAACACGCCGAGCCACATCGCCCAGACCGCGATCTGGCTGAAGAGTGCGAAGCGATCCGCGGCGGCCTGCATCTCCGGGGTCGCCACACGCGACACGATCGCACCCGAGGCCAGGTTCTTGATGTCGTTCACCAGGAGCCCGACGGCTCCGGGCGACAGCCCCTCGAGCATCGACCCCGGCAGCTCGGCCTTCACCAGCGCGACCAGGATCTCGTCTTGGAAGGCCGTCCAGAGCCCCATCAGCAGGATCGCCGGGATGCCGGCCCAAAGTGCGGCATACAGACCGTAGTAGGTCGGAAGCGAATGGAGTGTACTGATCCGCCCCGCGCCGCCGGCACTGACGATGGCGCGCTTACGCCCGAGATAGTAGGCCAGCGACATCAAGCCGAGCACGATGATCAAAAGGGTCGATGAGTGCATAACCAGGACTGCGCAAAGTCGGAAAACAGACCAGCGACCCGGAGGGCCGCTGATCGATCGGGAAGGTCGGACCCGAGCAGGGGCCCTGGCGTCCCTACTTGGCCGGTGCGGCCATCGGCTTGAGCGCCTGAGCCTGCTCGGCCACGCTGGCGCGCATCTCGTCAGGCAGCGCAATCAGACCCTTGTCGGCCAGATAGCCCTCGGGGCCCCACGCCTTGTCGTTGGTGAACTCGGCCACGTATTCCTGGATGCCCGGAATGGTGCCGACATGGGCGTTCTTGACGTAGAAGTAGATCGAGCGCGAGACGGGATAGGAGCCGTCGCCGATCGTCTCGAAGGTCGGATCCACACCGGCGATCTTGGCGCCTTGCAGCGTGTCGGTGTTCTGATCAAGGAAGCTGAAGCCGAAGATGCCGACCGCATTCGGGTTGGCGATCAGCTTCTGGACGATCAGGTTGTCGTTCTCGCCGGCCTCGATGAAGGCGCCGTCTTCGCGGATGCCGTGACAGACCGCCTTGTGCATGTCCTTGTCGGAATCCTTGAGCGCCTTCACGGAATCGAAGCTGTCGCAACCGCCTTCCATCGCCAACTCTACGAAGGCGTCGCGGGTGCCGGAGGTGGGCGGCGGGCCCAGAACCTCGATGGCGACGTCGGGCAGATCCTTGTTGATCTCGTTCCACTTCTTGTAGGGGTTCGCGACCAGCTTACCGTCCTCGTTCGGGACATCCTTGGCCAGGGCTAGCCAGAGCTCGCCGAGGCTCATATCGAGGGCCGGACCGGACTTCGCATTCGCGATGGCGATGCCGTCGTAGCCGATCTTGACCTCGGTGATCTCGGTCACGCCGTTGGCCTGGCACTGCTCGAACTCGGACTTCTTGATCGCACGCGAGGCGTTACTGATGTCGGACTTGTCCACGCCAACGCCGGAGCAGAAGAGCTTGAAGCCGCCGCCGGTGCCGAGCGACTCGACCTTCGGCGTGGGGAAGGACGACTCGCGCCCGAAGGTCTCGGCGACCGCGGTGGAGAAGGGGAAAACGGTGGAGGAGCCGGCGATCCAGATGGAATCGCGGGCCATGGCTTGCGTCGAAAGCGAGGCCACGGCGAGCGTGACCGCGGTGGCAATGATCGTTTTGTTCATGATGAGACCTCCGGGAGGGCGTTGATAAGCGAGCCCGAATTGTGACCTTGCATCATGCCGATTGTATGAAGTTCATGTGACAATTCGATGACAATGCCCGAACGCACCGAGCCGGCGCGCGCGATCAATTCTTGTTCGGTTCGCCCAGCGACCGAACCAAACGCATGGCGGCGTTGAAGAAATCATCGTTCGGATGACGCTCGCAGTTGGCCCGAATACGGATCATGGCGGCATCGAGTTCGGCGCCCTTCAGCACATCGCGCCCGGTGGCGAGATTCAACCCGGTGACGAGGCCCGACAGCCACTCCTGGTAGCGGCGATAGCCCTCCCCGGCGATCGCCTGCGCGGTCGGGTCGGCCGGTGCGATGGCCAGAAAATCGGAGCATGGCTTCACGCCCGCACCCCAAAGCATGGGCGCCCCGGCAGCGAAGGCGCTACCGAGCGGTCCGACGGTCAGTGCAGCACCGAAGAGCATCGAAATCATCGGTCCGCGAAGCGACCGCCGGCTCGAGAGATAAGTCATGTCATGAATCCTTCATTGGATGGGCTTAGTGAACGACTGCGGGTATGATTCGCCGATTTGCCGACAGCCCGCAAGTCCATCGTCATGCGCATCCTGATGATCTCCGACGTCTACTTCCCTCGCATTACGGGCGTATCGACGTCGATCCAGACGTTTGCGCGGGAGTTCGTCGAGAAAGGACATGAGGTCACCTTGATCGCGCCGGACTACTCGGCGGCCGGGGGCGAGTCCGCGCCCGAGCCCTTCGAGGTCCTGCGAATCCCGTCGCGCTATCTCATCATCGACCCCGAAGATCGCATGTTGCGTCCTCGCGAGATCCGTCGCCACGATCGCATGCTGGCGAGCCGTGGGTTCGATCTGGTCCACATTCAGACGCCCTTCTTCGCGCACTATCTGGGCCTCGGGATCGCCAGGCGCCTGGATGTCCCGGTGGTGGAGAGCTACCATACCTTCTTCGAGCAGTACCTCCACCACTATGTCCCTTTTGTCCCGACCGCCTGGATGCAACGGCTCGCACGCGACTTCTCGACCGCCCAATGCAACGATGTCGATGCGCTGGCGGTGCCCTCGCACGCCATGCTCGAGGTCCTGAAAGGCTACGGTGTGAAGACGCCCGCGACGGTGATCCCGACCGGGATCGAGCTGGTCCAATTCAGCCAAGGCGACGGCGCTCGCTTCCGAAACGCTCGGGGCATCCCGCCCACGCGCCCCGTTCTGGTCCATGTCAGCCGGCTCGCCTTCGAGAAGAACATCGACTTCGTCCTGAGGGTGCTCGCGCGCGTGAAGACGCAGGTCCCGGATGTGCTCTTGGTCATCGCCGGCGAGGGTCCGGCACACCGTCGACTTCAAAACCTGGCGAACCATCTCGGGCTGACCGACAACACCCTGTTCACGGGCTATCTGGAGCGCGACGGCTCCCTCGAGGACTGCTACTGCGCAGGCACCGCCTTCGTCTTCGCCTCCAAGACCGAGACCCAAGGACTCGTGCTCCTGGAGGCGATGGCACTGGGCGTGCCGGTGGTCTCGACGGCGGTGATGGGCACCAAGGAGGTTCTGGCGGGCGGCGGCGGATCGCTGATCGCCGAGGACGACGAGGCCGATTTCGCGGACAAGACGGTGCGGCTGCTCACGGATCCGGCACTGCGTGCACGTCTGGCCGTCGAGGCGGTCGAGCACGCACGATCCTGGTCGGCACCCGTTCTCGCGGAACGGATGCTGGATTTTTACGGGGAGGTGATCGAGCGGCGCAAACACGTTCGCGCGGCGGATCCGGCGGTCGATACAATCCCGAGGACCGACGACGTCAGCTAAACCGCGTCCCCGCTAAGGGCTGTGGAAGCACCACACGTCGAACTCACTCGAACGTCAGCATTTCGCTCCGAGCGCGGTTTAGCGGACATCAAGACTTCGGCAAGGTCACCCCGCGTTGGCCTTGATATTTCCCGCCGCGGTCCTTGTACGAGGTCTCGCAGACCTCGTCGGATTCGAAGAAGAGGATCTGAGCCACGCCCTCGTTCGCGTAGATCTTCGCCGGCAACGGCGTGGTGTTGGAGAACTCCAGGGTCACATGACCCTCCCATTCAGGCTCCAATGGGGTGACATTCACGATAATGCCGCAGCGCGCGTATGTGCTCTTACCGAGACAGATCGTGAGGACGTTGCGCGGGATCCGAAGGTATTCGACGGTCCGGGCTAAGGCAAACGAGTTCGGAGGGATGATGCAGACGTCGGACTTCAGATCAACGAAGCCGTTCGAGTCGAAGTTCTTGGGATCCACGATGGCCGAGTTGATGTTGGTGAAGATCTTGAACTCGTCGGCGCAACGCACGTCGTAGCCGTAGCTGGAAGTCCCGTAGGAGATGACCCGGCCATGCTCGCCCTCGCGGACCTGAATCGGCTCGAACGGATCGATCATGCCGCCTTCTTCGGCCATTCGGCGGATCCAACGGTCGGACTTGATGGCCATCGCGAAATCTCGGTGTGCGCGCAAAGCTGGAAAGGCTACACCGCGCAGCCAAGCACAACAAGCCGGACCGGCAAGACGGCAAGATCGCCGGCGGCAGAGGATCGCGGAACGCCCGCGCCCCTCCAAAGCAGCTCCCGTCAGTCACGCGGTGACAAAGTCCTAAACTGCGCCCGGCACGACACTTAAAGGAGTCTGCGAGGCCGAAACAAACTCGGACCTCGCATACCCCAAATGGCGCAGTTTAGTTGTTCTGAATGACGATCCGCGGGAATTTCGAAGCATAATCCTTGGCTTGCAACGACAGCTTCGCGGCGGTCTTGCGGGCGATCTCGCGATAGATCTCGGCGACACGCGAATCCGGCTGGGCGACCACGGTCGGTTTGCCGTTGTCGGTCTCTTCGCGGATGTGGCCGTTCAGCGGAAGCGAGCCGAGCAGATCGATCCCGTACTGCTCGGACATCTTCTGTCCGCCGCCCTCGCCGAAGATGTGCTCTTCGTGACCGCAGGCCGAGCAGATGTGGGTGCTCATGTTCTCGACGATGCCGAGCACCGGCACCTCGACCTTTTGGAACATCTTCAGACCCTTGCGCGCGTCGAGCAGGGCGATGTCCTGGGGTGTGGTGACGATCACGGCGCCCGAAACCGGCACCTTTTGGGCGAGTGTCAACTGGGTGTCGCCCGTGCCCGGAGGCAGATCGATGACTAGATAGTCAAGATCCGACCAGTTGGTATCGTTGAGGAGTTGCTCGAGTGCCTGCGTGACCATCGGCCCACGCCAGATCATCGGCGTCTCTTCGTCGATGAGGAAGCCGATGGACATGGCTTGGAGATGGTAGGCACTCATCGGCTCAAGACTCTTACCGTCCTTGGATTCGGGCTTGCCCGAGATCCCGAGCATGCGCGGCTGAGACGGGCCGTAGATGTCGGCGTCCAGGATGCCGACACTCGCACCCTCGGCCGACAGGGCCAGCGCAAGATTCACCGCCGTCGTGGACTTGCCCACACCGCCCTTGCCCGAGGCGACGGCGATGATGTTCTTGATATTGTCGATCGGCTTGAGCGACTTCTGAACCGAGTGCGACTTGATCTCCCAGGTCACGTCGACCTGCACCATCTCGACGCCATCGACCTTCAGAACAGCCTCTTCGAGTGCCTTGGCGATGTCCGCGCAGATGGTCTTGGCCGGAAACCCCAGGACGACCTTGATGCGGACCTGACCGCCCTCGATATCGACGCCCTTGATCGAATGCGCCGCCACCAGATCGCGCCCGAGATGGGGTTCCTTGTAGCCCTTGATGGCGGCGTCAACGGCTTCTTTCGTGGGTTCGGACATGAGGTACTCCAGGATAGATGGATGCGCCCGACGCTGCCGGGTCACGTACAACGAGTGCTTTTCGGTGGGCCGGCACGATGCGCCAGGGGCCGGAAAAGTTCCCCCGGACTTTTGGTGTGGAGATGCCGTAAATCAAGTCTCGACATGAAACCCGCCGGCCGGGGCCGCGCTGTCCGGACCGGGACGGGCCGTGAGATACTGGGGCATCGTTCGAAACCCCAAAGCCGATGCACTAGAGCCCACCCATGAGTCAAACCCGCGACATCCCGGGCGGCAGCCCCCGAGAGATTCTGGTGACCAGCGCACTGCCCTACGCCAATGGGCCGATCCACATCGGCCATTTGGTCGAATATATCCAGACCGATATCTGGGTGCGCTTCCAGAAGATGCGCGGGCACGCCTGCTGGTACGTGTGTGCGGACGACGCTCACGGCACGCCCGTCATGTTGCGCGCTCGCCAGGAAGGCATCACGCCCGAGGCGCTGATCGCACGGGTCGCCCAGGAGCATCAGTCCGATTTCGCGGCCTTCCGGGTCGGCTTCGACAACTACCACTCGACCCACTCCGAGGAAAACCGCCACTTCGCAAACCTCATCTACTCCCGCAACCGCGATAAAGGCCACATCAGCCGGCGCACCATCACCCAAGCCTACGACCCGGTCGAGCAGATGTTCCTGCCCGACCGCTTCATCAAGGGCGAGTGTCCCAAGTGCGGCGCGCCGGACCAGTACGGCGACAACTGCGAGGCCTGCGGGGCGAGCTACTCGCCGAACGAGCTGAAGAATCCGCGCTCGGCGGTCTCGGGCGCCGTGCCCGAACAGCGCGAATCGGACCACTATTTCTTCCGCCTCGGTGACTTCGAGCCCATGCTGCGTGATTGGACCCGCGGCGGCGGCCTGCAGGCCCAGGTCGCGAACAAGCTCGACGAGTGGTTCGATGCCGGCCTGCAGGAATGGGACATCTCGCGCGATGCGCCCTACTTCGGCTTCGAGATCCCGGACCATCCGGGCAAGTTCTTCTATGTCTGGCTCGACGCCCCGATCGGCTATATGGCCAGCTTCCAACACCTTTGCGACAGCCCCCGCGGGCGCGACGCCGGATTGGATTTCGATCGGTTCTGGGGCAAGGACTCCGCCGCCGAGCTGTATCACTTCATCGGCAAGGACATCATCTATTTCCATGCCTTGTTCTGGCCGGCGATGCTGCACGGCGCGGATTTCCGCACGCCGAGTGCCGTCTTCGCCCACGGCTTCCTGACGGTGGACGGACAGAAGATGTCCAAGTCGCGCGGGACCTTCATCAAGGCCCGCACCTATCTGGATCATCTCAATCCCGAATATCTGCGCTACTACTTCGCGGCCAAGCTGGGGCCGGGCGTCGACGACATTGATTTGAGCCTGCAGGACTTCACCGCACGCGTGAACTCGGATCTGGTCGGCAAGGTCGTGAACATCGCCAGCCGCAGCGCCGGGTTCATCGCCAAGCGTTTCGCGGGCAGACTCTCGCCGACCCTGGCCAATCCGCAGCTCCATGCCGACTTCGTACAGGCCGGCGAATCCATCGCCGTTGCCTACGAACGGCGCGAGCTCAGCCGCGCCGTGCGCGAGATCATGGCGCTGGCCGACCGCGCCAACCAGTACATCGACGAGCAGGCGCCATGGGTCATCGCGAAGGACGCGGCCCGAGAGGCCGACCTTCACGCGGTCTGCTCGATGGGCATCAACCTCTTCCGGATCCTGATCGGCTATCTGCGCCCCATCCTGCCGGGTACGGCCGCCGACTCGGAAGCCTTTATGCAAATCGAGCCGCTGACCTGGGACGCGATCGTCGAGCCCTTGCTCGACCATGAAATCGCCCCCTTCAAACCGCTGATGACCCGTGTGGAGCCGGCCCAGATCGAGGCCATGCTGGAGGCATCCAAGGAAGACCTGAGCACGACGGCACCGCCGCCGGCCACCCCGGATGAGTCGAGCAAGCACCTGAGCGGGCAGCCGATTGCCGAGACGATCGACATCGAGACCTTCGCCAAGCTCGATCTGCGCATCGCCCGGATCCGCTCCGCCGGTCTCGTCGAGGGCGCCGACAAGCTCCTGAGACTCGAGCTGGACCTCGGCGGCGAGACCCGCACCGTCTTCGCCGGGATCCGCTCGGCCTACAACCCGAGCGAGCTGGAAGGCCGGTTGACAGTCATGGTCGCCAACCTCGCCCCGCGCAAGATGCGCTTCGGCGTCTCCGAGGGGATGGTGTTGGCCGCCGGTCCCGGCGGCAAGGATATCTTCATCCTGAGCCCGGATGCCGGGGCGCAGCCGGGGATGCGGGTGAAATAGAGTTAAACCGCGTCCACACGGTTGGCCTCGATCATCGTTTCGGCCATACCGGCAGTGTCCAGGTCTCCGCCCGGGTACGCCGACTTCAGTCGGCCCCTGGGGAGGCGGACTTCAGTCCGCAGCGCGGGCGCGCTCGGCCGACTAAAGTCGGCGTACCCGGGCGTGCGGTCGGGGTTTCGCGTCCGTTTGGGGAACCCGAGGGGCCTGGACGAAAGGATAACCAAGGGCCAAAGGCATCGAAGCTGGAGGCTGGAGGCTGGAGGCTGGAAGCTGGAGGCTGACGGCTGACGGCTGACGGCTGGCAGCCATCATCCCATAACCCTTCAGTCCCGGTGTTGTAGCAAGCAGCCCCCGAGGCGTATCCTTCGACGATTTCGCGCTTGCAGCATTCCGCGGACTGTTTCGCGACTCGAAGGATCCAGCAAGCGCCCGTCGCACGCCCCGAAGCCAAAGAGAGCATGACTGAATACGCGCTCATCCTGATCGGCACCGTGTTGGTCAACAACTTCGTGCTGGTGAAATTTCTCGGACTCTGCCCCTTCATGGGCGTCTCGAAGAAGCTCGAGACCGCCGCGGGCATGGGTCTGGCGACGACCTTCGTGATGACGCTCTCCTCCGTGACCTCCTGGCTGGTGAACGAGTACATGCTGGTGCCGCTCGGCATCGAGTATCTGCGCATCATCGCCTTCATCGTGGTGATCGCGGCCGTGGTGCAGTTCACCGAGACCATCATGCGCAAGACCAGCCCGCTGCTCTATCAGGTGCTCGGGATCTTCCTGCCGCTCATCACCACCAACTGCGCCGTGCTCGGGGTTGCGCTGCTGAACCTTCAGGCCGAGCGCAGCCTGGTGGAGGCAACGCTGTACGGTTTCGGTGCCGCCGTGGGCTTCTCGCTCGTGCTCACGCTGTTCGCCGCGGTGCGCGAGCGCGTTGCGGTCGGCGATGTCCCGGAGCCTTTTCAGGGCAGCGCCATCGCCCTGATCACCGCGGGCCTGATGTCGCTGGCATTCATGGGCTTCGCCGGGCTCGTGTCGAGCTGAGCGGAGGATTGCCATGTTGATCGCCATCCTCGCCATGACCGGACTCTCCGCCGTCCTCGGACTGCTGCTCGGCTATTCCGCCATCCGCTTTCGGGTGGAAGGCAACCCGATCGCCGATCAGATCGATGCGCTCCTGCCGCAAACCCAGTGCGGCCAATGCGGCCATCCCGGATGCAGGCCCTATGCCGAGGCCCTGGCCCGCGGCGAGGACGAAATTAATAAGTGCATCCCCGGCGGGGAAGCAACCCTGCTCGCCTTGGCGGATCTGCTCGGCCGCGAGCCTGCAGCACTCGAGGTCGAGGAGAAGCCGCCATCGATCGCCGTGATCGACGCCGCGACCTGTATCGGCTGCACCCTGTGTCTGCAGGCCTGCCCGGTCGACGCCATCGTGGGCGCCGCCAAGCAGCTGCACGGCGTGATCGCCGCCGAATGCACGGGCTGCGAGCTCTGTCTGCCGCCCTGCCCGGTCGAGTGCATCCGGATGGTGCCGATCCCCACCGACATCCCCCATTGGCGCTGGCCCTATCCGTCCAGCGAGCCCACCCCACGCGCGGCATCGCCCGAGCGAGAGACCGAGGCAGCCTGACCGGAGCCCTGCCATGGCATCCATCCTTTCACTCCTGCGCCGCGAGCGGCTGTGGACATTCCACGGCGGAATCCATGTGCCCGACGAAAAGGCGCTCTCGAACGGCCGCGCGGTCGAGACCATGCCGCTGCCAAAACGCCTCGTGATCCCGCTGCAGCAACATATCGGGGCAACGGCGCGGCCGGTGGTCAAGGTCGGCGAACGCGTCCTCAAGGGTCAGCTGTTGGCGCAGGCCGAAGGCTATGTCAGCGCCTGCATCCATGCCTCGAGCTCGGGAACCCTGGTCGCGATCGAGCCGCGTCCGGTGCCGCACCCATCGGGACTCTCCGCGCTCTGCGCCGTCATCGAGACCGACGGCGAGGACACCTGGGCCGAGCTGCCGGAGCCGATGACGCGTTACGCACAGCTCGACACGTCCGAGATTCGCGAACGCATTCGCTGGGCCGGCGTGGTCGGACTCGGTGGCGCCTCGTTTCCGACCAGCGTCAAGCTCAACCCCGGCCCGGATCAACGTATCCGCACACTGATCATCAACGGGGCCGAGTGCGAGCCCTATATCACCTGCGATGATCTACTCATGCGCGAGCGTGCCGGAGATATCCTGGCAGGCGCGCGGATCATGCATCATCTGCTCGGCGATCCCCGGATCCTGATCGGGATCGAGGACAACAAGCCCGAGGCATTCGAGGCCATGCGCTTCGCCCTCGCCGAAACGGACATGCGCGGCTATACCGAGATCCGCTCCATCCCGACGCTCTACCCGAGCGGCGGGGAGAAGCAGCTGATCCGCATCCTCACCGGCGCGGAGGTTCCGACCCACGCCATCCCGGCTCGGATCGGCATCGTCTGCCAGAATGTCGGGTCTGCCGCGGCCGTCGCCGATGCGGTCCTGGAGGGGCGCCCGCTGATCTCGCGCATCGTCACCGTGACCGGACGGGCGATCGACGAGCCGCGCAACCTCGAGGTGCGTATAGGCACACCCGTGTCGGACCTGATCGCGCACTGCGGTGGCTATCGCGAGCGCCCGCGCAAGCTCGTCTGCGGCGGGCCCATGATGGGCTTCGAGATCGCCCATCCCACGATCCCGGTCACCAAACCGGCCAACTGCGTACTGGCCTTGACCGAGGTGGAGGCACCCGATCCCGGCCCCGCACTCGCCTGCATCCGCTGCGGGCGCTGTGCCGAGGTCTGCCCGGCCAAGCTCCTGCCGCAACAGCTCTACTGGCATGCGCGCGCGAAGGATCTCGACCGAGTCCAGGACTACAACCTCTTCGACTGCATCGAGTGCGGATGCTGCGCGCAGGTCTGTCCGAGCCACATCCCGCTGGTTCAATACTACCGCTACGCGAAGAACGAGGTCTGGGCACGCGAAGAAGACAAGCGCAAGGCCGAGCTGGCACGCATGCGCCACGAGTCCAAGCAAGCGCGGCTCGAGCGCCAGGAGCGCGAGCGCAAGGCCCGACTTCGCCAGAAGAAGGAGTCGCTCGAGGCGGGACCCGGAAAGAGTCAAACCGACCAAGACGCGAAGAAGGCCGCAATCGAAGCGGCCAAGCAACGCGCCGCAGCCAAGAAGGCCGCAGCCGCCAAGGCGGAGGAAACCGATGACGCCTAAGACACGCCGCCGGACCAGACGCCGGACCACGCCCGAAGCGCAGCGGCCTGACTTCACCGCAGGGTCGGCGATGCACTCGGCCTACGCTGCAACGGCGCGGCAGGTACAGGCATGAGCGCCACGCTCGTCTGCTCGCCTCACGGGTCTCGACCGAACCGGGTCGACCGAGTCATGCAGGAGGTCCTGCTCGCCCTGGTGCCCGGTGTCCTGGCGATGATCTGGTTCTTCGGCTGGGGCGTGCTCATCAACATCATGCTCGCCGTCGCCGTAGCCGTGGCCGCCGAGGCGGCGGTCATGCTGGTGCGCAGACGCCCGATCGGGCCGGCCATCGGCGACTACAGCGCTGTCGTTACGGCCGTGCTCTTCGCCATCTCGGTCCCGCCGACCTTGCCTTGGTGGATGACCCTGCTCGGCATGCTGTTCGCCATCGTCCTGGTCAAACAGTTGTACGGAGGCATCGGCTACAACCCCTTCAACCCGGCGATGGCCGCTTACGTCTTTCTGCTCGTGTCCTACCCGGTCGCCATGACAACCTGGTTGGCGCCCGACATGCTCGCCGAGCACGCGGTCTCCTTCACGGAGTCGCTGCGCCTGATCTTCGCGGGCGCCTTGCCGAGCGGTGTCGAATGGGACGCCATCTCCGCGGCGACGCCGCTCGACGAGATGCGCGGCAAGCTCGATCAAGGCATGTCCATCGCGGAGATTCGACTCAGTCCGCTGTGGGGCGACTTCGGCGGACGCGGTTGGGAATGGGTTGCGAACGGGTTCCTGCTCGGGGGTGTCTATCTCCTGTGGCGGCGCATCATCACCTGGCACATCCCGGTCTCCATGCTGGCGGCACTGGCAGTCGCTGCGGGCGCCTTCTGGCTGCTCGACCCGACGACCCACCCTGTCCCTGCCTTCCATCTGTTCAGCGGGGCGGCCATCGTGGGGGCCTTTTTCATCGCGACGGATCCGGTCAGCGCCTGTACGACCAAGACCGGTCAGATCATCTTCGGGGCCTCGATCGGGCTGGTGGTGTTCGTGATCCGCACCTGGGGCGGCTACCCGGACGCCGTGGCCTTCGCGGTCTTGTTGATGAACATCGCCGCCCCGACGATCGATCATTACACGCAGCCCAGGGTCTTCGGGCACACCGGAAACCGAGCCAAACCATGAAGAAAGCACCGATCATTCTGGCCGCCGTCGTGCTGAGCGCCTTCTCCGTCACCGGGGTCGCGCTCGTCGCCGTCACCCATCATCTGATGGACGGGCGCATCGCCGAGAACCAACGGGTCGCGATGCTGAGCAAGCTCGAGTCCATTATCCCGGACGGACAGTACGACAACGCACCGCTCGAGGATTTGATCCAGGTGAGTGCGCGCGAACTCCTCGGCGCGCAGAACACGCGGGTCTACCGTGTCCGCAAGTCCGGAGAACCCACTGCGGTCATTCTGGATCCGGTCGTTCCGGACGGGTATGCCGGTCCGATCCAGCTCCTGGTCTCGGTCCTGCGCGACGGCAGCGTCGGCGGGGTGCGCGTCTTGTTCCACCACGAGACACCCGGTCTCGGCGACAAGATCGAGGAGCGTAAATCCGACTGGGTGTTGAGCTTCGACGGCAAATCACTCTCCAACCCGACGCCCGATGGCTGGGCGGTGAAACGCGACGGCGGAGAATTCGATCAGTTCACCGGGGCGACCATTACACCTCGTGCGATCGTCCAGGCGGTCAAGAACACGCTCATTTACGTTAAGCAACAGGGCGATGCCCTCTTCGAGCCCCTCGAAGGCACCACGACCGCAGCCAAGGGAGCGGGTTGATGGCGGCACCTCAACCCTACGGCAGCATCATCGGCGACGGGTTCTGGAACAACAACCAGGCGCTCGTCGCCTTGTTGGGGCTCTGCCCCTTGCTGGCGACCACCACGAGCGCGACCAACGGCTTGGGCATGGGCCTAGCCACGACGGCCGTGCTCGTCCTTTCCAATGTGACCGTCTCCCTGATCCGCGACCTGGTGCGACCCGAGGTCCGCTTGCCGGTCTTCGTGCTGGTGATCGCCTCCTTCGTCACCGCGGTCGAGCTCACTGTCCAAGCCTATTTCTACGAGCTCTACCTGGTATTGGGACTCTTTATCCCGCTGATCGTGACCAACTGCGCCATCATCGGCCGGGCCGAGGCGTTCGCATCCAAGAACCGCGTCGACCGTGCCCTGCTCGACGGGATCGCGATGGGGATCGGCTTTACGCTGGTGTTGGTCGTGCTGGGCGGAATGCGTGAATTCATCGGCCAAGGCACCCTCTTCTACCAGGCCAACCTTCTGCTCGGCGAGGCCGCAACCGGCCTCAGTCTCAGCCTGGGCGAAGGATTCCAGGGTGCGCTGATCGCCATTCTCCCGCCCGGTGCCTTCATCGGGCTCGGCCTCTTGATCGCGCTCAAAAACGTGATCGACAAGCGCGTCAAACGGCGCGCGACCGTGCGAGCGGCCAAGACCGCCCCCGCTCAGACATCCTCAGGCGGCGCGGTGGCACCGGCGGCGGGCTGAGGAACCAGCCTCCAGCCTCCAGCCTCCAGCCTCCAGCCTCCAGCCTCCAGCCTCCAGCCTCCAGCCTCCAGCCTCCAGCCTCCAGCCTCAGGATCGATGACCGGCGTTGGCGCCGTCAAATCGATCGGCCGGTGGCTGGACGCTGGTGGCCGGAAGCTCCTGGAGCGCCGCTTCAAGCGCCCTCCGCAGCTCTTCCGGCTTGACCGGTTTCGACAGAAAGTCATCCATGCCTGCCGATAAGCAATCTCGCTTGACGTCCTCGGAAGCGTTCGCAGTCAATGCAACGATCGGGATCGGTCGATCCGGCACCTGCTCGCGGTAGCGCCGGGCGAAGCCGATCCCGTCGAGCTTGGGCATCCGCAGGTCGACGATCACGATTCCGTAGTCACCGCTCAGCGCTTCGGCCAAGGCCGCCTCCCCGTCCGCCACGCGGGTGAGCTCGAAGCCCATCTTGGCCAAAAAGCGCGTGATCACCTTGGCGGCGATCTCGTTGTCCTCGGCGACCAAGACCCGCATCCGCGCCGCATCCGCGATGGGCTCCAGACCGAGTGACGGCGCGGACCGCCCGGCTTGCGCTCCATCCGCCGGGATGGCGTTGCGCCCCAAGCGCGACTCGGCTGCGGCGATCAAGTCCTCCCGCAGATAGGGCTTCGTCAGACAGGTGTCCTTCGGCTCCTCGAGCGCGGGACGCCGTCCGGGGTAAACCAGAAAGAGGCAGGGTATCGCCTTGCCGAGGGCCGTTTCGACCTGCGCCCGCACCCCATTCAGATCCCGACCCTGAGGATGGTCGGCGATGACGAGGAGATCGAAACGCTGACCCCGGATCTGCGCCGAGCCGACATCGGCAGGCTTGGCGGGCGTCTCGCAGACTGCGCCCTCGCGGCCGAAGGCGGCACACGCCAGCGCACGGCAGGTCGCGTTCGGCTCCAGCATGAGGATCCTCAAACCATGGAGCCGACCGTCCGGCACGCTCGGCACCGCCGCGACATCCTCGATCAAGGGCAGACGAATCCAGAAGCGACTCCCGCGCCCTTCCTCGCTCTGCACGCCGATCGCCCCGCCCATCAACAGGGTCAGCTCGCGCGAGATGGTTGTCCCGAGACCGGTTCCGCCGAAGCGTCGCGTGGTCGACTCATCGGCTTGGCGAAAACGCTCGAAGAGTCGCGGGAGCTTGTCCGGCGGAATGCCGATTCCGGTGTCGACGACCTCGAAGAGCAGGTGGGGGCGGTTCTGCTCGGCCTCGGGCGGGCGGACGCTCAGACTGACCCTGACCTCGCCCGTCGGCGTAAATTTCACGGCGTTCCCCATCAGGTTGAAAAGGATCTGACGCAACCGAAGCGGATCACCGACCAACCGGATCGGGACGTCGGGATCCACGTCGCAGATAAGCTCGAGGCCCGCCGAATGCGCACGCATCGCGAGTGCCTCCGAGACGTCGTGTACCAGACTGCGCGGATCGAAGGGGATATGCTCGAGGACGACCCGACGCGCATCGATCTTCGACAGGTCCAGAATGTCGCCGATCAGCGCGCCGAGAATATCCGCCGAGTTGGCGATGGCCTGGACACAATCGCGCTGCTCGTCATCCAGTCGTGTCCCGCGCAGAAGTTCGGTCATGCCGACGACGCCGGTCAAAGGGGTGCGCAGCTCGTGTGTCATGAAGGCGAGAAAATCACCTCTCGCTTGATTGGCCCTTTCGGCCTCGGCACGCGCATCCTGGAGCTTACGCAGCAAGGAGTACTGATACAAAGGCAGCAGCACCAGGAGCGCCAGGAAGAAGGTCGCCTCGAAGGTGTGAAGACGCCATTCGTCGAGCGCGATCAGCACGATGTTGTAGCCGAAGACGGCGGCCAACGAGGCCACGACGAGATGGCGCTTGCCGAATCGCATCCCGGCGGAGATGAAGACGAGGATATAGAGCAGGTAGAAGGGACTGATCGCCTCGCGGGTGATGAAGATCGCCAAACTGATGGCGAGGACATCAAGGCAGATCCCGAGATACACCCGTGCCGGCCACGTGGGACGCACGGCGATACTGATCAGAAACCAGACGTTCGAGACCAGATAGATCGCAAAGAGCGCGAGATAGTAGGGGACATCGACCCGGTAATACTGCGTCAGGGCGCCGACGGCGATGTAGAGCGCACCCAGAAGACAGGTGGTAATGCGCACCAAGGCCGATTGAAACTCGGGGTTTCCCGTCAGTTCCTCCTTCACACCGAAACGCCTGAACACTCCATTCATTCCCTTCCCTCCGAGCCTGCGTTTGAACGCCCGAGTTTGAGCGCCCGAGCCGCATTTGCGCGATCGCTGCCGCGCAGATCGATCATGGTATATTAGCGAATCGTTTCGCGCATTTCGGCACGTCGCCCATCCCGAGCCGCGAGACGAGATTGACCGGCCCGCGCGCATCCATTCCGATTCCGGGCTCGATCCCCGGACCGATCGCAGGCCCGATCGCAGCCCGATGAAACCCGGGCGCGACGAGGCCCTCAGCTCAAGAGAACGAGGAGAAGACTATGTCCAAGAAGCATCCGATCGTTGCGGTAACCGGTTCCTCGGGTGCCGGTACGACCACCGTCAAGCGCGCCTTCGAGCACATCTTTTATCGCGACGGGATCAAGGCCGCCGTGATCGAGGGCGACAGCTTCCACCGCTACGACCGCATCGAGATGAAGGCAGAGATGGCGCGTGCCGCCGAGACCCACCGCAACCTCAGCCATTTCGGTCCCGAGGCCAATCGCTTCGATCTGCTCGAGGAGCTCTTTCGCAATTACGGCGAGAGCGGCACCGGTAAGCAGCGTTATTACATCCATAGCGACTCGGAGGCCGATCACCACAACGCACGCCTCGGCGCGCAACTGAAGGCCGGCCAGTTCACGCCGTGGGAGGATCTTCCCGAGGGCACCGACGTGCTCTTCTACGAAGGGCTCCACGGACTGGTCGTGACCGAGGAGGACAATGTCGCCCAGCACGTCGATCTCGGCGTCGGCGTGGTCCCGATCATCAACCTGGAGTGGATTCAGAAGATCTTCCGCGACAACGCCGAGCGGGGCTATTCAGCCGAGGCGATCGTCGACACCATCATGCGCCGCATGCCGGACTATATCCGCCACGTCACGCCCCAGTTCTCGCTGACCGACATCAACTTCCAGCGCGTGGCGACGGTCGACACCTCCAATCCCTTCATCGCCCGCGACATTCCGACGCCGGACGAGAGCTTCGTCATCATCCGGTTCAGGGATCCGGAGCGGCTCCAGATCGATTTCCCGTATCTCCTGGCGATGATCAACGACTCCTTCATGTCGCGGCGCAACACCATGGTCGTGCCGGGCGGCAAGATGGGGATGGCGATGGAGGTCATCCTGCAGCCCATCATCGAGCGCATGATGGACGCGCGCAAGGTCTGAGCGCGCACCATCCAAGGGCCTCGCGGGTAGACTCGCCCGCGAGGCGGTTCGTCGGCGCTCCGCGTGGGCGCCTCGTTCAGGGTATACCGGACGCGCTTTCGTTTGCGATCGCCGCATCGATGTCGATGGGTCCGAGAGGAGCAGCGGCCTGTTAAGCTACCTTCACGGCTTCCATGCCGGCAATCACGCGGATGTCTTCAAGCATGCGGTTCTCACCCTCGTGCTCGAGGCACTCCTGACCAAACCCAAACCGCTG
Source organism: Thiocapsa rosea (assembly GCF_003634315.1). Classification (NCBI taxonomy): domain Bacteria; kingdom Pseudomonadati; phylum Pseudomonadota; class Gammaproteobacteria; order Chromatiales; family Chromatiaceae; genus Thiocapsa; species Thiocapsa rosea. The sequence goes on from NZ_RBXL01000001.1 coordinate 1,005,940, forward strand.
GTCTACGTCGAATCGCATGCCGGGGCCGGTCGGTACGACCTCGAGGCCGAGCAGGCGGTCAAGACTGCGGAGTATCGGCTCGGGATCGAGCGGCTCTGGGAGCGGCGTGACGCCTTTCCGCGGCTCTCTGCCTATCTGGGAGTCATCTCCGCGCTGAATCCCGACGGCGGATTTTCGCGCTATCCGGGCTCACCCGACCTCGCGGCGCATCTGCTGCGCCCCGAGGATCGACTGATCCTGATGGAGCTTCATCCGACCGAATCGCAGACGCTGCGTCGTCATCTCGGCGGGGACCCGCGGATCGGCATCCACCGTCGCGACGGTCTCGAAGGATTGACCGCGCTCTTGCCGCCGAAGCCCGCCCGCGGATTGGTTCTGATCGACCCGCCCTACGAGCAGGGCTCCGAGTACAGGCGCGTTGCAGACGCACTCATCGCCGCGCATGCCCGCTGGCCGACCGGGGTATATGCACTCTGGTTCCCGCGTTTGGGGCTTCAACGCGATCGCTCCGCAGATCTGATCGGGCGAATCCGGGGATCCGTCCCGAACGGGCTTCTGTGCGAATTGACGGTGCGGCGACAGGTCGAGGATTTCGGGATGCACGGCTCCGGGATGCTGATCCTCAACCCGCCTTGGCGCCTGGAAGAGCAGCTCGCGGACCTGTTGCCGCCACTCGCCGAGGTGCTCGCGATCGAGGCGACGGGCCGGTCGGTCCCGGCATGGACGATCAGTCGACTCTAAACCGCGCCCAGCGCAGTATGCGGTGTTTTTGGATGGATCGGCCCGGGCAGACTTGACAAGCATTGGAGAGTGCGCGGTTTAATCTATTAAAAAATATATCATTTCAAATCGCGTCCGCGCTGAGGGTCGTGGATACACCAAACGTCGAACTCACACGAACATCAGCATCTCGCTCTGGACGCGGTTTAGGAGCCATGTCGTTCTCGATGACGAGAACGATTACGACAACGACAACGACATCGATTCAGTGCTCAACGTATTCCCGACAGGTGACGATCAGCGCGGGCGTGCTCCCTGGATGCCTACTTGATCGACCCATCCACCGCGGCAGTCGGGGCTACGCTTGGGCGCGGCAAGGATCAGTTCACCAAGCTCGGCGGTGTCGTCGACGACGCCCTTCAGACCGATCCGCAGCTCCTCGATCAGCTCCTCGGAACAGCTCAGGCGGACCCGATCGCCGGCCCCTTTGCCGAAGGCATCGTCGAACGCGGCCCGCACCCGGGTCGCATTTAGGCGCTTGCCGATGTTCTCCTCGAACAGTGCGCGCACGGAGGAGGCGTTGAGCTGCTCGAGCAGCGCCATGGAGTGACGGAAATAGGTGTCCGCATCCGTGCCGTAGCAGGTTCCGTGCTTGACCCACTGGTGACGCTGCAGATCTGATCGGGTTCCCGGCATCAATGCGTCCAGACGCGCGCGGGTCGTCGCATCCAGATCGAGCGCCGGCAAGAGGCGCCACCGGCCCGATTTGGAGAGAGCTCGCTCCCGCTCGCCGACACCGCAATAACTGTTGCCGATGGGCTGAGGCCAGAGACCGTGGAGCGAGAAGCGCCGCGCATCCGCCCGCTCCGGCGTCTGGTCCCGGCATTCCGGACGCGTCGCGCGCAACTCGCAGAAGGCGGGCTGCCAACTGGCCGCCAGCACGAACTGGCTCTCCATCGAGCCCGCACGCGATGGCGGCGGGGGCGATTGCAGCGCATCCGTCGTCTCCGTCGTCGCCATCGTCACCGGGGTGTCGACAAGTCGACCGCATCGGATCTCGACCCAGCGCTCCTTCGGGTTTGCGCCCTCGAACCTGAGTCGATAGTGGCTCGGATCCGCTCGATTGGTCCCGACGACCACATAGTCTTGGCCGGGAACGAGCTGGATCGAACCGGGGTTGTCCGGTCGCTTAGTCGAGACCGTCGCCGGGCACGCTTCCTCGGCGATGAGAACGGCGTCGAGGCGCTCGGCGAAGGGTGCAGACGACCACAACAGCACGCACACCGACAGCACGCATCTGCGCAGGCGCGGGGGTTTTTGTACCATTGGTTCCTGCCTCTTCGGTTCTGCCTTCTGCCTTCTGCCTTCTGCCTTCTGCCTTCTGCCTTCTGCCTTCTGCCTCCTGCCTCCCGCCTCCCGCCTCCTGCCTCCTGCCTCCTGCCGTCAGCCGTCTGCCGTCAGCTTCAGGATGGACGCGCGGCATCCTCGGAGGCATCGGGTAGACTCTCGGCGGCATCCAACGCCTCCACGCTTACGAGGTGGACACGCCGGCTGTCGGCACGCATCACGGTGAAGCGGAACCGACCGAGTTCGACGGACTCGCCTTTCTTGGGCAGGTGACCCAATGCGTTCACGACCAGTCCGCCGATGGTGTCGAACTCCTCGTCCGAGAAGTCGCTGCCGAAATAGGCGTTGAAATCTTCGATGGTCGTACGCGCCTTGGCGCTGAACGCGTTCTTGCCGCGCCGGAAGATCCCGGGGCCTTCGTCGTAGTCGTGCTCGTCGTCGATCTCGCCGACGATCTGCTCGAGCACGTCTTCGATGGTCACGAGTCCGCCGGCGCTGCCGTACTCGTCGATCACGATCGCCATATGGTTGCGGCTGGACCGAAACTCCTTGAGCAGGACGTTGAGGCGTTTGCTCTCGGGCACGAAGACTGCGGAACGCAACAGATCGCGGATGTTGAAGGCGCGCTTGCCGTGGTCTCGGCAGAAGGAGAGCAGGTCCTTGGCCAGCAGGATGCCGACGACCTCTCCTTTGTCGTCGCCCGTCACGGGGAAACGCGAATGCGCCGATTTAACGGCGATCTCGAGGATTTTTTCAAGCGGGTCGTCGCGCCGGAGATACACCATCTCGGCACGTGGGATCATGATATCGCGTACGCGCAGATCGGAAACCTGCAGGACGCCTTCGATCATGCTCAAGGCGTCGGTATCGAGCAGCTCGCGCTCCTTCGCATCCTTGAGTACCTCCAGGAGCTGCTCCTTGTCTTGTGGCTCGCCCCCGAGCATCTGGCCGATCCGTTCGAACCAGTTACGTGAACGCGAGCCCTCGCTAGATCGGTCGCTGGCCATCGTGTGCTGTTTGATCCTCGTAAGGTGAAGGAAATCCCAAAGCGCCGAGGATACCCGATTCCAGGGTTTCCATCTCCTCGGCATCGCTCTCGGTAAGATGATCGTAATCAAGCAGATGCAGGACGCCGTGCACCACCATGTGGGCCCAGTGGGCCTGGGCCGTCTTGCACTGTTCGCGTGCCTCGCACTGCACCACGTCGGCACAAATCACGAGATCGCCAAGCAGATCGGCGATCGAATCCTGCGGGTCGAGACCGAGCTCCAGCTCGGGCGGAAGATCGAACGGAAAGGAGAGGACATTGGTCGGCCCTTCACGCCCGCGATAGGTTCCGTTCAGGGCAGCACTCTCCCCGGTATCCACGAGGCGAATGGTCAGGGCCGCACGCCTGCGTCGACCGGCCAGGGAGGCCGCTGCCCAGCGCTCGAAGTCGGTCGGGGTCGGAAGATCCGCCGCATCGCAGGCAATCTGGAGATCCAGCTCCAGATCCAGATCCAGATCCAGATCCAGATCCAGATCCAGCGTAACGGGTCCATCGCCGTTCATGCCTTCGAATCCCGCCCTCGCAGCGGAACCGGCTGCTCGAAGGCATCGTAGGCATTGACGATGCGCTGAACCAGTGCATGGCGCACCACGTCGCGGGCGTTGAAGAAGGTGAAGCTGATGCCCTCGACGTCCTTGAGGATCTCGACCGCTTGGCGCAGACCGGAAGGCTGCCCGCGCGGCAGATCGACCTGGGTCACGTCGCCCGTAATCACCGCAGTCGAGCCAAAGCCGATGCGCGTTAAAAACATCTTCATCTGTTCGGGCGTCGTGTTTTGGGCCTCGTCCAGGATGATGAAGGAGTCGTTGAGCGTGCGCCCACGCATGTAGGCCAGCGGGGCGACCTCGATGACGTTGCGCTCGAGCAGCTTGGTCACCTTCTCGAAACCGAGCATCTCGAAGAGCGCATCGTAGAGCGGACGCAGATAGGGATCGATCTTTTGGGCCAGATCGCCGGGCAGGAATCCCAAGCGCTCGCCGGCCTCCACCGCCGGGCGAACCAACAAGAGCCGGCGCACGCTGTCGGATTCGAGTGCCTCGACCGCGCAGGCCACCGCAAGATAGGTCTTGCCCGTCCCGGCAGGGCCGACGCCGAAGTTGATGTCGTGCTTCAGCATGGCGTGGAGATAGCTCTGCTGATTCGGTCCACGCGCACGGATCAGACCGCGCTTGGTCTTGATGACGACATCGGGCAAACGATCCTCGGCCGACTCCAAAAGCGCATCGGCCCCGGACTCCTGGAGCCAAAGATGAATCGTCTCGGGTGTCAGCACCTCGGCTGCGGTCTCGGCATAGAGATCCCGGAGCAGCTGCTCGCAGAGGCGGACCCCTTCGGGATCGCCGATGAGCCGGAAGTTGACGCCGCGATTGCTGATCTCGATGCCCAGTCGACGCTCAAGCTGGCGCAGGTGCTGATCGAGCTGGCCGCAAAGGTTGGCGAGCCGCACGTTGTCGGCAGGCTCAAGTTCCAAATCCAGGGTTTGCGGTTGAGTGGACACGCCGCTGGCCGAGTTCAAGCGCCGATTCCGCTCATCGCAATGCGCGCCGGCGCGGCGGTAACGAGACGACCACGCAGCGAGTTGGGGAGCGCTTCGGTGATCTCGATGTCCACGAAATCACCGATCAGCGCGGGCGCACCGGTGAAGTTGACCACGCGGTTGTTCTCGGTCCGACCGGCAAGCTGGAACGGGTCCTTGCGCGACGGCCGCTCGACCAATATCCGCTGAAGGGTGCCGACCATCGCCTGGCTGTAGTGACGGGCATTGTCGTTGATGCGGGCCTGAAGCCGTTCCAGACGTGCTTTTTTCTCGGCAAGCGGCACCTCGTCGGGATAGTCGGCCGCGGGTGTGCCGGGGCGCCGGCTGTAGATGAAGCTGAAGCTCTGATCGAACCCGACCTCCTCGATCAGATCCATGGTCGCGGCAAAGTCGCTCTCGGTCTCGCCCGGAAAGCCGACGATAAAATCGCTGGAGATGCCGATCCCCGGCCGAGCCTGCCGGAGCCGTCGGATCTTGGAGCGAAACTCCAGCGCCGTGTGCCCGCGCTTCATGGCGGCGAGGATGCGATCCGAGCCGGACTGCACCGGCAAGTGCACGAAGCCCACGAGCTCGGGCACATCCGCATAGACATCGATCAAACTATCCGAGAACTCCACCGGGTGGCTGGTGGTGAAGCGTATGCGGTCGATCCCGTCGATCGCGGCGACATAGCGGATCAGCAGGGCAAGATCCGCGGCGTCGTCCTCGCCGGACGCGTCGGCCAAAGCGCCGCGATAGGCATTGACGTTTTGCCCCAGCAGGGTGACCTCGCGCACGCCTTGCTCGGCCAAGGCGGCGACCTCCGCGATCACGTCGTCGAACGGCCGGCTGATCTCCTCGCCGCGCGTATAGGGTACGACGCAGTAGGTACAGTATTTGGAGCAGCCTTCCATCACGGACACGAAGGCGGTCGGCCCCTCGGCACGCGGTGCCGGAAGGCAATCGAATTTCTCGATCTCAGGGAAGGAGACATCGACCTGCGGCGCTTGGCGCTCACCGAGGTTCTTGAGCATCTCGGGCAACCGGTGCAGTGTCTGGGGCCCGAACACGATGTCGACATAGGGCGCACGGGCGCGGATGGCCTCGCCTTCCTGGCTCGCCACGCAGCCACCCACACCGATTACCAGGTCAGGATTCTCAAGCTTCAGCGCCCGCCAACGCCCGAGCTGCGAGAAGACCTTCTCCTGCGCCTTCTCGCGGATCGAGCAGGTGTTGAGCAGCAGGACATCGGCGTCCTCCGCCCGCTTCGTCAACTCCAGACCCGAAGACGCGTTCAGGACGTCCGCCATGCGCGCGGAGTCGTACTCGTTCATCTGGCAGCCGTGGGTCTCGATAAAAAGCTTGCGGGGCATGGAGGGCATGAGAGCGAAGAGGAGGGGCGCGACTGCGCGATTGAACGGTGATGGGGTGAGGAGAAGCGATCCACAACCCGCGGCCGTCTAGGGATAAGCCGCACAAGGCTGCATCGTCCGGCTTCGGTGCCCGGGTGTCAAGTTGGTCGAGCAGGACTTGGCTCGGAACAAATCCCTTCAAACGACGATCTTAATATCCGTGTGAAATAGTCGGCATTCCGCCCTTGCGGATTGGCGAATCGCCGACAACAATCTAAGGAAAAGACGATCGGTAGGGTCACGGCTTCGAATCGCGAGGACGACGTCATGAGACGACGATGCTTGCTGAGCGCGGGTCTTGCAACCGGTTCCCTTGCCATTGCGGCACAGGCCGGGTTGCTCTGGCCGGTGACGGTGTTGGCCTCGGACTGGCCGGCGGATGGCTTCTACGCCACGCGCCTCGAGGATGCGATGGCCATCCTGTTCGGAGGGGAACCGGTCGAGCCGAGCGACCATGTTCAACTCCAGGCAAATGCGATTGCGGAGAACGGGGCCAGCGTCCCGATCGCGATCCGCACGGACTTGGCCGGCCCGCTCCTACTGACCTTGTTCTCCGTGAGTAACCCGACACCGGCCGTCGGTCGCTTCGAGCTGGCTCCGCAACTGGGTGGTCAGCTCGACACGCGGGTCAAGATGGCGAACTCCGGAGACCTCATCGCCGTGGTCACGGCCGACGGCAAACACTTCAGCGCCAGGCGGCACATCCAGGTTGCCGCCGGGGGCTGTGGTTGATTCATCACGAGGCTGCGAATCCAGTCGAGGTGATGCGATGGCGCGACAGCAGGCAGAGCACAAAATGGCGGCTCGGATGAAGGACGGCGCCGCCGAGGTCAAACTCCTCTTGTCCCATCCGATGGAGACAGGCAATCGAACCGATCCGACGACGGGACTCAAGGTTCCTCGCCACTTCATCCGCGAGTTGGTCTGCGATCTCAACGGGGAAACCCTGTTACGGGCTCAGTGGAGCTGGGGCATGGCCCGGAATCCATACCTGGCGATTCGCCTCCCCGAGGCGCGCCCGGGGGACCGCGTGCGCTGCAGGTGGAGCGATGAACGCGGGGTCGAGGACGCCATGGAGGTCGTCGTCACCTAAACCGCGTCCAGAGCGAGATGCAGATTTTCGAGTGAGTTCGACGTTTGGCGCATCCACGGCACTTAGCGGGGACGCGGCTTAAAATCATATCTTTTTTAATCTCTTAAACCGCGCCGGCTCCAGCGGTCGTCACGTCTGCCGGGGCCGATCCCATCCAAAAACATCGCAGACCGCGTGTGGCGCGGTTTAAGAGGGCGCTCGCCATGTGGGATCAGATCAACCCTTGGCTGGCCGGCGGCGGACTGGCGATCGGCTTCGCCTTCGGTGTCGTGGCCCAGCGATCGCGCTTCTGCGTGGTGTCTGCCCTGAGCAACTTCGTGATCATGCGCGACTATCGCCAAGCGCATGCCTATCTCGCCGCACTCGGGGTGGCTGTACTCGGGACATTCGCACTCGAGTGGTGGCACTTGGTGGCCATCGCGGATTCCGGTTATCGCCGCCCCGCCTTCAATTGGCTCGGCGCGCTCGGCGGCGGCCTGATCTTCGGCTTCGGGGCGATGCTTGCGGGAGGCTGCGCGTCCCGCACCCTCGTGCGCACCGCCGAGGGAAATCTCGGCGCCCTGCTGACACTGCTGACGTTCGCCTTGGTCGCCATGGCCACCATGTTCGGCGCCCTAGGTCCGGTGCAAGCCTGGGTGATGGCTCGCGCACTGCCGATCGGTGCGGGCGACGCCTCTCTTTCCGTCATCCTGCATTGGCCGATCTGGGTGGCACCGTTCGCGGTCGGTCTGGCCTGCCTTTACGCAATCTTGGCCTTCGGCCGGTGGCGGGATCATCCCGGCAGCATCGTCGCGGGCCTGCTGATCGGGCTCTTGGTGGTCGCCGGCTGGTGGGTGACCGGTGTGCCGGGCGTCGATGAGTTCGATCCCCAGCCGCCGGCGTCGATCACCTTGGCGGCGCCCTTGGCACGAACCGCCACCTGGCTCGCGATGGGTCAGCACACGGGGAGCGCCTTCGCCCTGCTCCTGGTGCCGGGCACCCTGATCGGCGCAGGTCTCGCGGCGCTGGTTGCCGGTGAGTTTCGCTGGGTGGCGCCGGCGAGCGAACGCGTCTCCGCTTATCTGTCGGGCGGCGCGCTCATGGGATTCGGAGCCCTCCTGGCCGGAGGATGCAACATCGGCCAGGGGTTGACGGGCGCGGCCACCCTATCGGTGTCCTCTCTGTTGGCAGTCACGGGGATCGTCGGCGGGATGACGCTCGGGATGCACTGGGTCAGCCGAACCGCGGCCTGAGCAACGGCCCTCGTCCGGCAGGAGATGGGCACCTCGAGGGAATGAGCTTCGGGCGACGAAACGGAGCGGCGGGCCCGACGCCGCGTCACGAGCTGCAACAGAATACCGGCGCAGACCGCCTCTGGATCGGGGCGGCAGCGCCCACCACCACGGGAGAAAACGACACATGAAGACGAGCTTGAGAACTTCCCTGAAGGGATCGCTGAGCCTGATGCTCGCCACCCTGCTGTCCACCGCGGCCCTGGCCGACGATGTCCAGCGCCACGGTGAATCCTACGTCATCTATCTGCCTGCCACGCTGCAATACAGCGAAGTGGTCGATCGGGTGCAGACCGAGATCCTGGCCCAGAACTGGGATGTGGTGAATGTCCAGGATGTCGGTCTCGGTTTGCGCAAACTCGGGGTCTGGACCGACAACACCATCATCCAGGCCTGCCAGTCACAGTATCTGAAACAGGCCGTGCGTAAAGACCCTTTCATCAGCCTGATCATTCCCTGCCGCTTCACCGTGTTCCGCGAGCACGTCGCAACGGGGCCGGGCGGGGATTACGAGGCAAAACCGGCCCGCATCGTCGTCGGGTTCGCCGACCCCGTCAGCGAGGCAAAAGCACTCGGCATCGCGCAGGTCGATGAGGCCCAAGCGGCAGCGGAGGAGTTGAGGGAGGTCCTTGTCCGCGTCGCGGACTTCTATAAGCCCTAAACCGCGCCCGGTGCAGTATGCGTCGTTTGTTGGCATGGCTTGGCCGCGCCAGCTCCGACGACTGTCGGAGCTGGCGCGGTTTAGGCGGTCATCAACGCCAGGACCGGCGCGGCGCCCGTCAGGCATCACCGGCGGTGCCGGAGCCGGTACCGAGCAAGCCCGGCGCAAGTGCGCGGCCGGAGTCTCCCGGAGCGCAACCGGAGAATGCATCCGGGTTGACCCCGATCAACTTCCCATCAAACTCTCCAACACAGCATCTAGTTGGCGTTATAGTCCGCACCACAAGATATAGTGGCAACGGACAAGAGACGCCTCCATGGGACACCAGCAGAACACCCTGTCGACCCTGCCCTTGCGGGTCCGCAAGCGCGACGGTGTCGAGGTGCGTTTCGATGCGGCCAAGATCGAGTCTGCGATCCGTCGCGCCGGACAGGCGAGCGGCGAGTTCGGTACGCCCGAGGCGAGTCTGCTGACCGCGCAGGTGGTCAAGGTGCTGGCACATCGTTACGGGGCCGAGCGCCTGCCCGACATCGAAGGCATCCAGGATGTCGTCGAGCAGACGCTGATCAGCGCCAACCACTTCGAGACCGCCCGCAGCTACATCGTCTATCGCGAGCAGCATAAGAAGCTGCGCGACGAGCATCGCACGCTGGTCGATGTCGGCGGCTCCATCAACGAATATCTCGACCGCTCGGACTGGCGGGTCGCGGCCAATGCCAACCAGGGTTACTCCCTCGGCGGCCTGATCCTCAACACCTCGGGCAAGATGATCGCCAACTACTGGCTGAGCCACGTCTACCCGCCCGAGATCGGCCAGGCCCATCGCGACGGCGACATCCATATCCACGATCTGGACATGCTCTCCGGCTACTGCGCCGGTTGGTCGCTGCGCACCCTGCTCAACGAGGGGCTGAACGGGGTCCCGGGCAAGGTCGAGGCGGGTCCACCCAAGCACATGTCCTCGGCGATCGGGCAGATCGTCAACTTTCTCGGCACGCTTCAGAACGAGTGGGCCGGTGCACAGGCGTTTTCGAGCTTCGATACCTACATGGCGCCTTTCGTGCGCGTCGACGGGCTGGATTACCCTCATGTCAAACAGGCGATCCAGGAGCTGATCTACAACCTGAATGTGCCCTCGCGTTGGGGTTGCCAGTGTGTCGACGACGAGACCGAGTGTCTGACCGAGAACGGCTGGAAGCGACACGACCAAATCGCCCTGGGCGAGAAGATCGCCACACTCGACTGGCGCACTAATCAGCTCGAATATCTGGAACCGCTGGCGATCACCGCCTACGACTTCGACGGCGACATGTACGTGCTGCGCAACCGCACGCAGGAGCAATGGGTCACGCCACGGCACAAGATCCTGCGCAAGGTCTTCAACAGCGATGACCGCTGGGTACTGGAAGACATCGAGACCGTCGCGCAGCTGAAGTCCCCGGTGATCATACCCAATGCCTGGGAGACCACCTCGACGCTCGAGGTCGACGATAAGCTGGTCATGCTGATGGCCTGGGTGGTCGCCGAGGGCAATTTCGACTTCAGCAACGGTCGCCGCCGGGTTGCTCTCTATCAGTCGACGGGAAATCCGGAAAACGCCGCCGAAATCGAATGGCTGCTGCACGAGCTCGATCTGAGCTGGCATCGCTACGAGCACACCGGGACCTACGCCAATTTCCCCGTCTGCCGCTATCGCCTGAACCGGGACGCGAGCGACTTCGTGCTCGGGTATCTCGAGCGCAAGTGTGTCCCCGGATTCATCCGCACCCTGTCGGTCCGGCAGATCCGACTCTTCCTCGACACCTACGTGAAGGGCGACGGCAGCGTCGAGGAGAGCGGACGCGTCCGGATCTACACCAATGACAGAGAGAATCTCGATGCCCTGCAGGAGTTGTGCGCATTGGCCGGCTACGGCAGCACGGTCTACACGCGCAAGGACTCCGGCGTGCACGTGCTCAACATCATCCGCAACCGCGACACCTACATCCAGCTCATCGAGCGCAAGCCTTACAAGGGTCTGGTCTGGTGCCCGACCACACGCAACGGCACCTTTGTCGCACGCCGTCGCGGCAAGACCTTTGTCACCGGCAACACGCCCTTTACGAATCTGACCTTCGACTGGGTCTGCCCCGAGGATCTGCGCGAGCAGGTGCCGGTGATCGCGGGCGTGGAGCAACCTTTTACCTACGGCGATCTCCAGACCGAGATGGACCTGATCAATCGGGCCTATATCGAGGTGATGACCGAGGGCGACGCCAAGGGCCGGATCTTCACCTTCCCGATCCCGACCTACAACATCACCTCCGACTTCCCGTGGGACAGCGAGAACGCGGAGCATCTGTTCGAGATGACGGCGAAGTACGGCCTGCCTTACTTCCAGAATTTCCTGAACTCCGAGCTGACGCCGAACATGGTACGGTCCATGTGCTGCCGGCTGCAGCTGGACCTGCGCGAGCTTCTGAAGCGCGGCAACGGGCTCTTCGGCTCGGCCGAGCAGACCGGCTCGCTCGGCGTCGTGACCATCAACTGTGCGCGGTTGGGCTTCACCCATCGGGGCGACGAGGCCGGACTGCTGGCACGGCTCGACAGGCTCTTGGACCTCTCGCGCAACAGTCTCGAGATCAAGCGCAAGGTCATCCAGCGCCACATGGATGCCGGGCTCTTCCCTTATACCAAGCGGTATCTAGGCACGCTGCGCAACCATTTCTCGACCATCGGCGTGAACGGGATCAACGAACTGATCCGCAACTTCACCAATGACTCCGATGACATCACGACGGCATGGGGCCACGCCATGGCCTGCCGGATCCTGGATCATGTCCGCGCTCGGATGGTCGAGTTTCAGGAATCGACCGGCAGCATGTACAACCTGGAGGCCACGCCCGCGGAGGGCACGACCTATCGCTTCGCACGCGAGGACAAGAAGCGCTTCCCGGACATCCTCCAGGCCGGCACGTCCGAGACGCCCTATTACACCAACAGCTCGCAGCTGCCGGTGGGCTATACGGACGACCCCTTCGAGGCGCTCGCCATGCAGGAGGCGCTGCAGACCAAGTACACGGGCGGCACGGTGCTGCACCTCTACATGAACGAGCAGATCTCGACGACCGACGCCTGCAAGCGGTTGGTCCGGCGGGCACTGGAAAACTTCCGTCAGCCCTACATCACGGTGACGCCGGTGTTCTCGATCTGCCCCAAACACGGCTACATCGCGGGCGAGCACGAGTTCTGCCCGGTCTGCGACCGCGAGCTGATCGCACGCAAGACCGCGGCGCTCGACGCGACACTCGCGTCGGTCGGATGAGCGATTGCGTCACCCGACAAACAACATCATCAACTGAAATCAGGAGCACGACCTTGACCCACCAAACCATCGAGCTGAAGACCGAAGAGCGCACCCGTTGCGAGGTCTGGACGCGCGTCATGGGCTATCACCGCCCGGTTTCGGCCTTCAACGCAGGCAAGCGTGCGGAGCACGCCGAGCGCTGCTACTTCACCGAGGCACCCAACGGATCCGCAATCCGTGACGAGCGCCGCGCCGCCGCCTAGGTCTTCGCGCCGCATCGAGCCGATCGCTGCGCTGTTCCCATGTCTCGACAAACGCCCTGCCCGAGCGACGCCGATGGGCCGAGCGCTGCTGTCTCGGCGGAGGCGAAGCGCTTGCGTATCGGCGGCTTCGTCCCGTTGACAACGATCGACTACCCCGGCGAACTCGCCGCGGTCGTCTTCTGTCAAGGTTGTCCTTGGCGCTGTGGCTACTGCCACAACAGCGCCCTGATCGATCCGAGCGCGGCCCCGATCATCGCCTGGCCGGAGGTTCACGCATTCCTCGAGCGTCGCCGCGGGCTGCTCGACGCCGTCGTCTTCAGCGGCGGCGAGCCGACCCTCCAATCCGCACTGGCCGCAGCCATGACCGAGGTCCGGGGGCTCGGGTTCAAGGTCGGCTTGCACACCGCCGGCCCCGCGCCGGAACGCTTGGCACGGCTGTTACACCTTCTGGACTGGGTCGCTCTCGACATCAAGGCGCTGCCTGAAGACTATCCCGCGATCACGGGTGTCCCCCGATCAGGGGATGCAGCCTGGGAGAGTTTGGCGTTGATCCAAGCGTCCGGCGTTACGCTGGAGGTCCGAACAACGGCCATGCCGGACTGGACCGCGCGCGATCTCGCGGCGCTTGCCGCCGCGCTCGCTCAGAAGGGCGTGCGGCGATATGCCGTTCAAGCCTGCGACACTCGGCACGCCCTGGATCCTCGCCTTGCGCCGCCGAGAATCCCGCTCGCGCAGCTCGCGGCCGCCATCGATCCCGCATCCTTCGACCGATTCCTCTTGCGTGGTCACTGACGCGTCGGGGGAGAACTGCGCGCCCTCGGTGCTCAGGATCGCGTCACCGCGCCGTTCCGACCCGTCAGCGACCCCATGATGCAGACGCAAGATCCCGGGACACAGCGCGCCGCATCGTTCGGAACGGCAGCGACTCCATGTACGCGGGGAATAAAACAGGAGTGAGGAGACTGCCCTCACTCCAATCCGCTCGGCTGGTATTGTCCGAACGAAATCGCTACCGTCGATGACAACACCGCAAAACAGCAAGCGGCATTGCTCAAGAAAAAGGAGAGAGTCAGAATCAGGGATCGATTAGGAGGACGTACAGATGCGCCCGGGACGCAATTTCGATATAGGCAGCCGAACACCGTCAGCGCCATCCGAGGGGGCATCCCTGCCCCGCCAAAACCCAGGATACAGCATATCTTACAGTAGGTTAAATGCCATCAAGAGCATCCGGACGTGGTTCACTCAACCTTGAGAATCCGCCGTCCGCTGCAATCCTCGGTAGGGTACTTCCGGTCAGCAGGACGAGAGGAGACGAAACGCCGTCCCTCTCGTCAAACCGCTTGGCTAGAAGCCATATCCCAGAGAGATCACATAGCTGTGCACGACCAGCGCAACGATCAGGACAGCGAACAGGATCGGCATCAACCAAACCGCAGGATTAACGACCAACCAGACCTTCCAATCGTCTTCCGGGTTTTTGGGTTTGTTGACTTCACTCATCACAATCACCTTTTCGTGTCAAAAACGGATTAGAACCAAGGATTGGCTGCGAGGACGAACAGATGCACCACCGCGGCGATACCGACAAATGCCGTATAGGTGATTTTCCACTGCTCGTGAAATTCCTTCGCTTGCTGCTCGGTCAAACCCGACAAGGATTGCTCAGCCATCGTTTATCTCCAACAGGAATGATTGAAAAAACCCGTTTATCCTGGATCGCCGGTGACCCGTTCGGTCAGAGGCGCTACCGAGATCTCGATTATTCAGCGACCGCGGCCGGTGCTGCCTCGACTGCCGCGGGTGCTTCGGCAACCGCCTCGACTGGACTGAAGCCGATGCCGAGCGACCAAGCGTAGGCATGGACAACCAACGCCACTGCCAGGACCGCGAACAGGATGGGCATCAACCACACCGCCGGATTCAACACCAGCCAAATCCGATAGTCCTTCTCAAGCGGCTTGTAGTCGAATACGTTCATGGATGTCTCCTCTTAAGACCCTAAAACCAAGGATTGGCCGCGAGCACGAACAAATGCACGAGTACCGCAATGCCGACGAACGCGCTATAGGTGATCTTGAACTGCTCGTGAAACTCTTTCGCCTGTTGCTCGGTTAAACCGGAAAGGCTTGCCTGTTCAGCCATGGATCGGCCTCCAACCTGTGGATAGTGCCGGACCTCGTGGGTTCGGCGGCTGCTCTCTCGCGGCGCTCATCGTCGCGAGAACCCGTTGCCCTGTCATTCGGGGCAGGATCACCTAGGACTAGCAAGCTATAATACAGTGCCTAGCAAGCTATCTTTCGCGTTGTCCCTAGTAATCTTACGTGTCATCTTAGCTTGACACAGAGACTTGTCAAGCTCGTCTTACATCTTTTTTTAGGATCTCTTTCATGAGCCGGCGTCGGGCGACCGTCGGATCGCGAACAGGCTCAAACCGCGCCCGGTTCGATATGCATCATGTGTTGGAATGGATTGGCCAGGCCAACCCCGACAGCCGCCGGATCTGGCGCGACTTAAAATGCTGAAAAATATTTAATCTTTAACCGCGTCTCGCCGAGATCGAGGGTATCCCCGGAGCCAAGCACAACGTGAAAATGGCGCATTTCCCTCTGGACGCGGTTTAAGATGAAAGACAGTCGCCGGTGTGCTCTATGACGGCTCACCGACGATGGGCATTGGCGCGGCCCACGCCGAACCGGCGCGGCGACTGCGGTCCCGAGGAGCAAGACGCGTGCGTTGGAGCAGACGACATCCATGCAGACTGAATTCGCAAACGTGACCGGACAGACCGGACTCGCAAAATGCCGGACCGGCATTCGTGGTCTCGACGAGATCACCGGCGGAGGCTTGCCTCGCGGGCGACCGACCCTGATCGGCGGCGCAGCAGGTTGCGGAAAGACCCTCCTGGCGATGGAGTTTCTCGTGCGGGGAGCGCGCGAGTTCGACGAGCCGGGCGTGTTCATGGCCTTCGAGGAAAGCGAGGACGAATTGATCGTCAACGTGGAGTCACTCGGCTTCGCACTCGGCACGCTGGTGGAACAGAATCGCATCCTGCTCGACAGCGTGCGGATCGAGCGCGGCGAGATCGAAGAAACGGGTGAGTACGATCTGGATGGCCTGTTCGTGCGCCTCGGCAGCGCGATCGCCGAGGTCGGGGCAAGGCGCGTGGCGTTGGACGGAATCGACGCACTGTTCGCCGCCCTGGCCAACGAGGCGATCGTGCGTGCCGAGCTGCGGCGTCTGTTCCGCTGGCTCAAGGATCAGGGCGTCACGGCGGTGATCACTGGCGAGCAAGGCGAGAAGACCCTCACACGACATGGCTTGGAGGAATACGTCAGCGACTGCGTCATCTTCCTGGACCACCGCATGACCAACCAGGTCGCCACCCGCCGCCTACGCATCGTGAAGTATCGCGGCTCCCGCCACGGGACCAACGAATACCCGACGCTGATCGATCAAGAGGGTTTCAGTGTCCTGCCGATCAGCTCGGTGAGTCTGAGCCACCGGGTCTCTCGCGAGTACGTGTCCACCGGGATCCCGAGACTGGACACCATGCTCGGCGGCGGGGGCTATTTCAAAGGCAGCAGTGTCCTGCTCTCCGGCGCCTCGGGTGCGGGCAAGAGCAGCATCGCGACAGCGTTTGCCGACGGCATCTGCAGGCGGGGGGAACGCTGTCTCTTTTGGTCCTCGGAGGAGTCACCCGACCAGATCCTGCGCAACATGGCCTCGATCGGATTCGACCTGCAGCCGCACATCGACCGGGGGCTGTTGGTCTGTCACGCCGTCCGTCCGACCCTTTACGGACTCGAGAATCATCTGGTCAGCCTGCACAGGCTGGTCGAGTCAATCCGTCCCGCTGCAGTGATCCTTGACCCGATCACGAACTTCGCCGCGGTCGGCGACACCGCGGAGGTCAAGACGATGCTCACCCGGATCATCGACTTCCTGAAAGGTGCCGGGATCACCGCGCTCTTCACCAGCTTGACGCAGGGGTCCGAATCCACACATTCGGAACGGACCGACGAGGGCGTGAGCTCACTGATCGACACCTGGCTGATGCTGCAGATGGTGCAATCCTTCGGCGAGCGCAACCGACTCCTCTATGTCCTGAAAAGCCGCGGCATGGCCCACTCCAATCAGGTCCGAGAGCTCGTGCTGGACAACGAGGGACTCCATCTGTCCGATGTCTACACCCGGGCCGGCGAGGTCCTCACCGGAGGGGCGCGAATCGCGCAGGAAACCCGTGATCAGGCCGACCACCTCGCGGTTCGGCAGGCACATGAGCGTGAGCAACGTGCCAGGGAGCTGCAGCGCCGAAATCTCATGGCCCGAATTCAGTCGCTGGAGGCACAGCTCGTCGGGATCGATGTAGATGCAGCGATTGCGAAGACCGAAGAGGCCCAACGTGTCGCGAATGCCGCGCACGATGAGGCCGCGGTGTTTCACGCCAGGGGCGCTGACTGACGCAGAGGCAATCGACGATGAATCAGACCGAAACAACCCTGTATGATCCGGAACAGGAAGCGGAAGGCTGGTGCTTGCGCCTCTACGTCGCCGGTCAGAGCCCGCGCTCGCTTCGGGCCTTCGAAAACCTCAAGGCCCTGTGCGAGACCCATCTGGCCGGACGTTACGACATCGAGATCGTCGATCTGCTCGAAAACCCGCGACTCGCCCGCGGCGACCAGATCGTCGCCGTGCCGACCCTGGTGCGCAAGCTCCCCGAGCCGGTGCGCAAGATCATCGGCGACCTTTCAAATACGGAGCGGGTGTTGGTCGGCCTCGACCTGCGCCCCCGGTAAAGGACCTCAACCCGTCGAGCAGAGGATCGCCATGACCGCAACACGTCTCCCGGCCTGCGGGCTCGATTCCGCAGGCGCGATGTCCACCCAACCGGACTTGCCGCGTGTCGATGCCGCAGCGCAGCCGAAGGCAAGCGGCGGGCACGTTCTGACGCTGTACGTCGCGAGCCTCACGCCACGCTCCGTTGCAGCGATCCGCTCGGTCAAAGACGTCTGCGAGAAACATCTGCGCGGCCGCTACGATCTGGAGGTCATCGATATCTACGAGCACCCGAGCTTAGCCAAGAGCGAGCAGATCGTGGCCGCCCCGACCCTGATCAAGAAGCTTCCACTGCCGCTGCGCCGCCTGATCGGCGATATGGCCGACGAGCATCGCGTGCTGGTGGGCCTTGATCTGCGGCCCAGGGACAAGGCGGACTGAAACCCGACCCTGGTCGTGATCGAATGCCGCCCCATCGGACCGAGGTTTGCGAGATGACCCCGAACGCGGTTATCGACCGGCTCACGGCGGAAAACCTCGAGCTGCAAGCCCGCCTCGAAGAGGCTGAAGACGCCTTGCGTGCCATTCGCGAGGGCGAGGTCGATGCCGTCATCGTAAGCGGCAGTCAGGGCGACCGGGTGTTCTCCCTCATGGAGACCGAAAACCTCCACCGACTCATGGTCGAGACCATGAACGAGGCGGGCCTGGCGATCTCCCCGGATGGACTCCTGCTCTACGCCAACGACCGGGCGAGCGCGCTGCTGAAACGCGGACGCAGCCACCTCCTGGGCCACCCGATCCTCGAGCTTGCCGCCCCGCACGACAGCGAGCGCTTGCGACACCTCTTGGAGGCATCCGGACAGGGCATCGCCGATGATCGCGTGGTCTTTCTTGCCGCGGACGGCGCGGCCGTCCCCATGCATCTTTGGGCGAGCCGGCTCGACCGCCCGGCGGGTGCGATCATCTGCCTGGTCGGCACCGATCTCAGCCGCCTGGAGGCCGATCGCGCGCTCGTCACCCAGCTCGAGGAGCAGCAGCAGGCCCTCAGCGCGTCGCGCGCCGAGGCACTCGACCTGATGGCCCAAGCCTTGGCCGCGCGCGAGCAGGCGGCACAGGCGGCCCGTGAGCTGCGCGAGAGCGATCGTCGCAAGGACGCCTTTCTCGCGGTCCTGTCCCACGAGCTGCGCAACCCGCTTGCGCCGATCCGCAACGCCCTCGAAATCCTCTGCTCGAGACATGTCTCGGCCCCGGCCGCCGAGGAAGCTCGGACGATGATGGCGCGTCAACTCGCCCATCTCGAGCGACTGGTCGACGACCTCCTCGAGGTATCGCGCATCACCCATGGCAAGATCGAGCTGCGCAAGGAGCCGGTCGCGCTGGCAAGCGTCATCGACAGCGCCGTGGAGACCGTCAGGCCGCTGATCGACGCCGCCGGCCAAGGTCTCGTCATCAACCTTCCGGCAGAGCCGCTCTGGCTGGAGGGGGATCCGACCCGCCTGTCGCAGATCTTCGGCAACCTATTGAACAACGCCACGAAATACTCGGATGCCGGGCAGGACATCCGGGTTGAGGCAAGAGCGGTCGACGGCGGTGTTTTGGTTTCGGTGCAGGATACCGGGGTCGGCATCCCTGCCGAGCTTCTGCCCCGAGTCTTCGACATGTTCTCCCGAGGCCACCCGACACCGTCGATTGGCCGGAGCGGCCTGGGGATCGGTCTGTCGCTGGTGCAGAAGCTCGTCGAGCTGCACGGCGGTCGCGTCGAGGCACGCAGCGCCGGACCCGGCCAGGGTAGCGAGTTGAGGGTGTTTCTGCCCTTGCTCGCCCGAGAGGGTGCGGCTGCACCGGACGAGCATCGCCTCGTCGCCGCTTCGGCACCGGCGGCCGAGACCTACCGCATCCTTGTCGTCGACGACAACCGGGACGCCGCGAAGAGTCTGGCGATGCTGCTCGAGCTCAAAGGCGCCGAGATTCACGTCAGCTACGACGGACCCTCGGCCTTGGCGGCCTTGGAGCAGCACCCCGTAGACGCCGTCATCCTCGACATCGGCATGCCCGGCATGAACGGGCTGGAGGTGGCCCGCCGGATCCGCGCCCGCCCCGAGTATCGCCGAATCGCGTTGATCGCGATGACGGGATTGGGCGAGCAGGCGGATCGACAACGCTCGCTCGATGCCGGTTTCGATCGGCACTTGGTGAAGCCGATCTCCTTCGACGGACTCGATGCCGTCTTGCGTGATCTGCGCGATCGCGACCGGCCAGCGCATCCTCTGTACCCGGATCCAGCAACGATCGAGGCGCGCGCCGCGCCCCTTCTCC
Source organism: Thiocapsa rosea (assembly GCF_003634315.1). NCBI lineage: Bacteria > Pseudomonadati > Pseudomonadota > Gammaproteobacteria > Chromatiales > Chromatiaceae > Thiocapsa > Thiocapsa rosea. Next base: position 1,025,652 of record NZ_RBXL01000001.1, read on the forward strand.
ACGACCTGGCCCAGCCGTTGAGTTCCGCCGGGTGCTATGCCTTGGCGGCGCGAGCCCTCGCCGCAGCATCGGGCGCGGATTCGGCTCGCTTACGCGACGCACTGAGCGGAATCGACCAGCAGATCAGGCTTGCATGCACCATCATGGAACGCCTTCGCGAGGCGCTTCGCAGCAGCGCGAGCCCGGCGATCGACAACCCGAGCACGGGGGGTGATTTCGAGCGGCCCGGGGAACGCAGCAAAGGCGAGGCACTGCCGGCTTCAGACCCGGTATAATCGCGGAACCGACACGCGTCCGCGTCGTGCTTCAACCAATCAATCACGACCTTGACGATCGCGTTCATCCGACGGCTCACTATCGAGGCGAAGGCCGCTTCGCAATCCGAGCCCACCCGAAATCGACGACGGAGGTGTCCGACCCGAGGATATCCATGAGCAATGAGCCGATCGCCTACATCGTCGACGACGATCCCGCGTTGCGCGATGCGGTGTGCACGCTGCTGGAGTCGGTAGCGATCCGCTCGAGGGCATTCGCCGATGCCGAAGCGCTTCTGCAATCCGGCGTGCTCGCGCGGCCCGGACCCGCCTGTCTGCTCGCAGACGTGCGGATGCCCGGCATCAGCGGAATGACATTGCTGGAACGCATGCGCGATGCGGGGATCGAGATCCCGACGATCGTCATCACGGGCTACGGGGATATCCCGATGGCGGTGCGCGCCATGAAGCTCGGCGCTGTGGACTTCATCACCAAGCCATTGAACGCTCAAGCGTTCCTGGAGCTGGTACAGAACACCCTGCACAAGGCCGGCACTGGGCTCGGACCGGACGCCGACGTGGATGCGACGCTGCAGCGCTATCGCGCATTGACGCCGCGCGAGCAGCAGGTCTTTCAAGCACTCACCGCAGGGCAAACGAATCGGATGATCGCCGATGCGCTCGGCATCAGCGTGCGGACCGCGGAGTTTCACCGCGCGAGCCTCATGAAGAAGATGCAGGCCAAGAACCTTGCCGATCTGACACTCGCACGCGTGACCATTCAAGATCGCCTTCCGAAGGAACCGACGCGCGCGCCCTAACCCCGGCCTCGGGCGCGCTCGGCCCTTATCGGTCTTCGCGAGTCGCTCCGAAACGGCGCAGCGCAGATCTCGGCATCCTTGGCGGCAAGGATGCGGTCGTCGGCGCCGACGCTGCGCGCGCCCGCGCAATTGCGTGGACGCCTCAACTACCCCACCTCTGGCCTAACGGGATTCGGATCCCATCGGACACGAGGATAACGTGCGCGACATCCTACTGATCGACAACGGCTCCAAGAGAGCCGATGCCACGCTGAGCCTGAGACGGATCGCGAGCGGTCTCGCCGAGCGTCTCGGCGAGACCGTTCACCCCGTTTCCCTGCTGCACTCGGACCGCATCGCCCCGAACGAGCTGCACGGACACGCCGCCGACACCTTCGAGCCTTTTCTGCGTCGTCGCCTAAGCGAGAACATTCGGCGTTTCGTGATCCTCCCGCTCTTCTTCGGCCCGAGCCGGGCCATCAGCGATTATGTCCCGGAGCGCATCGCGACCCTGCAAGGCGATTTCGGCCCTTTCGATGTTCGGATCGCGCGAGCGCTCTGCCCTCTGCCGGAGGGCGAACCCGAGCTGGTCGAGATCCTTTTGGATCGGATTCACGGCGCAGCCTCCGAGCAGCGCATCGCGCCGCATCGGGTCCTGCTGGTCGACCACGGCTCGCCGATCCCCGCCGTGACCGAGGTGCGGCGTTGGCTCGCTCGGCGGCTGACGGCAAAACTCGCCGAGGTGCCCGGTCCTCGCGTCGAGCTCGGCGAGGCGGTCATGGAACGACGCTCCGGTGCGGAGTACGACTTCAACGGGGAGCTGCTGGAAGATCGTCTGCGCGCGCTCGCCGCGGAGGACGTCTCGACCCCGGTCATCCTCTGCATGTTGTTTCTCTCGCCCGGACGCCATGCCGGCCCGGGCGGCGATATCACCGAGATCTGCGCGTCGGTGGAACGCGACCATCCGGGCTTTCGTGTCCACCCCTCCGCACTGGTCGGCGGTCATCCCCGGCTGCTCGACATCCTCGAAACGCGGGCCGCGGAGATGGATGCGGCATCCGTCGTCAAGACCGAAAGTGCGTGAAATCACACACCACCGGCGGGATTTGAACCCTTTTATTCTTTAAACCGCGCCAGCTCCGACAGTCGTCGGAGCTGGCGCGGCCACGCCATTCCAAAAAATGACGCATACCGCGCCGGGCGCGGTTTAACATAGATCAAGTTCTTCCCCGATGCCTTTTGCTAGCTTGAACCTGTCGAGTGACCGGTTCGAGATCTCGTTCAATGGCGCCGGAGGAGGACACATGATTAAAAGAGCGCAACGTTTGACGACCCTCGCCACGGGAGTCGTTATCGGCCTCGGGGCCACGGCAGCCGCGTGGTCCAGCGAGAACCTAAAGGAGGTGATGGACCGTCGCGGCCTCACCGAAAAGGATCTCCTGGCCGCAGCCAAGACCTATGTTCCGACCGGCGGACGCGACGAGTTCGTCGTCTTCAGCTCCGGCGGCCAATCCGGGCAGGTCATCGTCTACGGCATCCCCTCGATGCGCCTGCTCAAATACATCGGTGTCTTCACACCCGAGCCCTGGCAGGGCTACGGCTTCGACGACGAGTCCAAGGCGGTCCTCGCCCAAGGGCGCACCCGCGACAAGGACATCGTCTACGGCGACACCCACCACCCGGCCCTCTCGGAGACCGACGGCGACTACGACGCCAAATATCTCTTCATCAACGACAAGGCCAACCCGCGCATCGCAGTGATCGATCTGCACGACTTCGAGACCAAGCAGATCGTCGTCAATCCCTTCTTCAAGTCATCGCACGGCGGCGCCTTCGTCACGCCCAACACCGAGTATGTGATGGAGGCCGCGCAATACGCAGCACCCTTGCTCGAAGACGGCTACGTGCCCTTGGAGGAGTTCAACGAGAAGTACCGCGGCGGCCTGACCTACTGGAGCTTCAACAAGGAGAAAGGCCGCATTGATCCAGAAGGCTCCTTCACGCTGGAGCTCGGACCCTACAGCCAGGATCTCTCCGACGCCGGCAAGAAGGACAGCTATGGCTGGGGCTTCACCAATTCATTCTGTACCGAGCGCTATGTCGGCGGGATCGAGCGCGGGCGTCCGCCTTTCGAGGCCGGTTGCTCCTCCAAGGATACCGATTATCTGCATGTGACCAACTGGAAGAAGGCCGAGGAGCTCATCAAGGCCGGCAAGGTCACGAAAGAGAAGGGAATGTTCTTCATCCCCATGGAGCAGGCGATCGCCGAGGGCCTGCTCTACCTGGTGCCCGAGCCCAAAAGTCCACACGGCGTCGATGTCACCCCGGACGGCAAGTTCATCATCGTCTCGGGCAAGCTCGACAGCCATGTCTCCGTCTTCAGCTTCGAGAAGATCAAGAAGGCGATCGAGGACGGCAATTTCGAGGGAACCGACCCCTATGGCGTGCCGATCATCCCGATGCAGGCCGCGCTCCATACCCAGGTCAACCTCGGGCTGGGTCCCTTGCACACGCAATTCGACTCCAAACCCTGCGTTGCCTATACCTCGCTCTATGTGGATTCGCAGGTGGCCAAGTACGACTACTGCGAGGGCAAGGTCCTCGACAAGCTGTCCATCCATTACAACATCGGCCACCTGATGACCATGGAGGGCGATACGGTCAACCCGCAAGGTCGGTATCTGGTGGCCTTGAACAAGCTCGCGATCGATCGTCATCAGCCCGTCGGCCCGCTGCATCCGCAGAACCATCAGTTGATCGACATCAGCGGCGAGAAGATGCAGCTCCTCTACGACATGCCCTTGCCGCTGGGCGAGCCGCACTATGCCGCGGCGATCCGTGCCGAGAAGCTGCAGCCGGCGGTGCGCTACAAATCAGGCTGGAACAGTCGGACCGATGAACTGCATCCGAATCGGACCCGTGCCGGCCGCGAGACGACCGAGCGCACCTGCGATGCCGACGGCCATTGCACGACCCGTGTGATGGGTACCGTGATCCGCTCGCACATCACGCCCGAGATCATCGAGGCGGAGGTCGGAGACCAGGTCCATCTGCATTTTACCAATCTCGAACGCGCCCAGGACCAGGTGCATGGTTTCGCGCTCTACGGACAGAACGTCAACCTCTCGATCGAACCCGGCAAGACCGCCTCCTTCAGCTTCGTCGCCGATCAGGAAGGCGTCTTCCCCTACTACTGCACGGAGTTCTGCTCCGCGCTGCACCTGGAGATGCAGGGATACCTGCTGGTCCGCCCCAAGGGCTATCAGGCAACGACGGTGGCGATGGTCGAGGGGACCCTCTATTCGCAATCCGACTACGACACCCAAGTCAAGACCAACCTCGAGACCCAGGCCGTGATCGATCAGGTGGTCGCCTATATCACGGCCCGCAACTTCCAGGACTTCCCGATCGCGGTCGCACTCGTGGAGGACGCCACCGATCAGCTCGGATTTGCGCAGGAGTCCAAGAAGAAATCAGAGGAGGCTGCAGCCAAGGCGGATTGGCAGAACGCCATGCTCTGGGCCAATCAGTGGTGGCAGTATCAGGTGAAGGCCGCCGATCTGGGCCTGCGTGCGAAGAACCTCCTCGACGAGGAGGGTGCGACGGTCAACCAGTGAAGTCGCCTCGTTGAGCGGGATCCCGATCCCGGTCAACGACAGCCTCTCGACATTCGCAATCGGCTATTAAACCGCGCCGGCTCCGGCGGTCGTCGGAACCGGCGCGGCCAAGCCAATCCAACAAACGACGCATACCGCACTGAACGCGGTTTAGCCGGAGAGTCCATGATGAACGCCTTGAAGTCCGTTCTTCTGTCGATCCCGATCGCCGCAGCGACAATGACACCCTTGCCCCTTCTCGCGATGGACGGCGCCGAGCTGTATGTGACCAAGACCTGTGTCGCCTGTCACGGCAAGGACGCCGACACACCCATCCTACCCATCTATCCGAAGCTCGCGGGACAAAGCCCGGATTACGCCTACAACCAAATGGTCGACATCAAAAGCGGCGCCCGCGACAACGGCATGACCGCGGCGATGCGCGGCGTCATGCATCTCGTTACAGAAGAGGAGATGCGAGTCATTGCCGATTGGCTCGCCACCTTGAAGTAAGACGTGGCCTCTTTGCGAGCCATTCGCGTACTAAACCGCGTCCAGAGCCAAATGCGTCATTTTCACGTTGTGTTTAGCGTGGGGGGCTTCCTCGATCTTGGCGAGACGCGGTTTGAAAGCTAATCTTTTTAATAACTTAAACCGCGCCAGCTCCGACAGTCGTCGGAGCTGGCGCGGCCAAGCCATTCCAACGAATGACGCATACCGCACTGGGCGCGGTTTAATGGAGGTTGAGATGTTTCAGCGTGAAATCTTGAAGACCGCAATCCTGACGGCGACCGTTGTGGTCAGCGCGAGTGCCTGGGCTGCAGATCCGAGCGACACCGCGGGAGTCCATCCCGGAGATCCGGCAGCCTGGAACATCGGGGGCGGCGAGCAGGATGAAGCCTTGCATTTGACCCCCGACCTCGAGAACGGCATGGACGTCTATGAGGTCTGTGCCGCCTGCCATCTTCCGGAGGGCTGGGGGACACCGGACGGGACCTTCCCCCAACTGGCCGGCCAACATCGAGGGGTGTTGGTCAAGCAGATGGCCGACATCCGCGCGGGCAACCGTGACAATCCGACCATGTATCCATTCACCCTTCCGCAGGCAATCGGCGATGCGCAGGCACTGGCCGATGTGGTCGCCTATATCGAAAGCCTGCCGATGAATCCGGAATGGGGCAAAGGGCCCTGGGGTCCCGGGACGGAGGAGTATACGCTGGGCGAGCAGCTCTATAAGGACAACTGCGTGAGATGTCACGGTGAGTTGGGGATGGGCGACGTGGAGAAGTTCTATCCGCGCATCAACGGCCAGCATTACGCCTATATGGTGCGTCAGTTCGAATGGATTCGCGACCACAAGCGGCGTAATGCGAATCCGGAGATGGTCGAGCAAATCAAGAATTTCTCCGACAAGGACATGCAGGCGGTCAACAGCTATGTCTCATGGCAACCGGTACCCGAGGAGCAGTTGGCCGACTCGGTTGATTGGAAGAACCCGGACTTCGAGTAACCCCGGACAGGATGCCGATTCGGATCCGGTGGTCGGCCTGCGCAATCGCTAGGCCGCGTTCCAGATCGTGCGATCCGAAGCTCGACACTGATGTCGCGACCCCGCGGCAGCGGTGTTGCGCATCGGCTCGGCGCTCCGCATGGCAGCTTCCGCCGGCCGGATCGATGCCGAAGGCTCCTCACCGCAACGCACGCGCATGGCTGTATTCATCATGAGCCACACACCCGAAGCCTCCTTCTCGGATCGGCGTACATCACTTATTTTCGGCCTGAGCCTGATCGGACTGATCCTGCTCGGCGTCATCTACTTCGTTCCCATCTGGTGGGTCTCGCTGACCGCGCCCAACTACCCGCCGGAGTCCTTCCCGGACGGTGTGCGCATCCATTTTCATATGAACGGCGTTTTCAATGGCTGCAAAATGGTGGAGAAGTCGGAGATCACGGAGGACGAGGCGCTCAATTGTGTCCACGAGATGGATACCATCAATCACTATGTCGGCATGTATCCCATCTCGGCCGGCGGCGTGGTCGAGAGGGCCTTTGCGCCGTTCCTGCTGTCGATGCTCGGCGTCATGGTCGTCGGATTCGCGATCCCCGGATCCAAGACCCGCTTGGCGGTGATGGGCGCCGGGTTTGCGTTGATCGTCGGCTGGATGGCAATGACCTTCTACACGGCCGACGGGCTGAAGCTCAATAGCCGGGGCTATTTGAGCGCCTTGGCGCTCGCACTCGACCAAGAGACCGCAACACCCGAAGCCGAAAAGCGCCTTTCACCGGCCGAGGCGCTGATTGCCCAAATGAAGGCATCGCTGGAGGGGGATGCGGAACCGAAGGTCGCCCCGGGTGCTCCGGATATCGGCGGCGTCGCCGATCCGGACAAGGCAGCACTCGCCGCAAGCCTGCGCGGGGCCTTCGAGCGCGATCAGGCAAAGCAGCCTTCGGGCGAACGCCGACCCTGGACCGGGAGCGGACACCAGGTGCTCGCCTGGCACTACGGCAAGAGCCTCGGGCGCTATTTCAATAACCCCGAAGAGATCCAACCCATGGTCGGCATCATGAGCACGGCGGCGCATGTCGTCTTCTGGAGCATCATCGGGGCCATGCTGGTCCTGCTCTGGGGTGCCCGACGCAGCGAGGGAACGCTCTATTGGCTCTTGATCCTGGCACCGATGGCCCTGCCGCTGCTCTTCATCCTGGACTATTCCGCCTGGCTGTGGTGGTACGGCCACAACATGAACGCGATGGGTGCCTTCACGGTGAAGCCCTTCATGCCGACCGTCTTCGGCGACGGCAAGGTCGCCCAGTTCGGAACCCATTCCTATCCCTACTGGGGCTTCGGACTCATGCTGCTGCTCTCGGCCGTGCTGGCGGCGGCGAGCCTGCTGCGCCGCAAACAGCTCAAGTCGTCGCCATGAGCGCAAGCTCAACCGGATGGGTAGAGCGCAGCGAAACCCATCCTCCAAACCGCTGCGTTTCCGGGTTTCTGTCCGATGCCCTTGGCGCGGGGTGGATGGGTTTCGCTGTCGCTCTACCCATCCTAGGGTTGGGATCCGGCCGGCTTGGATGGGCTGCGTTGCTCTTGATCCCGGCGCTGGCTCAAGCGATCTACCCGGCGTTGCAGCCTCTGGTGGATGCCGCCGAGGCGGGCTCGGTGCTGACGCCCGAGCCCGGCATCTACGCCGGGCCGGTGCGCGTCGACAAGCCATTGACCATAGACGGTCGCGATCGCGTGACGATCGACGGGGGCGGCAAGGGAACCGTGGTGCTGCTCGAGACCGACGGCGCGACGCTTCGGAACCTGCATCTCACCAACTCGGGCAGCTCGCACAACGACCTGGATTCGGGCGTGCAGGTCCGGGGCAAGTTCAACGTGATCAGCGACAACCGCATCGACAACGCCCTGTTCGGCGTCGACCTGCAGCAGTCCGAGAACAACATCGTGCGGCGCAACCACATCTCCTCCAAGCCGGTCGATCTCGGTGTGCGGGGCGATGCGATTCGGCTTTGGTACAGCTTCGACAACCAGGTCACGGACAACATCATCCGCGATGCGCGCGACACCGTCGTCTGGTACTCGCGCGACAATCTCATCGCTCGCAACGACGCCCGCGGCGGGCGCTATTCGCTGCATTTCATGTACTCCCAAACCAATCGGGTCGAGGGCAACCATTACGAGAACAACACGGTCGGGATCTTCCTGATGTACAGCGACGGCATCATCGTGCGCAACAACCTGATCGCCAATGCAACCGGGACAACCGGCATCGGGATCGGCTTCAAGGAGACCTCGGACGTCGTCATCGAGGGCAACCGCATCCTCTATTGCGCCGAGGGCCTGTACCTGGACGTCTCGCCCTACCAGCCGGGCAGCATCAATCATTTTCGCAACAACCTGATCGCCTACAACGGCATCGGGATCCGCTTCATCAACGACTGGCAGGGCAACGTCCTGACCGGAAATCGGTTCAAGGGCAACACCACGCAAGTCGTCGTGGAGGGCGGCAAGACCGCCAACCGCAACACCTGGGACGGCAATTACTGGGACGACTACGAGGGGTTCGACCGAGACGGCGACGGCCTGGGCGATTCACCGCATGTCATTCACGCCTTCGCCGATCGACTTTGGATGGACGTGCCCCCGGCGCAGTTCTTCAAGGGTTCCCCGATGCTCGAGGTCATCGATTTCCTCGAGCGGCTCGCGCCCTTCACGACTCCGGATCTTCTGGTGCGCGACGAGCGACCGCTCTGGAACGCAGACACCGAGGTCGTGCTCGCCGTGCCGCAAGCCGGATTGGCGAGCGAGGACAGCGCATCGGATTGGGCGCTGGATCCGGACGCCGAGCCCGAGACGTCCGCCCCGGACGCCGAGCCCGGCGGCTATGACGCCTACGAGGCGCTGCGCCGTTCGCTCGGACGGGATTGAGAGGTCGACCCACGATGAAAGAAACACCCACCGGCCGGCCGACACCGACGCCGAAACCGCGGCGCAAGACCAAGAAGCTGCGCGACCAAGGACGACGCGAGTTTCTGCGCAGCGCCGCCCTGCTCGTCGGGATGGTCGGGGCCTCGCTCGCCGGACTTATCCCGCTCATCGGTCGGGCCAACGCGCGTCTGCGCCCGCCGGGCGCGCTCAAGGATCGGCTCGACGAGCAGGAGTTTCTCTCCGCCTGCATCAAGTGTGGCCAATGCGTGCAGGTTTGTCCGGTCGAAGCGATCAAATTGGCCGACATCGACGACGGTGTCGGTCTCGGCGTGCCCTACATCCAGGCGCGCGACCAATCCTGTGACTTCTCCTGCGACGGACTGCAATGCGTTCTGGCCTGTCCGACCGGCGCACTGACACACGACATCGACTATCCGGCGGAGACCCGCATGGGCTTCGCCCGGCTCGCCCGACCGGGAGGCTGTCTCGCCGTGCGTGGGCTACCCCTCAAAGGCGAGGCCCGAGGCCCGGATCACCCCGCCTTGCTGCGTTTCGAGTCTGTCGACCGCTGGACCCCGATCCGGCTCGCCGAGCATCCGTTCGACCTGCCCCTCTGCGATCTCTGTGTCCGACTCTGCCCGATCGAGATCCGCATCACCCAATGCGAGGCCGGAACGCCGCCCTCGGGCGATCCCAACCAGTGCCCGCCGCTCCATGCCATCCGGCTGGAGCCGAAACCCGACGGCCTCTCCGCGACCCCGGTCGTTCTGGATGGCTGTGTCGGGTGCGGGGTCTGCGAGATGGTCTGTCCCGCCGAGCCCGCCGCCATCGTCGTGGACATCCATCGGAGCGCCGACTTCCAATGAGCTATTTCGTCGACTCGCTGCGCCAGCTCGCGGGGCTCAAGCCGGTCAAGCCCACGCCCGAGCAGATCCCGATCCCGATCCAGTTGATCTATAAGGAGAAGCGCAAAACGCCGCTGACACGCGATGCGCTGCAAGCCGTCGAGGCCGGTCACGCACGCAGCCCGAACCGCCACAAATGGCGCAATCGCCGCTGGATCACCTTAATTGTCGTGAACCTGCTGTTCGTCGTCTCCTATGTGCTCGACGTCCAACTCGTCGAGGGCGCGTTGACCGCCTCGCGCGTCATCGGCTTTCACCTGGCCGATCTCAATTCGGCGCTGCAGGTCACGCTGGCCTACAAGCACGTCGTCATCAACCTCTTGATCGGCACCCTGACCGTCGTGGTGCTCTGGATCCTGCTCGGCGGGCGCACCTTCTGCTCTTGGGTCTGTCCCTATCATTTGGTCGCCGAATGGGCCGAGTCGCTGCATCTATGGCTCGCCAAGCACGGCTGGGCGATCGATATCCAGTTCCATCGCACCGTGCGGGCGGTCTTCTACGTCATCTTCGCCTTGCTTGCATTGCTGACCGGCTACACCGTCTTCGAGACCATCTCGCCGACCGGGATCCTCAGCCGCGCGCTCATCTACGGCCCCGGTCTCGCGCTGCTTTGGATCCTCGCCCTGCTGGCCGTCGAGGTGCTGCTCTCGCGTCGGGCCTGGTGTCGCTATGTCTGCCCGATCGGGATCACCTACGGTCTCGTCGGTGTCTTCTCGCCGCTGCGCGTGCAGTACAAGATGCAGAGCTGCCACCACGAGGGTGACTGTCGCAGTGTCTGCTTGGTGCCCCATGTGCTCGATGTCACCATTCGCGGCCGAGCGCGGGGACTCGCCACCGACATCGGTGCGGACTGTACCCGCTGCGGTCTCTGCGTGGATATCTGTCCGACCAGCTCGCTGAGCTTCACCTACAAGGGGCTGGAGAAGGTCCTATGATCCGTTTCGAGCAGGTCACCAAACGGTTTCGTCGTCAGACCGTCCTGAAGGGGGTCGATCTCGTCATCGCGCGCGGACACCGGGTCGCCTTGGTCGGCTCCAACGGGGCCGGCAAGACCACGCTGATCCGCTGTTTGCTCGGCGAGTATGTCTGTCAGGGCAAGGTCCGTGTCGATGATCTGGACCCGCGCGCGCACCGGCGCGAGGTGCTCGGCAAGATCGGCTTCGTGCCGCAGCTGCCGCCGCCGCTGAAGATGCCGGTCGGGCAGTTGATCCAGTTCGCTTCCGGGGTCTGCGGCGCGGATCCGCGCCGTATGGAGGCGGTCGCGACGCGGCTCGGGCTGGATGCGAAGGCGTTTCGGCACCAGCCCTTCGTCAAGCTCTCTGGCGGGCAGAAACAAAAGCTGCTGATCAGCATCGCCCTGGGTCGGGATACCGAGCTGCTGGTCATGGACGAGCCCGCCGCCAACCTGGACCCCGACGCGCGGCACATCTTCTTCGAACTCCTCGCCGAGCGTCAGGGGCAGGTCGCCATGCTGATCTCCAGTCACCGTCTCGACGAGGTCGCCGCGCTCGTGAACCGGGTCATCGAGATGGACCAGGGTCTGGTCGTGCTCGACGACCGCGTCGCGGACCTGGTCGATCTCACCAGCCGTCTACGCTGCCGTCTGGTCCTGAGGCGGGCCGACGACGCCTTTGCGCGCGCAGTCACCCCATGGGGTCTACGCAGTCTCGATCTGGGCATCACCTGGGAAGGCTGGGTCGCCGGGGCGGACCGGCTGAGGTTCCTCGGGCTGTTGTCGCGTTATGCGGGGCTGCTTGAGTCGATCCGATTGGACGCGGCGAGCGAGCCGGGGCTGGCCGAGGTGCGGTATGCGTAAACCGCGTCCCGTGGGGTATGAATCGGTTCAGGACGAGCGCTTGGTCCGCGGCGATCAACAGGCGTCGCAGTGGACGCGGTTTAGTGATTTAGTTCTTTGTGCTCGAAGGCATGTCCGACGCAAATCGCTTCGGGTGAGCCGACAAGCGAGTGTGCCGACGATGGATCCGTCTTTCTGCGCCGACGGCAGACGACTCTACGCCGGTATTCTGGTGGCCATGCTCACGTTCGTCCTCCCCGCCTGCGGCGGCGATCCTGGACAAGGACCTGTCGAGGTGAAATGGGACCGCGATGCCTGCGAGCGCTGCCGCATGGTCCTCTCGGACCGATTGCACTCCGCACAGGTGCGTGTCCCGACGCCGGACGGGCGCTCGCGCGTTTATCGCTTCGACGACATCGGATGCGCCCTGATCTGGCTCGAAGACCGCGCCGAGCGCGACGACTCCGCCACCGAAATCTGGGTGAACGACTGGCGCACCGGCGACTGGATCGACGCACGCACCGCGACCTATCTGCGAGGCCAGGTGACGCCGATGGAATACGGCCTCGGCGCCCAACCCGAGCCCGCGCCGGACGGGCTCGACTTCACGCACGCCAAGGCGCACATCTTCGATGTCGAAGCGCGCTTCAATGTCCACGGCGGACACCTCCACCCCCCGGGAACCCTGAGACGGGCAGAGCACAAATGACGGGCTTCGTTGAACGCTGCCCACGATCGATGGGTTTCGCTTCGCTCTACCCATCCTACGATGCTGTCTTTTCGAGGTTAAACCGCGCCGGCTCCGACGGTTTTCGGAGCCGGCGCGGCCAAGCCAATCCAACAAACGACGCATATCGCGTTGGGCGCGGTTTAACGGAGTCCCGAGACCATGCGTGAATTCTGGCTGACCGCCCAAACCGATCTCCTCGAGTCGTTTCGGGCCAAGTGGTTCGTCGCCTACACGCTCGTCTTCGGCGGGCTGGTGGTCCTGCTGTTCGCCTTCGGGCTGACCGAGTCGCGGATCATGGGCTTTACCGGGCTGTCCCGCCTGATGGTGACCTATATCCAGCTCGCCATGGCCATCCTGCCGGTCTTCGTGCTCATCACGACCGTCCGCTCGGTGGCCGGAGATCGCGAGGCCGGCGTCTACGAATACCTACTCTCGCTGCCCATCGGTCTGGCGCCGTGGTACTGGGGCAAGCTCGCGGGGCGTTTCCTGGTTGTCTTCCTGCCCGTGTTCCTCGCGATGGTCGGCGCCATCGTCTGGGGCTCGGTGAAAGGGGCCGCCGTGCCCTGGGTGCTCTTCATCTGGTACACGGCGCTGCTGATGGCGCTGGCCTGGTGTTTCCTGGGCATCGGCATGCTGCTCTCGACCCTCAGCCGCTCGGCCGATGTGGCCCAGGCGTCCGCCTTCGTCGTTTGGCTGACGCTCCTGCTGTTCCTGGATCTCATCCTGCTCGGCACCCTGATCCGCAATCAGATCCCGCCCGAGACGGTCGTCGGCATCGCCCTGGCCAACCCCATGCAGGTCTTCCGTACCGCAGCGATGCTCCTGCTCGATTCGCAGCTGGTCATGCTCGGCCCCTCCGCCTACGTCATCCTCGACAACTTCGGGCAGGCCGGGTACATGGCCTACGCCATTGTCTACCCGATGCTGGTCGGCACCGCGTGTGCATTCGGCGGTTATCTGCTTTTCCGTCGCGGCGACCTGCCGTAAGACCCCGTCGTGCACGGGGCTGGAGCGGGGCGGCGGTATGTCGTCCCGACACCCGCCGAGCGCACGTCAATTCACCGAGGCGAACTGCAAGGGCGCACCCGAGCGATCGAAGGCCAGATAGGTGCCGACCTGCCCGATCCGCACGGACTCGACCATCCGATCGAGCGCCTCCTCGACCGCGAGCGGCGTCGGCTCGCGATTGGCGACCCCGGGCAGGGCGGCCACGAAGAACACGGCCCAATCCTCGATATTCCCGTCGGCCTCCTCGACAAAGGTCGAAAACCCCCCGATCTCGTACGGCGCCTTGTCCACGCAAACCACCGGCGCCAGATGCCCGCCTTGGCCGGCCTTATAGCGCTCCGCTTGCTCGGGCGTGTGCCCATCCGGAAGCTCGTTGCGCGTGAACACGAACAGCAATTGCTGGGGCTCGGGCTGCCGCCGCGCCAGGTGCAGAAAATCGTCGAAGGATGTCAGCTCGATCGGTTTCATGGCTGTGATGACCTCGCCTCTTTGGTGGTGTTTGATTCGGTGCTGTCGACCGGCCATCCGGCGACTGACTCACGCCAGAGACTCGGCGTTCATCAGTCTCTTACGCACGAATAACCAACCGCAGAAGTCAGAGTATCGACCTCACGACCAACAGCGTCAATTCACCCCACAGGCCGATCGCGATCCGACACCGTCACGAGATAGTTGTATCTCCCCGGACCACAGCGACGCTCCAGCTGCTTGACGATGCGCCGCTGCATCGCCGTCGTATCGTTCGGCCCGTTGATATAGAAGGGCTTGCCGTCCTTCCCGAAGGTGAAGGACACCGGGCAGGCGCCGGCATCGATATCCCCGAAAATCAACCGGGCAATCCGGTAGTCTGCGTGCGGCTCGAAGCCGAGGTCCTTGGCGTAGGCCAAGGCGTCCTCGACCAGCTTGCGCGCATAGCTCGGATCCCGGGCCTCGAACGACTCCGTCGGATTCCCTTGGATGCGGGCCAGGACGGTCGGATACTCGGCCGCGTCGACAATCTTGTACAAGGCGTTCTTGATGCCCAAACAAAAAACATCCACCACCATCCCGACGACGGCATAGCGCCCATCCGGCAGACTCCGGCTCACCCAGACCGTGCCGATGCCCAGCTCGAAGATATTCGACGGGACAAAGACGTCCGCGATCGGCGCCCGGCCCACGTTGGCCCATACGCGCGCCTGGGATAAGGCTCCCGGCAGCTCCGAAGCCGCCGGCTTGGTCTGCCGGCGTTTCAGCTCACGCTTGGCCCGCTTCTTCTGCAATGCCTTTTGATCGAGCGCCATAGAGAGTCCTCGTGGTTTTTCGTTGAAGGATCGTTATCCGGATCTTTCTTCATGATGGGCGTTGCAGCGTATGCATGGAATCCCCTCAGCCATCACCGCTGGCTCTGCGGCGAGGACGCCGACGACGACCCGTTCACCGAAACCCAGCTCGATCTGTTCGAGAACGCCTTCGACGATCCGCTGCCCTTCTGAGCGACCCGCGCCCGGCGGGTCGCCATCCGCCGGGAGCCGTCCTCGCTTGCGCCCGACCCGGGCGCGTCGACCACCCCGCCGCGTACCCGACAGGCTGCCTTCGCACTCCTCGCACTCCTCCACCTGCCGACACTATGCCACCGGGGTCATCAGTGCGGGAAAGGTGTGGGCATTCGTCGCGAAACAATTCTGGAATTGGGCGGTGAAATAAAGCGAGCGACAACACCGCGTCAGCCCGAGCCGGTTCACCGCATAGCGCGTCTCCAGCTCCGGATTCAGAGCATGCGCGGCCTTGAAGTACGCCACCTACAAGGTGCGCCCAGAGCACTTGAAACCATGGCGCAGGGTGGCCAAGGCCCCGTTCCGGTCCATCCACTTTCAGAGATCGCCGAGCACCTGCTCGCCGGTGCGCTCGCCATGCAGCGCCTCCAGTTTGGCCCACTCCTTGGGTTGGGTCTCTCGGATGAAGCCCAGAACCATATCAGGGAAGATGGCCCGCTCGCGGTCGAAACCCTCCGGCGCGACCCGCACGTAGCCGCTCGCGAGCAGGTGGGCCTCGATGACGGTTTCGAAGGCGGCTTCAGAGCGGAAGTCGTTGTGCATGCGGGCATCCTGAATGGGCTGCGAACGGGGTGTAGGCGCAATCATCGCATCAACTGCTTGACTGCTTGACTGCTTGCCGCACTATATCCGTGTCGATATATTTCAGGTATGAAACCGATGCGATTCCTTGGCAACTCGCTCAAATGCTAACGCTCCTTCCCGCCGGACGCACGTCAGGATGCAGGGCGCCAGCTTGAGTTGGTGCAGCGTGGCCAACGTCCCAATGACTCAAAACCCATGGCAACCATCGGCGAGGGTGTCGAGGAACTGCGAATTTGGGATGAAGCTGGCACCTTTCGGGTCATCTACACGGCGCGGCTGGCAGATGCCGTCTATGTTCTCCATGCCTTCCAGAAAATGACCCAAACGACCGCAAAACGCGAGATTGAAATTGCCAGGGCGGGTTTCAACCAACTGACACGGGGCCACCCATGAGCGACCTTGAGAATGACGACAGCGTCGAGACCTACGCCAGCGTTTGGGATGCCATCGCCGACACCCCGGCGGAGGCCGCCAACCTGAAGCTGCGCTCCGAACTGATGGACCAGATCAGCGCCACCATCGCCTCACGCGGATGGACCCAGAACGAGGCCGCAATGCGCTGCGGGGTGACCCAGCCTCGGATGAACGATTTGCTGCGCGGACGCATTTCGCGCTTTTCGCTCGATGCCTTGGTCAATATCGCGGCGGCACTCGGGATGCGCGTCGCGGTTCGGCTGGAGGCGGCCTGATTGTTTGCGAGGGCTGCGCAGGAGCGTTCCGTGTGCGATTGATGGCGCTACCAACAGGTGCAAGTCGTTGGTCATCAGCACGAATTCCTTCAGCCGGGAGCGCACGCGCATGAGCGCCTCTCGCAGCCAGCCGCGTTGAGCGAGCCGGTCGTGGGCGTCGAAGAAGCAGGCCGCGCGGTGATGACCGCGCTACACGCGGTCAGCGGCTGATTGTCGATGTGGAATCGTGCGGGGGCACATGCACTCAACGTTGCGACAACGGCAGGAATTGAGCCAGGCCCCCTTTTACACTAGGGTTCCTTGACGAACAACTTTCTGCGCGCGTGAGTCAAGTTTAAGCCGGCGCAAGTTTGGCCTGCTCGAACAGGTCCGCGAACGCCTGTTGCAGCCGGCTCATGGCGGTGGCGATGGGCCGGTTGGGCGCCTTCGGGCAGCCGTCGAACAATTGGGACAACCCCGGTCGCAGGATGCGGCTGTGGACCTTGGTGAAGAACAGGGCGACCCGCAGTCCGGCATCGGTGACCCGGTAGCGATGGCTCTGCGGGATCCGTTCGATGAGGCCATGCAGGCGCAGTCGGCGCAGATCGTAGGTCATGCGTCCGGGTGAGTAGGCGTCCTCGGGCACCCCCAAGGCTTGGGCCATCCAGGTGCGCATCCCCGCGTGTCGGAAGCCCTCGGGCAGGGTGAGGAACAGGCACAGGGCGGTGAACAGCGCCAAGACCCGCGGATCGTCCAGGTGCAGCCCCGGGGCGCGTTGCCCGCCGACCACCTGCGGTTGGGTGACCTGATCGAACACCCCCTCGGCCAGCAGACAGTCCTGGCTGAGCGTCTCGACCTCGAGCAAGCGACGGTTGGCGGCAAAGCCGATGGCCCGCAGGGCGGGCAGGTTGTTCAAATTCCGTCCGATGCCGAAGTCGTGGGTGTTGTTGATCGTGGTCTCGGTGCGCAGGGCCCGACCTTCCTTGAAGTACTGCTTGATCTTGGAGGACTTGTAGCCGACATGCAGCGAAGGGATAACCCCTTGGGTGATGACGCGGGTATGAAAGCTCCCCGGCGTGCGTTTGGTGATCCTCCGGTTGAAGATCAGGCTGACCTTCTCGGGCCGTCCCAAGTCGAGGTTCTCGCGGATGACCTCCTCGAACAGATGGCGTCCGGACAGCGGTCGGTCGAACACCTGCGTGCGGGCGAACTCCGCCTGCAGGATGGAGAGTTGGAAATTGTAGCCGGCGGCATGGTCTTCCGCCGTGAAGGGATCCGGGAGCCGTCCCAACCACTTGGCCACCAGTGCGGCGATCGTCGCCTCGTTCAGGTCATCGAGGATGCGTTGCGCACGGGCCGGTTCGGCGCAGCTGAGCAACCCGTTGTCCAGCGCCTCGAAGGCAATGCCCGCCTTGGCCAACTGGCGTTTGACGTACTCATGACCGTTGAGGCAGACCCGCGCGGTGTAGGGAAAGTAGGAGCAGAACTTGATGAACAGGGGGCCGAAGTCCGCATCCACCAGATAGAAGTAGAAATGGTTGCACATCACCGTCCCGCGCGTGAACCAGGGGTACGGCTGGCCGGTGTGGGTGCTGATTTTCTTGATCATGCGGAAGCTGGCAAACCGTTCCTGAGCCTTGCCGATGTACAGGACACCCTCGGGTTGAGCGAAGTCGCGGAGCCGCTCGCGGGTCATGTCGTCTTTGCGCTGTCCCTTGGCGAAGGTCACGATCTCCACGCCCTCGCGTTGCGCAAACCCCTCGATCGCCTTGACGAAGGCGTGACTGATCGGGGCCATCAACACCGTGGAGGCGACCTTGGCACCACGATGGACCTTGAAGAAGTTGGCTACCCCGCCGCCGGTCTGCAGCCGCGGTTGATACAGGTTGAGATACAGCCGGTCGATTCCTTCGAGATCCAGCGTGACCCGATCGTTCAGCAACTCACCGACGGTTTGGTCTAACATGATGGCAGGCCCCGGTTGACATCTTGGCCACGCGCCACACGCCGCTACGTGCGGCTACTATCGGAAGTTTAGCCTTCCGTTGCTCAACCGGGGCCGCCCAACGCCGGGGCTCACCCCATGACTCGTCGGTCTGAGGCGAAGCCTCGCTAGATGAAGTCCCTACTCGGGACTAAAGGCTTTGCGCGCATCAATGGCATTGCGGACGCCATGGACGCCGTCTACACCAGTGACGAGTCCAAACGGCGTTTCGAGATCCTGGCCCGCCAGCTCTTCGTTCGATTCCGGGCGCTGCTGATGGAGCCGATGGCCTTCACCTATGCCGAGCGACACGACAACATCGAGGCCATCTACAAGAAACTCACCGAGCGGCGCGACACCGCAGACGTCACCGAGCTTCTGAAGGAGCTGCACCGCATCGTGAATCAGGCCATCCGCGCCGAGGCACCGGGTGACGACCAAACCGAGGGGCTGACCTACGATCTCAGCCGGATCGACCTGGAGAGGCTCCGCGACGAGTTCGCGAAGAAGGTCAGGCACAAAGCGACGGCGCTCCAGGACATCCGCGAGATCGTCGAACAGAAGCTCGCCGAGATGCTCAGGCACAATCCGAAACGGATGGATGACTACAAGCGCTACCAGGAGATCGTCGCCGACGACAACCGCGAGAAGGACCGGGTCACGATCGAAGACACCTTCGCCGCCCTGACGGACCTGGTCGGCGGTCTTGATGCCGAGCAGCGACGTGCCGCCGAGGAGGGGCTCAGCGAAGATGAGCTCGCGCTCTTCGACCTGCTGCAGAAGGAGACGCTCGGCAAAGCGGAACGCGAAATAGACCGCGCCATGACGCCCCGCCTTCACATCGCGAACGGCTTGCAGCAGTTCCTCGCCGAGAGTGCGCTTGGCATCGCGTTCAAGGAACTCCTTGCAGCAACGGGATGAGCTAAAATTAGGCAAATGGTCCTTGAAGGTGCAGGCTATTGCACTGAGCACATATCAGAAACAGCAGGCACGATGTCTCCGACGGTTCGCTGTGTGGTCTCGGGCGGACGCCGCCGCGGTTGGGTGGCACTATGCGTTGTGTGGCTGTTCGCAGCGACCGCCTCGCCTGCCGCGCCGCTCGCCGACAGCCAAACGCAGTCCGCATCTCCAGTCGAATTGACGCCGGCCGAGCAGGTCTTTCTCCGCGCCCATCCAGTCATCACGCTCGGCACCGGTGATAGCTGGGACCCCTACGTCATCGTCGGTCAAGACGGTGCCGTCACCGGCTACGACGCCGACGTGCTCGACCGCATCGCAGCATTGACCGGGCTGCGCGTGCGGCTCCTGCCGGGAGACTGGCGCGAGCGCCAGGAGCAGGCCCGCAGCCGTGCAATCGACGGGCTCAGTACCGGCGCCGTGCACCCGGAACGCGCCGAGCATTTGAGCTTCTCCGCACCTTATATCCGGCTGCATAAATACCTGTTGGTCCCGAAAGGCAACCCGCTGAGCCTCGGTGCCCGCGACGACCTCGCGGGGCGCACGATCGCGCTCCATCGCGGCAATCTGTTCGACGAGAAGGTCGCCAGCGGCTTTCCGCACGCCGGCATCCTGCGGTTCGACACGGTCGATGAGATCATCGATGCGGTCACCACCGGCGGCGCCGATGCCACCTTCGACAACGGCTCACTGCTGTATCGGGCCAACCGTCTTGGTCGGCCCTTCCTGCAATTTGCCTTCGACCTCAACGAACCGCTGGACCTGGTGTTTGCCGTTCGCAACGACTGGCCGGAAGCCATCGCGATCATCGACAAGGGGCTGACGGCCATGGGCGAGGCCGAGCGCACGCGTTTGCAGGCGCGCTGGTTCCTATCACCGCTGAATACGCCGACCGGCACCGACGAAATCGTACTGAGTGACGAGGAACGGTCTTTCCTGGACCGATTGGGGCCGATTCGACTGTGCATCGATCCCGACTGGATGCCCTTTGATGGCCTGACGGCGGACGGTCGCAGCCAGGGCATCATGTCGGACCTGTTGAAATTGGCGCTCGAACGGCTGGGCCACACGACGCAGTTGGTGCGCACCGCGAGTTGGAGCGAGACGCTCCAGCTTGCGCATGATGGGCACTGCGACATCGTCTCCGCTGTCGCCATCACCCCGGAGCGCGCGGAATACCTGGACTTCACCGGGTCCCTGTTGTCGGAGCCGATGGTCGTCGTCGTCCGCGAAGACGCACGATTCGAGGGCACTTTGGATGCGCACGCGGATCAGCGCTTCGTCATGGTGGCCGGACACGCCGGCATCGACATGTTGCGCCGCGCGCACCCGGCGCTCGCCATCGAAACGGTGCCGGACGTGGTCACGGCGATGCGCGCTGTGTCCCTCGGGCATGTGTTCGGCTATATCGACCTGCTGCCGACCGTCGCCTACGCCGCCCGTGAGCATGGCATCCTGAACGTCAAGGTCGCCGGCGATCTGCCGCAGCGTTACGAATTGGCGATCGGCGTGCGCAAGGGGCTCCCGTTGCTGCATTCCAGCCTATCGCGAGCGGTGGCCGCAGTGCCAGCGCGGGAGATCCGCACGGTGCGCGACCGCTGGATCTCGGTGCGCTACGAGCAGCCTATCGACCTTTTGCGGTTCTGGCCCTGGGCACTCGCGCTCGCCCTGGCGGTGCTCGGCGTCTTGGTCTGGAACCACCACCTGCAACGGCTCAATGCCGCACTGCGCGCAGCCAATACACGGATCGAACGACTAATCATCACCGACGGACTCACCGGCCTTTACAACCGTCGGCACTTCCAGGAGCGGCTGCCGTCCGAGTGGCAGCGCGCCGCGCGCGAGCAGCGAACGCTGCACCTTCTGCTCGCAGACATCGATCATTTCAAAGAGTACAACGACCATTACGGCCATCCGGCAGGCGACGAGGTGTTGCGACAGATCGGAGCCTTGTTGATCCAACTGACGCGACGCGCCGGTGATCTGGCCTTTCGCACCGGCGGCGAGGAGTTCGCGGTGATGTTCACGGAGGCCAACGCGGACAATGCAGAACGTTTGCGCGTCGCCGTCGAGGCGCTCGGGATCGAACACGTGGCTAGCGATACCGCGCCGGTCGTCACCCTGTCGATTGGATTCCTGATGGCTTGTCCAGCTGATATCCGCAACGGCGACCCACCGCTCACCGACTGGGACGAGATCTACACCCGTGCCGACGCGCTCCTCTACCAGGCCAAGGCGCGCGGACGCAACCAGGTGGTGAGCGCAGTCTGGCGAGCGGCGGAAGCCGACCAGCCCACCGGGGTCGCCGCCACGCTATCGGCGAGACAAAAGGGGGCCGGGTGACCGCGGGTGATTGCTCACCCGCGGTTCCCACAGATCCGGACGTGCCCAATTCGGGCATCCGGCTCCTCGGCCTAAACATTCGCTACGTGGCATAGAGGCTATGGACCGCACGCGCGGGCGGGAGGGGATGACGCTTGAGCAGACGGTTGAACGCCGGCCAATCGAGGCGCGTCGCATGCGAGCGGCGGTTGAGCCACTGATGCCAGCGTCTCTGGACCTCGAAGCGGAATCGCGACAGCGCTCGTGAGTTGCCCGTGATGCCGTAGTAGGCATTGTGGCCCTTGAGCTTGCGGCTCAGCGCCTGCTGTTGCTCCGGCACCGGTCGGTGACGGTTGTTCCGGCACCATTGTCCGATCTGCCGTAACGCACGGCTGAAACGGGACTTGGCCGTCTTGCGTTGCACCACCCAACGCCCCTTCCGGGAGCGCCCCCAGTCGTGGGTGAAGCCGAGCAGGTCGAAACTGCGCTCCCGTCGGGAGCCACACTGCGTGCCTGTCCGTGATGGACGACGAAAGTCCACCAGTCGGGTCTTCTCGGGGTGGAGCGTCAGCCCAAAGCGCTCGAAGCGCTTGGGCAGCACGTCCATCACCCGCCGGGCGTCGTCCTCCCGCTCGAAGGCCAGCAACCCGTCATCGGCGAAGCGGACCATGAAAGCCCGTCCACGCAGGCGGGGTTTGACCTCGTGTTCGAACCAGCGGTCGAGCACTTCGTGCAGGTAGAGATTCGACACCAGCGGGCTGATCACGCCCCCTTGCGGGCTGCCCCGCTCGGGATAGCTGATCACCCCGTCCTCCATGACCCCGGCTTGCATCCACTTGCCCAGCGCGCGGCGGATCACGCCGTCACGCACCCGTTGGTCGAGAAAGGCATTGAGATGGGTCCTGTCCATGCTGTCAAAGAAGGAGCGGATGTCGAGATCGATCACCCAGCCTCCGCCGATGTCCATCAGCCCCTTCCAGAGCGCTTCGAGCGCTTGATGCGCGCTGCGCCCCGGGCGGAAACCGTAGGAACAGTCCAAAAAGTCCTGCTCGTACACCGGCTCCAGCACCATGAGCACCGCCCGCTGAAGCACTTTGTCCTCCAGGGTGGGAATGCCGATGGGCCGGGTTGTGTTCTTCGCCCCTGCCTTGGGAATATGCACGCGCCTGACCGGCGGCGCACGATAGCGACCGCTCTTGAACCGCTCGAGCAGGTCGCTCAGGTTCTCGTGCAGCCTCTGCTCATACGCCTCGGCCGTGACGCCGTCCACACCCACCGCACCATCCTTGCGCGTGCGCCGGTACGCCTCTTCCATCCACACCAGGTCGATGTGGTGTGCCAGCGTCAACAGCACCATCTGCGGTGCCTCGCTCGCCAATTCCGCGATCGCCTGTCGTCGCGTTGAGATGATCTCGCGATCCAATGCCCGCGTCATCTGTCCCTCCAGACGTGTGTTTAGACCGGTCGGCCGCTTCCCTCGGATGGGTCCTCTCGGGTGAGTTCCCCACCGTCCTCGGTACTATCGGCCGACTCCGACGACTCAGCTGCGTATTCCGGCGAAAGTGGCCACCCGGTCCGAAGGAAAGTGGCCACTGGTTCTGATTCAATCCAGCCAGTCAGTCCGAAGGAAAGCGGCCGGTCCGAAGCGGCCCCGCGACACGGGATGGGTGTAGTTACGCGAGGGCGGGATCGTCTGTCAACCCGGTGGAGTGTTTGCGCATCGAGTCTCCGGTCAAATTGATCTTGTAGGCGCAGTGCACGAGGCGATCGAGGATGGCGTCGGCGAGGGTCGGATCGCCGAGGTAGTCATGCCAAAGGGCGACCGGGAGTTGGCTGGTGACCAGGGTGGCGCGCGTCTTGAAGCGGTCGTCGAGGATTTCGAGCAGATCGCGCCGCTGCTCGTCGTTCAAAGGGGCCAATCCCCAGTCATCCAGGACCAGCAGCTCAGTGCGCGCCAGTTCGGCGAGCAGCTTGGTGTAGCGGCCCTCGGCGCGGGCCATCGCCAGATCCTGCAGCAGCCGGGGCAGGCGCAGATAGCGCACGGTGAAGCCGTCGCGGCAGGCCTTGTGGGCCAGTGCGCACGCGATCCACGTTTTTCCGACGCCGGTCGGCCCGGTGAGGATGACGTTGAGGTGCTCGCCGATCCACTGACCGGTCGCCAGGCGGCTCATCAGGGCTTTGTCCAGGCCGCGGTGCGTGCGGTAGTCGAGATCTTCGATGGCGGCCGGCTCACGCAGCTTGGCCTGTTTCAGCCGGGTCTTGAGGCGTCGATTCTCGCGCGTGCTCAGCTCGCGATCGAGCAGCAGGCCGAGGCGCTCCTCGAAGCTCAGGGTTTGAATCTCCGGCATCTCGAGTTGTTCCTGCAGAGCCTTGAGCATGCCGTCGAGGCGCAGTTGCGCGAGGGTCTCCAGGGTGGGGTGAAGCAACATGGCGCTGGTCTCCGTAACGGGTGAGGACCCCGTCGTTCGACGGGGTCATGGTGACGGTTAGTGGTAGTAGTCGGCGCCGCGCAGATTGGCGTGATCCAGCGGCAAACTCTGCTGATCGGGGGTCGGCAAGGGCCGCTGATCAAGCCCTTTCTCCAGGATCGTGGCGAGGCTTTTGTAGCTGACGGTGCCGAGGGTGAGCGCGCGTGCACAGGCCGCCTCCAGGCGGGCCTCGCTGTAGGCCGTGCTCAGGCGCAGCACCCCGAAACAGGCATTGAAGGCCTGTTGTGGATGGCGCCGCGCGCCGAGCAGTTGCGTGGTGACGGCAGCGGTGGCCGGGCCGATGGTGTGCGCCCAGCGCTGCAGGCGTTCCGGGGTCCACTCCAGGGCGCGTTGATGGCGCTCCGGCATGTGGTCGGTCACCGTGGTATAGCCGCCCCGACGGGCGCTGCGGACATGGCTGGCGACCCGCTGGCCTTGGTGCATGACCTCCACTGTGGTGGTGGTCATGCGCACGTCGACCTGGCGCTTGACCAGGGCGTGCGGGACCGAATAGTGGTGCCCGTCGACCTCGATGTGAATGTTCGGCGCCACCCGTGCCTTGCGCCATTCGGCGTACTCGTAGGGAGTTGCCGGCAGCGCGCGCAGGGCCGGGCGATCGATCGCCTCGAATTGGCTCAGGCGCGAGCCGTCGAGCTTTTTGAAGGGACGGGTATTGAGCGCCTGCAGGTGGGTGGCAATGACCCCGTTGAGCTCGGCAAGGGAGAAGAACTCCTGATGGCGCAGGCGCGCCAGGATCCAACGTTCGACCAACAGCACGCCGCCCTCGGCCTTGGCCTTATCCCGAGGTTTGCGCACCCGTGCCGGGATCACCGCCAGCCCGTAATGGGCGGCGAAATCCTGGTAGGTCGGATTCAGATCCGGCTCGTAACGGTGGGCCTTGCTGACGGCGCTTTTCAGATTGTCGGGAACGATGATGTCCGGGCAACCGCCGAGAAAGTTCAGCGCGCGCACCTGCGCGCCGATCCAGTCGGGGAGCGTCTGCGTCCAGGTCGCCTCGGCATAGGTGTAGTTGGAGGCCCCGAGCACCGCCACGAAGATCTGCGCGGTGCGGATCTCCCCGCTGTCGGGGTCGATCACCGCCGCCGTCTGCCCGGCGTAGTCGACGAAGAGCTTCTCCCCGGCCCGATGGGTTTGGCGCATGACCACATCCACCCGACCCTTCCAGACGCTGTAGCGGGCGCAGAATTGGCTGTAGGAATAGCCCTCGGGATGGCGCTCGCGGTACTCCTGCCAGAGCAGGAACAGCGTGACGCCTTTGCGCCGCAGCTCCCGGTGAACGACATCGAAGTCGGGCTCGACCAGCCCGCGCTCGGCGGGGCGCCCGCCCGGCTTGAACAGCCGCCGCTCCAACTCGCCCGCACTCAGACCCTCGGGCAACGGCCAGGACAGCCCTGCCGCCTCGGCCCGATCCAAGTACTCCGACACCGTTGTTCGCCCGATACCGAGCGCACGGGCGATCTCCCGCACCGACCGCCCGGAACCCCATTTCAACCGCAACACCTCTTCGACTTTTCGCATGGATAACCTCTGTCTTGGCATCTGAGCACCTCCTGAAAAGAGGAGGCACCCTACGCAGGGTTATCCCGTGTGGCGAGACCCCGGCCGGGGTGGCCGGATCAACCGGAATCGGTGGCCGGATTCAGCCGGAATCGGTGGCCGGTTTGAACCAGAATGGGTGGCCGCTTTCAATCAGAATGGGTGGCCGGATTGGGCCGGAATACGCAACTCAGCCGCCATCGCACCGCACTTCGTTGCCTTCGCTTGGCGCTACCTTGTCTGTGGTCCTGTTCGCAACCGTCGGTCGGACCCTTCCGACGGCGATCCGGGCGGCTTCTTGCGCGGCGCCCGCACCGCGTCTGCGACAAGGAACGGCTGAGCCCTCCCAGGTTCCCGGGTGACCCTTGCGTGCATGCCCTGCTCACCGACCCCGGCGGATCACCTGCATCAAGCGATACGATGCAGCTGATGTTGCCTTCCGCCATCCGTACAGCGTCGGCTCCGCATCTGAATCTTTCGAGGCTCAATCACACGGCCTACACGCCCTCTGTGTACGCTTCGCAGCCGGGATCGCTCCCGGTCCACGCAACACTCGATTCCGGTGGGTCGCTAGCCCTTACCGGTCCGGGACTTTCACCCAGCGGGTCACTACGAAAGGTTTCCGAGGCTCACGATCCTTCATGAGATTCTTCCCCCTTTCCCAGGCTTTGCCTGGCGCAAACGGATTGATGTGTTACGGAAGCGTGATCCTCACTACGGAACTGCCGCCCCCTCAAACGCTTGTACCCCGTCGCAATAGCCGCTGAACTCAAGGCCAAAAGACCAGGCTCGATGCGTTCACCGCGCCCGGTTCCTGCACGTGTCCGAGCTGCTGCAAACCTTCGGGCCGCAACAGGTCGGGATGCCGCACATCCGCCACCTGGAAGGCAAGCTATGGGAAATGCGCATGAAAGGCCGCGACGGCATCGCCCGCGCGGTCTACGTGGCCCGCACCGGCCAACGACTGACCGTGCTGCACGGCTTCATCAAGAAGACCCAAAAGACACCGCGAAATGCCTTGGAGATCGCCCGCACCCGCTTGGAGAAACTGACCGATGACTGAGCTTGCAGACCTGAAGGCCTGCCTGCTGGAAGAGCCCGAGACCCGCGCCACCTACGAGTCCATGGAGGCGGAATACGCCATTGCCCGCGAGCTGATCGCCGCACGCACCCGCGCCGGCATGAGTCAGGCTCAGGTCGCCGAGCGAATGGGTACCTCGCAATCGACCGTCGCCCGCCTGGAGAGTGGCCGGACCCTGCCCAGCCTGCGCACGCTCGACCGGTATGCCCGCGCGACGGGATCGAAGACCGTGCTGAGACTCGAGGCCGGACGTTGAGGCCGCCGCCCGCTCGATGAGCGCGCCGCGGCACCTGCTGGCCTTGGTCGGCGAGCACGCCGCAAGCAACGTCGTCCGACTCAGCCGATGCGCAGAAAAGGAGCCCGGTTCAATTGCTGCTAAGCTTCTCCCATACCCGGACACCCCCGAGACCACCTTGATGGCGTGCTTGATGCATTTCGCGCAGCACTGCCACAACCGGGATGCCTGTTTCTTCAGCGAGCAGGATTATCACGCCTATCCGGGATGGCTGGGGGAGGCACCGCAGTGCGGCAGTTGATACCGGTCATCGTTGGTCCTGGAGGACACCTACCTTCTGCTTCGCCAGCGCTCCATTGAGCTCAATCCGATCCGAGCAGGAATGGCGAACGAACCCGCCGCCGATCGCTGATCGATCGGCAACCAAGCCCAACCGATCGCGAACGCACGGTTTTACGCAGAGATCGAAGCAATGAACGGACAACGTCGAAAGGTGCGCAGGCGGAGATGCCGACGCAGAACGGGAGCGCCCGAGGCCGTGAGAGAGTTTGAGCAACACGGGATATCGGCGATGGTATCGCCGGGCAGTGAGGCCCAATTCGGCGTCCAGGTCCGCGTTGGTGTTGTCTGTCCATCACGCATGCCGGTTCTCCTGGGCATTTTCAAGAACCAAATAGATAGGTTTGGTGTCGGTGCTTGACGCTTTCCGGGTAGCGCAGTTCGATTTGCCCAGCCTCCCGCATCGGTTTCAAGTGGCTGCGTGTCAGTTCCCGTGGGTCACTGCGCCCGAGCACATTGCAGAGCTCGGCGGCCGTAAAGGGGCGCAGGGCGCACAATTCGAGAATGAGCCCCCGCAGGACGGCTTCTGCAGAGATCGAGGCAATGACCGGGCAACGTCGAAAGCTGGGGCAGCAGGGTCCCCCACGCAAAACGGAAGCGCCGAGGACGTGGATCGCAGCTCTCGTGCATCAAATGACTTCGCGCAGAATCTCGGGGTGGCGGGCAACGATCTTCAATAAGGTCTCGGCCGCTCCGGACGGCCTGCGGCGCCCTTGCTCCCACTGCTGCAAGGTACGCGGCGAGATACGGAGGGCAGCTGCGAACTGTGCCTGCGACAGACCGCAGCGCAAGCGCGTCGCCGCTACCTCGTTAGGTTCGACCTCATAGACCGCGCCATGACGCCCCGCCTTCACATCGCGAATGGCTTGCAGCAGTTCCTCGCCAATATTGCGCTTGGCATCGCGTTCAAGGAGCTCTTTTTCAGTGAGTGGCATATCCCATCTCCTCTGCAATTTGCCGTAAGACGTGAGAAGGAATCGTGCCCTCGGAACTCTTGGCATACATGACGAGCAGCACGACAGCACCGCTCGAAAGCCGCGTGGTATAGATGACTCTGACCCCGCCGCGCTTCCCGGTCCCCGGCCTTCCCCAACGGATTTTTCGACAGCCACCGGAGCCAGGCACAACATCGCCCGCCTCTGGGCCGGCAGCAACATAGCTCGCGAAATCGGCTCGCTCTTCTTCTGACCAATAGTCCGGTCAGAGCCTTGTGAACAGCGGAGACTCGATGATCGTCAGCATCTCCCGAGCATACGCCATTGGCGCATAAGCGACAAGCCAAGACGCTGGGACAAGGTCGGAGGGGATACGTGTCGCAGTTCGCTCGTGGGCCGTGGTGCGGGACCCCGGCCCGAACGCTCTTGCGGGCGAGCGTCGCAAGAGATTCGATCTGTGCAAGGAATCGAAAACACCCTTCGTGGTCACCATCCGCAGGATCGAAGAGCGCGACCAGCGGTCCGGTATCCACCAGGATCACCGCGGGTGCTTCCTGCGGATCAGGTGCGCCAAGGCGGCCTCGGCCTCACGCGCCGGTGCGCGCGCATCGCCGCCCAGGCCGAGATCCAGCTCACGGTAAATGTCATAGGGCTTGCGGTCGACTTGTTTTTCGGCCTGTGCCGCGTGGGCTTGCAGGCCGCGCTTCAGCACCTCGGAGATCGACAGCCCGTCGGAAGCCGCCAACACGAAGCGGCGTTCCAAGCTGATGGACCAGATCACAGATCAACTGAACCGACCCCTTTCTCTACATCTGTCCTGGCACCTTGGGGGGTCTCGCGGGCGTCTGGGACGGGGGGACGTTTAGCGGAAATTAAACCTGCCCCCTCTCCTGCTGCTTCCCTGGACCACATTGAACCTGACCCCTTTCCTGCAGATTTATTTGTTGCGTGACTCCCCGCGTAGGCATGTCGCGATTATCCAGGGGCAACGGGGTCAAGGGACATCCGGGTCTTACAGCATTGGGGTATTGTAATCACGTTGCGTGATTACAAGACTTGACCCCGCTATCCCCTTGACTTCGGCATCGGCCGCAAACTGTGCAACCTGCCCGCCTTGCGGGCGATCGGCTTTGCCGCCAATCGCCGCCTGCTCGAGGTCGAAACCATCAGTCAGGACTGTGCCCTGGCCGCCGGGGTGTTCGAGGCCGTCACCCAGCCGCAGACCATCGACGGGCAACGTGTCCCCCGCCTGACCTTCGGTGATCCACGCGTCATGTCACTCCTTGCCACCCTGTGCCTGTTCTTCATTCCGCAGCGCTTCCGCAACGTCTGGCTGCGCGAGAACATGGCCCAACTGCTCGGCGTGCCGCTCGAGGACTACGGTCCAGGCAAGGCGACCTATGATCTGCGCCGACTGCGCCTGCACGGCCTCATCGAACGTCTGCCCAACAGCCACCAGTATCAGGTCACCCCCACCGGCCTGCGCGTGGCCATGCTCTTCGTGAAACTCAACAACCGCCTGCTGCGACCCGGACTCTCACAACTCTTCGACGGCTGCCCGCAAGCGCCCGACCGCCCGGTGACAAAGGCCATCAAAGCGCTCGATCGTGCGTTGGAGCAACTTATCGCTCAGGCCAAAATGACGCCCGCGCAAATTTGACTCATGCGTGAAGATCTTTTTTCGTTAAAGCCATTAAACCGCACCAGCTCCGACAGTCGTCGGACTGGCGCGGCCAAGCCATTCCAACGGGGTCAAGGGGCATCCGGGGCAAGTCTTACGGCATCGGGGTCTTGTAATCACGTTGCGTGATTACAAAACTTGACCCCGCTCTCTTTCTCTCTTTGGCTAAACACCAATTCTGCATGAGCGACCGAAGGCGGTTTTGGCACAAATTGAACTACCTAGCCCGACGGCTCCCGCCGTAAGCGGAGCATATCCTACTCAGGGGCGCTTGACTCAGGCACCTCCCCAGTCTCCAGCATGACTCGAAACTGGTATTCGCTCAGGATGGTGACCCCTTGCTGCCGGGCTCGCTCCATCTTCATCGGTCCTGCGTTGTAGCCGTAGCACAGGAAATCGAGATGCGAGGCAACAACAGAGCGGACCACCATCCCCCAGTCTTCGGCGAGCCTCTTCAGTTCGGTCTTGTCTTGGGCCTTGAAGCCCGTGAAGCACACCTCGGGAATTCCATCTCGATGTGAGACTACGTGTCGCGTAATCCCGGATGTGCGTGTCGCGGATAGTGTCGGTGGAGGAAGCGTGTCTTGGTAGAAGGCGACGCGCTGAGCGACTTGAGTCTCAGGAGTGACTACCTCAAGGACTCGATCTTTGCGGTAGGTTCGGATCCCTCCGTCATCCACTCTGTACCCTTGGATGTAGGTATCATCCTCGGAGGCGCTGTAGACCTCTTGAACGGCGATGTGTCCCTTCGCATCGCGGTAGATGAAGACCAGGACATCATCGTCGCGCGACTCGTTTTTCTTGGGCATATCCAGCTCCTCCCCCCATCTACTCCCGTGACGTATCCGGTCCCCCATCCGGTCCTATCAACCCCCTGCGGGCATCCAGCGCACTTTGCGCGTCGGATCCAGGAGACTCCGCGCCGTCAAACACCACTCCATGGGCTGCAAGTCGGAACTTCCCAGCATTACCCGCGTAGACAGCTCCCTTGATGATTTCTGAGATTTCCTCGCTGGTCAGGCTCGGATCTAGGACGAAGAAGGCAATGTGTGTTGTTGGTGCGATCCGGTCCCAGTCAGCCAGTCCCGCATCTTGGGGTTCCATTACCCTCGGCTCTCCCAGCAGATAGCCGCCGAGGGCTTGGCTCACGTTCCTGTGCTTTTCGCGTGAAACTGCATTTGCAGCATCCTGCACCATGACGAACACTGGAGGGTGTGGCGCTGACGCCTCTTCGGCGGATGCCTCCGCTGACCCAAATTCCCTGGCTATGGCAGCAGCCACTGCGTGAGTCCGAGCAAGTCTTTTTGTCACCAAGCGAATGGGCATCGGGGGATCGGGGTGGTCGTACTCTTCACGCAGCACGGCGAGATCCCCTTTCCACAGTGCTGTGTAGAGACGCCCTTGGGTCGTCCGTATCTGCCCGACACTTATGGGACTGAGTCTGTCGTAAAGAACGACCCTAACCTCCGATCGCCAGTTGCTCTCGAAGAGCCCCCCGCCAGCGGAGCGTGGAGCCTGTGCGGGCCTATTTACGTCACTGGAGACCCCTTCATCATTGGACGTTCCCTCGTCAGGCACCAGTGACATAGGAACGTCGGTAGGGCCGTCAGAACCAGCAGCAGTCTGCCTGGAGCCATAGGCTGGGTACTTCACCTGGAGCGTCTTGCCGTACCTGCCTTTTAGGTATGCGTCTTTGTGCTCGTGGAGGACATCACCCTCAATGAATTGGCAGATGGAGAGGGTGTCGGCGAAAGCGGTTGGGACGGCCCATTTGAACCGAGTGAAGAAGTCCATGTCGTGCTCCGTGTGATGAGGTGTCCTCTACCAGCTCCTTGCGGGCGTCGGTAACTGCCTATTTAACTTGTAGCCCAGCATCGGCGCAAGTTCTCACCTCCAGCCTACGCAGCGGCGTACAGGCACCGGCCGCGCAAGGCGTCGGAGCCAGGGACGTTCAGCGAAGCGGCCGAATGTTTCACCACAAATTTCCGGCTCTCCCGGATCTCAGGGAACGCCAAGTTTAGTAAAATCAGTGTTCTACGCAGCCAATCTTGGTAAACTTCCATTCGAACGCTTTTAACTCAATGGAAAACCGATGATTGACCAGAGCCAACTCCTGCGCCTGCTCGGACTGCCGCAGATCGCCATCGACCGCGTCGAGATCACGGACGCCGCTGTGCTGGAAATTCATGTGCACAGCACCGAGGAGGGCACGCAGTGCCGGAGCTGCGGCCGACGCATCACTGAGCCGCATGGACTCGGTGAAGAACGGCGGTTGCGCCATCTGTCGATCTTCGAGCATCGCACCGAAATTCTCATTCGTCCCAAACGGTATCGCTGCCCCGATTGCCGGGATCATCCCACCACCACCCAACGGGTGGACTGGTACGACCCGCGCAGCGGCTTCACCCGTGCGTTCGAACACAGCCTGATGCGCGCCCTGATCAACAGCACCCTGGAAGACGTCGCGCACAAGGAGGCCGTCACCCCGGAGCACCTCGACGGTATTCTCGATCGGTGCGTCCCGAGCCAGATCGACTGGACGACGCTCACGGCGCTGCCCGTGCTCGGGCTCGACGAGATCGCCTTGACCAAAGGCCACGGCAATTTCGTGGTGATCGTCAGCGCCAGGGTCGAGGACACCCTGAGCATCCTCGCCGTGCTCAAGGACCGTAAGCGCGCGACCATCGAGGCGTTTTTGCGCACGATCCCAAAATCCTTGCGGCGCACCGTTCGCGTCGTGTGCACCGACCTGTACAGCGGCTTCATCGGTGCGGCCAAGGCCGTCTTCGGCACGCACGTCGCCATCTGCGCCGATCGCTTCCATGTCGCGCGTTTGTATCGCGACGCCGTGGAGACGTTGCGCAAGACAGAACTGCGCCGGCTCAAGCGCGACCTGTCGAAAACCGAGTACGGCGGGCTCAAGAACGTCCAGTGGATCCTGCGCAAGCGCGAATCCGACTTGAGCGCCGAGGAACGGCGGATCCGCGCCCGGTTGTTCGCCTATTCCCCGCAACTCGCGCAAGCTCATGCCCTCAGCCAAGCCCTCACCGAGGTCTACGACATGCCCCTGTCCAAAGGTCAGGCCAAGCGCAAACTCAGTGGCTGGATGCGACGGGTCAAGAACGCCGAGATGACGTGTTTTCAATCCTTCCTGAAAACGTTGCGCCGTCATTGGGACGAGATCACCAATTATTTTACCGAACGACACACGAGCGGTTTCGTCGAAGGTCTCAACAACAAGATCAAAGTATTAAAACGGCGGTGCTATGGCTTGAGCAACCTGCGCCGGCTCTACCAGAGGGTGTACCTCGATCTGTGCGGTTATCGGGTTTTCGCGCGCTGATCAATGAAAAACAACCGCTTAAAAATGGCTTGGACGGGGTGCGTCCAGCGATATTTTCAACCAACGTGTTCGGTCAAAATGACTACAACGTCATGTTTTTAAATATTTTAGCGCTTTCCCTGAATTCCGGGAGAGCCAAATTTCCGAGGCCCTACCTACGCTAGACGGTTCGGCGGCTCCCCCCCGGTGGGGGTAGGGTCCACCCGCACGGGCTTGCGCGATACGCACAGGGGGGACTACTCAACCTGCTTCAGTCGGCAAGGTGACCCGGCTGGATCGAGGTGGCCTGGAGATCCTGTGCAGGGCGAAGAAGAGGAGGCAGGGGTGGGGTCGAGCCCAGCATGGGCGTAGAACATCAAGGCGGACGGCCAGTCCAGCCTCGCGGACGCCCGGGGAGGCTCTACGTGGCTGGACAGCGGCCGCATAACGGCAACCGAACGGCAACCGAAACGCCTTTCAGCAGCACCACAGCAAAAAGGCTCAGGCCATTTCTGACCTAAGCCCTTCTTCTATTTGGCTCCCTGGGACGGGCTCGAACCGCCGACCTAGTGATTAACAGTCACCCGCTCTACCGACTGAGCTACCAGGGATCTATGCGAGCCCGTAATGTTAGCCGGGCGCCTACATCGAGTCAAGATCGGCGAGACGCCGCTCTCAGCCGACCGCAGCGGCGATCCGCTCCAGTGCCTTCTCAAGGTTGTCGCGGCCGGTGGCGATCGAGATGCGGGCGTAGCCGTTCAGGCCGAAGGCGGAGCCGGGTACGAGCGCCACACCGGCCTTCTCGATCAGGTATTCCGCGAAATCCAGGTCGTTGGCGATCCCGGGGAGCTTGTCGATCGCACCCTGCACCTTCGGGAAGACATAAAAGGTGCCGTCGGTCGGCAGGCATTCGATGCCGGGGATTTGGTTGAGGCGCTCGACGACGAAGTCGTGGCGCTCGTGGAATGCCTTGAGCATGGCGCCGATGCACTCCTGCGGCCCTTCCAACGCGGCCTGGGCGGCGACCTGCGAGATGGATGCCGGGTTGGACGTGCTCTGGCCCTGCACCTTCTTCATGGCCTTGATGATCTCGGCCGGGCCGCCGGCGTAGCCGATGCGCCAGCCGGTCATGGAGTAGGCCTTGGAGACGCCGTTGAGGACCAGGGTCCGCGGGTAGAGCTCCGGGCAGGCGTTGACGATGTTGACGAAGGGCTCGGGGCTCCAGCGGATGTGCTCGTACATGTCGTCGGTGGCGATGAGTGTTCGCGGGAACTCGCGCAGCACCTCGCCGAGCGCTTCCAGTTCCTCGCGGTTGTAGCCCATGCCGGTGGGGTTCGAGGGGCTGTTGATGACGACCAGGCGGGTCTTGTCGGTCAGCGCGCCTTTGAGCTGTCCGGGGGTGATCTTGAAGCGCTGATCGGCCCCGGCGTGCACGAGCACGGGCGCGCCGCCGGCGAGCAGGACCATGTCCGGGTAGGAGACCCAGTAAGGCGCAGGGATCACCACCTCGTCGCCTGGATCCAAGAGCGCTTGGGCGAGATTGTAGAAGCTTTGCTTGCCGCCGCAGGAGACCAGGATCTGGTCGTGCTCGTAGTTCAGCCCGTTCTCGCGCTTGAACTTGTCGATCACGGCCTGCTTGAGTTCGGTGGTACCGTCCACTGCGGTGTATTTGGTGAAGCCGGCGCGAATCGCGGCGATGGCCGCTTCCTTGATGTGGTCGGGCGTGTCGAAGTCCGGCTCCCCGGCACCGAGCCCGATGACATCCTTGCCCGCGGCGCGCAGGGCCTTGGCGCGGGCCGTGATGGCCAGGGTGGCGGAGGGTTTGACAGCCTGAACGCGCGCGGCAAGCTTGATGGTCATCGAGTGTCTTCTCTGGGCTCTTGTGGTGAGGGTGGTTCTTGTTGTGACTGGACATGCGGTGTGTCGCTCCCAATCATAACGAAACCGCAAACACCCGGCACGCACTCCGATGTCTGAACGCCCCTTTCAACTTGTCGCGCCGTTCGCCCCCGCAGGCGACCAGCCCGAGGCGATCCGACGCCTGGTGGAGGGTCTGAGCGACGGCGAGTCGGCCATGACCCTGCTCGGCGTGACGGGCTCGGGCAAGACCTTCACCATCGCCAGCGTCATCGACCGGGTGCAGCGCCCGGCCTTAGTCCTGGCGCCGAACAAGACGCTCGCGGCCCAGCTCTACGGCGAGATGAAGGAGTTCTTCCCGCACAACGCGGTGGAGTATTTCGTCTCCTATTACGACTACTACCAGCCCGAGGCGTACGTCCCCTCCACGGACACCTATATCGAGAAGGACTCCTCGATCAACGAACACATCGAGCAGATGCGGCTCTCGGCCACCAAAGCGCTGCTGGAGCGCCCCGATGTCATCATCGTGGCGAGCGTCTCCTCCATCTACGGATTGGGCGACCCGGACGCCTATCTGAAGATGGTTCTGCATCTGAACCGCGGCGATCTGATCGATCAACGCGCCCTGCTGCGCCGGCTTGCCGATCTGCAATACCGACGCAACGAGATCGAACTCTCGCGCGGCACCTATCGGGTGCGCGGCGACGTGATCGACATCTACCCGGCGGAGTCCGACGACGAGGCGCTGCGGGTGGAACTCTTCGACGAGGAGATCGAGTCACTCTCGCTCTTCGACCCGCTGACCGGCGAGCAGTTGCGCAAGGTTCCGCGCTATACGGTCTTTCCGAAGACACACTACGCCACCCCGCGCGAGACCGTCCTAAACGCCGTCGAGCAAATCAAGGTCGAGCTGAAGGACCGGCTGATCTGGCTGCGGGACAACGACAAGCTGGTCGAGGCCCAGCGCTTGGAGCAACGCACCCTGTTCGACCTGGAAATGATGCTGGAGGTCGGCTACTGCTCCGGGGTGGAGAACTACAGCCGCTATCTCTCCGGACGCGGACCCGGCGAGCCGCCGCCGACGCTGTATGACTATCTGCCTGCGGATGCCATCGTCGTCATCGACGAGAGCCATGTCACCGTGCCCCAGCTCGGCGGCATGTACAAGGGCGACCGCTCGCGCAAGGAGAACCTCGTCGACTACGGCTTCCGGCTGCCCTCGGCGCTCGACAACCGCCCGCTGCGCTTCGAGGAGTTCCAGGCCCGCCAACCCCAGACCATCTATGTCTCGGCCACCCCACGCGACTACGAGATCCAGCATTCGGGGGCCGTCGTCGAGCAGGTGGTGCGCCCGACGGGGCTGGTCGATCCGGAGGTCGAGGTCCGCCCTGCCCTCACCCAGGTCGACGATCTGCTCTCGGAGATCGGGCTGCGGGTCGCCGTCGGCGAGCGCGTGCTGGTCACCACCCTGACGAAGCGGATGGCCGAGGACCTGACCGAGTATCTCAACGAGCACGGCGTGAAGGTCCGCTATCTGCACTCGGACATCGACACGGTCGAGCGGGTCGAGATCATTCGCGATCTGCGTCTGGGCGAGTTCGACGTGCTGGTCGGGATCAATCTGCTGCGCGAGGGGCTCGACATGCCGGAGGTTTCGCTGGTCGCCATCCTGGATGCCGACAAGGAAGGTTTCCTGCGATCGGAAGGCTCCTTGATCCAGACCATCGGGCGTGCCGCGCGCAACGCCAACGGCAAGGCGATTCTCTATGCCGATCGCATCACCGGCTCCATGGAGCGCGCGATCGGCGAGACCGAGCGACGCCGCGCCAAGCAGATCGTCCACAACACCGCGGAGGGCATCACGCCTCAGACCATCCGCAAAGCGGTCGCCGACATCCTGGAAGGGGCCATCCCGGGCGCACCCATGAAGGCGCGCCAGTATGCCAAGGTCGCCGAGGAGATCATCGAATACGCCAGCCTGACGCCGCAGCAGATGGCCAAGAAGCTCAAGGCGCTGGAGAAGACCATGTACCAGCACGCGAAGAACCTCGAGTTCGAGCAGGCCGCCGCCGTCCGGGATAAGATCAAGGAGTTGCAGGGGCGGGGGCTTGCGGCCTGACGTCTTAGGTGATTTCCGGGAAAGGATCTACCGCCAGAGCCGGAACCAAGGCAAGTCGTCGAAGGTTCTACTCGTTGTCGTTGTCGTTGACGAACCAATCGTTCCTTGTACATCCGATCGGCCGGAAGCAACGTCGCGAAGCGGCGTGCCCCGGGATAGACGACTTGCAGTCGTCCTCTTCCGCGGGCCTCGCTCGCACGACCGCCGCGTCAGGCAATACCTGAAAGGAGAGGAAGATCGCGAATGGATGAGCAAAACGGAAACCGGTGCCAAAGCGCGTTCAGCGCGGTTCTCGAGTGCGTTGCGTTGACCTCGACCTCGCGGGCCGTCGGGCCGGCTGAAGAGGACGACTGCAAGTCGTCTATCCCGGGGGTGACACCGCTTCTCGACGAAACGTGGCTCGACGAGATCTGGGCCGACGCGGTTGCCGATGCCGCCGGGGAGACGGGGCTCTCGGCGTTCCCGGACGACTGTCCGTGGCGGCTGACCGACGTGCTCGAGGTGGATTGGCTGCCCGAGTGACACGGCCCGCGTCGGATCCGTGGCCGCCGCCATCCGGGATCAGCCAAGCACACCTCGGGCGCCCTGCCCCGGCCGAACGACCGCGGTGCAGACCGACGGGCTCGGTGAATCAGTGACCGGCTCCACCGGCTTGCGCCGAGGCCGGGCCACGCGGGAGCGACGCCGCGGGCGTTGCGGCTGGACGCGCGTGCGCCGCGGCCGCGCACCGGCCTCGTCGGGAATGCGCTCGAGGATGGCGCACACGAGGCTCAGGATCACGAAAAGACCGGAAAGGCACAGCAGGATCACGAAGAGATCGGCAACGGTGTTCATCGTCGGCTCCGCAGGGTTTGCACTGGACGGAACCACAGCATGCCGCGGGGGGTGGCTCAAAACGTGAGCCTGCGGACGTGCACGCTCGACCGTTCGTCGGCCGGGCGCCGTCGGCATCGCGCCGAACGACGGTTCGGTGTTTTTCAGGGAGAACAAGGACGGGTGTTAGACTGGCTGCGAGCGCAGAGCGCAGTGAGCCTGAAGAACCCATGCAAGACACCCACGACACGACACGACCGACAACCTCCGCGCGACTGGCGGTCCTCTTGCGCCACGCGACGGCCGGGACGCACCAGGCCGTCGAGCGCTTACCCCTGATGGCCCGACTCACGTCGCCGAGCGTCACCCGCGAGGACTATCTCGACTATCTGCAAGCCTTGGCCGAGGTCTACGCGGCCTTGGAGGGCAGCCTGCTCGACGCCTTGGACGAGGAGATCCGCAACGACCTGGGGATTCGACCCAAGCTGCCGGCGATCCTCGAGGATCTTGCCGAGCAGGGTCGGCAGCACGTGCCGCGCGTATCGCCGCCGATCACCCCGACCGGCTCGAGCGCGGCGCTCGGCGGTCTCTATGTCCTGGAGGGTGCGACACTCGGCGGTCGGGTGATCGCGAAACATCTGCGCCGCCGTCTCGGTCCGGCACTGGGCTCGGCCGTTTTCCTCGACTTCCACGGCGAGCACTCCTCGGCGGCCTGGAAACGCTTCGCGAGCATCCTCGACAGCCTGCCCGCGCACGGCCGAATGGATCCGGTCGAGGTCGTCTCGGGGGCCTGTGCGGCCTTCGCGGTGGTTCACCGGATGCTCGACGGTGCAGGGACACGCCTCGCGCCTGCGCAGACCGGTCCGGAGCCTATCGGACTGCTGAGCTCGGGGGGCGGGCGCCTTGCGGCCTCGGTTGCGGCAATCCACGAGGATTGATGAAGAACGAAGAACAAGCGCCGGAGGCGACCCGGGTGGACGCCGGAATCGAGGATGGATCCCGGGCGACGCCTCGCGAGCCGGCGCCGCATGCCCGTGTCTTCCGCATCGAGACCATCGGTCGGGACCGACACCCGCTGAACCGCATCGCTCGATTCCTGCTCAAAGGGCTCGGCAATCTGGTGCTGCTCTCGATTGTCCTGGTCTTGACGCTGCGCTGGCTCGACCCGCCGGCATCCGCCTTCATGCTGCGGCACGCCTACAATCTCTGGCGGCTCGATCAGTCGCCACCCTACTATCATCAGACCTGGGTGCCCTGGGATCGGATCTCGCTGCCGGCGCGTCTGGCGGCCATCGCCGGCGAAGACCAGCGTTTTCCGAGCCACCGGGGGTTCGACCTGATCGAGATCCGCATCGCCTGGGCCGACTACAAAAACGGCGGACGCCTTCGCGGTGCCAGCACCATCACCCAGCAAGCGGCCAAGAACCTCTTTCTCTGGCCCGGCTCGGATTGGCAGCGCAAGCTGCTCGAGGCATGGTTCGCGCTTTTGATGGAGATCCTATGGCCGAAGGAGCGCATCCTCGAGGTCTATCTGAACATCGTGCAGTTCAGCCCCAGCACGTACGGGATCGGCGCCGCCAGCGTGCGCTATTTCGATCGTCCCGCAAGCGAGCTGACGATGCGCGAGGCATCGCTCCTGATCGGCGTGCTGCCTGCACCCGGACACTATCGTTTGGACAAGCCATCGGAACGTTTGGAGCGGCGCGCGGCCTGGATCAGCGATCAGGCGAGCCGACTCGGCGGAACACGTTACCTGAATCGGCTTTAAACCGCGCCCGGTGCGATTTGCGTCGTTTGTTGGATTGGCTTGACCAATTGGCTTGACCACGCCGGCTCCGACGACCGTCGGAGCCGGCGTGGTTTAAAGTATCGAAAAATATTAGGTGATTAGCGTCGTGCCTCAGCCAGCGATTTTCGAGCCGGCAGGCTCACGGAATGAGTCACCCCCGGGCGCATACTGTCGGGCATCTCCACCCGCAGCGAGAACGACGGCGATGCCGCAGAACCCGATTCAATTCCAGCCGGGCATGTCCCTGGACGATTTCTTCGCACGCTACGGCACCGAAGCCCAGTGCGCGGCGGCCCTGGAGGCGTCGCGGTGGCCGCAGGGGTTCGTCTGTCCGCACTGCGGAGCCACCTCGCACAGTCGCTTTCACGTCGACGGGCGCACCTACCGGCAGTGTGCGCAGTGTCGGGTGCAGACCTCGCTGACGTGCGGGACCCTGTTCGAGAGCTCCAAGCTGCCGCTGACCAAATGGTTTCAAGCCATGTACCTGGTGACGCAGAACAAGAACAACCTCTCGGCACTGTCGCTCAAACGCCATCTCGGCGTGTGTTATCGCACCGCCTGGCGGCTCAAGCACAAACTCCTCGAAGCCATGGCCGAGCGCGAGTCCGGCCGGCTGCTCACCGGCGTGGTCGTTGCCGACGATGCCGTCGTCGGGGGCAAGCGCGGACGCGGCGCCGAAGGCAAGGCCGTGTTCATCGCCGCCGTGGAAGTCGGCGACGACGGTCATCCCCGACACGTGCGCTTCGACCCGCTCCCCGATCTGAAGGGCGACACGCTGCGCGCTTGGGTGCGCAAGGCGCTGGATCCCGACGCACACCTCGTCACCGACGCCTTCGCGAGCCTCGGCTGCGCCGAGGCAGAAGTCGCCGCCTACGGGGCGATCGTGGTCAGCCCGCGCAAATCCAGCGAGATCGATGCGTTCCGCTGGGTCAATACCGTCATCTCCAACCTCAAGACCGCGATCCGGGGCACCTATCACCACGTCAACGTCCACAAGTACTTGGCGCGCTACCTCGCCGAGGCGCAGTATCGCCTGAACCGCCGCTTCGATCTGCCCTCGCTGGTCGGGCGACTCCTCCATGCCAGCGTCCGCACCCCGCCCAGCCCCGAGAAATGGCTGCGCCAGGGCGCCGTCCGCACGGCGTGAAATGCTCTGGCTGAGGCACGACGCTAATCACCAAATATTAAATTTCAAACCGCGTCTCACCGAGATCGAGGACATCTACGAAGCCAAACGCAACACGAAAATGACGCATGTCGCTCTGGACGCGGTTTAGGCGATTTCCGGGAAAGGATCTACCCGCGTGTAGGGGCGAATTCATTCGCCCCTACATCCCTTAAAGGTCTTCCAGGCATGTGCAGTCGGGATGCCTATTCACCAGACATCACCCTAGACCACGCACAGCCAGCTACAGCGCGCGTCGGCGCATCACGGCATCCGCAAGCTCATGCAGCATCGGCACCGTATCGTCCCAGCCGATGCAGGCGTCGGTGACGCTCTGACCGAAGACCATTCCGTCGCTCGCGGCCAAGTCCTGCCGACCGCCGACCAAGTGGCTCTCGATCATCACGCCCATGATGCCGCGATCCCCGCGCGCGATCTGGCCGGCGACGTCCTGGCAGACCCGGATCTGCTTCTCCGGCCGCTTGCGGCTGTTGGCGTGGCTGAAGTCGATCATGATCTTGGGTGTCAGGCCGGACTCGATGATCTGCTCGGCGGCGATGCTCACGCTCTCGGTATCGTAGTTCGGGCGCTGGCCGCCGCGCAGGATGATGTGGGTGTCGACGTTCCCGGTGGTGCTGAAGATCGCGGACTGGCCGTCCTTGGTGACGGACATAAAAACGTGGGGGCGTGCCGCGGCATGGATGGCGTCGATGGCGACCTTGACGTCGCCGTTGGTGGCGTTCTTGAAGCCGACCGGACACGACAGGCCGGATGCCAGCTCGCGATGGCCCTGGCTCTCGGTCGTGCGCGCACCGATCGCGCCCCAGCTCACCAGATCGGCGATGTATTGCGGGCTGATGAGATCGAGGAACTCGGTCCCGGCCGGGATCTGCATGCCGTTGAGGTCCAGCAGGAGCTTGCGCGCGATCCCGAGACCCTGATTGATCTCGAAGCTGCCGTCCAGATTCGGATCGTTGATCAGACCCTTCCAGCCGACAGTGGTCCGCGGCTTCTCGAAGTAGACGCGCATGACCACGAGCAGGCGATCGCTCAGCGCGTCGCGCAGAACCTTGAGACGCTCGGCGTACTCCAGCGCGGCGCGCGGATCGTGAACCGAGCAAGGACCCGCGACGACCAGCAAGCGATCGTCCCGACCGTGGAGGATCTGCTGAATGGCGTGACGCGTGGAATAGACGGTCTCCGCAGCCGCCTCCGAGATCGGGAATTCCTGGTGCAGCGCGCTCGGGGAGCGGACTTCTTTGATTTCGCGGATGCGCAGATCGTCGGTCTTTTGCATGGGCTGGGATTACAACGGCATCGAAAGCCGCTGAGTATAGCCCAATCGCTCGGGTCTCCATGCCTCCATGCTCATGTACTCATGTACGGCATGCGCATCGCGCAGGCATCGGGCGCGATCGCCGGACGGGAGACCGAAGTTGATGCCTCACGATTCCGCCCTCCGCTCATGCACCCC
The DNA here is from genome assembly GCF_003634315.1 of Thiocapsa rosea. NCBI lineage: Bacteria > Pseudomonadati > Pseudomonadota > Gammaproteobacteria > Chromatiales > Chromatiaceae > Thiocapsa > Thiocapsa rosea. The sequence continues at coordinate 1,068,061 of NZ_RBXL01000001.1, forward strand.
AGTAGCCATCGTCCAAGAGTTGCGCGACGGTGAATGGGCAGGTCTCCGGCAGATCGGCGAGATCCAAACCCGTCTCGAGCGCCGCATGCTGGCGAGCGTTCGGATAACGCTCCACGACCATCTCCGGAAGCTTCGGCCGAAGACTGGGGCTCTCGCGAAGGCGCCGACCGATCGCGTCCCGAGAGTTGGCAATCGAGAGTTGCCAGCTCGGGCCGCGTCGCTCGGTTTGGTGCTGCCATTTGAGCAGATGAACGATCAGGACCTTGAGATAACTCTCGATTGCCCGACGCTCGCTCCTGCCCATGTCCTCGAGCTCCTCGGCAATTTGCGCAAAGTCGATGTCGCTCAGGCAACCTTCGCGCAGGAGCGCCGCGCTCTCCGTCAGCCAGGCGTGGTAATCGCGATCGTAGCTTGCGTGCTCGGCAGTCTGTTTCGGCATAAGTCTTTGCCTTCGGATTCCAGGTCGGCAACGCGTTGAGGCTACACCGACCGCGCGGCGTTTCAAACCTTGGATCGATCATGCCCGCAGACATCGGCCATCCTGGTCCCGATTCGCATCCGGAGACTGAGCCGTTCGGGCTAGAACAACGTGCGCGCATTGACCCACTCGATGCTCGGACCGAGACGCCCGTGCCGGACCCGCACCAGTCCGGCGTAGTCGATCCGGATGCGATACCAGCGGCGGGCATCGGCACCGAGCAGGTGGCCGATGAGCGCCCGCATCACCCCGGCGTGGCAGACGATCAGCAGCCGGCGGCCCGGATAGGCGGCAAGATGACGCGCGTAGGCGTCCGACACCCGCGCAAGCAGGCGCTCCAACGGCTCGGCGCCGGCCGGGCGCTCTCCGACAGGGTCGCGATAGAAGGCAGCGAAGCGCTCGGGCTCTTCCTCGGCAACGGCGCTGCGGGCGCGCCCTTCCCAGGCGCCCATGCCGACCTCGATCAGGCCGGGGTCGACGACCAGCGGCAAACCGTGCCGCCCGGCAAGATCCGCGGCAAAGACGCGGCAGCGCGACATCGGCGAGCTGATGATCTGATCCCAGGGCGCCGCCTCGCCCAGCGCCGCGGTCATCTGCAACCAGCCCGCCGGGCTGAGCGGGTCGTCGGTCCCGTTGCCGCGATAACGCGCACCGCCGACGGGCTCGCCGTGACGGATCAGATCGACCAGGATCTCGGACATGGGCAGACGTAGCAGTCGGAGAGGCAAGGCGCTAGAGTGTAGCGGATATCAACCAGGACAGACCTTATGACGAACAAGATCTACGAGGGCATCGACAAGCAGGGCGGCGGCGCCATGACCCCGACCGCCAACATCATCCGCGACGCCTGGGTATTCGGCATCATCCCGGAGGAACAAACCTGCGAGGGCTGGACCATTCAAGGCATCGAGGACCTCTACGACAAGGTCACGCAGGCATGGCATCCCTACGGCCATCTCGTCTCCAGACTCCCGCCCGAGCTGCGCGAACGGCACGAGCGGATCTATACGGCGGCGATCCAAAAAGCACGCGCAGCCGGCTGGGATCCCGAGCTCGGCGACAACGACTGAGCGGGTGCCGCTCCGGGCGGCGGCCAATCGACATCCGGATCCGCGGGGCATCCCGACATGGCCGATTATCTGATCCGCGAGACCTTCTTTCGACCCGACGAAGCGGTCGCGCATGAGCAGACACGGATTCCGGCTGCGCTCTACAACGGACTGCAGCTGCTCCTGAGAGGCAACGCCGGACGCGCCGTTTTCATCCCGATCCGCTCCATGCAATATCAGGCCATTATCGATCGCGAGGAGGTGGTCTTCATCGACAGCCACGGCGGTTATGCCTACCAAGACGGCGAGGGCGGTCGCCTGATCCGGATCGCCTGGCGACCGGCGGTCGGACGGCAGTCCATTTCGGACCCCGTCGGTTGTGAGATCGTCTATTATTTTAAAGATATGCGGGAGACGCAGACGCGGCTGCTCGGCGAGATCCAGCCGGTCATCAAGCAGATACTCGAACGCGAGCGAGGCACGGGCGGACCGACACCGGCCCCGCGGGTGTTGCCGCTGAGACGCCCGGCCTAAACCGCGCCCGGTGCGGTATGCGTACTTTGTTGAAATGGCTTGGCCGCGCCAGCTCCGAAGACTGCCGGAGCTGGCGCGGTTTAGAGCCGGTACGGGGCCGAGCACAAGGACGGGCTCCGACCGGACAGCACGACAACAACAAGACGTCCCCTAGTCCGGACGACACAGCGGACCCTGCGCCCGACCTATCCCGGAGGGCGCAATCTTTCGGCGCCCATATACCGCGGCGCCGGCTGCACGACGGAGGACCCGATGACAAGGCTTTTGACTTGGCACGACGAATGGTCTCTCAACATCGATCTCGTGGATGCGGAGCACCGAGGGCTGATTGAGCAGCTCGCGGACATCTGTCACCGTTTCGGTCCCGAGGCATCCCCGCGACGCTCCGGCGACGCCTTCGCCCTCATCGATGCCCTGACCGATCTCGGCGAAGCCGTGCGGGAGCATTTCAAACGGGAAGAGGAACTGATGCAGGCCGTCGGCTACGAGGACATCGCCGAGCACTGCACCGAGCATGCGCTCTTGATGGCCGAGTACACCGACCAGCTACGCCGCTGGCGTGCGGAGGGCCTCGACGTCTTCGACGAGGATGCGCAGGAAAACGCGCGAGACTGGATCCTGGACCATATCCTGGGCGCGGATCGCGACTTCGCGAAGGCGTTCCACGAAATGGACGACCGCTTGTCCGCGACCCGGGACCGCTCCGGCGTCGCGGTGTGGGCGCAGCTCAACGCGGCCCGAAGAGGTCTTTGAGCAACTGTACCGTGGTCTGACGCCCAAGCTCGCCGATCGCCGTCGTCAAGGGGATCTCCTTGGGGCAGACCCGCACGCAGTTCTGTGCGTTGCCGCAATCGCTCAAGCCGCCCTCGGCCATGATGGCGTGCAGACGCTCCGTCTTATCGTAACGCCCGGTCGGATGGGCGTTCATCAGGCGGGCCTGGGCCAGCGGCGCCGGGCCGATAAAGCTTGAGTGCGGCCCGAACTGCGGACAAGCGGCCATGCAACAGCCGCAGGACATGCAGCGGCTGTAGAGATAATCCGCCGCCCAGGCATCCGGTCCGATACGCGGGGCGCCTTCATGCGTGTCCCAGACGCCGTCGATCTTGATCCACGCCTTGACCTGCTTCAGACCCTGGTCGATCCGTCGACGATCGACCAGCAGGTCGCGCACGACCGGAAATTTCGGCAAGGGCTCCAGGCGGATCGGCTGATCGAGATCGGCAACGAGGGCCGAGCAGGAGGGCCGCGGGACACCGTTGATCAGCATGGCGCAGGAGCCGCAGACCTCCTCCATGCAGTTGTGCTCCCAGACAATCGGGTCGACCCGCTCGCCCGAGATCGTGACCGGGTTCTCCCGCAAGGCCATCAGCAACGAGACGATGTTGTGGTCGGAATGGCCGAGAATCGCGAACTCCTGCCAATAGGGTGCGGTGTCGGGACGGTCCTGACGGCGGATGCGCAAGTGGATCGGCTGCTCGGTCATCGATAATCCCTCGGCTCGGTCGGCGCGTAGACGCTCAGGTCCACCTCCCGGTAGCTGAGTCTGGGTCCGTCCTCGGTGTGCTCGGCGATGGTGGTCTTGAGCCACTGCGCGTTGTTCGCGTGCCAGCGGTCCCGATACGCCTCGAACTCGGGGTCGCCCGCGAACCTTCCCTCCGGGATCGGAATCCGAAACGCGGGTTTGTAATGAGCACCGCGACACTCGTCGCGGGCCAGCGCACCCCGGGTCACGACTCCGGCCAGCTCGATCATGTCGCCGAGTTGGCGCGCGAAGGCCAGACTCTGATTCGCCCAGGTACTCGACTCGCCGAGGCGCGCCTTGCTCAAGCGCTCCCTCAGCACCTGAAGCTCGCCGAGGGCAGACTCCAGCTCCGGGTTCGAGCGCACCACGCCCACTTTTCCCGTCATCAGCGCGCCAAGCTCCTTCTGGATCAAATAAGGCGTGTCCGCTCCCTCGGCCTGCATCAGATCCGCGTTGATCGCCTGCTGTCGCACGACCTCGGCCTGCGGGATCTCCGGTGACAGCGGGCCGCGATCCGAGGCGAGACCCTTCAGGTAGCTCACCACCGCTTCCCCGGCGACCCGACCCGAGTAGCTCGCCGACAGGAGCGAGTTGGCACCCAGTCGATTGGCCCCGTGATAGGCGTAATCGCACTCGCCGCACGCGTAGAGTCCGGGGATGTTGGTGGCGTGATTACGCGGGCTCTCGGGTTGGATTCCGCCGTCGGCGGAACGTTCGAAGTCGACCCAGAGACCGCCCATACCGTAATGCGCCGCCGGAAAGATCTCCATCGGCTCGGTCATCGGGTCGACGCCGGCGAACTTGCGATAGATCTCCAGGATGGCGCCCAGGCGCGAGCCGATGAATGCAGCATCCAGGTGCGTGAGATCGAGATAGACCCGGTCGCCGCCGTCACCGCCGATGCCGAGGCCCATCTGTCGGGTCACGGTCCAGATGGCCCGCGCCGCCTCGTCGCGGGCGACCGTGTTGCCGTAGGCCGGGAAGAATTCCTCCAGGAAATAGAAGCGCTCGGCCTCCGGGATGGTCTTGGGCGGACGCCGATCGCCGGGCGTCTTCGGCACCCAGATGCGCCCGCCCTCCCCGCGCGCCGCCTCGCTCATGAGCCGATTCTTGTCGTGCCCCATCATGGCGGTGGGGTGGAATTGGAAGAACTCGGCGTTCGCCATCCAGGCACCCTGTCGGTAGCAGCGGCTCGCCGCAGCACCAGTCGAATTGGTCGAGGTCGTGCTCTTGGGCGCATAGAGCTGGCCCATGCCGCCGCTCGCGACCACGACCGCATCGGCCGAAAAGGCACGCACCTCGAGGCTGTTCAGATCCATCGCCACGATGCCGCGACAGACGCCGGCAGAATCCAGCAACAAGGACAAGAACTCCCACCACTCATGCTTGACGACCTTGCCCTCGGACTCCAGTCGCCGGACCTGCTGGTCGACGCCGTAGAGGAGCTGTTGCCCGGTACTGGCACCGGCAAAGCAGGTTCGCTTGTTCTTCACGCCGCCGAAGAGACGTTGGTCGAGCAAGCCCTCGGGCGTGCGCGAGAAGGTCACGCCCATGCGCTCGAAGGTGCGGATCAGGCCCGGTGCATCCTCGCACATGCTCTTCACCGGCGGCTGATTCGCCAGATACTCGCCGCCCTTGATGGTGTCGATGATGTGCTGACGGATCGAGTCATGCTGCCCCTTAGTGTCGAGCACGGCATTGATGCCGCCTTGGGCACAGACCGAGTGACTGCGCTTGACCTCGAAGAGCGAGAAGAGCGTGACCGGAAAACCCGCATCGGCGATCCGCAAGGTCGCCCAGAGTCCGCCCAAGCCGCCGCCGATGACGATCACGTTCGGCTTGCTCATGAGAGGAACCCCATCAGGCCATGGATACCCATGGCCGCCAACAACAGACCGAGCAGAAAACAGACCCAACCGAACAGGCGTTGCGCGCGAACCGAGGTCGTGAGCCCCCAGACGATCGCCATCGAGGCGAGCCCGTTGGCCAGATGAAACACCGAAAGCAGCAGACCGACCAGATACAGCCCGAGCATCCAAGGCTGACTCAACAGCGCCTGCATGTGGGCGAAGAGGTCATCGCCCACGCTCGGATCCCAGATCCCGGCGATGCGCGTCATCCCGACATGCACCAGGAGAAAGAGCAGGATGCCGACGCCCGAGATCCGCTGCAGCCAGTACAGCCGATTGCGCGTATAGCTGTAGCGGGCAAGCTCGGCACGCATCTGAGCCGTGATCACCAGCCCGTAGCCGGCGTGAAAGAGCAGCGGCAGCGCGATCACGAAGATCTCCATCAAGGGCAGATAATTCATGCCCTTGAGTGCCGCGACGACCTGCTCGTTGTAATGTTCCGCACCGAAGCGCGACTGAGAGTTCTCCCAGAGATGGAAGATCAGAAAGGCGCCGACCGGGAGCAGGCCTAGCAGGGAGTGCAGACGACGCAGGAGGAAATGCGGATTTTCGATGGATGCGGACATGGGCGATCGGACAGCGGGGATTAGGGGGCAGTTTAACCGGATCCGACCGCCGGGGATCTGACCGGGCTCAGTCGGGAGTCGGATTGGCCTTAAACCGCGCCCGGTGCGGTATGCGTCATTTGTTCGTATGGCTTGACCGCGCCGGCTCCGACGACTGTCGGAGCCGGCGCGGTTTAAAATATAAAAAAATTAAAATTTAAACCGCGTCTCGCCAAGATCCAGGAAGTATCGGACGCTGAACACAAAACAAAAATGACGCATTTCGCTCTGGACGCGGTTTAACTCGGACGCTCGCCGGTTGGGATCGGTGAAGCGGTCGGATAACCCTCAAAACAATAGGGGTTGAGAAACTGCCGCCCCCACAAGGCACGACGCTCCGGCTGGCTCAGTCCCGCTTGGTCGCAAACCGACTCCCACTCGCGCTCGATGACGGCAATCTGATCGTCGATCAGAGTACGGGCCGCATCGAGCGTGAAACCGAAGACAGGTGCCGCGCCAAGACAGGCCGCAAGCCGGCTATCACGCCGCTGGCCGATCAACAGCATAGCCTGACTCGCCTCGCCCCCGGTGCGCGCCTGCGGGCAGATGTCGTAAGCCGGCGTCAACCGATAAGGTCTGCCATCCCAAAAGGCGGCGTGATTACGCGCATGGTCGTCGGTGTTGCCGCAGAGAATGAAAATCCAGTGCGCCAATGCGATCGGATCCGGACTCCAGCAGGTAGGTCAACTCGTCGAGCTCCAATCGCGCCGTTTCGGAACCGACGCCGCCTGCCGAAAGGCGGTTGATGATGACCCGACGTCCCCAAGCGTCGGGCGCTGCGTCGCGCAGACACGACGGCAACCCGTCGTCGCGTTGCCGCTGCTCACCCGGCTGCAACGGCAGCTCGTCGGGAAACAGACTGATCGCATCCTCACGCGCGAGATAGGAGCGCCCATAGGCAAAGCCGTAGCCGCCTCGCGCATCACGGCGCAGAAGACCGGCCACCACCGGCATGTCGGCTCCGGGCAGCCACACCCAGACGTAGGCCTGCGGCGCATCAGAAGTCATCGTCCAACCGATCCTCGCGCTGGCGGCGGATTCGCGAGGGCAATAGCGTCAGTTTCTCGCTCTGACGCGCTACCTCTCGGTCAAGCTCGCGCAGCGAGGCTTGCTCGAACAGCGGAATATCCAACAACGACGCAGCTTCAAAGTAGGTGCCGATGGCAACGCCGGGCTCACCTTGTGTCACGCGCCGGATGGTCAGCGCCCCCACACCAACCCGTTCAGCCAAACTCTCCCTGGACCAGCCCTTGCGGATCCGGCCTTCCTCGATCAATCCGCCCAACAGCTTCAGGGCTTGGCGCGTGGTGGGTGAGAGCAGTCGGCTCATGGGTCTAGCCTGTCATAGAACTGATTGTTAACGCCTTAAACAATCAAATTGTATCTTTGCACCCGTACTTAAACCGCGCCCGGTGTGGTACGCGTCATTTGCTGGAATGGTTTGGCCGCGCCAGCTCCGACGACCGTCGGAGCTGGCGCGAATTAAACTATTGAAAAAGATTAAATTTTAAACCGCGTCTCACTGAGATCATGGATATCTCCAAAACCAAACGCAACGTGAAAATGACGCATATCGCTCTGGACGCGGTTTAGCCAACCGCCTGCTGCATCCCGATGTGCACACCGGTGAAACCTTCGTCGGCGCAAACCCTCCGCGTCAGGGGGGATCGGCCCGACCGGGTTGCGGCAGCTCCCCTTCAACCATAATCGGCTTGAGCGCATGCAGGATGTTGGCGAAGAGATGGCTGTGCTCGGCCTCTTCGCGGGCCAACAGGGCCTTCATGTGCTCGCGGCGGGTGGGCATGGAGAAACAGGCAGGGCAGGAGTCCAGGACGACCGGCAGTTCGGCACGTTCGGCATAGTCGGCGGTCTGACGCTCGCGGCAATAGACCAGCGGGCGGATGATGCGCACGTCACCCTCGTTGTTCAGGTAATGGGCCTTCATGGTGCGCAGTTGGCCGCCGTGGAAGAGCGACATCAGGAGACTCTCGGCCAGATCGTCGAGATGCTGGGCCAGAGCTAGCACGCCGTAACCCTGCTCGCGGCAGATGCGGTACATGATGCCGCGCTTCATGCGCGAGCAGTAGGCGCAGAAGGAGTCGCCGTCCATATGCTCATTGGCCTGGTCCATCAGGGGCTGCTGCTCGTAGAACCAGGGTATACCCAAGTCCTCGTAGTATGCCTTGAGGTGCTCGGGATCAAATCCCGGCACCTGCGGATCGACGGTCAGCACCGCCAGTTCGAAGCGCACCGGGGCATAGGTCTGCAGGTGCTTGAGGATGTGCAGCAGGGAGAGTGAGTCCTTGCCGCCCGAGACGCCGAGCAGGATGCGGTCGCCCTCGCCGATCATGCGGAAGTCCGCGATGGCACGGCCGACGAGCCGCAGAAGGGACTTGGGTGGTTTGGAGCGATTGTGCTCGGAGTGGCTCATATGCGGGTCGTCTTCGCGAGCCGTGCGCCTTGGCGTTTCAAGACCGGGGCATTGGAGCGGCGGGTGGCGAGGAAGGCGAAGCGATGGACCTCGACCTCCCACTCGGTTTCTCCTGCGCTCAACACGAGACAGGAGGGTCCCCCGTAGGTTCGGGTCCGACCGGCCGCGCCAGGATTCAGAACCCAAGGCGTCGTATCCATGTCGAGCACGAGCCGATGGCTGTGCCCGTAAACGATGGCCCGCGCTGTCGGGAACCGGGCGCGCAGCCGCGCATGTCGGTCGCGCGCCGGACCCTGATGGCCGTGGATCACGACCAAGCACCCACCCGGCAGCGTGAGCTCGACCCATTCCGGGAGCTGGCGCAAGAGGTCGTGATCGCGCTCCGGCCATCGGCGCGAGACATCGTTGTTGCCGAAGACGGCGAAGACCCGCCCGAGACCGGGCTGCATCCGGGCGAGGATATCGGCATTGCCGATATCCCCGCCGTGGATCGCCAGATCGCAGGTCGTGACCAGGTGCTCGACGCGTGCATCCAGATCCCCATGCGTGTCGGACAGGATCGCAAGGCGCAGGCTGCGGCCGGGAATCCGAGCAATCACCCCACCGTCGCCGGAGCCCATCGTCCTAATCCATCGTCAGCGCAAGCTTGCCGGTGACATGGCCTGTCTCGATGTGCTTGTGCGCCTCCTGCGCCTGCGCGAGCGGGAAGGTTTCCGAGACATGGATGCGCAGGTCGCCCTGGTCGATCAGCTTGGCGCAGCGGCGCAGGATCTCGCCCTGGTGGGTGCGTGCCCGCGGCAGATCCCGAAGCATCGGGGTCAGCATCAGCTCCAGACTGATCCGCAGATTGCGCACGCGCGCCTCCTTCAGGTCCAAGTCGGGTCCCGGATCCAGAATGGTCACCAGATCACCGTAGTGGGCCATCGCAGGGATGGTCTTGCGGAAGACCTCGGGGCCGACGGTATCCAGAGCGATGTCCACGCCGTGCCCTTCGCTCCAGTGCATGACAGACTCGACGAGGTCCTCTTCTTTGTAGTTGATGCAATACTCGGCGCCGAGCGCATGGGCGAAATCGGCCTTCTCCGAGCTGCTCACGGTCGTGCAGACGCGCGCACCCGCCGCCTTGGCGAGCTGGATGGCCACATGCCCCACCCCGCCTGCGCCGCCATGGATCAGGACCCGCTGTCCCTCGAGCAAACGCGCCCGGTCGTGCAGCGACTCCCAGGCCGTGAGCAGGACCAGCGGCGCCGCGGCGGCCTCGACGAACCCGATCTCGCGCGGTTTGGCCTGCGCCAGATGGTTGTCGAGCAGGATATACTCGGCGTAGTTGCCGACCGGCCCGCCGAGCCCGCCCCAACAGAACCAGACCTCGTCACCCGGCTTGAAACGCGTGACCGCTTCGCCCGCGGCCTCGACCACGCCGGCTCCGTCGCAGCCCAAAACCGCCGGCAAGCCGTTCGGAATCAGGGGTCCGTTGGTGCGGATCTTGGTATCCACCGGATTCACACCGGCGGCCTTGAGCCTGACTAGGATATCGTCCGGCCCGCCGATCTCGGGACGACGCCGATCGACCAGTTGCAAAACGGCCGGCCCGCCGGTCTCGCGCATCTCGATTGCCTTCATGGACGTTTCACCTCGTGTCGTAAGTCTTTCCGAATCCACTACCGACGGCAGCGCTCGGGGGCATGCTAGCCCCATCGACAGGTTCGGCACAATCCGAGGGCCCGACCCGGAACCCAGCCGAGCCCTGCCGCGATCGCCAGCCACCGCAACGGAGTACCCAGCATGTCCAACACCGCCAAGACCAAGCTCGCGAAACCGCCTTTGATCGTGCGCAATGCCCGCGTCAAAGACATCCCCCACATCCGCAGCCTAGTGTCGCGCGTCTATCAGGCAAGCGGCATGGGGACCTATTCGCGGGCCATGCTTCTGGGCCAGATCCACAACTTCCCCGAAGGACAGTTCGTCGCCGAATACGAGGGCGCCATCGTCGGCTACTGCGCCACCTTCCTGATCAACGGCGATGTGGCCCTCCAGCCGCACACCTGGAACGAGATCACCGGGGGCGGCTACGCCTCGCGGCACGACCCGAACGGCGACTATCTCTACGGCATGGAGGTCTGCGTCGACCCGGACTACCGCGGGCTGCGTCTGGGCCAGCGTCTCTACGACGAGCGCAAGAAGCTAGCCCGCTCCTGGGACGTCAAAGGCATCGTCTTCGGCGGGCGCATCCCCTCGCTCAGCAAGCGCCTGCGCCGATACGGAACGCCGGATGCCTATCTCGAGGAGGTCAAAGCGAACCGATTGCGCGATCCGGTGCTGACCTTCCAGATGCGCAACGGCTTCGAGGTCTTGGGAATGCTGCCGCGTTACCTGCCCGAGGACAAGGAATCCGAGGGCTACGCGGTTCATCTGGTCTGGCGCAACCCCAATGCGCCGGACGAGAAGGAAGAGCAGCGCGCCAAAAGCTACGGCGGCCGCTTACCCGACACCGTGCGTGTCGCGACCGTGCAGTACATGCAGCGGCGGGTCGGCTCGTTCGAGGAGTTCACCGATCTCGTGCGCTACTTCGTCGACGTCACCGCCGACTACCGGGCGGACTTCGTCGTCTTCCCGGAACTCTTTACCCTGCAGCTGCTCTCGATGGAGGATCAGGAGCTCTCGCCCGCCGAGTCGATCGAGGCCCTGACCAAGTACACCGAGCCGCTCAAGGATGCGCTGCGCGACATGGCGGTGCGCTACAACATCAACATCATCGGCGGCTCGCACCCCACGCGGATGCCCAACGGCCGGGTCGAGAACGTCTGTTACGTCTGTCTGCGCAGCGGCGAGGTGCATGAGCAACCCAAGATCCACCCGACCCCGAACGAGGTCTATTGGTGGAACATCGAGGGCGGCCAGTCGCTGAACGCGATCGACACCGACTGCGGTCCCATCGGTGTTCTGATCTGCTACGACGCCGAGTTTCCCGAGCTCGGCCGTCATCTGGTCGATCAGGGCGCCAACATCGTCTTCGTGCCCTTCTGCACCGACGAGCGCCAGTCCTATCTGCGGGTGCGCTACTGCGCCCAAGCGCGCGCGATCGAAAACCAGTGCTACGTCGTCATGTCCGGCAACGTCGGCAATCTGCCGAAGGTCCACAACATGGACATCCAATACGCCCAGAGCTGCATCCTTACACCCTGCGACTTCCCTTTCGCGCGCGACGGGATCGCGGCCGACACCACGCCCAATGTCGAGACGGTCGCCTTCGCCGATCTGCGTCTGGAGGCCCTGCGTGCCGCGCGCAATTCGGGGACGGTTCAGAACCTGAAGGATCGCCGGCATGATCTCTATACAACGGTGTGGCGGGAGCGCTGAGGTCAGTAGCGCACTCGTGCAGGCCACGCTCGCGCTTGAGTCCGAGAGAAGCGGGTCTGCTCAGCCGACATGCCGGGGCGCAGCGGATCGGTCGAGTGCCAATCACCGACCGAGACATCGCCGCGCTCCCACAAAGGGTGATAGGGCAGATCGTGGCCCTTACAGGTAAAGGTAGACGTCGCGGTCTGTCCAGTCGGCGATCGGATGGATCTTGTAGCGTCCGTCCTTAACCTGGAGCACAGGCAAGGCGCTGCGCGTGCTGGCTTGCACCCGTCTCAGTCCGGCGAACCAGGTGGAGACGCCCAACTCCTTCAAGGCGCGCTGCGTGGGCTCACTTTATTGACCCGATTGTAGTGCTCGATGCCCTCGCGGCCGCCCTCCGAGAGTCGACCCGCCGTGTCTCCAGCCAGGCCGGGGAGATGTCGGCGCGGTAAACCCTCAGGTCGAGATCCAGCCGGTCCGCGAGCGTATCCACGAAGCGGTAGGTCTCCGGGAAGAGATAGCCGGTATCGATCAGGATCACCGGGATTCGCGGGATCACCCGGGCGACCAGATGCATCCAGTTGGACAGAAGCCTGATTGCGGCTGCAAACGAGAACAAGAAGCACCCGCCATCAGCGATCGAGCATCGGGCAGGTTGTGCACGTCGGGCACGCGAAGGTCGACCCGATAGAGGATATTCACCCCGTCGATCGACTCCGCAATGCTCTCGACCGAAAAGCCGATCTCGGCCTCAATGAACAGACGCGGCACGGAGACGTCGGCGCGACGCTTCGGAATTTACACCTGCTTTCGCAGAAAAAAATTGAATTCCGAATCAGAATGTTGGCTTCATAAGGGTCGGTTTTCAGCGGCAGTTCAGTTTGAACCATCAGGCTGCACCCGTCGCTTGAGCAGTCGAGCGGAGCCATCCGCGAACAACTGGCTTGATCGGCACCGACAAACTCTCTCAAACGGAGCAAGCAGATGAAACGACATCACCTGATGGCAACCACCGGTCTTGGACTGCTGCTGGCAATGGGCAATCCCCTAGCCAGTGAGCGACTCGACCACGACGAGATCAAGCAACTGCGCGGGACCGGCGCGATCCTGCCGATGGAACAGGCGATGGCCAGTGCTGAATCCGTACAGCCGGGTCAACTCGTGGAAGCCGAGCTCGAGCGAAAAGACAGCACCTATCGTTACGAGATCACGATTCTGGCCGCCGACGGGACTGCCCATAAGCTTTATCTCGATGCCGCAACCGGCGACGTGATCAGGAGGAAAGAGAAGTAAGCCATGCTGAACCGCGTCCGCACGAATCGGCACTCGGGGCATGTCGGACAACGGTCCAGACAGCCACATCTTTGACGGCCGACGCGGTTCAGACGAACGACGTTGCCTTCTGCGTCAGCAATCCTGCATTTTCTCGATTTCTTAAACCGCGCGAGCGCCGACACTCATCGATGCTGCCAAGATCGATCCAAGCCAATAACAACGCATACCGCACGGGGCGCGGTTTACCCAATTCAAACGAGCAATCATTGCGTCAATCAAGGGGCTCCGGCCATCATGACAATCCATCTAACCGGCTTCATTGCGCTTCTCGTACTTGCCTGGGCGGGCGCACTCAGCGTGAGTGGTCCGGGGACCAACTCCCTGCCATGGGCCATTCAAAGCCAAGCGCTCTACCTCAGCGGCCTACTCGCGATCGGCCTGATGTCGCTCGCGATGGTGCTCGCGACGCGCCCGACCTGGTTGGAACGCCCTCTCGGCGGAATGGACCGCGTCTACCGCCTGCACAAATGGACCGCCATTCTTGCTGTCAGCTTCGCCGCCACGCACTGGCTGCTTGAGGAAGGGGACGACCTGATCAAATCCGTGTTCGGTCGCCATGGGCGACCGCTGGAAGAGCAGTTCAGCGGTCTGCTTCACGACGTGCGCGATGTCGGCGAGGAACTTGGCGAGATCGGCATCTACCTTCTGCTGGCCATGCTGGTACTGAGTCTCCTGAAGCGTTTCCCATACAAGTTCTGGCGCCATGTCCATCGTGCAATGCCGCTTCTGTATCTGGCGCTCGCCTTTCATGCCGCCGTGCTGGCTCCAACCCATTACTGGAGCCAACCGCTGGGCCTGCTTCTCGGGATGCTGCTGGTGGCGGGATCGGTGGCCGCCGTTATGTCACTCTTGGGACTCGTCGGCCAGAGTCGCAGGGCACGAGGGTCGATCGTGTCGATCTCGACCCCTTCGCACGATGTCACCGAGATGGTCTGTCAGCTGGAACCCCGTTGGCGGGGACATCGCGCCGGGCAGTTCGCCTTCGTGAGCTTTGATCGTTTCGAGGGCCATCACCCCTTCACCATCGCGAGCGCCGATCACGGGGACCGTCGTGTGACGTTCCTGATCAAGGCGCTGGGCGATTTTACCCGCGCGCTGCCACAGCGAATTGCCGTGGGGCAGGCCGTGACGGTCGAGGGGCCTTACGGCTTCTTTCAGCTCCCGCGCCGGAATCCCGAGGCAAGACAGATCTGGGTGGCCGGCGGAATCGGTGTCACGCCCTTCATCGCCTGGCTGGAAGCCTTGCGCGCCAAGCCGGACGCCTCTCTCATCACGGATCTGCATTACAGCACACGGAACCGCGGAACAGATCCCTTCGTTGATCGCCTCGAAACCCTGTGCGCGGACCTGCCGGGCGTCTCGCTTCACATCCACGACAGCCAGGCCGGAAGCACGCTGAGCGCCGAGCATCTTGCATCCATGCACGACGGATTGCGCAAGACCGAAGTCTGGTTCTGCGGCCCAAGCCGATTTGCCAAGCGGTTGCGGACCGGACTGACACGCGCATGGCGCGGACGCTTGCGCTTCCATCAGGAAGCCTTCGAGATGCGCTGAACGGCCATACCAGACCGAGTGTCAGCTCAAGCGCGCGGCTGACGACACCCCGGGGGAGCGCCGCTTGGGCGGCGTTGCTTCCGGCCGATCGGATGTGCAATGCACGATCGTCGAGGATCTGCTGGCCGATCTGGATCGGGCGCTGGGTTGAGGGCGTCGAGGATGGAATCGCCGGCGTCTGCTTGCCGAGCGCCTGCCCGTGGTCGGGATATCTCGGCCCCAGGCATGCCGCCCGGCTCGCCGGGCATGGAAGGCCCCGTCCTATTAGGTGATGAGTTTCGATGCCGAGGGAAAAATGCAGGTGTTTGCCGAGCACTGACGGCCCACCTGCCAGGTTGCTGACAGGCGCAGTCAGCCTATGGTCAGCACTCCTGCGTTACCTTGCACCCAAGGCCGCGATTCCTCGCGACCAAACCCCTTCAAGGCAACAAACGGAGCGCGAACCATGAACACCTCTTCAATCCAGCATCCCGCCCAGATGAGCGCGATCGGCGTCATGCGGACACGGAGCGGTCTCGCGGCCAGAGGTGTCCGTACCCCATCCATCCGGCAGCGGCCGACGCTCGCATCACGCCGCGCGGCCGAGCCGACCATGTCGATCGAGGACGCGATCGCGCGCTACGTCGCCGATCAGCCCCCGCAGCTCTATCGCAGCGGCGCCTGATCGTCATGTCCGGGATCCGGCATTAGGGCAGCGACGCCTTGGGAAACACCGCACCCTTGATCTGCTCCGCGGTCAGTGCCGGGGCGCATTCCAGAATAAAGCGCACGGCATAGTCACGCAGATAGTGACCGCGTCGCAGAGCCAGACGGGCGGTATTGACCTCGAACATGTCAGAGGTGTCGAGCAGGCACAGGCCCGAATCGCGGACCGGGTCGTAGGCCATCGCGGCGACGATCCCCACGCCCAGACCAAGCTCCACATAGGTCTTGATGACATCCGCGTCGAGGGCGGACATGACCACGTCGGGCATGAGCCCGGCTCGCTCGAAGACGGCATCGATGCGCGCCCGAGCAGTATTGCCGGGGTAGTAGGTGATAATGGGATAATCGGCGATCGCCTTGAGCGTCAGGTGCTCGACGCCCGTCAACGGATGCCCGACGGGGACGATCGGGGCATGCCGCCACTGATAGTACGGAAAGCTGACCAGATCCTCTTCGTCGGCCAACGCCTCGGTGGCGATGCCGATGTCCACCTGGCCGGCGCGCAGCTGGGCGACGATCTCGCGCGGGCCGCACTCGTGCAGCTCCAGATAGACCTTCGGAAAGGTCTGTCTGAAGCGCGTCACCACCGACGGCAAGGCATAGCGGGCCTGGGTGTGGGTGGTGGCGATGGCCAGACGCCCTTCGTCCTGCCGGGCGAACTGCTCGCTCAGGTGCTTGATGTTTTGGGTGTCGAGCAGTATGCGCTCGACCATCGGCATCAGCTCCTTGCCCGGCTCGGTCAGGCCGAGCAGACGCTTGCCTCGGCGCATGAACAGCTCCACCCCGAGCTCGTCCTCCAGGTCCTTGATGTGCTTGGAGACACCCGATTGGGCGGTATAGAGCGCGTTGGCCACCTCGGTCAGGTTGAAATTGTGCCGGACCGCCTCGTGCAGGATACGCAGTTGCTGGAAGTTCACGTCAGGCGGCCTCGCGCGGAAAGACCCGGATCCGCGAGGCCGACAGACGCACCCGTTGCCCCTCGGTCAAGGCGAGTGCCTGGATCCGCTCGCGCGGCAGGATGACCTCGTAATGGTCGGCGGGCTCGCTGCGGCCCGAGGCGTCGGGAAGGCGGTCAAGCTCGACCCTGACCCCGGAGCCGAAGGCGAGGATGCGCGCGACGACGGCCTCGACCCCGTGCGGCGCGGCTGGATCGGTCAGGATCTCCAGCTCGTGTGGACGCGCGAATCCGATCGCGTCCGCGCCCTGGCCGGCGTCATGGCCGTCGTAAGGCATGGTGGAGCCGCCGATCCGCAGATGCGCCCCGTCGATCCGCCCGTGAAACACATTGACCGCGCCGAGAAACCCGTAGACGAAGGGGGTGGCCGGGTGCTCGTAGACCTCGGCCGGCGTGCCGATCTGCTCGACGCGACCTTGATGCATCAGCACCACGCGATCGGCGACCTCCAGTGCCTCCTCTTGATCGTGGGTGACGAAGATGGATGTCACGTGCAGCTCGTCGTGCAGACGTCGCAGCCAACGCCGCAGCTCCTTGCGAACCTGGGCGTCGAGCGCGCCGAACGGCTCGTCGAGCAGCAGCACCCGCGGCTCGACCGCCAGCGCCCGGGCGAGCGCGACCCGTTGACGCTGGCCGCCGGACAATTGGGCCGGAAAGCGATCGGCCAGGGCACCGAGTTGCACCAGATCGAGCAGACGCCGGACCCGTTGTCGGATCTCGACCTCCTTGGGGCGGACCCGCCGCGGCTTCACCCGCAGCCCGAAGGCGACATTCTCCAGCACGGTCATGTGGCGAAACAGGGCATAGTGCTGAAAGACGAATCCGACCTGACGCTCCCGCACATGGGTGTCCGAGGCGTCCTCGCCTTCCAGGACGACGCGTCCCGAGTCCGCGGTCTCCAGCCCGGCGATCACCCGCAGGAGCGTCGTCTTGCCGCAGCCCGACGGACCCAGCAGCGCCGTCAATGCGCCGCTCGGGAAATCAAGCGAGACATCGTTCAAGGCGACAAACCGGCCGAAGGTCTTGTTGATCTGCTCGACCTGGATACTCATCGGAGACTCCTCAATCGGGTTGCATGACGCCTTGATCGGCCTTCCATTCGACGAAGGTCTTCAGCCCCAAGGTCACCAGTGCCAGCAGCGCCAGCAGCGAGGCCACGGCGAAGGCCGCAGCGAAATTGTATTCGTTGTAGAGGATCTCGACGTGCAGCGGCATGGTATTGGTCTGGCCCCGGATGTGTCCGGAGACGACGCTCACCGCACCGAACTCGCCCATTGCCCGCGCGTTGCACAGGATCACGCCGTAGAGCAGACCCCATTTGATGTTGGGGAGCGTCACGCGCCAAAGGGTTTGGAGACCGTTGGCGCCCAGCACGACCGCCGCCTCCTCTTCCTCCCTGCCCTGGGCCTCCATCAGAGGGATCAGCTCGCGTGCGACGAAGGGGAAGGTGACGAAGACGGTCGCCAGCACGATGCCCGGGACCGCGAAGATGATCTTGATGTCGTGCGCGAACAACCAGGCGCCGAACCAGCCGTGCGCACCGAACAGGAGCACGAAGATCAGGCCCGCGATCACGGGCGAGACCGAGAACGGCAGATCGATCAAGGTGGTCAGAAACCGCTTGCCGCGGAACTCGAACTTGGCGATCGCCCAGGCCGCGGCCACCCCGAACACCAGGTTGACGGGTACCGAGATGACCGCGACCAGCAGGGTCAGACGGATCGCCGAGCGCGCGTCCGGATCGGCGATCGCGGTGATGTAGGTCAACCAACCCTTGCGCAGGGCCTCGACGAAGACCGCGATCAGCGGCATCAAGAGGAACAGCAGGAAAAAGCTCAGGGCGGCGGTCAGGATCAGCCACTTCACCGCCGAGCTCTCGCGCGTGGCGGCGTTGGTCTCGTACCGGCGGGCATCGCCCCGACCGTAAAGCGCACCGATGGCGGCCATCAGCGATTCCTCCCGGTGCGTTTCGCGCTCCAGGCCTGCAAGAGGTTGATCGCGAGCAGCATGCAAAAGGAGAAGACCAGCATGACCACCGCGACCGCGGTCGCGCCCGCGTAATCGTACTGCTCAAGCTTGGTGATGATGATCAGGGGCGTGATCTCCGAGACCATCGGGATGTTGCCGGCGATGAAGATGACCGAGCCGTACTCGCCGACCGCCCTTGCGAAGGCCAGCGCGAAGCCGGTCAGGAGGGCCGGGAGCAGGATCGGCAGAATCACCCGCGTAAAGGTCTGCCGCCGGTCGGCGCCCAGACTCGCAGCGGCCTCCTCGAGCTCGGTCTCCAGATCCTCCAGAATCGGTTGAACGGTGCGCACCACGAAGGGCACCCCGATGAACACCAGCGCCACCAGCACCCCGAGCGGGGTAAAGGCGACCTTGATCCCGAGCGGTGCAAGCAGACTGCCGATCCAGCCGTTACCGGCATAGAGTGCGGTGAGCGAGATCCCCGCGACCGCCGTCGGCAGCGCGAAAGGCAGATCGACGAGCGCGTCGATCAGCTTCTTGCCCGGGAAGCTGTAGCGCACCAGCGCCCAGGCCAGCGCCAAACCGAAGACCGCGTTGATGGCTGCGGCCAGCAAGGAGGCCCCGAAGGACAGCCGATAGGTCGCAACCACGCGGGGCGAGCTGACGATGGCCCAGAATTCTCCCCAGGACAGGGTCGCGCTCTTGAGGAAGACCGCCGACAGCGGGATCAAGACCATCAGCGAGAGATAGACCAGGGTGTAGCCGAGCGCGAGACCGAAGCCCGGCAGCACTCGGGTCTGGTGCGTGGGGTTGAAGTAGGCAGCGATCGTCATCGGCAGTTGACCTTGACCCGCGCGGGGTTGCGCCCCAGACAATCGCCTCGGGCCTTGAAACACAGCGCTTGGAGCGCCTCCAGCCGAGGATCTGCGATGGTTGAGGTGGTCGAGAAACCGCAGATCGCTTCGGATACGTTGAGAGCTTAGCGCGGCACGACGCCCCGCGAACGATCGATTTACCGGGATGCTATGCGGTTTTTGAGATAAGCGAACCACAGCGGAATCGCCTTCGCCGGGGGCGATAAGGTTTGCAGATTTTGTTGGTTCGTTCCGGCGGCCGGCGGCGTTTCAATCAAGGCTCCACTCTCACCCGAACCACGCAGGAGCCCGGTATGACCAGCATCCGATTCCATCCATCCTTCTCCCTCGTTGCCCTGCTCATGCTGTCCGCCCTCGGAGCGGCCCGGGCCGAAACGACCCTGCTCAACGTCTCCTACGATCCGACGCGCGAGCTTTACCAGGAATTCAACCCGGCCTTCAGCAAACACTGGGAGGAGAAGACCGGCGAGAAGGTCAGGATTCAAAAGTCGCACGGCGGGGCCGGCAAGCAGGCCCGCGCGGTCATCGACGGCCTGGAAGCCGATGTCGTAACCCTGGCGCTGGCCTACGACATCGATGCCATCGCCGAGACCGGTTTCCTGGCTAAGGACTGGCAGTCGCGACTGCCTCTGAACAGCTCGCCCTACACCTCGACCATCGTCTTCCTGGTGCGCAAGGGCAATCCGAAGGGGATCAAGGATTGGGGAGACCTGGTCACCGCGGGGGTCGCCGTGATTACACCCAACCCCAAGACCTCGGGCGGCGCGCGCTGGAACTATCTGGCGGGCTGGGCCTGGGCGGAGAAGGAATACGGCGGCGACGAGGCCCAGGTGCAGGACTACATTGCCCGACTCTACAAGAATGTCCCGGTGCTCGATTCGGGTGCTCGCGGCTCGACCACCACCTTCGTGCAACGCGAGCTGGGCGATGTCTTCCTCTCCTGGGAGAACGAAGCATTCCTCGCACTCAAGGAGTTCGGCGAGGACAAGTTCGAGATCGTCGTCCCATCCTTATCGATCCTCGCCGAGCCGCCGGTCACGGTCGTGGATCGCACCGTGGACAAGAAGGGGACCCGCGCCGTGGCGACGGCCTATCTGGAATTCCTCTACTCACCGGAAGGCCAGGAGCTTGCCGCCAAACACTTCTATCGTCCCACCGACCCGGAGGTCGCGGCACGGTACAAGGATCGGTTCGTCCAGGTCGAGATGGTGACGATCGAAGACCTCGGCGGCTGGAAGGCCGCCCAGGAGAAACACTTCGCCGACGGGGGCATCTTCGACCAAATCTATAGCGTTCGCTGACTAAACCGCGTCCAGAGCGA
Source organism: Thiocapsa rosea (assembly GCF_003634315.1). Taxonomy (NCBI): domain Bacteria; kingdom Pseudomonadati; phylum Pseudomonadota; class Gammaproteobacteria; order Chromatiales; family Chromatiaceae; genus Thiocapsa; species Thiocapsa rosea. The sequence goes on from NZ_RBXL01000001.1 coordinate 1,088,645, forward strand.
CATGCGTAGTTTTCATTGTTCGTTTAGCTTCGGAGATATCCTTGATCCCAGTGGGACGCGGTTTAGAATTTAAGATTTTCAATACCTTAAACCGCGCCGACTACGACAGTCGTCGGAGCCGGCGCGACCAAGCCATCCAACAAATGACACATACCGCACCGGGCGCGGTTTAAAACGACATCGACAAGGACTCGATAATCGCCTCGGCCGCCTCCTCGGCCGAGAGCCGCGTCGTATCGATACGGATCTCGGGGGACTCGGGCGGCTCGTAGGCGCTGTCGATGCCGGTGAAGTTCTTCAGATCGCCGCGACGCGCCTGCTCGTAAAGGCCCTTTTGATCGCGGCGCTCGGCCACCTCGATGGGCGTATCGATGAAGATCTCCACGAACTCGCCTTTCGGGAAGAGCTGCCGGACCATGCGCCGCTCGCTGCGGAAGGGCGAGATGAAGGCCGTCAAGACGATCAGCCCCGCGTCGGTCATCAGCTTGGCGACCTCGCCGATGCGCCGGATGTTCTCGACCCGGTCGGCATCGGTGAACCCCAGATCCTTGTTCAGCCCCTGACGGACGTTGGTGCCGTCCAGCAGAAAGGTGTGGCGCCCCATGGCGTGCAGCTTCTTCTCCACCAGGTTGGCGATGGTCGTCTTGCCCGAGCCCGACAGCCCGGTGAGCCAGAGCAGCCGCGGCTGCTGATTCTTGATGGCGGCATGGGCGTCGCGATCCACGTCGATCGTCTGCCAGGGCAGATTGTGGCTGCGTCGCAGGGCAAAATGGATCATGCCGGCGCCGACGGTTGCATTGTTCAGCCGGTCGATCAGGATGAAGCCGCCCAGGTCCGGATTCTCGGCGTAGGGCTCGAACGGGATCGCCTTGCTCGTGGCGATGTTGCACACGGCGATGCCGTTCAGCGCCAAGGTCTTGCCCGGCTCGTGGGCCATGGTGTTGACGTTGACCTGGTACTTCTCGTCGGTCACCGTGACCGTCGCCTGCGTCGTGCCGATCTTCATGATGTAGGCGCGACCCGGGATCATCGGCTCTTGCGCCATCCAGACGATGGTCGCCTCGAACTGATCGGCCACCTCGAGCGGCTGGTCGGCCGGGGTGATGACTTGGCCGCGCGAGCAGTCGATCTCGTCGGCCAGGGTCAGGGTGACCGATTGGCCTGCGCCGGCCTCGCTCAGATCGCCGTCCAGGGTGACGATGCGCGCGACGGTGGTTGTGGTGCTGCCGGGCAGTATGCGCACGGCGTCGCCCGGCTTGACGCGCCCGCTGGCGATCTGGCCCGAGAAGCCGCGGAAATCGAGATTCGGACGGTTGACCCATTGCACCGCCATGCGAAACGGTCGCTCGATCATCCGCGTCTGGTCGATCTCCACCGTCTCCAGATAGTCGAGCAGGGTCGGGCCTTCATACCAGGGCGTGGCGTCGCTCGCGGACGTGATGTTGTCGCCCTTGAGACCCGAGATCGGGATCGCCTGAAAGCCGTCGATCCCGATCTGGTCCGCGAAGGCACGGTAGTCGCCGATGATGGCGTCGTATCTGGCCCGATCGTAGTCGACCAGATCCATCTTGTTGATCGCGAGCACGATGTTGCGGATCCCGACCAAATGGGCCAGATAGCTGTGGCGCCGTGTCTGGGTCAGCACGCCCTTGCGTGCGTCGATCAGGATGACCGCGAGATCGGCCGTCGAGGCGCCGGTCACCATGTTGCGCGTGTATTGCTCGTGGCCCGGCGTGTCGGCGACGATGAACTTGCGCCGGTCGGTCGCAAAGAAGCGATAGGCGACATCGATGGTGATGCCCTGCTCGCGCTCGGCGGCCAGGCCGTCGACCAGCAAGGCGAAATCGATCTCCTGACCCTGGGTCCCGACGCGTTTGGAATCCGCTTCGAGCACGGCGAGCTGGTCCTCGAAGATCATCTTGCTGTCGTAGAGAAGACGGCCGATGAGTGTCGATTTGCCGTCGTCCACGCTGCCGCAGGTGATGAAGCGCAGCATCGTCTTGTGCTGATGCTTCTCCAGATAGGCATCGATATCGCGCGCGATCAGCTCGTCGGTCTTGTAGATGTCGCTGGCCATCAGAAGTACCCCTCCTGCTTCTTCTTTTCCATGCTGGCGGACTGGTCGTGGTCGATGGCGCGACCCTGGCGCTCGGACGTCGTGGTGAGCAGCATCTCCTGGATGACCTCGGTCAGCGTCGTGGCCTCGCTCTCGACCGCGCCCGTCAGCGGATAGCAGCCGAGCGTGCGGAAGCGGATCGAGCGCATGCGGACCTCTTCGCCTTCCGCCAACGGGAAGCGATGGTCATCGACCATCAGAATCAAGCCGTCGCGGATCACGCTCGGGCGCGGGGCGCTGAGATACAGCGGCACGATCTCGATCTGCTCGAGATGGATGTACTGCCAGATGTCGAGCTCGGTCCAATTGGAGAGCGGGAAGATACGGATGCTTTCGCCCTTGGCCTTGCGGGCGTTGTAGAGCTTCCAGAGCTCGGGGCGCTGATTCTTCGGATCCCAGCGGTGATTGGCCGAGCGGAACGAGAAGACACGCTCCTTGGCGCGGCTCTTTTCCTCGTCGCGCCGCGCGCCCCCGAAGGCCGCATCGAAGCCGAATTTGTCGAGCGCCTGCTTCAACCCCTCGGTCTTCCAAATCTCAGTATGCAAGGAGCCGTGATCGAAGGGGTTGATGCCGCGCGCGATCGCCTCCGGGTTTTGATGGACGAGCAGCTCCATCCCCGCATCGCGCGCCGCCTTCTCGCGCAAACGGTACATGTCCTGGAACTTCCAGGTGGTATCCACATGCAGGAGCGGAAAGGGCGGCGTGGACGGATAGAATGCCTTCTTGGCCAGGTGGAGCATGACGGCGGAATCCTTGCCGACCGAGTAGAGCATCACGGGGCGCTCCACCTCGGCCACCACCTCACGCATGATGTGGATGCTTTCCGATTCCAGACGTTGCAGGTGTGTGAGAGTCGTCATCAGGTCCTAACCGAGGCTGTTGTCAAAGACGATCGTGGATGGGTGTTCCGGGCCGGATGCTCGGGCGGCCGATCCAGGGCTCCGAGTCTATCAGGTCCGGTTCGGCCTTCGCCCGCGGGCATTCCCGCGAGAGCTTAGGCGTTGGGTGGACGCCGCACATCTCTTCGATTCGAGCACCACCCGCCTCGGCATCCGCAGCATCGAGGCATCCACGCCGTGCCGCAGCAGCAAGAAGCACACCGTCTGTCGCTTACACGGCTGATCCGGTGGATCCTGCAGCCCCAGGGACTTGACGTGCCGGCTCGACTGACCCATCTTTCAGGCATATTGGAGTGTGTTCCGCTGCTTGCCTGGCGTGCTTTTCGACTTTTTTTCACGCTGCGGAACCTCCCGTCTTCGAGAAGACGACGGGCTGACTCATACGGTCGATTTTGGAGCAGCCGAGTCATCCATCGCGCAGCCGACCGGAATCGAGATCATGCTCGAACGAACCGCAACCCCGGAAACGCGATTGATCACGGCAGCCTTTGGATCTCACCTCGGTACTCGGAGCGCGGATCGCGAAAGCACCGGTCTCGTCGCTGGAAAGTGCCGCGCAACATCGCAGAGGATCGAATCGGTCGGATGGGCGTTTCTTGCCTTTGCGGTTTCCGGAGACTGCTTCGGTGCGGATGTGCGGGTCACGTGGAATCCGGTAGACGACCCTCGAGCATCGAGATACCAGGTCCATTTCGGGCAAGCGAGCCGGACATACGTCGGCTCGGTGGATACAACCCAAACGACTGCCGTCATCAGTGGCCTCACCCCCGGACAGCTTCATTACCTCGCTGTACGCGCCTGCACGGCAGACAATCTTGCATGCAGTGACTTTTCGAATGAAGTGATTGCCGCCATTGCGCCGGACGGGGAAGTGCTGCCGGTCGAGCCCTGCTGGGCTTGTTTACCGAATGGAGGAGGCTGGCGAGCTCTTTTGAAATAAGCCCGGTGTGTGCCGGGACCGACTCGATTAAACCGCGTCTCACCGAGGTCGAGGATATCCCCGAGGCCAAAGCGCAACATGAAAATGACCCATGTCGCTCTAGACGCGGTTTAGCGTGTATCGAACCGCACTCACGGACGCCAACAGCACTCACCGGATACACTCCCGACACCCGAAACAGTGATTCGTCGATATCTTCCTGTCCTCGTTGTTGCTGCGTCGGCGACCATCGTTCACGTACTCACGCCGGACGAGCAGGTGCGACCGACCACAGAAGCGATCGACCGTCAGCCGATGGCGCCGCCATGCAACACTGTGAACGCCAAGTTGACGACACCGCAACCCGTCAGCGCAGTTTTTCCCCTAGCGGCGGAAGCGGAATTGCGCTCGGATGCGCAGCGTGCAGAGACCTTTCGGATCAAAGAACCAACCGAACCGCGGAACAGACTCGACATCAGTGATCCGATTCCGGTCGAAGACACAGGCCGAGCGACTAGGCCCGAGGTTGTGCAGATCGGGGAACCCATCGACGCCGATGCGCCCGTCTCCGGGTCTCCTGATGCGCCGGAACCCGTGCCGATCGAGATCGGCCGGACCCTGGACGCGAACGAAACGGATGTTTGGTATCTTCCACGGACATTCACCGAGGTCATCGAGATCGGCACCCAGCTCGACGCCGATTCTCCATGTCCGAACCAAAACCAGGAACGGGAGCCCGTAGACATCGGGCTGCCAATCGAGGCCGAAGGATTCGGAACCTTGCTTTGATGAGTGGGTCTTGTGGGTTTCGGTACGAAACCCGGATGCTTCGGCCGCCGTGCAGTCGTATCTGAGTATACGGGCCGACGCACAGCATCATCCGCTCTTCAATGCCTTCATACACGGCAAAAGGCCGGGGGCACCGATGAATTTTGTTTCGATCAGCAACAGAACAGCCGTCGCGGCTGTCCTGCTTTCCGTTTTACCCAACAGCTCGGTCGTGGCCACCGAGGCCGTCGTCACGGCTCAGGTCAATCGGGTGTTGGTCACCGCCGACAGCACTTATGGGGGCTGCATGGCTGCCCTAAGCGTCAATCCGCAAGAGACCTTGCCGGCGTGCCTCCCCGACTGGGTGAGCTTCAGCTGCAGCGGGCACTTCACGGATGCGGTCAGAGGATTTCGGATGTTGGATCAAGCACAACTCGCTCTCGCCACGAACAAAAGCGTCATGGTCGTCGTGGACGACAGTCGCCGCCACAATGGCTATTGTTTCGCCTCTCGGATCGATGTACACCGATGAATTGCGCCGGATCGGTGCCGGTTGCGTTGGATGACCGCGCGAGGGCTTATTCAAATGACGCATGTCGCTCTGGACTCGGTTTAGCCCGAACTCTGTCGTTCGCCTCCAGGAAGTCTTATCGATGGCCCTCCTCCGCCCAAGCGAGAATCGCCGCCGTACCTTGATCGATCTCTTCTCGGGCGCCGGCGGCATGAGCTACGGCTTCCACGCGCATCCGTCCTTCGGGGTCGTCGCCGCATTCGACGGCGAGCATGGTAAGCCAAGCAGCGGACAGGGCCGCTCGGGATGCAACGAGACGTTTCGGGTCAACCTGGGTCTCGCGCCGATCTCGACGGATCTCGCCCGAGTCGACGATACCCTGATCGAGGCTGCGAGGCGCGACTTCCTCGGCGGGCAGGATCTGGATGTCTTGTCCGCGTGCCCGCCCTGTACCGGCTTCTCTCGGACGAATCCGAACAATCACCTGGATGACGACGAGCGCAACAGCTTGGTGCTGCGCACGGCGCATTGGGCACGCATCCTCGGGCCCCGGGTGATTGTCATGGAGAACGCCCGTGAGCTTCTGAAGGGGAACTTCGCCCATCACTTCGAGGAGCTTCGGCGGCAGCTCGAACGAATGGGCTACGACGTCCGGGCGACGGTCCACATGCTGGACAGATTCGGACTACCCCAGCGACGGGAGCGCGCGCTGGTGATCGCAACCAGACTCCCGATCGGCACGAAGGGTCTCGAAGATCTCTGGCACGGCTACGAGGTCGAGCGAACGGCCACGCACGTGCGCCGATGCATCGGTCACCTGCCTCCGGTGACCGCGGGAGAGCGCCATCCGGACGACCCCTTCCACGTCTCACCCGGAATGAACGGCGCAACGCTCGCTCGCCTGCGTGCCATCCCCGTCGACGGAGGCTCGTGGATCAACCTTCGGGACCATCGGGACGCCGATCTTCTCATGACGCCCGCGATGAAGCGCTACGTCGCGGCCCGGGATTTCGGGTCCCACCCCGATGTTTACGGGCGCATGGCCTGGAACCGACCGGCGGCCACGATCAAGCGCGAGTGCGCACACGTCGGCAACGGCCGCTACAGCCATCCGGAACAGCATCGACTCTGCACCCTCCGAGAGCTCGCGCTGCTGCAGGGGTTTCCCGCGCATTACCGGTTCGGCGGCGGATCCTTGGCCAATCAGTACCGCCACATCGGGGATGCGGTCCCGCCGCTGATCTCCCACCAGCTTGCCCATGTCGTGGAGTGGATGTTCACGGGCGAGAAACCCGCGATCGCGAATTGCGTGCTGCCCGGCACTCGCCTACGCGCGGAGGATATCAAGCCGACACCGAGCCACACCCGGCCCGACCGCGGAGGGGCCGAATGCGAAGCAGATGACTTGCTCATGGCACATGGGTCGTGAAGAACGGACAAAACCAATAGAGCGAGGTTAGAAGCCAGGGACTACATGACCCCATTGTTTTTGCGTCGTTCATCGCGTTGCCCGGCGGTGCCCGACCCGATCGACGACGCGTTCGTTCCTGCAGCCCGATCGCCCAAGGGCTCGACCCCGTCGCGCTCGCAGCGCTCGAGCATCTCGGCCAGAATCCCCACGCCGGGCACCGCGAGATCCGGCGGCGCCACGTCGGCCAGAGGGACGAGCACGAAGGCACGTCGGGCCATCTCCGGATGCGGGATCGTCAGGCCGGGCTCGTCGATCCGCGCGTCGCCATAGATGAGGATGTCGAGATCCAGGATACGCGGCCCCCAACGGGTGCCGTCACGTCGACGGCCATGAGCCAGCTCGATGCGATGGAGTTCCGCCAAGAGTGCTCGCGGCGGGAGCCGGGTCTCAAGACGGGCCGCCGCGTTGATGTAGTCGGGTTGGCCGGGCGGGCCGACGGGGGCTGTCCGATACAGGCGCGAGGCGGCCTGCAGACGGCTTTCGGGCAGCGCGGCCAGCTCGCCGAGGGCCGCCCTCACCTGCCGCTCCGGCTCCTGCAGATTGCTGCCGAGGCCGATCCACACGGCGACCGGTACACCGAGGGCCAACCGACCGGGGGAAGAGTCAATCAGGGTCATGGTGGCCGCCTCGAACGCATCCGAAAAAAAGACCGCCCCCGGCATCCGTGCTCTTGGATGCCGGGGGCGGCAGCGCACACGCGATGGTGTGCGATCGGGCGCTTCAGGCGCCTTTGACTTTTAAACCGAGCCAGCTCCGACAGTCGTCGGAGCCGGCGCGGCCAAGCCATTCCAACAGATGACGCATACCGCACCGGGCGCGGTTCAAGCAACCTCGATCCGCCGACGCTCCGTCTTCTCGGTCTTCGGCAGATGGATCTCAAGCACACCGTCCTTGAACTCGGCCTTGGCGTTCTCCAGGTCCACGTTCTGGGGCAGCCGCAGCGACCGCATAAAACTGCCGCGCGCGATCTCGGACCGGTAGTAGGTGCCCTTCTCTTCGGTCTGCTCATGCTTACGCTCGCCCTTGAGCGTCAACACTTGGCCGACCAGCTCGATCTCGAGATCCTGCTTCTCGACGCCCGGCACCTCGGCGCGTACCAGAAGCTCCTCTTCGCGATCGATCAAGTCGATCTTCGGGGTCATCTCGACCGCATGCTCAAGGCGTGCCCACTCCGGCCACATCTCCCGGAAGGGGTGCATCCAGCCGTGGCGCCAACCGCGCTGCGGGCCGCCCAGCATGAGGTCGTCGAATGCGCGATCCATCTCGTCGAAGAGCGTGGTCTCACGACGCGGGACCGCTTCGCCAATCGCTTTGCTTTTGGTTTTCATGGCAGTCCTCCTGTCTCTATTCCCACTTAAAGTATAGCTCAGCGGCCGAGGATTGCCCCCTCGCACGCCCTGAACCACATCACGGCTGCCACGGATCGATCGTGACGAGACCACAATGCTCGAAGCCGACGAGGTGACGTGTCGCCAACGGCAGTCCAGTCGATGACGGCGGCCTTCTCCTGACCGAGCACAGCGGAAGAGGTCGACTGCAAGTCGACGATCCCGGGGGCTCGCCTCCTCAAGCCGCGAGCGCCAGCCGCTTCACCGCCCCGAAATCCGTCTTGCCGCTGCCGAGCTTGGGGATCGCCTCGACCTGCAACACCGCGGCGGGGATGCTCAGGGGGTTCATCCCGGCATCCAACAGCTGCTTGCGCAGGCCGTCGACATCGATCTCGCCGGCGACCAGGAGCAGGATGCGCTCGCCCTTGCGCTCGTCCGGGAGGTTGACGGCGGCGAGCTCCAGCTCGGGTTGGCCGAGGATGCGGCGGATCTGATCCTCGACCGCGCCCAGGCTGATCATCTCCCCGCCCAGCTTGGCGAAGCGCGAGTAACGGTCGACGATGGTGAGGAAGCCGTCCGGGTCCAGATGGCCCTTGTCGCCCGTTTTGTACCAGCGCTGACCATCCAGCTCGACCACCACGTCCGCGGTCTTGTCCGGGTCGTTGAGATAGCCCTTCATCACCTGCACACCGCCGATGAGGATGAGCCCGTCCTCGCCGGGCGGCAGGGTTGCCAGGGTCGCGGGGTCGACGATGCGGAAGCTGGTGCCGGGCAGCGGCAGACCCACGGTACCGGGACGCGAGCCGGCCTGGATCTTCCAGGTCTCGGTCTCGAGTGCGTCCGGGACGTTGACGCTGGCGACCGGCGTGGTCTCGGTCGCCCCGTAGCCTTCGTAGATCAGCTTGTTGAACTTGAGCGCGAAGGCATCGCGGACCTCCGGGGCAAGCCGTTCGGCGCCTGCCACCACCACACGCACGGACTGAAGCATCAGCGGATGGACACGCTGATTGCGGATGTAGAGCCGCAGGAAGGTCGAGGTGCTGCAGAGCACGGTCGCACGATAACGGGCGATCGCCTTGGCGGTGCCGACCGCATCGGTCGGGTCGGGATGGCAGACCATCGGGATGCCTTCGAGCAGCGGCAGGAAGGTAGTCACCGTGAGCCCGAAGGCATGGAAGGGCGGCAGGTTGGCGAGGATGAGATCGTCCGGCTCGGTGTTGAGCACGTCCGAGATCTGGCGGACGTTGGCCATGATGTTGCGATGGCTCAGCTCGATGCCCTTGGGCGTGCCCTCGCTGCCGCTGGAGAAGAGGATGGCGGCGGTGTCGTCGGGCCGGCCGGGCCGGCCGAACAGCCTGAGCAAGAGCCCGGCGGGCAGGAGGATGCCGATACCCAGGAACGCCAGCGCCTCCGCCTTGCCGATCTCGGCGCGCAGGGCCTCCATCGGATGAAGCGTGACCTCCGCGAAGGCCGCGTCCAGATCGATCCCGCGCTGTTGGAGCTTGTCGAGGAAGCGCTCGGAGGTGATCACATGGCGCACGCCGGCGTTGCGCATCCCGGCCAGCAGGGCCTCGCTGCTGGCGGTGTAGTTGAGATTGACCACCTGCTTGCCGACGAGCAGCGCCGCCAGGTTGGCGATGGCCGCCGCACTGCTCGCGGGCAGCAGGATGCCGACGGCCGGGTCGGGGGCGAGACGCTTGATGCGGCGCGCGAACAGCAGGACCGCCGCGATCAGGCGCCGATTGGTCAGACGCGTCCCGACCGAATCGATCACGGCCACCTCGCCGAGACGTCGTTTCGCCGCCGCGAGCCAGGCCGGGGGCAGGGTCGGCAGGGTCGCGATGTGGGTCTGCCAAGAGGTCACCGACAGCTCGAAGACCGCCTGCTTGACCTGCTCTGCGCTCGCCTCGCGCGGCAGCGGCTGCCCGAAGGCGACCAGCACGTCGCGGGTTCGGCCCTCGCGGCGACTGGCCTTGAGCTTCTCCTTGGCGTAGGAGAAACGACTCCCCCACAGGCCGCGCAGATAAAAGGGCAGGATGACGCCGGACGTGGCTGCGCGGGCGGATCTCTCGAAGCCGCGCTTGAACTCGGAGAGCTGCCCGTTCTTGCTGATGGTGCCTTCCGGGAAGATGCACACCACCTCGCCCGCGTCGAGCAACCGCGAGACGGTCTCGATCGCCTCGCGGCTGCGCCCGCCCGAGATGGGCACCACACCGAAGAAGTCCAGGAACCAGCGCAGATACCAACGCTCGTAGATGACCCGCTCCATCACGAAGCGCACCGGCCGCGGACTGGCCATCTGCACCATCGCCCAGTCGACCCAACTGATGTGGTTGCCGAGCATCAGCACGCCGCCCTGGGCCGGCATGTTCTTCAAGCCGATGACATCGAGCCGATAATGGGTCGACATAGCCCTCGCCATCAGGAAGCGCACCATCGACTGAGGCAACTGATAGAGGGTGTAGATGGCCCCGCAGAGGGCGACGACGGCGAGCGCGAGCATCACCGTCAGACCGCCGATTTGGAGATAGGCCGCCAGCACCGTGAGCCCTAGGAAGCTCAGCATCACGATGTTCTGGATGAAGTTGTTGGCCGCAAGCACGCGCCCGAGCCCTTTCTCGCCGGCGTTGAACTGGATCAAGGCGTTGAGGGGCACCAGGAAGACGCCGCCGAGGACACCGAGCAGCAGGAAGTTCAACCCGTGCGCCCAGGCCGACCCCAGACCCGGCAGAACAAAGAGCGCCGCCGCAACGCCCAGCGCGCCGACCGGGATCAGACCGGTCTCGATATGATTGCGCGAGACGCGTCCGGCCAGAACCGAGCCCAGGATGATGCCGATACCCGAGCAGGCGAGCACGCCCTGAATCACGACCGTGTTGGTCTCGCCGAGCGTCTCTTTGGCGAAGGCCGGGAAAGCGGCAAGGATTACCTGCGCGATCGACCAAAAAATCGCCAGCCCCACGATCGAGAGCCAGATCACCTGATTGTCCCAGGCGGCGTGCAGATTGTTTCGCAGATATCGACCGGTGGCGTAATCCGGCCAGACGAATCGCATCTCGGTGCCGGCGGCGCGCACGGGCAGGCGGTAGGCCAACACGACCTCGATCAAGGCGCCAGCGACCAAGACCCAACCGAGCGGCGCCATCATCCCCATCACCTCGTCGGGTGTACCGTAGCTCATGCCGGCCAGACGCCCCTCGAAGAGGATCGAGAAGAAGAAGATCCCCGCCAGGATCGCCGTCGTGGTCGTCGCCTGGACCCAGCCGTTGGCCGAGGCCAGCGCCTCCTTGCCGACCAGCTCCTTGATATAGCCGTACTTGGCCGGCGAATAAAAGGCGCTCTGCACCGCCAGCAGGAAGGTCATGGCGAAGGCCGCCCAGAACCAGGCGAGGTAATAGAAGAGCGTAATGGCGAGCGTGACGGCAACGGCGACCCAAGCGCTCGCGCGCATCACCAGATGCTTGGGGAAGCGGTCGGCAAGAAAACCGGAAGGCGTGAAGAGCAGGACGAAGGGCAACAGGATCAGGGCATTGACGATCGCCGTCAGCAAGATTTGGGCATCGCCGTCATAGGTCTTGAAGAGGGTGTTCTGAATGATGATCTTGTGCCCCAAGTCCACGAAGGCATTGAGAAAGATCATGCCGATATAGGCGACGAAACCGGTGATGCGAAAGAGCTGACCCATGCGAATGCGCCCCCTGGCGTCGACCGAGATTGTTGTCGTTGTGGCCTGTGGACCGCGTTATTGCCGCAGACGGCCCTCGTGCATCACTCCGACCGAAGCGGCACGAGGCGCGGAGCGCCAGGAGAGGCGTGACACCGCGTGAGCGGTGTCACGAGCACGTCGGTCGGTTGGGTGAACCGAATCCCCTACGCAGCACGTCTTGAACAGACCGTCGCGGAATTTCTCGTTGTCGTTGTCGTTGTCGTTGTCGTGTTCGTCCGAAATCCGATTACGACAACGACAACGAGCAGGGTACAGGGGGCGACTCAAGTCGCCCCTACACCCCGATCACTCCGGACGCGATTCAGCCGTTAAGCGGGACATATAATCGCTCACCGCCGCGATATCCGCGTCGCTGTATCCCTTGATCGCCTTCACCATCTCGGGATTCGCGTTGCGCCGCCCACCGTCGCGAATGAGCTTGGACTCATGGTCGAGATAGCTGACGTGCTGATGCGCGACGCGGGGGTAGAACTCCACGGCATCGCCCTCGCCCTGCGCGCCATGACAGGTCGCACAGTCCTTTTCGTAGAGGGCTTGGCCCCGTGCCAATGCGGTCCCGTCGCCTTTGAGATTGGTCGGCGGAATCGGGAGCTGCGACAGATAGGCCGCGATGTCGGCGACCTCTTCGGACGACACCACCCACTCGGCGACAAAGGGGTGCATCTTGGGGTTGTCGCGCCGCCCGGCGCGCACGTCGACCATCTGTTTGATCAGCACACTCGCGTGTTGGCCGGCCAGCTGCGGATAGATGGCATCCCCGCGACCCGAGCCATCCGCCTGATGGCAGCCGCGACAGACGGCATAGGCCTCCTCGCCGTTCGCGGGGTCGGCGCGATGAGCCAACGCGATCATCTGATCCTCGTTGGGTGCGTTCCAGACATAGCCGGGCGATTCGATACCCGGCGCATGGGGTTGCGCCGGCGGAGACGCGGAGGCGATGCAGGGCACGAGTACGAGTGCTCCGAGACAGACGAGACGGGTCATCATGGCGTTCATTCCTCCTCCGTTTCGAGGACCATCAGGCTGGCAATGTATTGGGCCACGGCCAGTGTCTCGGCCTCAGTCATGCGATCGGCCACCGTCTGCATGAGTCCTCGGTCGTTGGTCCGCTCGCCGACGGCATAACGGCGCATTTGCTCGACGGTGTAGCCGACGTCCTGACCGGCGAGCTGCGGGAAACGGCGCGTGCCTTCACCCTCGTCGCCGTGACAGCCCGAGCACGCGGGTATGCCGCTGCCGGGATTGCCGTCGTCGTAGACCCGTCGGCCGAGGTCCAGCAGCGAGGGATCGGTCACGACGCCCGGGATCACCTCCTGAGCAGCGTAGTAGGCGGCGACGTGCGGGATCTCCTCTTCGGTCAGTGCGCCGATGAAGTTGCCCATCACCTCGCTGGTACGCCGCCCCGCACGATAGTCTTTCATCTGCTTGACGAGATAGGTCGCGTGCTGGCCGGCCAGCCGAGGCGTATTGGGCATCGGGCTGGTACCGTCCTCGGCATGACAGGCTACACAAACCCGCGCCGCGATGGTCGCACCAATCTCGGGATCCCCCTTGGTTTGAGCAAACAGGGGCGGTGCCGAAAGAATCCCGACGCAGCCGGCCAACACAACGAGCGATTGAATTGCGAGCAATCTCACTTCGGTTCCTCGAATCTGATCGTGCCCCAATCATGTCGCACGCCATCCGTCGCGGGCAAGTCGATCGCGAAGGCCGCCTCGCCGAGACGGAGCCCATTCTCGCCGACGGGGCGGAAGGCGAAGGCAGCATCAGTGCCATGAGCACGAACGGACACGCCTGCATCGGCTCCGCGTTAAACCGCGTCCAGAGCGACATGCGTCATTTTCATGTTGCGTTTGGCTTCGGAGATGTCCTCCGATCTCGGTGGAACGCGGTTTAAAATTTAATATTTTTCAATTTCTTAAACCGCGCCAGCTCCGACGGTCGTCGGAGCCGGCGCGGCCAAGCCAATCCAACAAACCACCCATACCGCACCGGGCGCGGTTTAAGATCGATCATCGCGACCCGCCTCCGGAGTCAGACATGGACCCAAACCGTTTCGCCTACACCTTCAGCGTCCGCCTGCACGACACGGACGCGGCCGGACGGCTATTTTTCGGCCACCTCTTCCGTCATGCGCACGATGCCTACGAGGCATTCATGGCGCAGGCCGGCCTCCCGCTCGAGCGCCTCATCCGCGAGGGCGAACTCCTGCTCCCGCTCGTGCATGCCGAGGCAGACTATCACCGACCCTTATGCCAGGGTGATCGGGTTCAGATCTCGCTGGCGATCGAGGAGATCCGCACCCGATCCTTCGCCGTCGGCTATCGCTTCGAGACGCAGGACGGGACGCTCGCCGCAACGGCGAAGACGGTCCATCTCCAAATCAATCGGGACGGCTCGCCGGCATCGTGTCTGTCCGACGGGATTCTGGACGCCATCCATCCCTACACGCAAAACCGCCCGCAGTAAGGAGCCGGCACACCCCCTGCGGCCTCTCAGGTGCCGGGCCGAGACAAGGGAATCTTCCGCCCCTGCTCGTCGACCCGCACGAAGGTGATGCAGGTCGTGAAGATCGGCTCCTCGTTGCCGGTCGTCAGATCATCGGCGAAGACGTGCACCGAATAACTGATCGAGGTGTTGCCGCGACAGCTCTCGAGTGCGTCGAAGCGCAACACCGCGCCCTGCTTCACGCTGCGGTGGAACTCCACGCGATCCATCGCGATGGTGACGAAACGGGAGCCGGGATAATCGCGGCTGGCCGCGATCCAGGCGATCTCGTCGACCCACTTCAACAAAAAGCCACCGAACAGATAGCCGTAATGGTTCAGAAACTCGGGGCGTACGACTTTGAAACTCTCCACGAACGGGCTCTCCTGGTCATCGAAAGGTCAACAATTGGTCGTCAAGGGGTCAAAACCGCCGTTTAACTGCGCTGGATCTATATAACGATACGAACGTCCGGGTTATTTTTCGCCCCCGCGCGTCCTGACAAGACAACAACGACTGTTTCGGTAAATTAAACCGCGCCAGCTCCGGCAGTCGTCGGAGCCGGCGCGGCCAAGCCAATCCAACACACGACGCATACCGCACTGGGCGCGGTTTAAGGGGCATTCATGACGGGGCATTCTTCCGTAGGCTGGGTCGACATCGTCGTCATTCTGGTCTACCTCTTCGCGACCGGCTATCTCGGCTGGCTCGGTTACCGCGGCACCCGCTCGGCAGCGGACTTCCTGGTCGGCGGGCGTTCGGCCCACCCGATCATCATGGCGGTCTCCTACGGCGCGACCTTCATCTCCACCGCCGCCATCGTCGGCTTCGGCGGGGTGGCCGGACTCTTCGGCATGAGTCTGCTGTGGCTGACCGTGCTCAACATCGGCTTCGGGATTCTGATCGCTTTCATCTTTCTGGGCGAGCCCACCCGGCGACTCGGCCATCATCTCGGCGCCCACACCTTTCCCGAGCTGCTGGGCCAACGCTACCAGAGTCGCGGCATCCAGATCTTCGCCGGCGCGCTCATCTTTCTCTTCATGCCGCTCTACTCGGCTGCGGTCATGACCGGGGGCAGCATCTTCGCGGCCACCCAGTTCGGGATCGATTTCGAGGTCGCGCTTCTGATCTTCGCGCTCATCACCGCAGCCTACGTGATCCCGGGCGGCATCAAGGCCGTGATGTACACGGACACCATGCAGGGGTTCGTCATGGTCTTCGCCATGATCTTCCTGCTGATCTTTGCCTATATGAGCCTCGGCGGCATCACCCAGGCTCACCAAACCCTGACCGACATGGCGGATATGGTACCCGCATCGCTCGCGCAGATCGGGCATCAGGGCTGGACCGCGATGCCTGCCTTTGGCTGGGGCGCGACCAACTACGACCTCTGGTGGACCGTCATCACCGCGCTGGTGCTCGGCGTGGGGATCGGCGTGCTCGCCCAACCTCAGCTGGTGGTGCGTTTCATGACGGTGCGCAGCCGGCGCGAGCTCGACCGGGCGGTGCCGATCGGTGCCGTCTTCATCCTGCTCATGGTCGGAACGCCTTTCGTCGTCGGCAGCCTCTCGAACGCCTGGTTCGCACAGCACGGCCCGCTGCTGCAGGGCAAGGTCGTCGAGGTCATCAATCCCGAGAAGGATCGCGCACTGGTCGAGCTGATGCAGAAAGACGAAGCCGGGGCCTGGACGTCGATCCTCAACCCGAAGACACAGGCGCCGGCGCGCGCGCCCATGATCATCAGCGAGCGGACCTCGGCACAAGACGGCGACGGCGCGACCTTCGAGCTAGTCGCCGGCCGCTCCATCGCAGCGACCTACACCAAGGGCGACGCCGACACGATCATCCCGGCCTTCATCATGGCGGCGATGCCCCATTGGTTCGGCGTCATCTTCTTCCTCGCCCTGCTCGCCGCGGCCATGAGCACCATGTCGAGCCAGTTCCACACCATCGGCACGGCCGCCGGGCGCGACCTCTACGAGCGTATCTCGGAGAAGGGACATCAACGCGAGCCGAGCATCCTGGTGATGCGTCTCGCCATCATGGTCGGACTCATCATCGCCGTGACCATCAGCTACACGGTGCGACAGGAATACGTCATCGCCCGCTTCACGGCGATCTTCTTCGGACTCTGTGCGGCGAGCTTCCTGCCGGCCTACATCGGAGGACTCATCTCCAAACGCGTGACCCGCGCCGGCGCACTCGCCTCCATGACCGTCGGCATGAGCGTCTCGCTCTTCTGGCTGGCCTTCATCAAGGCACGCGAGGCCAGCGCCATCGGGCTGGTGCAGATGATCACGGACGGCAAGACCAGCCTGCTCGCGGATTATCCCAATTGGCCGTCGGTAGACCCGATCATCATCGCCCTGCCGGCCTCTCTGCTGACCCTGATCTTGGTCAGTGCGGTCACGCGACCGCCGGATCAGGCGCATTTGCGTCGCTGTTTCCCCCCTTAAACCGCGACTCGGTGGGATATGAGAGATTTCAGGGTGCCGCTGCGTTCTCGCCATCAATGAATCTTGGCGCGGACGCGGTTTAAGTACTTTTTATTTTATTTTGAATTGCGTCGACTGGGTTTGCTTTGGTGACTGCGAGGGAGCGGCCTTGCATCTCGGATCAACCGTAGCCTCGGACGCAATTCAATTTCGGACGCAATTCAATTCAGGAGCGCACGGGATGCTGGGTATCGATGATCCGTATGTCCTCATGGCCTATTTCGGCGCCATCGCGATGGCCGTGATCGGCATCATCTACGGGCTGGTCCGCCGCAACGCCGCGCGCGACGAGGTGAGCCCCGAGGATCGCCTTTGGGCGCTGGACGAAAAGAAGGTGGACGATGATTTCTAGCCCATCAACATGGTTGACGGCCCTGGCCGCAGCGGTGTTTTCGGCTGGTGTCTCGGCAGACACTCAGGCGGCCGACGCGGCCTCGAGCTTCAAGCCGGGTGCAGATCTGCGTCTGCGCCAAGTCTTTATCGGCAACGTCGGCCTGAACGACCAAAGCCCGATCGCCGACCGGACCTTTCAGCGGTATCGCGGACGTCTTTGGGGGATCTACGCACCGACCGACCAGATCGTCGGGACGGCGCGACTCATGTGGGAAGGCCGTCACTACAATAAGCCCAAGGAGAATCAATGGCCGGTGCCGGGTTTCGAGACCTGGTACAGCGGCGGACTCTTCTTCGACCTGCTCGATGTCGCCTTCAACGACATCGCCGGCTCGCCGCTCTCGGTGAAACTCGGCCGCCAGGAGATCATCCTCGGCAATGGCTGGCTGGTGCTCGAAGGCACGCCGCTCGACGGCTCTCGGACCATCTATTTCGACGCCGCCCGCGCGACCTATCAACTGGCGTCCATCGGGACCACGCTCGATCTCATCTACCTCAATCAGGACGCCGACACGGGCCGTTTCCCGAGCCCTCTGAACGGCGTGATCGAGGATCAGATCGAGCAATACGAGACCGGCGCCATCCTCTACGCGCGCAACAAGAGCCTGGTCAAGGACACGGACCTCGACGGCTATCTGATCTATAAAAGCAGCACGCCGGACAACACGCCGGGCAACATTCGGGTCAACAACGGCGCACCCTTTCCTTCCCCTCCGGATTCGGGTGTAGCCTATACCGCAGGCGTGCGTGCCGAGTCGAAGCTCTTACCCCAATGGACATTGCGTGCGGAGGCGGCCTATCAGTGGGGTACACGCAATGATGCGGACCTGGATGCATTCGGCTTCAACGGACGCGCCACCTACAGCCTGAATGATCCGCTCGCCAATCGATTTCATCTCGGCTACGAGTTTCTCTCCGGCAACGACCCCGACAGCAACGGCACTCAAGCCTTCGACCCGCTCTGGGGCCGCTGGCCGCAGTGGAGCGAGCTGATGATCTACCAATGGCCGCTGGAGAGCCGCGTCGGCGAGGCGACGAACCTGAGTCGCCTGAATCTCGGCTGGGGCATCCAGGCCCACCCGACGACCTTGGTCACGGTCGATTATCACGCACTTTGGGCCGACGAGATGACCACACGCACCCCTGCGCAGCTGGTCAACCTCAGCGGGGAGAGCCACTTCCGCGGACATCTCGCCGCCGTCTGGGTCAAGACCAAGCTCAGCAAACACGTCGCCGGACACTTGGTCGCCGAATACCTCTGGCCCGGTGACTATTACGCCGAGAACCGGCGCGATGAATCCTATTTCGTCCGAGCGGAGTTGAATCTCACCTGGTAAGACCGGGCGACACAAGAAATCGCCGCCGAGCGGCGAGCCCCGGGATAGTCGACTTGCAGTCGACCTCTTCCCCCGGCCTGACGGCCAGCGGGTCGACTATCCCGGGGGAATGGATGCTCGCGTGTCGCCAGGGCCAAAGCGGCGCAGTATCCGCGCAGATCGGCTCAGCCCGTAGGGTGGACGAGCGAGAGCGAAGTCCACCGAACTCGGCGCCGGGGCTGGTGGACTGCGCCGCGCTTGTCCACCCTACAGCGCTATCCGGGGGGAATCTCGCGTATCGCGAGGATCCAAGCGGCGTGGCCGTCGGCACGGGTCGGCTCAGCCCGCGCTGCCGAACACATAGCCGAGATCGATCTCGACGGCATCGAACGGCGGAACCCGGACGCGTCCGGGTGACGTATCGGGCGGGTAGTCGGCGGAGAAGATGATGCGATAGCCGCCGGCATCGAGCGCGTAGGCGATCAGCGTCCGATCTTCCGGAGAGACGATCCAGTAGTGCGGGACACCGGCACGCTGGAGCAGCATCAGATGATGGACCAGATCCTTACGCTCGTGACCGGGCGAGAGAATCTCGCACACCCAGTCGGGGGCCAATGTCATAACGCCGCTCGGTCGCTGCGGGACCCGCGCCTTACGCCATCCCGCGAGATCGTGGCTCGGGCACTGGTGCTCGCTGTATTGAACACTGATCTCGGTCACGATCCACCAGCCATCCGGACCACCCCGACGCTTGAAGACCTGAACCTCGTCGGACAACGCCGATTGCGCAAGACCGTGCTCGAAGCGCGCCATCGGGCGCTGAACGATGTCGCCATCGATCAGCTCGACGCGCTCCTCTCCCGGCCAGGCCAGAAGATCATCGATCGTTCGGAGTCGTCTGGCTTCCACTGAATTCCTCGTTGTCGACCGCGCTTGCCGAGAAGCGACGCGGCCGGCCTCGCATGAGTCTAGCCGGGACCGAGCGACCCCGAAAGCCTTCGGACCGATGCGACATCGCCCTTGAAAAGCACCGAACGCCGGCCCCGCGTCCGCTGCGGGGCGTTGCTTAAACCGCGTCCCCGCCAAGGGCCGTGGATGCACCAAACGTCGAACTCACGCGAACGTGAGCATCTCGCGCTGGACGCGGTTTAGGCTCAGTGCCCGCCGCCCTTGAGCGCGCTGTTCATCCCCTCGATCGTATCCTTGGCGTCGCCGAAGACCAGCGAGGTGTTCTCCTGATAGAAGAGGAGGTTGTCGACGCCCGAGTAGCCCGGACGCATGGAGCGCTTGAGGAAGTAGACCTGACGGGCCCGGCCGGCCTCGAGGATGGGCATGCCGTAGATGGGGCTCGTCTTGTCTTCCTTGGCCGCTGGATTGACGACGTCGTTCGCGCCGACGACCAGCACCACGTCGGTGCTCGGGAAGTCGGGGTTGATCTCGTCCATTTCGAGCACGCGATCGTAGGGGATGTCGGCCTCGGCGAGCAGCACGTTCATGTGTCCTGGCATGCGGCCTGCGACAGGATGGATCCCGAACTTCACCTCCACGCCGCGCGCTTCGAGCAGCTCCATCAACTCCTTGAGTGCGTGCTGGGCTTGAGCCACGGCCATGCCGTAGCCGGGGATGATGATGACGCGGTTGGCATCCTCCATCCAGTAGACGGCGTCTTCGACCGCGGCCGATTTCACACCCTTCTCGGCGGCGACTGCGCCCGCACTGTCCGACCCACTGCTATCGGAACCGAAACCGCCGAAGACGACGTTGATGATCGAGCGGTTCATCGCCTTGCACATTATGTAGGAAAGGATCGCGCCGGAGCAGCCGACCAGTGCGCCGACGATGATGAGCAGGTTGTTGTGCAAGGTGAAGCCGGTTGCGGCCGCGGCCCAACCCGAATAGCTGTTCAGCATCGAGATGATGACCGGCATGTCCGCCCCGCCGATCGGGATGATCAGGGTCACACCGAGGGTGAAGGCAAGCAGGGTCATGAGGGTCAGCGAGAGCAAGCTGCCGGTCATGGCGAAATGCACGGCTAGGGCGAGGGTCGCGATCCCCAAAAGCGCATTGAGCAGATGCTGGCCCATGAACTTGACCGGGCTGCCGCTGAGCAGACCTTGCAGCTTGCCGAAGGCGATGACCGAGCCGGTGAAGGTGATGGCGCCGATGACCACGCCGGCGGAGATCTCGCCCATCAGGAGCCCGTTCAGCTCGCCTGCGCTGCGCTTCGTCAGGAAAGTGCCGATGCCCACCAGCACAGCGGCCATGCCGACGAAGCTGTGCAAGGCCGCGACCAACTGCGGCATGGCCGTCATCTGGATGCGCAGGGCCACTTTGACGCCGATGACGGCGCCCACGGTCATCCCGACGATGATGAATCCGTAGGATTGGACCTGATCGCCCATCAGGGTCGCGACGACCGCGATCAGCATGCCGAGCATGCCGTAGAGATTGCCGCGCCGGGCGGATGCCGGATGGGTCAGGCCCTTCAGGGCCAGGATGAAGAGCACGGCGGAGACCAGATAGGCCACCGCCTGAAGATTAACCGAGAGCGTCATGACGGCGTGTCCTTACTTTTTCTTCTTGAACATCGAGAGCATCCGGTGTGTCACCAGGAAGCCGCCGAAGACATTGATCGACGCCAGGAGCACGCCGATGAAACCGATGAACCGGGTGAAGAGCCCCGCCTCGGGATCACCGGCAACGAGCAGGGCGCCGATCAGGACGATGCCGGAAATGGCGTTGGTGAGCGCCACCAGCGGGGTGTGCAGCGAGGGCGTGACGCCCCAGACCACCGAGTAGCCGATGAAGCAAGCCAGAATAAAGACATAGAGGGCAACGAGTGAGGGATCGAGTGCCTCGGGCATAGGGGTAACTCCGGTTGGACAGTGATCATCGGCGCGTCGCCGATGATCCGTGGTCAGTCATCGCAGAAAAGGCGATTGGGCCGCAAAGCGGCCTTTGCGGCCCGATGGTCTCGGACCGCGCTCAGGCCGCGGGCTTCACCAGCATAGCCGCCGTGATGTCGTCCTCGGCGAGGTCCTTGATGACCGGGCCGGACTCGCTCGGCGCGACCATGATCTCGATCAGATTGGCGAGGTTGCGGGCGTAAAAGGCGCTCGCGTCCGCCGGGACCAAGGCGGGGAAGTTGGTCAGACCGACGATGGTCACGCCGTGGCGCTCGACGATCTCGCCCGCGACGGTCAGTGGGCAGTTGCCGCCGTTGGCCGCGGCCAGATCGACGATGACGGAACCCGGTCGCATCCGTTTGACAACGTCTTCCGTGACCAGAACGGGCGCCGGACGACAGGGGATCAAGGCCGTGGTGATGATGATGTGGGCCTTGGCGAGCTGGTCGCTCAAGGCGGCTTGCTGCTTGGCCTTCGCCTCCTCGGAGAGCTCCTTGGCGTAACCGCCTTCGCCGGCACCGCTTTCACCCAGGTCCAGCTCGATCGGCTTGGCGCCCAGGGAGCGGATCTGCTCTTGGGTCTCGGGACGCACGTCATAGGCGTAGACATCGGCGCCGAGTCGGCGCGCGGTGGCGATCGCCTGCAGTCCCGCAACACCCACGCCCAAAACGATTAGACGCGCCGGCTTCGCTGAACCCGCGGAGGTCATCATCATGGGCAGAAAACGGCCGTAACGGGCCGCCGCCTCGAGGGTCGCGCGATACCCGGCGATGTTGCTCTGCGAGGACAGGGCATCCATGGACTGGGCGCGCGAGGTGCGCGGCATCCGCTCCATGCCCAGGACACGCATCCCTTTGGCGAGCATCGCCGAGAGGATCTCGTCGTCCCCGCAGCTCTCCAGCAGGCCGATATAGAGTCCGCCCGGACGCAGTGCCTCGACATCCGCCGTGTCGGGTCGACGGACCTTGAGCAGGAGGTCGACATCGAAGGCGCCGGCCCGGTCGGTCAGCTGCGCACCCGCCGCCGCGTAGTCGTCGTCGGGGTAGCCGGCACGCGCCCCGGCGCCCGCCTCGACCATCACCTCGAAACCCTTACCGATCAATTTCTTGACCACTTCCGGGATCGATGCCACGCGGGTCTCGCCGGAGGCGGTCTCCAAGGGAATTCCGATCTTCATCGCTCTATCGTCCTATCCGCAGGTCGGCCGCCCGCAAGCGGCAAAAACCCGCGCATTATCGGTGCGAGGGCCAGTCGCCGCAACCACCCGTGCACCGATCCGGGGCGCAGTCGGGCCAGGCAACAAACTACGCACCCTCAGCGCTCTCCGCTCCCGCGCAGCGCCTTGATGATGTGGGAGGAGATCTCCTCGATCGATTGACTGGTGGTGTTGAGTACCGGGATCTGGAGTCGCTTGTAGATCTGAGCCGCCATCCGGATGTCCTCCTGACAGCGCTCCAGCGACGCGTAGCCACTACCGGGGCGACGCTCCTCTCGGATCAGCTGCAGGCGCTGCGGATCGATCGTGAGGGCGAACAGCTTGTGGCGACAATCCCAAACCAACTGAGCAACGTCGCCGCGCTCGAAATCCTCCTCCGTGATCGGATAGTTGGCCGAGCGCAGTCCATAATGCATCGCGAGATAGAGACAGGTCGGCGTCTTGCCCGAACGCGAGACACCGATCAAAACGACGTCTGCACGATGAAAATTGTCCGGCCGGATCCCGTCGTCGTTGGCCATGGCGAAATTGATCGCCTCGATCCGCTTGGTGTAATAGCTCGGCTTGGTGATGGCGTGGCTACGCCCGGCTTTTCGGCTCGGCGGCACACCCAACTCCACCGAGAGCGGCTCGACAAAACCCTCGAAGAGTTCGACGTAATAGCAGTTGCCGCTTTGCAGGATCTCGCGGATCTCGTTGTTGAGCATGGTCGCAAAGACGACCGGGCGAACCCCGTCGCGATCGGCGGCCTCCTGCATCCGCTGCGTCAACGCCTTGGCGCGCAGGTCGGTGTTGATGTAGGGCATGTAGACCTGCTCGAAGTCGATGGTATCGAACTGCGACAGCAGGCTGTGGCCGAGCGTCTCGGCGGTGATGCCGGTGCTCTCTGAGACGAAGAAGACGGTGCGATTCATAGGCCCTGACAGAGTGATGCAAGTCAATGCAGTGTATATTGGAATTTGGTGATATAGAGAAACGCTGATCACCACAGCGTGCAGGCGTGACTGGGAGACCAGATACGCCGCACGCCCCGAGAACGGTTTCGGTCCGTATCGCGACCGATCTTCGCCGAGCCGGCTCGCCACCCGGCCGGTCCACCGACAGGCCGAGGAGCTTCCCGATGCCCAAGATCAACAACGACCACGCGCTGCGTGATGCCCTCAACGGACTCGACGCGCAGCAGCAACGCATTCTCGGCTCCCGCTTCGCCCAGCACGTCATTCATTTGAGCAAGGACGAGCGGGTCAACCGCGCCATCGAGGCCGGGATGCGCGATCAGGTCGCCCCCGGCGAGCTTGAAGACGCCTTCAAGGCGGCCAAGGCGTATGCCACCAAGACCTACACCGACTGCGGCAAGGACACCGACTGGCTGGCGCAGGCCGACCACTTCGTCGCCGCCTCCGCCGCAGCAGCCCTGACGCCCGACGCGCTCCTGAGCGAGAAACAAAACCGCGCATGGAAGGCCGCCATGCAGGCGCGCATGGCCGTCAACTGCACCCTCATCGAGGACGACGACGCACCCGAGACCTCCGAGGCCGAGCATCAGTACGCGCTGGCCGAGGCATTCTTGGGCTAAGTCCGCACGGCGGTCGGAGTGCCCGCAAGGGCATCCCGGCCCGCCGGGTCAAACCTGGACCCGATCGCCGTCCTGTGCCGCCAGGATCGCGTCATAGATCTCCCAAGCCGCAGCCGCCTCTTCTTCACTCATCCGACTGATCGCATGGCCCAGGTGGACCACCACATAGTCGCCGACGCCGATTGTGTCGTCCTGGAGCATGAAGAGATTGACCTCGCGCTCCGCACCTTTCGCCGTGCACCGGGCCAGGAAGCCGTCGACGGACTGGATCTGCATCGGGATACCGAGACACATGGACAAGCCCCCAAGGGAAGTCGATCATTGCACGGCAGGCTAAGCCGCACCGCGGACACCTGCAAGGACGCAGATCAAACGATCGTAAGATCAACCACTACTGGCAGAAGGTCGATCGCCGTGCAACCAACCACTCTCATCCTCGGCCTCGGCAATGTCCTCATGACCGACGAAGCGGTCGGCGCCGAGGTGGTCCGCCGACTGGAGCAGGAAAGCGCTCCGGACGCATCCCTCATGTGCATCGACGGCGGAACCTTGAGCTTCACGCTCGCCCTGCCGATCGGGGACTGTCCGCGACTGATCGTCGTCGATGCCGCGACGATGGGCGAGCCCCCCGGCAGCGTCAGAGTCTTCGAGGGCGAGGCGATGGATCGCCAACTCAGCGTCAACGCCAAGACCGTCCACGAGGTCAGTCTCTCAGACCTGATGGACATCGCACGCCTCACCGACACACTCCCGCTCCAGCGCGCCTTGGTCGGCATCGAGCCCGCGTTCGTCGGCTGGGGCGACCGGCTGACACCCTCGGTCGAGGCTGCGATTCCCGATGCGATCGCGCGGATCCGCTCGCTCCTCGATCGCTGGGACACTTGCCCCTGAAGTCCGGCAGATGCGTCGAGACCATTCGTGGTCGTCGTCGTGGTCGTAATCGTTGTCGTAATCGACCATCGATACGACGACAACGAAAATGATATCTGACGGCTTCGGAATCTCCGCACTGCTCCGCGTTCGCCTTCTCACAAGAATCCTTGATTTGTGTACGCTTTGGCTCTATCGTGCACGAGCACGCTGCGTCTACATGCGCGCCGCGCCATCGCCAACCCGCAAACGAGGATCTGCCTACATGCGACCCACGACGATTCGCTCTCTCTCGGCCTTTGCTCTTTCCGCAGTGGCCATGACCTTCGCGCTCAGCGGCTCGGTCTTCGCCGCATCTGCGTGCAAGGGCCTGGAAGAGACGGTGTGCACGACGACCGAGGCATGCCGCTGGCAAGCCGGTTATACACGGAAAGACGGAATCGAGGTCTCAAGCCACTGTCGCAGCACGGGGAGAGCGAAAGCGGCAGCCCCCGAGACGCCGGCCCCGGATGCGGCGGCCGCGGAGGATGTCGAGCAAACATCCTGACCGATTGTCCGGGAAGCTCCGGCGGCGCCGCGTCTTGCGGACGTGGGCCGTCGGGGCCGCTCGAACGGCACTCGGATTTCGCTCTGGACGGGGTTTAAACCGCGTCCAGAGCGAGATGCTCACTTTCGAGTGAGTTCGACGTTTGGTCCTTCCACGACCCTTAGCGGGGACGCGGTTTAGAATTGTATATTTTTAATACTTTAAACCGCGCCGGCTCCGACAACGATCGGAGTCGGCGCGGCCAAGTCAATCCGACAAACGACGCATACCGCGCTCGGCGCGGTTTAACGTTACCGATCTCCGATCGTCGGTTGATCCCGCGGCCCGGACGGATAATCGCCGAACTCTCCCGCCTTCACATGCAGGGCGTAGAGGACATCCTCGTCGGCGATATGATCGATCAACCAATCCTGGGTCATCTCCAAGGCCCGATCCGCGAGCTCCTGACCGGGACCGAAGGTGCGCAGGTCGTCTTCCAGCGCATCCAAGCGCCGCATGAAGGCAACATGTTGCCTCAGGTGCGCGTCGAGGTCCGGATAGTCGTGCTTGCGCATGAAGTCTTCTTCGGTGGAGAAATGAGTCTCGGCATAGGCCCGCATGAAGGCGACGGCCTCGATGACGCCGTTCTTGGCCTCGCGGTCCAGGATCGCTTCGTAGAGCTGATGCGAGGCAGCGAAGAAGCCTTGATGCTGTCGGTCGATCTCCTCGATGCCGATGCTGTAGATATCGGACCACTCTCTTAACATGAAGACCCCTGCGGAGTTGGAATCGGACTCACCTTCGCCGGGAGTCTAGCACAGGCCGGCTCGTCCTCTGAGCAGGCCCCTCTGCCCGGGCACCCCGACCTGGCCCGGTGCACCGCTTCGCACAACCCCCGACGCACCGACGGCGCAGCAGCACCGAACGCCGCCGCTCCGCAGCACTGCAGCAGGTCGCGCTTCAGAGCGAACCCCAAGACCCGCGCCGACGACGGAAACTCAGGTGCGGCAAAAACAAGCCGATCAGCACGCCGATGAGGATGACGCCGGCGCCGATCATGAACCAGCGCTGGTTGGTGCGGTTGCCGAGGTCGCGGTTGGCCTGCTCGAGGTCGGCACGCTCGCGCGTGAGCTCGCTGACCTGGATGCGCAGGCGCTCTCGGTCGCTGGTGATGTCGAGGATATTCGTGGAGGCATGGCGAATGGTGGCCAGCTCCTGCTCGAGCCGCAGCTTCTCGCGTTGCACGACCTGGAAATCGGCATCGAGCCGGTCGTACGCCTCCTGCAGCGCCCCGAGCCTCGCGGCCAGCGTGTCCGGCTCGCCCTGAAGCTCGACCAAGCGTTTCTCGAGCTCGATGACGCGATTGCGTGCAGCAGGCTCGTCTTGCAGCTCACGCTCGAGCACATAACCGACCGTTCCGTCCTCGGTACGCACGCGCGCATAGTCGGTTGCCTTGTTGACGCTGACGACCTCGACCGGCGTACCGCTCGGCAGCATGCGGATGATGCGATAACGGCTGCTCTCGCCCGTGCGCAAGGTGACCTCGAGCGAATCCGTGACATAGCGCGTCGCGGCGCATAGAGGCAGAATCTGAGCGGATTGGATGCTCAGGAGCAGGACAAAGAGGAATGCGGAACGTCTCACGGGGCATCCTCGGCGAGGCGTAGGTCTGACGTGAGCAGTCGCGCGACCGGGCCGAGCGGTCGCGTCGGGCAAGCGAAAACGGGAAGTTACACCAGCGGCTTGGCGCCTGTCACCCTTGTGGAAGCAGGGGAAGCAGGAGAAATTCCAGCAGCGCCTTTTGCGCGTGAAGACGGTTCTCGGCTTCATCCCAGACCACGGATCTGGGACCGTCGATCACGGAGGCGGAGACCTCCTCGCCACGGTGTGCCGGCAGACAATGCATGAAGAGTGCGTCGGGCGCGGTCCGCGACATGACGGCATCGTCCACTTGGAAGGGCGCGAACAATGCCTCGCGTTTCGCCTGCTCCTCTTCTTGACCCATGCTGGCCCAGACGTCGGTGACGATCAGATCGGCCCCCTCGGCGGCCTCCTGCGGATCGCGCAGGATGGTGCAACGCCCTTGGACAGCGGCGAGCAGATCGGCCTGCGGCTCGAACCCTTCCGGACAGGCCACCCTGAGCTCGAAATCGAACACCTGTGCGGCCTCCATGAAGGAGTGGCACATGTTGTTGCCGTCGCCGATCCAGGTCACCCGTCGACCGCGGATATCACCGCGATGCTCGTGATAGGTCTGCATGTCGGCCAAGAGCTGACAAGGATGCAAGCGATCGGTCAGGCCGTTGATGACGGGTACGCGCGAATGCGCCGCAAAACGCTCGACGATAGCGTGATCGAAGGTCCGGATCATCACCGCGTCGACCATGCGCGAGAGCACCCGTGCGCTGTCCTCGATCGGCTCGCCGCGTCCGAGCTGGGTGTCGCGCGGCGAGAGGAACAAGGCGTGACCGCCGAGCTGTACCATACCGACCTCGAAGGACACACGGGTGCGCGTCGAGGATTTCTCGAAGATCATCGCCAAGGTGCGGTTCGGAAACGGCCGATAGTCCTCGCCGGTTTTCAACATCCGCTTGAGCTCGGTCCCCCGCGCGATCAGCCTGCGGGCCTCCTCGGAACTCAGATCGAGCAGGGATAGAAAGTGTCGGCAATGTGTCTGATCAGCATCCATGGACATCGTCTCTTCCGCGGGGCACTGCTCAGGCATCGCTGAGCCAGCGCTTGATCAGGGCAGTCAGCCCTTCAAGGAGTCGGTCGGCCTCTGCACGGGCCAAGATCAGGGGCGGCAGAAGACGGATGACCCGATCCGCCGTCACGTTGATCAGCAGACCGGCCTCGAGCGCCTGCACGACCAGATCGGCACAGGGGCGATCCAGCTCGATCCCCAGCATCAAACCCCGCCCGCGCACCTCGACCACGCCCGGCACGCCGCTTAAGGCCGTACGAAAACCCTCGAGTAAATAGGCGCCTTGCTCGGCCGCGTTGGCGATCAGGTCCTCGTCGACGATCGTCTCGAGCACGGCGCGCGCCGCGCGACAGACCAGGGGATTGCCGCCGAACGTGGAGCCATGCGCACCCGGCCCGAAGACCTCGGCCGCGGCCCCGCGGGCAAGACAAGCACCGATCGGCACGCCATTGGCGAGACCCTTGGCGAGCGTGA
Organism: Thiocapsa rosea; assembly: GCF_003634315.1. NCBI lineage: Bacteria > Pseudomonadati > Pseudomonadota > Gammaproteobacteria > Chromatiales > Chromatiaceae > Thiocapsa > Thiocapsa rosea. The sequence goes on from NZ_RBXL01000001.1 coordinate 1,117,347, forward strand.
CCACGTCCGGGAAGGTCCCGCCGTGCTCATGCCCGAACCACCGGCCGGTACGCCCCATCCCGGTCTGAATCTCGTCGCAGATCAAGAGCCAACCGTGCCGATCGCACAATTCGCGCAGACGCTGCCCGTAGTCCGGTGCCGGGATGCGGATGCCGCCCTCGCCCTGGATGGGCTCGACCAGAATGGCCACGATGTTCGGACGATTGGCCGCCGCGGTCTCGATCGCCTCGACGTCGTCGTAAGGCACCCGCACGAAGCCCTGCACGAGCGGCTCGAAACCGGCTTGGACCTTACGATTGCCGGTTGCCGACAGGGTGGCGAGCGTGCGCCCGTGGAAGCTGTTCTCGGCGACCAGGATCGCGGGATTTTCGACCCCGCGCCGGTGAGCATAGAGACGTGCGATCTTGATCGCGGCCTCGTTGGCCTCCGCGCCGGAGTTGCCGAAGAAGACCCGGTCCATGCCGGACATCTCGGTCAGGATGGCGCCGAGGCGCTCCTGCTCGGTGATCCGGTACAGATTGGACGTATGCACCAACAGACCCGCTTGCTCGCAAAGCGCATCCCGAACCGCCGGGTGCGCATGCCCGAGCCCACACACCGCGATGCCCGAAAGAGCATCAAGGTACCGTCGGCCTTCCGTATCCCAAAGCCAAACGCCCTCGCCGCGCGCAAAGGCGACCGGCAAGCGTTTATAGGTGGCCATCAAGGGTTCGGTCATTACGGCAGACCCCGCTGCGTCTCCAAAAAACAAAAAAGGCGGTTCCTCCACTAGGGAAACCGCCTCTGCTCAAAGGCGAAGCCGGGGAATATAGCGCGAAAAGATCCTGAGCGACAAGAACCCGAGATATCTGATCCCCGACGAACCCGAGAAGACGCACGTTCGGCTGCAATCAAGAGGAGCCGACTCGATCGTCGGCCGATCTCCGAATGCATCGACATGGCGCTCCGAGTGGAACGTCAGAACAGACTCATGCGCTTCATCACACCGTCATGTTTAATCCGCCAGTGATAGATCGCGGCAGAGACATGAATCAGGATCAAACCCAGAATGACCCAACCGACAATCCCGTGAAGCTGGAACAGCGTCTTGCTCAGCTCCTTGTTCTCGGGGACCAGGCCGGGTAGGGTGAGGTCGAAAAACTGCACCGGAAAACCGCCGGTCGCCGTGCCCAGCCAACCCAAAACCGGCATCAGGATCAGGGCAACATAAAAGAGCGTATGCACGGTCAGACTGGCCGCACGCTCGAATCCGGTCAGAGGCGGTTGATAGACCGGAGACCGAAAAAGACGCTTGAGGCCAAGGCGCAGAAGCATCAGGGCAAGCAGCAGGATACCGAATGTCTTGTGGTAACCGTAGAGCTGATTGGTCATCTCCAATCCGACCAGATCCTTCAGCCCATCGAATCCGAGGGTACCCAAGAGGGACCCGACAGCGAGCAAACCCAAAACCAGCAGGGCAATCAACCAATGCAGGAGTCGCTGAGCATAGTTGTAACGAAGGGTCTCCATCCAATCCTCCGAAAGACATTGATGTGATTGATCACGTCGGCTGCGCTATGCTCCTTGCGCGCCAAAACGCCCAACCCCGGGCTATCCAACGCGGTTTCTTCCGGTCGCTTTCCAGCCATAAGGTAGTACCTGTGGGCACCGACACAACCATCAATCGGACGCGGACGTCTTGGGCTTTGGCCAAACAAGAACGCCGAGACACCACGACAAGACGGACATGATCCGAACCGACGACAACTCGACCTTCTCCGATCGCGCCCGCGCGGCCCTGCTCGCCCATGCGTGCGGCGACCGCTTCGGCGCCCCGCTCGAGTTCGTGAAGGATGCGAGCGTACGCACCCGCCCGGTCCACTTAGGCCATTGGACCGACGATACCCACATGTCGCTCTATCTGGGCGCGGCGATCTTGGATCATGGACCGGGTCCGCTCGAGCCCGATCGTTTCGGTACGCTGGTGGGCGAGGCGTTCGTGCGCTGGAGCCATGACCCTCTGACCCCATCGACCGCGCCGGGCGGTACCTGCCTGACCGGGACCGCCCGCTTCGAGCGAGACCGCGACTGGACCGCCAGCGGGGTGCGCGAGTCCGACGGCTGCGGGGCGGTGATGCGGATCGTGCCCTTGGCGCTGGCCTTTCGGGGCGAGGACCTGATCGATGCCGCGCGTATCTCGTCGCTGCTCACCCACGCCCATCCCAACGCGGTCGAAGCGGCCATCGCCGGGGCCTGGCTGGTCCGGGCGATCTTGGAGACGGGACGCTGGGACACGACGCTTGTCGAAGAGGCGATCCAAGGACTCGACGGGCCTTGGCATCAAGGCGGAGAGGTTGCCGCGAGCCTGCGCGCAGCACTGGCATGGGCGCGCCGCGGCGAGGACTGGCTCGACGAGGACGCCATCCCGCCGGGGGACGGCGGCTGGCGTTCCGGCAGTGCGCTGGGCCTCGCGGTGGGGGCAGCGCTGCGCTGGCCGGCCGATCTGGGTCTGGCGGTCGAGAAGGCCGCGCGAATCCGCGGTGATTCGGATTCGGTCGCCTGTCTCGCAGGCGCCCTGCTGGGCGCGGCGCTGGGCACGGGGGCGATCCCGACGTCGTGGCTCGACACCCTGCCGCAGCGCCCGGAGATTGCCGGGCTCGCGGATCGCCTGCTCGGGCTCGACGCATGAAGGCCACATACCCGCCGATGGCGGCGAGGAGGATGCGCTCGAGCAGGACGCGACCTCGCCAGCGCAACGACCGGAACGGGCGCGACACCGGGCCGACCTAAAGGCGTCCGAGCGCGCACGCCATCAGAAACCTCCGCCGGTACGAAAGCCGCCGCCGCTCCCGCCGCGCTTCCGGGCGCCGCTCGACCCACCCCTGCCGTCGGCGCGTCCGGCGCTCCCCCGGCCCAAACCGCCGAAGATGTCGCTCTGGCGACCCGCATCGCCGAGGTTGCCACTCCAGACGGTACCCCGACGGAAGGCGCCTGAGCCGAAACCCGGATCGGAGCGCTCCGGGCGAGAGCGCTGCTGCTCCTGCATGACCCGCCAGAGGTTGCGTCGGTCCAGGGCGCCGTTCAGGAACTGCCCCAGCATCATGGCGATCATGGCCTCGTTGCCGAACTGCGAGTCCGCACGATCGTAGCGGTTGCGTTGGAAGTCCTTCCGCAAGGCATCGACCTCGTCGAGACGCTGGCGATCCCGTGCGAGCGACTCCCGCAGCGTTTGCAGTGCTCCATCGAGTCGGCGCCGCTCGTCCTCGCGCTCCAACAAGCGGGCGACAATCAGGTCGTCGTCCGGGAAGGGGGTGGCGAGGGCCTCGCGACGCAGCTCAAGCAAGTCATCGCGCTGCAGCTCGGACGTCACCAGCTCCAGCGCCTTTGCGCTGTATTCGTCCTGCCCGGCGGCATAAAAGGCCTTGCGCACCTCGAGACCCTGCAGGTCGTTTTGCGCTTCGGCGAGACGCCTGTCGATGGCCTCGAGCGCCTCCTGTGCTTGGAGGATCTCTGCTTCGAGGGCCGGGATACCGTCCTCGACCCGTGCGGCTTCGTCGAGAGCCTTCAGGGCGGCAAGCTCGGCCTCGGCCGCGGCCGCGAGCGCCACGGCATGCTCGCGCAGGCGCTCGGGGATCTCGTTCAGGCGGGCATAGCTCGCGCTGGCGTCGGCATAGCCGATCAGGCCGGCAACCTTACCGTCGAGCCACCGCGTCAACGGCCACGCCTTGTAGCCGGGCAGGCCGTAGCGACGTTTCCACAGATACATGAAGAGCGGATCGTCTCGGTACGAGACGCCCTTTTCTTCGCGTTCCTGCTCGCTGCGGTCCGCCTTTTCGGCGGCGTGCGCGGCTTTGCGCTCGGACTCGGTCGCACGTTGGAGCCGCGCCTTGTAGGCGTCATCGCCGGCGAGCCGGGCCTGGGTCAGGGCCTGGGTCGCGTCCGCAGCCTGCACAGCCGCATCGACCTGCGCGGCCTGCTCGCTGCGCTCCGACTCCAGGGCACGGAGTGCGGAATCCGCAAATTCGATCTGCTCCTTCAGCAGCGTCAGCGCGGTCTCGCGTTGGGCCAAAAGCGCCGCGACCTGCCGCTCGGATTGGTCCAGGTGCGTCAACAACGTGGCGTCGGCAAGCATTCCGACGCGAAGCTGCGCGAGCGCCTTATAGTCTTCGAGCTGTCCCCGGCGTTGCGCCTGCAGTTGCTGCTCGGCGGTCTCCACCCGGGCCTCGACCGCAGCGACCCGAGCGCGTGCCTCGTCGACCGCCCGATCGATCTCCCCGAGGGCTTGTCTGCCGGACATCATGCGCGGTCTCCAGAGTGAGCGGCTTCTGCCGCGAAGATCACGCCCGGATGGCGCAACCGAGCCGCATCTCGACGTGTTCGTTCAGTCGCAGAACCAGGACTTACCATCGCGTGATGGCCCCGCCGGTCGTCGGCATATCGTATCGCGGAACCAGCTCGCCGCGAGCCTTGTAGCCGAAACGATCGCGGTCGACGATGCCGTCGTCCTGCTTGTCGCGTGCAACCGCGTTGAAGGTCTCCTCGTCCACGCGAAGACCCCAGATGGCCACGGTCTCGGTCTCGTGGGTCTCCTCGTTGCGGATCGGCACGGGGAGCACCCGCCCGGTCGGATCCACGGCCTCGACCAGAATGTAATAGTTGCGCGCACCCGTGTTGACGTCCGGCACTCGCCAGACACCGGTCTGCTCGCCCGGACGGTTGACGATGCGCAGGCTGTATTCCTGCCCCAAGGTCGTGCGGGCCGCCTCCAGCTCGCGCAGCGCTCGGCGAGCGCCTTCGGTGTCGTCGTTGCGCAACGCGGATTGACCCGCGCCGAGAAAACGCTCCAGCGTCTCGCGCACTTGGTCGTTCTCCGCCAGTGCAACCGCCTCGGTGTGGACACGCACCAAGTCGTCCGGCAAGTCGGCATCCGGAGCCACGAAGGAGACGTAATGGATGGCGGCGGCGAGAACCATGACGCCCAGAATGCCGCCGACCCATTTACCCCAGTTGCCGCGGCTGACATAGATCCGGGCAAGCCGGGTCGCGAGCGAACGGGGCGGCGGCGTGAAGGTGAAGCGCCCCTCGTGGAGGGCCGCCACACCCTGATCGATCACGTGGTCCGGCACATCGATCCCTTGGGCCGCGTAGATTTTGCGCAGACGCTCCTTGAGATCCTCCTCGCGGCCCAGGTCGTCGAGCTCGGTCTTGACGAGACGCTCGCGGCGTCTGAGCGTATCCACGACATCCATCGCGAGCATGACCTCGTCGAGCGGATGGCTGCTGCCTGCAACCGCGGCCTGCGCCGCCGCTGCGCCGACCGGCCGCACGCCGCTCTCGACGGGGGTCTCGCTGCTCATGCCTGAACCTGGAGAAGATCGAGACCCTTGCCCTCCTCGGCGAGGCGCGCGAGCTTGCGCTTGCCTTCCTCCACCGCCTCGCGGATCTCCTCGGCATTGCGGGTACTTTGTGCGCGCATCTCCTCGATGATCTCGTGCGATCGGGTCTGCCAAGTCACCACGGAGTCGACCAGCTTCTTGACCGCGTCGGCACGCACGGTCGGCCCGTAGCCCGCCCGAACCGCCGCTTCCTGAACCTTGCCGCCGATATCGGCCAGGACCTCGAGCGACTGGCTCACGCCCTCCTTCATCGCCTCCACCGTCTGTGTCCCCTCATGCAGCCCGAACATCCCGGTGAAGGATGCCGTGAGCGCCGTCAGCACGACCTCGTTGGTGCTGAAGAAGCTCACAGCTTGAGCATACACACGCTCCTTGGCGTTGGTCGTCTGGAGCAGGCGCGCCATGACCACCTCGGAGGTGTTGTAGGAGATGGTCAGATTGTCCGAGAGGTCCTTGGCGATCTGATAGCGTTTTTCTTCGAGCTGAAGGGCTCGCAACTGCTCGTCGCGGGCCAGCTCGAGGCGGGCGCGCTCGGCGGGCTCGCCCGAGGGATTCGCCTCCACCTGCGTCATGGCCTGCGCCAGCGCCGCCTTCGCGGCATCCAGCCGATCCTGTGCGGTCTCGAGCACTTCAAGCGCCAGCACCTCGGACTGCTTCAGGGCGCCGCGGAAGTCCTGATACGCCTCAAGGATCCGGTGCTCGCGCCGAATCTGGTCGTCGGTGGATGCGGTGACGTCCAGATAGCTCGTCTTGATCTTGTCGAAACGCGCGGCGATGTCGCCGCGCGTGACCTTCATCCAGACGTTGCTCATGCGCTCGAAGGTGTCGAGCTTACCGTCCTCGATTTGATCCACCATCATCTTGGCATCGTCGCGGATGCTGTTGAATGCCTTGGTGATGTCCTCGTAGCGACTGCCGATCTCCATCGCTTGGACCTGTCGGCGTACCACGTCGTTGAAGAGCGACGCCTGGCTGAGCGTCCGCGCAATGGCGGCGACGCGCCCTTCGTCCAGGGTCGAGATTTGGTTCAAGAGCGCGATGATCGGGTCGGCCTGCCGGTCGCCCTCGGTCGGGAGCAGGCCCAGGTCATGGAGGCCGTTCATGGCCTTGTCCAGATACTGCATGGGGGTCGCGCTCGCGACGGCAGCGGTCTCTGTGATGCTCATGGTTGTCCTCCGCAAGGCCGGGGCGGATCCGCCGGCCTTGGACTGTGGTGAAGGTCGTCGACGGCGCAGATGCGCAATGGATGGCCGGGCGTCGTTGCGTGTGCTAGTTTTAGCCTTGCCGCGTTGGCGGTCAAGACGTTACAACTCACTGGGGGACACCATGGGACTCTTCGATTTCGCGAAAGACATCGGCAAGAAGCTCTTCGGCAACGAAGCCGAGGCAGGGGATAAGATCAAGGCGGAGATCGAGCAGGACAACCCCGGGATCAAGGGATTGACCGTGAATTACGACAACGGCGTGGTCTCGCTGACCGGCGAGGCCGAGAGCCCGGAGGCGATGGAGAAGGCCGTGCTCATGGCCGGCAACGTCAAAGGCGTGGCGGAGGTCAAGGCCGACCAGCTCACCGCGCCGCCGCAGACCGCAGAGGTCGACTTCTACACGATCGAGAAAGGCGACACGCTCTCGGCCATCGCCAAGAAATACTACGGCGACGCCAACGCCTATCCCCGGATCTTCGAGGCCAACCGGGAGGTCATCAAGGACGCCAACCTCATCTACCCCGGGCAGAAGATTCGTATCCCCAAGTCGGCCGGGTAACCCTGTAGGGTGGACGAGCGAGAGCGAAGTCCACCGATACCTGCGCGGGCGCTGGTGCACTGCGCTTCGCTTGTCCATACGGCTCCGCCCCCCGGGATAGTCGACTTGCAGTCGACATCGTGCGCTGGCCTGAGGGCCAGCGGGTCGACTGCAAGTCGACTATCCCGGGGAACGCGCTCTCAACTGCACCCCGGAACGGCACAACAGCAATTCGCAAGCCTGTTTTGATTATCCTAAATCGCGTCCCCGCCGAGACATCGCCCCCGCTCCGACCCCGCCCGCCACTGGAACCACGCGGTTGACCTCAAGACGCGATTTAGCCGCGCACTAAGGCCAGCATATCCGCATAACTCAACCGCCCCCCGCCCTCGCTCCCCTCGAGCAACCCGTCCGCCAGATCGCGCTTGGCGGCATGCAGCGCCAGGATTCGCTCCTCGATCGTATCCTTCGCGACCAGCCGGTAGACGGTGACCGGACGCTGCTGTCCGATACGATGGGCGCGGTCGGAGGCTTGATCCTCGACGGCGGGATTCCACCAGGGATCCATGTGGATCACATAGTCGGCGGCGGTGAGATTCAGACCGACGCCGCCGGCACGCAGACTGATCAGAAAGAGCTCGCCCTCGCCGGCCTGGAAGGCAGCGACGGCGGCGCGGCGCTGGGGTTCCGGGGTGGATCCGTCGAGATATTGGTAGCGGATGCCGCGCGCGTCGAGATGGGCGCGGATCAGTGAGAGGTGGTCGACGAACTGGCTGAAGACGAGCGCCTTGTGACGGTTCTCCAAAAGCTCGTCGAGGATCTCGTTGAAGGCATCCAGTTTGGCGCTCGACAGATCGCTGTCGGGAAGGGCCAGACGCGGATGGCAGCAGGCACGCCGAAGACGCATGATCTCGGCGAGGAGCTGAATGCGTTGCTGACCGGGATTGGCCGCCGCCTCCGGGCCGGACAGGCGTTCGACGGCCTGTCGGCGCATCGCCTCGTAGAGGGCCAGCTCGCCGTCGCTGAGCTCCAGGCGCAAGGTGATCTCGGTGCGCGGCGGCAGCTCGCTGAGGACCTCGCTCTTAAGCCGACGCAGGATGAAGGGGCGCAGCAGTTGGCGCAGACGCTGCCGCGCGCCCGCGTCCTTGCCCTGCTCGATCGGGATCGCGAAACGGCGGTTGAAGGTCTCCAGCGAGCCGAGCAGACCCGGATTGATGAAGCGGAAGAGGTTCCACAACTCGCCGAGATGGTTCTCCACAGGCGTCCCCGTGGTGATCATGCGGAAGTCGCCCTTGAGCCGCATGATGGCCTGGGAGCGCTTGGTCAGGGCGTTCTTGAACGACTGGGCCTCGTCCGCGACGATGGTCTCCCAGGACACCGCGGCGAGACGCTCCCCTTCGGTCTGCAGGAGGCCGTAGCTGCAGATGATCAGATCGAAGGGGCCTGCGGCGTCCAGCATGGCGGCCCGATCGCCGGAACCGAAGCGGCGCGGCTGCAGGGTGGGCGCGAAACGCTGCGCCTCGTCGACCCAGTTGCTGCAGACCGAGGTCGGCGCCAACACCAGGGTCGGACCCTTGGGGGCACGCGACAGGATCAGGGCCAACGCCTGCAGGGTCTTGCCGAGGCCCATGTCGTCGGCGAGACAAGCGCCGGCCCCCCAATGCGCGAGCCGGGCGAGCCAGCGGTAGCCCTCGATCTGATAGTCGCGCAGCTCGGCCTGCAGTGTGGACGGGACCTCGGGCTCCAGCTCCTCGACGGCGGCGAGGCGATCGAGCAGGGCCTGCCAGGCCTTGTCCGTATCGAGCGTCATCCCGTCGATCGCCTCGGCGATGGCCGGTGCGGCGAGCGGGTGGAAGCGGCCGTTGTCGGTCAGACCGCGCAGACCGTCGAGCTTGCGTCGCAACGCCTGACTGAGGACCAGAAAATCGCGCTCGCCGAGCGGGATATAACGCCCCTTTGCGGCAGCCGCCAGATCCAGCAGCTCCTGCATGAGGAGGATCCGACCGCCGTCGAGCCGGATCTCGCCCTGCAGATCGAGCCAGTCGCCCTCTTGCTCGATCTTCACGCGCAGCTGGGCCATCTGCATCTCGGGAGTCAGTCCGATCCGCTTGCCTTCGGGCCAATCCAAAACGACCGCCTCGCCGAGCGAGTGGAGCTGCTCAAGCGTGGTCAGCGCCACTTCCAGGTCGTCGAGCGACCAGCTCCAAGACGCGTTGTCGCGGAGTGCGGGACAGGCGTCGAGCACCTCGCTGGCCGCCGTGCGCTCGCCCTCGAGATCGCGGGTACAGCGCACGGCGCGCCCCTCGATCTCGGTGAGCAGGGTCGCCCTCCCCTCCCCCGGCAGGAGCTGAAGGGCGCTGTCGCCGAACGGATGCATCCGCAGCTCCAGGCTCAAACCGGCGGCAAAGGGGCTCAGGTGCAGGTGCGGTCGGGCGTCGGCGGCCATCGTCTCGGCGGCGCTGTCGTCCCCGGCGATATCCGAATGGACGGTGACCATCGGGGCCACGGCGGCCAGCCCTTCGAGCAGCCGCGCCTCGGCGCCTTCGGGGACCTTGAGGCCCTCGGGTCCCAGGATGCGGGCGATGTCGCGATGGGCGGGCTCGAACCGGACCAGTCGGATGCGTTTCGACGTCTCGTCGACCGGCAAGAGTGCGCGCCCTTCCGGCGGGAAGGGCTCGATGGTCACCAGGATGTCCCGATGGCGCCGGACCACCGAGAGCACGGGGTCGCCGAGCACCAGCTCCAGCGGGAGCTCGGTGACGCCGTTGCCCCCCTGCCGGCGCACCGTCAGCAGCGGATGACCGACCGCGGCGAGCAGCGCACGGTCGGCATCGAAGCGATAGCTGAGGCGATCGGAGCCGCCGTACCAGGTCGTGCCCTGCTCGCGCACGATACAGGCGCAGATCTCGCGGTCCTGCGGGGTCAGATAGCCGAAGCTCTCCGGTTCTTCGACGAGCTTCTGCAGGGACACGGCACGCCCGCTCGTCCAACCGCCGCGCTTCATGCGCTTCTGCTCGCGCGGCTCCAGCATGGCGTGCGTCTTGATGAAGCCGATCTGCCAGGCCATACGCCGATCGGCGCCCTCGGAGGTGTCGGCACCGGGTGCGGACTGGGCGCCGAGTCCCTTGAGAGCATCGAGCGCGATCTCCCAGGTCGCCTTGCGAGCGAGCAGATCGGTCATCGACGCCAGACCGTCCGGCGGGGTGCCGAGCTGCGGGCGCTCGCCTTCGAAACCGAAGGCATTCAGGAGTTCCGACGCCTCGTGGGCGTACCAGAGGTACCCGGCCTGATTCGCCTTCGCCGCCCAGCCGGCGAGCACGTCGAGCGCCTCGGGTGCCGGCCGCTCGCCGAGCCAGTGGAGCATCAGGGACTGAAGCAGGAGCACGAAGGCGCCGCGCAACCCGAGTCGTTGTTCCAGCCAGGCGCACTCGTCCACCCGTCGCTGCCCGGCCAAGACGGCCGCCAACTCGCCGAGCAGCCGATACACGGGCTCGACGGGGTCGGTGACATCGGCACGCAGCGCGATCGCGACCTGCTGCTGAACAAACTCGAAGTCCTCCCGCTCGCCGCGCCGCAGCCGCGTCAGCAACGCCAAAACTCCCGGAATCCCGGGCAGATAGACCTTACGCTTGCGGGTCGTCTTGCGGATGGACTCCCGGGCCGCATCGAAGTCGTCGAGCGACTGCTCGTAGTGTCCGAGGAGGAACTGCAGCCAACCGCGCTGGACCAAGGCAGCGGGATCGCTGCGTCCGTCCAGCAAGGGTGGGACCTCGGCAAGCCGGCCGCGCTGCAGTCTCTGCTCGATCAGGGCCTCGGCGACCTCGGGATGGGTTCCGACGAGCGGGACGAAGAGCTGCTCCATAAGGGCGTAGACGCCGGCGCGTTCGATCATGTCACGGGCCGCCAGGCGCAACGGCGGAACAAGACCGGCGATCTTGAGCCGCGGGTCGAGCGTTTCCAGCCAGGCCGGGTCCGTCGAGGACGTCAAGACCTGCGTCAGCGGCATGACATGGGCCGCGGACAATCCACTCAACGACACCTGATCGCTCAAGGCGAACATCCGCAGCGCCTCGTCCTGACGCCCGGCGTACAGGGCAACCCGGACCATCCGCAGACGTCGCTCGGGACTCGGTACGAGCCAGGTGGGCGCGTTCGGGGGGACGACCGGAATGACCCGCTCGGCCGCCGCGACGATCGACTCGAAGGTGCCGTCGGCGAGCGTCTCGCGCGTCAGGGGCTCGAGCAGATCTCGACGACACGCGAGCGTGCCGCGTTCCGCCTCGATCTGACCCGCTGCAACCAAACGTTTGTGCAGCGCCTCGTCGACACGCCGGCTCAAGAGTTCTCCCGCCTGATCGCGCCAATCCAAGACATCCAAAATCTGCTGCAGTCGGTCGCGAGCAACCGGCTCGCAGATCACCGAGAGCGCGCGCAGGATCCGCTGGTCGTGGACACTCAGCGCGGCGAAGGCAGCGAGCGCATCAGCCATTGGTGGTCTCCGGGAGCACGAAACCCAGCTTGGCAAGCCCCTTGCGGAAGGCTGCGAGCTTGGGTTCGGGGACACACACCAGGCGCTCGCCCGCACGGGTGCAGTGCGGGGCCGTGACGGGATCCGAGGTCAACATGACGGCGATGGCGGGATCCCGACACTTAATGAGCCGAGCCGCCCCGGCATCGGCGAGCGCGGTGGAGCGCTCCTCGACGTCGCGCAGCAGTTGGCCGACCTCGGCCGGCAGGGTCTCGTCCGTCGACGACTCGATGAAGGCGCGGATGCGTCCTCGCTCGCCGGTGTCGGCACTGTGCCGCAGCACGGCGTCGGGATCCAGGTGCCAAAGTGTGGCCGAGAGCGGCTTGGCAATCTGCTCCAGCACCAGCCGCTCGGCCGGCTCGGGCTCGCGCTTGAGGGTCAGGAGTAGATCGGCGCCGATCGAGCACAGCGGCGGTCGCTTCGGGAGCACCGGCTCGTAGGTCTCGGCGAGCCCCAAACAATAGGACCCGAGTGCATTGAGCCGGATGTACCTGAGCCCGTCGTAACGACTCAGGAAGGCAAACTCATCGGCCCCCCAAGCATCCGTGTAATCCAACCTCGCGTCGTAGGGCGAGGTGTAGGCGACATCGATCATGCCGAGTGTCGCGAGATACTCGAAGAGGTACGCGAGGATGTAGCGACCCTGGAGGACCTCGAATCCGTCGGCGCCGCTGTGAGCCAGGCTGCCGTAGTTCTGTTCGACGAAATACAGCCCCCAGGCGTTCTCGGTCACCGCGAAGCGGTGGCCGCGGAACTGCATCTGTCGGAAGAGCTCGTCGATGGCCACCCAGCGACCCGGTGGACAGCAGTTCCGGAGCGCCTCGGCGATGACCGCTCGGCGCTCCGACACCGCGCTGAGTCGCACGCCTTTTGCCGTCTGCCCCTTGATCAGGTCGACGCGACGTAGCTCATCGGGTGTGCCTTTCTGTTGCCAGCGTGCGAAGAGGTGCGAGATCACCTCCTCGACCGGCAGAGACAGTGCCTTGTTGCCGCGGGCGGTCAGGGCCAGCTTGCTGCCGTCGGCCTTCGCCAGCCCTCCGGCCTGCAGCAGGAGCGGCCAGGCAAAGGGGCGAATGGGCCGGATCGGACCGCCGGCCGAGCGTGGCTCGTCCAGGTCGTCGTCCGCGCTGTACCAGTCACCGCCGAGCAGCACGCTCTCCAATTTGGTCATGGAGGCGCTGCTCGGCAGCCCCGTCTTAGCGCCGACGCTGATGCGGCCCTGACCGATCAGGCGCAGCACGCCCGGCAGGTCATGATGGATCAGGGTCTCGGTGGCGAGCCGCCGCAGCGGCTCGGAGGCCGCCTCTTCGGGCTCCAGGATGACCGCCGAGGCAATGCTCGTCGGCAGATCCTCGTCGGCGAAGCTCGTGATCTCGTGCGGCTTCGGCACCGCGACGATCGACGCCAATCGTTTGCGCAGATCCTCGGGGATCGATCCGTCGTAGAAGAAGAGCGGCAGCAGCGAACGCGGCTCCTGGCGGTCACGATCGGGCCGCGAAAAGGAATAGGTATAGGCCACCGGTGCGAAGGCCTTCGGAAGCGAGCCGTATCCTGCCTTGAAGCCGTCGCGGTCGAAGAATCCGCCCCAGCGATGCACACTCTCGGCGACGGCGTTTTGCTCAAGTTCGGAGAGCCGCGCCCAGTATTGGCTGAGATCCGCCGACAAGAGCTCATGGGAAATCGCCTCGACCATATCCGCTTTGCGGGTCGAGCGGTTCCCATTCAACAACAGGTTGCGGCGCTGTTTCAGTTGCTCGGCGGTCAGGAGCCAGAGGGCCTGCTGTAATGTCATGGGCGGACTCGGGAGAGGGTGTCGAACGTGCAAAGGCGAGCAGGGCGGAGACGAACGCCCCGCCGGACAAGGCCCGCGCCTGCTTCAGATCGCGGATGGCACCGACCCTGTCGTCCTCGGCGAGACGACGGATCGCGCGCGCGACGGCGACATCGCCGGCACGATCGACCGCGCGCAGTAGGTTGAGCTCCAGCCCGCAACGACGGCACTGATCGGATCCGTCGAGACGGGCGCGACAATTGGGACAACGGTCCATAACTTTAACCCGGCAGAGCCGGACCCAGGAAACGTGGTCGAAGGCTCTGTTCGTCGTTGTCGTTGTCGTAATCGGATTCCGGACGACAACGAACACGACAACGAACACGACAACGACAACGACAACGACAACGACAACGACAACGAAAAATTCTGCAGCTTTTGCTCAAGACTTGCGGCGCAAGGGCCAAGACCCGACTCGCCGCATCAGGCTCAGGATTCCAGATAGAAGATCAGGTCGGAGAGCCCGTCCATCGCCTCGTGGATGGCGATATCGTCGCGCGCTGCGACCGCATCGCGAAGGGTCTCGATGAGGTTCACCAGGTCTTCGCGGTCTTCGGCATTCGCGGTCTCCATCAGGCGCTCGGCCTTCTCGATCAGGGCCGTGGCCTGAACGGTATCGCGTCGCTCGGCACTCGCCGCGACGCTCTCCCCGTCGTTCCCCTCGGCGCCCTCGGACGCATCGCTCGGCTCGGCGCTGAAGTCGCCGTCGATGAGTGCGCCGATGCGTGCACGTGCGGCGGCCATGGTGTCCTGCTCGAAGCGGGCGGTGGCGTTGTCGATGACGATGCGCTGCTCGAGACCGGTGCGCTTCTCGCGCGAGGTCACCTTGAGGATGCCGTTCACGTCGAGCGAGAAGGTGGTGACGATGACGTTGCCGGCCGGCGCGTCGCTCAGGCCCTCGATGCGGAAGGCGCCGATCTCGGTGTTGTTGAGCGCATCCGGGTCCTCGCCTTGGTAGACGCGCACGTCGATCGCGGGCTGGCCGTCCTCGATGGTGGAGAAGGCCTCGCTCTTGGTCACCGGGATGGGGGTGTTCTTGCGGATCAAGGGGACATAGACGAAGGGGTAAAACTCGCCGTTGAGCTCGCCCAGCGCGCTGGTCCCGAAGGTGTAGGGCGTGACGTCCACCAGCACGCGCGAGACGCGTTGACCGCCGATCACGGCCGCCTGGATGGCCGCACCGCTCGCCACGCACAGATCCGGGTCGACCTCGCTGCGCGGCTGCATCCGCAGCAGCTCTTCGAGACGCTGCTGGATCAAGGGGGTGCGGGTCGCGCCGCCGACCAGCAGGACCTCGCTGAGGTCCCCGATGCCCAAGCCAGCCCCTTCGAGTGCGGTGTGCACCGCGTCCATGGTCTCGTCGATAAAGGGCGCGATCATCGCCTCGTAGTCATCGCGCGAGAGCTCCAGGGACAGATTGACCGGTTTGCCCTGATGCTCGAGCAGATATTCCTCGTCGATCCGCACGTAAGGGGCGTCGCTGAGCGCGATCTTCGCGGTTTCCGCCGCGCGGGTCAGACGCGCCATGGCGACGCGATTCGCGCTCGGGTCCGTGCCCTGCTCCTTCAGATGCGCGACCAGGTGATCCAGGATCTTCCCGTCGAAGTCGTCGCCGCCGAGCTGGTTGTTGCCGTGGCTCGACAGGACCTCGGTGACCTCTTTGGCGAGGCGCACGACCGAGACGTCAAAGGTGCCGCCACCCAGGTCGTAGACCAGGATGGTCTTGGGCTCTTGGTGATCGACCTCGTAGGCCAGTGCGGCGGCCGTCGGCTCGTTGATGATGCGCACCACCTCGAGCCCGGCGAGCTCGCCGGCGTCGCGGGTCGCCTGGCGCTGCGCATCGGAGAAATAGGCCGGGACCGTGATGACCGCCTTGCTCACCGGTTGGCCCAGATCGGACTCGGCCGCGCGCTTGAGCCGGCCGAGGATGAGCGCCGAGATCTCCTGCGGGCTGTAGCGTTGCGCGCCCATCTCGATGACGGTGTCTTCGCCCATGCGCCGCTTCACCGAACGGATGGTGCGCTCCGGGGCGAGGATGTATTGATTGCGCGCGCTCTGACCGACCAAGAGGGCGCCGTCGTCCGCGATCCCGACCACGGAGGGCAGGATGGGGCTGCCGTCGACCGGGATGAGCCGAACCCGACCCTCCTCGACCACCGCGACCTCGGAGTTGGTGGTGCCGAGATCGATACCGATGATGATGTCGCTCACTGGGGATGGTCCTCGAATTTGTTGACGATGACGTCGGCGAGACGCAAGAGCGACTCGCCGCGCCGATAACCGATACGCAGCTCCGCGAGCACCGTGCCGATCGGAAGTGCGGGATCACGCCCGACCTCGATTGCACGCATGATCCGCGGATCGAAGGGCTGCCCGACGACCTGGATCGGGCGCACCTCGCGCCGATCCAGGGTCTCGTCGAGCCGGCGCAGGTTCATGCTCAAGCCTTGGGTCATGCCGGTGATGAACTCGGCGGCACCGCTGGCGTGTGCAAGCCAGTTGGGCCGATAGGCGGCGGCCTGACCGCGGCCGTCCCGCAGCCGGTCACGCAGTTCGACGAGCTCGAGCAGGATGTCGCGCTCGGCGTTCAGGGCGATGTCGCGGGCATCCTGCTGGCGCCGAGAAAGCTCGGCGGACAGATGCTCGTTCGCCTGCCGAAGGCTGTCGAAAAGGTCGCGGAACTGCTCCAACGCCGTCTTGACCTGACGGGATTCGAGCTTGACCTCGTTCTTGAGCGCGGCCAGCTCGGCGAGCAGGGTGAAGAGGTCGGGCGCGTCGGTCTCATGCTTGTCGTCGATGCCCGCGTCCGAGCCCTCGCGCGCGCCCGGCTCTTCCTCCAGGTAAGCCCGGAAACGCTCGAGCAACGCCGCCTTTGCGTCCTCCATACCTCAGACCTCGCCGCGCAGCAGCGCGGTCAGCGTCGCCCGCTTCGGGCGTCGCGGCTCGCCCACGGGCGCGGCCTTGGCCAGGATGTCGGCGGGGCTCGGCGGGGTCTGGTCGAAGAGTGCATAGGCGAGGCGATCGCGACGTGTGCGGATCTTTTCATAGGCCCCGCGCAGCGCCTCGAAACCCGCCGGATCGCGCTCCGGGGAAGCGCGGCGAAGACCGGCGAGATAGGCCGCTTCGATGGCGGCGTCGTCGGTATCGAGGGGGACGCCGAGGATGAGAAAGGGGTCGGTCATGCGATCAGGGTCCGATGGTTGTTGAACCGCGTCCGGCGGGGCATGCGGTGTCTTTGTCTGGATTCGGTCTCGTACGGGCCCGCGGTGTCGGCGGGGACGCGGTTCAAATGGTCGGGGTTCGGACGTTCCGGGGACTCCGGCATCGGCCCGCTCAGCGGCGCTTTCGTTTGGCGCGGTTGCGTTTGCGCGTACTCGGAGACGGCCCGGTGTCGAAGACGCCAGGATCCGGGAAGGGCAAACCTTTGGCATTCATGTCGGCCGCCAGGGCATTGATCAATAGGTCCAAAGCCTCCTTACCGATGTCGCGCTCGATCGCGCGCATCGATTCGCCGATCGGACCCGGCATCTTCATCATGTCGCGGAAGCCGGTCGGCCCGAGCGTGCGAATCATGTCGGCCAAGAGCGAGATCGACCTCCCGGCCATGCCGCCGTCGTCGATGTCGTCGATGTCGTCGTATTCGTATTCGTCCTCGTCCTCGTCATCCCACTCATCTTCGATGAATCCGCCGCCAAAGCCACCGCGCGGCGGCCCGCCGAAGGGCAACGACGGTCCGCTCAGGGCCTCGATGATCCGATGTACCAGACGGGAGTCGCCGCTGTCGCGCGCGCGCTCCAGCGCCTGCTCCAAGCGCAGCGTCTCGCGCATCGGGACGTTCCAGGGCACGACACCGCGGTGACGTGCCTCGAACGCATGGAGCTCGAAGACGGGCTCGCCGCGCCAGCGCTTCAAGGCGGCCTCCGCGAAGGCCAACCGCACGTCGTGCAGGTCGGTGCGGCGCAGGGTTTCGCAGATCGACTCCATCTCGCTCTGATCGAGCTTGAGCCGGGCCGTTTGCTTGATCGGTCCCTGCAGTTCGCGCCCGACCTCGCTCGGGAGCTTGGCGCCCGTGTCCAGATGCGCCCGAAGCCGCGAGAAGAAGGCACGCAGGTCCGTCTCTTCGGGTTTCGGTGCCTTGGCGAGTCCGAGCTGTTTCAGCAGCCGGGCGCCGGGAATACCGCAAGCGCCCGCCTCCAGCAAGAGGATGAGGCGTGCGGCCAGCCCATTGCCGAGACTCTCGGCCAGGGCCTGCAAACGGCCCTCGCCCTGCGGATCGAACGCGAGCAGCTCGGCCAGACCGCGCACCAGATCCAGGCGCTCGCGCGTCCGCTCGGTGCGGCTCCAGTCCTCCGCCAAGGCGAGCGCACGCATCGCCAAGTCCGGTCGCTCTTCTCTTAGGTTTTTGCGCGCATGGGCGAGATGCGCCTCCACCAGCCGCTCGCGCACACCGCTGTTGATCGGGTCCACTGCCAGGATGTCGGCGGCGATGGTCGCAGCCTTCTTGAAGGCCCCGCTCGCGATCGCGGTATCCATGGCGGCGGTCAGAACCGCCTTGTCGGTCGGCCAGCGCGCTTGGGCGCGCTTGAGGATATTGCGGGCGTCCTTGAGCGCCTTGCCGCCGCGCAGGTAGTAGGCGATCAGGGTCAAATAGGTGGCTCGGTCGTCGGGGTCGTATTCGAGGCTGCTCTCCAGCTCGCCCGCAATGCTCCCCGGCAAGGACTCCGGGTCGGAATCCGGCTCCATCCGCTGGAGGATCTGAAAGAGGGTTTCGGCGCGGCGATGCACGAGCGCGATCCGCAACGCTGTATCGCTGCCCGGCTCGACGCGATGCTCGGCGGCATCCAACAGGAGGTCCGCATAGTCCTGCCAGTAGCTGACGACCTTCCAGGGGTCGGAATCCGCCTCGCTCTCCCAGGCATCCAGCAGGTATCCGTCGATCTTGCGCAGTGGTTTGCCGCCGACCTCGATCCACCATTTCGCGCCGGTCTGCGGCTTCGGCAAGAGCAGACGCAGTCCACGCTCGTGGACCCATGCCTCGCCGAGCGCCCGACGATGCCGGAACATCAGACGCAGAAGCTCTTTCGGCTGCGGCGCGTTGCCGAGCGCTTGCAGCTCGCTCCAGAGGATCGCCCGCTCGGCGGGCCAGCCGCGCAGAGAGAAGACCAGATCGCGTGTCGCCGGGCCGATCTCGCGGAGCTTGGGTGCCAGCTCGATCTCCGAGAGCAGCGCCAAGCGCGCGGCATCGCGCAACCCGGCGAAGCCCGAGTTGGCGTCGACGCGGTCCAGGAGTTTGGCGGCCTCGTTGCGCGCCTCCTCGGTCCAGTCGCCCCGGTGATCGCGCGCGACGGGGTCAAGCCGGCTCAGGGCCTTGAGGATCTGGACCAGATCGCGATAAGGCGAGCGGAACGGGATCGCCTTCAGCGCCTGCGCGAGTGCCTGATCGTTGCCGACGCAATAGGCGTCGAGGGCCTCTTCGGCGACGGTCGCTTGCACACGGATAGGGTCGTCGGCGGGCAGGGCCTCGGCAATCCCGGCGGTGCCGGCGAGCATCTGGGCCGCCACATGGCCGAGCAACAAGGCTCGGGACTCGGGATCGGCCTTCAAGGAGACGTCATCCAGCATCGGCATGACCTGAGCGACACGACCCAGGCGGAGGAGGCAAACCGCATGATCCGGATGCGCCGGGAGCGCCCCCAGTGCGGCACGGTTCTCCCACATCACCAGCGCCTCCTTGTGCATGCCTTTGGCGCCGAGCTGGCGCGCGCGCCCCTCGTAGGCATCGGCAAGTCCGACCCGGAGTCCATCCCGGTCTTCGCCCGCCGGGGCCTGCTTGAGCAGATCCTTGAAGCCCGCCATCGCCTCGCGAAAGCGCCCGGCATCGAGATCGGCACGCGCCGACTCGGGCGTGACCGCAGACGCCTGCTGACGGGCCTTGACGGAAGGTCGCTTTTGCTTCTTTGCCATATCGAATCGAATCAGGGGGTAGAACGGAGAGGTCGCCGGTCGCGCAGTATACATCGGCGGCCGACGCGCTTCAGCTTCGAACGGGCGGCGCGCGTGTCGATCCCGCGAACGCTCGAAGGCGCGACGGCATAGCGGGCGATTGCGGGACGGCCGACCCGCTCAAGGTGTGCATCATGCGCTCCGGAGGTTATCCTTCGGACTATGCAGACCTTCAGCCCCCTGACAAAGCTCCTCGTGATCCTGGCATTCTGTCCATCGTTCGCCGCCGCCGAGGGCCTTTGGAACGGGCTCAAGGCCGGGGCCGGAAACGCCTACGAGCGAGGCCGCTCACTCTCGCTCGACGCACTTGCGACCGGCGCCGACCTCGCCGCCAAGGGCATGGATCGGACCCGGCGCGCGACCGAGGAGGTCTCCGCCGAGGCGCGGGGCTCGGTCTCGGGCGAGGGTGGCAATATGACAAAGCCGTTCAGCCGCGGGGTGTCCATCTATCGCGTGACCGAATCCGGCATGCGCCTGGAAGCCACCCTGTTCGGGACGCGATTCTGGCCGGACGAGGCACTCAACGCACCCGATCCAGTCGGGAAGAACTGATGCGACTGCACGGACCCCTGCCGTTTCTTCGAACCGTAGCGCTGCGTCTCGTGCTCTTCGCGCTGCTGTGGTGGGTTTTGACCGAAGGGCAACACAGCTCTTGGCCGCTCGGCGGTCTCTTCGTTGTCCTGGCCACCGCCCTGAGTCTGTCGCTGTCGCGTCCGGTGCCTTGGTCCCCAATCGGATTCGCCCGCTTCGTTCCCTTCTTTCTCTGGTGGTCGCTGCGCGGCGGGGTCGATGTCGCTTGGCGCGCCTGTGCGCCGACCCTCCCCATCGCGCCCGGTATGCTGACCTATCGGCTGCATCTTCCGCCCGGTCGGGCGCGGATCGTCATGACGGCCGTCATCAGCCTTCTGCCGGGCACCTTGAGTGCCGAGATCGTTCGGAATAACCTCATCATCCATATCCTGGATCAGCGCGCTTCGAACGAAGCGGATCTGGCAGCCCTGGAGACCAAGGTCGCCGCGCTCTTCCGCATCCGGCTGAGCACGCCGCCGAGCACCCATGCCGAGACACCATGACCCTGTTGTATCTCGTACTTGCACTCGTCTTGATCTTCACCCTGGCTGCCGGACTCTGGCGGATCCTGCGCGGACCCACGCCGGCGGACCGCATGCTCGCGGCCCAGTTGTTCGGCACCACGGCCGTCGCGGTCCTGCTGCTGCTCGCGGAGGCATCGGATTACCCGGCGGTGCGCGATGTCGCCCTGGTATTCGCCCTTCTGGCCGCCGTCACCATGGTCGCCTTCGTACGCCGGAGTTGGAGCGGCGAGAGGGAGGACGGCCATGTCGATCCCTGATATCGCCGATATCGTCTCGGCCGCCCTGCTGATCCTCGGCGGAGTCTTCTTTCTCGCCGGGACCGTGGGGCTGCTGCGCTTCCCCGATGTCTACACCCGTCTGCACGCCCTGACCAAGGCCGACAATCTGGGGCTTGGGCTGATCGTGGCCGGGCTTGCGGTGCAGGCGGAGTCGTTTGCCGCGGTGGGCAAGCTGGCGCTGATTTGGCTCTTGGTTCTGGTCGCCTCGGCCTTTGCCTGCCATCTGGTCGCGCGTGCGGCGCTGCGCCGCGGGATCGAGCCATGGACCTGATCCCAACCATGGACCTGATCGCACTGGCGACTTGGGCCATCGATGGCCTGCTTGCACTGCTGCTCCTCTGGCTCGCGGCGCGGGCCTTGGCGAGCCCCGGTTTATTGGAAGCCGTGGTCCTCTTCATCGGCTTCGGTCTGACCCTGGCGCTGGTCTGGGTCCGGCTCGACGCCCCGGACATCGCACTGGCCGAAGCGGCAATCGGTGCCGGCTTGACCGGCGCCTTGCTGCTCGCAGCACTCGCCCGGTTGCCGCTGTCTGCGCGGGCGGACGAACCCGCGGAGTCGAGCCGAACAGAAAACACTCAGCCGCAGGAACGCCGAGATGCCGAGACATAATCGCCCGCGCCGATGCGGCGTTTCGACGTGACACCGATGGGGTTGGGCGCACGCGCCGGGCATGTGCTCCTGATCGCGCTCTTGGCCGCGATCTTCGGCGGCCTCGTGCTCGCCGTCTTCTCGCTTCCGTCCGAATCGCCGGGGCTGTCCGCACAGGTCGAAGCAGCGATGTCCGACACCGGGGTGACGCATCCGGTCACGGCCGTTCTGCTCGACTTCCGCGGCTACGACACCCTGCTCGAAATGGTCGTCTTGCTGTTGGCGTTGGCCAGTGTCTGGTCCTTGGCCGAGGGCTCGCCCTTCGCCGATCGGCGGCCCGGCACCATGCTGGATCGGCTGAGCCGACTCTATGCGCCCTTGATGGTCATGGTCGCCGGCTATCTCTTGTGGGCCGGGAGTGCATCCTCCGGCGGGGCCTTCCAAGCGGGTGCCGTGCTCGGTGCGGCCGGCGTGGTTCTGACCCTCACGGGCTGGCGGTTGCCGCTCGCGCTGGCAGGCTGGCCGCTGCGGCTGATTCTGGTCTCGGGCGTGTCGATCTTCATCCTCGCAGGCATGGTCTCGTTCTTTTTCGGAGCGGTTTGGCTGGACTATCCGCTCGAATGGGCCGGCGCACTCATCCTGCTGATCGAGGCGATCGCCAGCCTCGCCATCGGGGCAACCCTGGCGGCACTCTTCCTCGGCGGGCGCCCGGAGGCCCATCCATGACACCGGCGGTCTTCTATGCACTGACGGGGCTCGGACTCTTCGTGCTCGGTCTCTATGCCTTGATCGTGCATGCCCATCTGCTGCGTAAGATCCTGGCCTTCAATGTGATGGGCAGCGGGGTCTTCCTGGTCCTCGCCGGCCTGGCAGGTCGCACGGCGTCGGGGATCCCGGATCCGGTACCCCACGCGATGGTGATCACCGGGATCGTTGTGGCGGTTGCCGCCACGGCCTTGGCACTCAGTCTCATGCTGCGTGTCGCGGGAGCAACGGGGCGCGTCCGCTTACCCGACGAGCACGAGCGCTAGCCCGATGGATACGGCTGTATTGGTCCAAAGCGGCCTGACCGCACCCATCCTGCTGCCCCTGATCGGCGCACTGCTCGCGTTCGTGATGCGACGCTGGGCAACACCGATCGGACTGCTCAGTGTCGTTGCGCTTCTCGGCTCCGTGATCCTCCAGGTTCCGAGCCTCTTTGCCGATGGCCCGCAGCGCCTTGCGGTGGGAGGCTGGGGTGCGCCGCTCGGCGTCGACCTCTATGCGGACGGGTTGAGCGTCGCGATGCTGCTCATGACCGCCGTCGTCGGTCTCGGGATCAGTCTCTACGCGGCCGCCTATTTCCGCGACACCCCCGCCCGCACGCAAGCCTTCTGGCCGCTCTGGCTGCTCCTGCTCACAGCGCTCAATGCGCTCTTCCTCTCGGCGGATATCTTCAATCTCTACGTCACGCTGGAGATCCTTGGCCTCTCGGCGGTGGCGCTCACGGCGATTGTGGGCGGTGCGGACGCGCTGGTCGGGGCGATGCGCTATCTGTTGGTCAGTTTGCTTGGATCGCTCGCCTATCTGCTCGGGGTTGCACTGCTCTATCACGCCTACGGGACGGTCGATATTGCCCTGCTGGCCGAGCGGATTGCCGCGGAACCGGCCACTTGGGCCGCAATGGGTCTGATGAGCGCCGGCCTGATGCTCAAGACGGCGTTGTTCCCGCTGCACTTCTGGCTGCCCCCGGCGCATGCGAGCGCGGCAGCTCCGGTCAGCGCCGCGCTTTCGGCACTCGTGGTCAAGGGCTCCTTCTATCTGCTGGTGCGCTTCTGGGTCGAGCTCTTCGGCGAGATCGCCGGCGGGGTCGCGACGCTGCTGGGTCTGCTCGGCGCAGCGGCTGTCCTCTGGGGCTCGATCCAGGCCCTGATACAGACGCGCCTGAAGCTCCTGATCGCCTACTCGACGGTGGCCCAGATCGGCTATCTGTTTCTGGCCTTTCCGCTGGCCGTCGGGACCGGGATTATGGCCTGGAGCGGTGTCCTCTACCTCGCGCTCTCCCACGCCCTGGCGAAGGCGGCGATGTTCCTGGTTGCCGGGAATCTGTTGCGCTTCGGCGGGCATGATCGGATCGCGGATCTGGATCGGGTCGTGCAGCGACTGCCGCTGAGCATGGCGGCCTTTGCCTTGGCCGGGGTCAGCATCGTGGGGTTGCCGCCGAGCGGCGGCTTCATCGGAAAATGGTTGCTGCTGCAGTCGGCGCTGACCGAGGGTCGCTGGGGCTGGGCGATCGTCATCGTCCTCGGCGGCGTGATGGCCGCAGCCTATGTCTTCAAGGTCGTCGGCCATGCCTTTACCGAGTCGGAGAACCCGCATCAGGCCCAGCCGGTGCCGGCGACGATGGAATGGGTCGCCTTCGCACTGGCTGCGGCGGCGGTGCTGATGGGGTTGATCGTCTCCCAGCCGCTCGGCTTGCTCGAGATCGGCAACCCCTTCGGGATCCAGACTGAGGGAGCAGCACCATGACCTTGGAAGCCTGGGTTCCGCTCTTGGTTCTCTGCAGCTCGCTGGTGCCGGGTCTTCTGATCTTCGGTCTGGACGAGTCGCGCATCCGCCTGCGCACCACGCTCAACCTGGCAGGGGCCGTGACCAAGCTCGCGCTCGTGGCCGTCATGATCTGGGGCGTCGCTCACGGGCATACCTTCGAGGTTCGCCTGACCTTTCTGCCGGGTCTGGATCTGGCCTTGCGCGCAGGACCCTTGGCACTGCTCTTCCTGGTCCTCTCGAGCCTGCTGTGGCTGGTCACGACCATCTATGCCATCGGCTATCTGGAGGGCTCGCCGCATCGCAGCCGCTTCTTCGGGTTCTTCAGCCTGTGCGTGACCGCGACCGTCGGGGTCGCCATGGCCGCCGACATGCTGACCTTCCTGCTCTTCTACGAGATGCTCACCCTGGCGACCTACCCCTTGGTGGTGCATCGCGGCACCGAGGTCGCGCGCCGGGCTGGTCAGGTCTATCTGGCCTATACGATCGGCGGCGGTGCCCTGATGCTGCTCGGGATCGTCTGGCTCTACACCCTGACGGGGACGCTGGAGTTCACCCCGCGCGGGTTCGTCTCCGAGCTGGATCCATCGCATCATCCGGCCCTGATCCTCATCTTCATTTTTCTGATCACCGGTCTCGGGGTGAAGGCCGCCCTGATCCCGCTGCATGCCTGGCTGCCGATGGCCATGGTCGCCCCAGCGCCGGTCAGTGCCTTGCTGCATGCGGTCGCGGTCGTGAAGGCCGGTGCCTTCGGGATCGTGCGCGTCGTCTACGAGGTCTTCGGGGTCGAGTTCGCCGCACTGCTCGGGGTCACGCTGCCGTTGGCCATTCTGGCCGCGGCGACCATCATCTACGGATCGCTGCGCGCCATCTACCAGGATGATTTGAAGCGGCGACTTGCCTTCTCAACCGTGAGTCAGGTCTCCTACATCGTCTTGGGCGTCGCCATCGCCAGCCCCATCGCCACCGTCGGCGGCCTGGTGCATCTGGTGCATCAGGGGCTGATGAAGATCACGCTCTTCTTCTGCGCCGGGAATCTGGCCGAGACCCTGGGAATCCACAAGGTCAGCGAGATGAACGGCGTGGGCCGCCGGATGCCCTGGACCATGGTCGCCTTCACGATCGCGGCCTTCGGGATGATCGGGGCACCGCCGGTGGCCGGCTTCATCACCAAGTGGTATCTGGGAC